>NZ_CP034766.1:2535000-3135000 GCF_004006015.1 Rhodococcus sp. X156 | reverse complement strand
GTGCGCCAGGTGGAGTTCCTGGAGGCCATCCCGAAGTCGGCGGCGGGCAAGATCCTGCGCAAGGACCTGCGCGCCAAGCAGGCCGCGGTCTGAGGCACCGGCCCCCGCTTCGGCTCGGCGCAGGCCCACCGGTCCACGGATCGGTGGGCCCGCGCCGTCTGTCAAGATGTGGGCATGAGCGCGCCAGCGAGTACCGGAACCCTTGTCCTGCTACGCCACGGTGAGAGCACGTGGAACGCCTCCGGGCAGTTCACCGGCTGGGTGGACGTCCCGCTCACCGACAAGGGCCGCGCGGAGGCCGTGCGTGGCGGGGAGCTGCTCACCGAGCACGACCTGCTGCCCGACGTGCTGCACACCTCGCTGCTGCGGCGTGCCATCACCACCGCCGCGCTGGCGCTGGACACGGCCGACCGGCACTGGATCCCGGTGCGCCGGGACTGGCGCCTGAACGAGCGCCACTACGGCGCCCTGCAGGGCAAGAACAAGCAGGAGACCAAGGACGAGTTCGGCGAGGAGCAGTTCATGCTCTGGCGCCGCAGCTACGACACCCCTCCGCCGCCCATCGCCGCGGGCAGCGAGTACAGCCAGGACACCGACCCGCGCTACGCCGACATCGACGGCGGCCCGCTGACGGAGTGCCTGGCCGACGTCGTCGCCCGGCTGCTGCCCTACTGGGAGTCGGCCATCGTGCCGGACCTGCGGGCGGGCAGGACGGTGCTCGTCGCCGCGCACGGCAACTCCCTGCGTGCGCTGGTCAAGCACCTGGACGGGATCTCCGACGACGACATCGCCGGGCTGAACATCCCCACCGGCATCCCGCTGCGCTACGACCTCGACGCCGACCTCAAGCCGGTGGTGCCGGGCGGGGAGTACCTCGACCCCGAGGCGGCCGCCGCGGGTGCGGCGGCAGTGGCCAACCAGGGCAAGGCCGGCTAGCACCGAGCACTGGTTGACGGTCGGTCGAACAGCAGGTGAACAGTGCGTGCACGTACGCCATCAAGGCCCTGGACAGGGACCTGTGGTGACTCTGGGTGGTGCTGAGCGCTCCTCGCCGGAACGTACGATCCGCCTGTGACCGTGCTCAGTGCCGTGCTGCTCGCGGTCGGTGCCGCCGTGCTGGGCGGGCTGCTCGGCGTGCTGGTGATGCTGGGCCTGCGCCGGCAGGAGCAGCGCCGGGTGGCCGCGGCGGGGATCACCGTCCGCGAGGTGCTCCAGCAGGTGTTCGAGTCCTCGCTCACCGGCATCGCCGTCGTCGACCACTTCGGTGACGTGCTGCTGCACAACCCGCGGGCCGAGCAGCTCGGGGTGGTGGTCAACCGCCGCCTCGAGCCCTCCGTCGCCGCGGCCGCCCGCACGGTGCTCGAGCACGGCCGCACCACCGAGCTCGACCTCTCCTGGCCGGAGACGCACCTGCGCCGCACCCCGATGACGGTGCACCTGCGCGAGCGCCTGCTCACCGACTCCGGTCGCCGGTTCGTGGTGATCGACGCCAACGACGAGAGCGAGCAGGTGCGCCTGGAGGCCGCCCGCCGCGACTTCGTGGCCAACGTCAGCCACGAGCTCAAGACGCCGGTGGGAGCGATGGCGCTGCAGGCGGAGGCGCTGCTGGAGTCGGCCGATGACCCCGAGGCGGTCCGGCACTTCGGCGGCCGGCTGCACCACGAGGCCCGTCGGCTGGGCGCGCTGGTCACCGAGCTGATCGAGCTGTCCCGGCTCCAGGGTGCGGAGCGGCTGCCGGGCCTGGAGATCGTCGACGTCGACGCGCTGGTCGCTGAGGTGCTCGAGCGCACCCGCCTGAGCGCGGAGGCGGCCGGCATCGAGGTGACCGCCGACGCGCCCCGGGGGCTGGAGGTCTCGGGTGATCGCCGGCTGCTGCTCACCGCGCTGACCAACCTGGTGGAGAACGCCATCTCCTACTCCCCGCCGGGACGAGCGGTCTCGGTGAGCCGTGCCCTGCGCGAGGGGCGCGTGGAGGTGAGCGTCACCGACCGCGGCGTGGGCATCCCGCCGGACCTGCACGAGCGGGTGTTCGAGCGGTTCTTCCGGGTGGACCCGGGCCGCTCGCGGGCCACCGGCGGCACCGGGCTGGGCCTGGCCATCGTCAAGCACGTGGCCGCCAACCACAACGGCGACGTGCGGTTGTGGAGCCGGCCGGGCACCGGGTCGACGTTCACCCTGCGCCTGCCCGCGCGCGTGGAGGACGACGGACCCGCTCCTGGCGCGCACAGTGGACCAGACCAGGAGGCTCCGGCGCGGCCCGCGCCGGAGCCGCACAGGGACGACGCACCGGGACAGGAGCCGCAGTGACCAGGGTGCTGATCGTGGAGGACGAGGAGTCGCTGGCCGAGCCGCTGGCCTTCCTGCTCCGCAAGGAGGGGTTCGAGGCCGTGGTGACCGGCGACGGCCCGGCCGCGCTGACCGAGTTCGACCGGCACGGCGCCGACATCGTGCTGCTGGACGTGATGCTGCCCGGGATGAGCGGCACCGACGTGTGCAAGCAGCTGCGCCAGCGCTCCAGGGTCCCGGTGATCATGGTGACCGCCAAGGACAGCGAGATCGACAAGGTGGTCGGGCTGGAGATCGGCGCCGACGACTACGTGACCAAGCCCTACTCCGCCCGCGAGCTGATCGCGCGCATCCGCGCGGTGCTGCGCCGCGGCACCGAGCCCGAGCCGGAGCCACTGGGCGAGCCGGTGCTGCGGGCCGGGCCGGTGCGGATGGACGTCGACCGGCACACCGTGCACGTGGGGGAGCAGGAGGTGTCGCTGCCGCTCAAGGAGTTCGACCTGCTGGAGTACCTGCTGCGCAACGCCGGCCGCGTGCTGACCCGCGGGCAGCTGATCGAGCGGGTGTGGGGCGCGGACTACGTGGGCGACACCAAGACCCTGGACGTCCACGTCAAGCGGCTGCGCGCCAAGATCGAGCCCGACCCCGCCCACCCGGTGCACCTGCTCACCGTGCGCGGGCTGGGCTACAAGCTGCAGTCCTAGCCGGTGCGGGGCGGCCGGTCCTGGGCCGTGCTGGTGGCCGGGTGCACCGCCACCAGCCCGAGCCCGGCGCGGCGGCGGCAGAGGTCGGCCAGCACGTCGTACACGCTCGCGCCCAGCAGCCCGATCAGCTCCAGCCGGTAGGACTGCCACACCGCCTCGGTGCCGACGTGGGCGTCGGGGGAGCTGGTGCACCACCAGTGCAGGTCGGCCCCACCCTCGCCCCAGCCGCGCCGGTCGTACTCCCCGACGGTGGTCTGCAGCACCTGGGCACCGTCGGCCAGCGTCACCCACTCCTCGGTCCGGCGGATCGGCAGCTGCCAGCAGACGTCGGGCTTGGTCTCCATGGGCGGGCGGCCCTGGCGCAGCGCCAGCTGGTGCAGCGCGCACCCGGGGCCACCGGCGAATCCGGGTCGGTTGAGGAACACACACGCGCCGTCGGTGCGGCGGGTGCGCAGCGCCGGCTCGTCGTCGAGGTCGTCATCCTCCAGGTAGCCCTGCGGCCCCAGGCCCTCGCGGTGCAGCTGCCAGTCCTGCTCGGTCAGCTCGGCCACCGCTGCGGCGAGCCGGTCGCGGTCGTCGGCGTCGCTGAGGAACGCGCCGTGCGAGCAGCAGCCGTCGTCGGGCCGCCCCGCCACCGTGCCCTGGCAGGCGGGGGTGCCGAACACGCAGGTCCAGGACGACAACAGCCAGGTCAGGTCAGCCCGAACCTGGTGCTCGGGATCGTCCGGATCGGTGAGCTCCACCCACTCCCGGGGGAAGCCCGAGGCCACTTCAGCACTGGCGGTCACAGCACCCGACGGTAGACCGGCTACCGTGTGGCCCGTGCGATTAGGGGTGCTGGACGTCGGCTCGAACACTGTGCACCTTCAGGTGGTGGATGCCCATCGTGGCGCCCATCCCACGCCGATGAGCTCGACCAAGACGAACTTGCGGCTCATCGAGTACCTGGACAGCTCCGGGCACATCTCCCGCGACGGCGTCGACCGGCTCTGCGCGGCCGTCAGCGAGTCCGCGGCCGTGGCCGAGACCTCGCGCTGCGAGGAGATGATGGCCTTCGCCACCTCCGCCGTGCGCGACGCGGGCAACAGCATCGAGGTGCTGGACGCCGTCCGGGACCGCACCGGGGTGTCGCTGCAGGTCCTGTCCGGACCGGACGAGGCGCGGCTGACCTTCCTCGCCGTGCGCCGCTGGTGCGGCTGGAGCGCCGGGCGCATCCTCGGCCTGGACATCGGCGGCGGGTCGCTGGAGCTGGCGCTGGGCATCGACGAGGTGCCCGACCTGGCGCTGTCGCTGCCGCTGGGTGCCGGGCGGCTCACCGTGGACCACCTGCGACAGGACCCGCCCACGCGGGCCGAGGTGGAGTCGCTGCGCGAGTGGCTGGACTCCGAGCTGCGCAGCACCGCCAAGGAGCTCAACGACCAGGGCCGTCCCGACAAGGCGGTGGCCACCTCCAAGACGTTCCGCTCGCTGGCCCGCCTCACCGGAGCCGCCCCGTCGGCAGCCGGGCCGCGGGTCCGCCGGGTGCTCACCGCGGAGGGCCTGCACCAGCTGGTCCCGCTGATCACCCGGATGTCCGGCGCCGACCTCGCCGAGGTCGACGGCGTGAGCCGCTCCCGGTCCTACCAGCTGGTGGCCGGGGCGCTGGTGGCCGAGGCGGCCATGCGGGCGCTGCAGCTCGAGGAGCTGGAGATCTGCCCCTGGGCGCTGCGCGAGGGCATGGTGCTGCGTCGACTGGACCGGGCTGAGAACGGGCTGTGACGCGCGCCGGGGGGACGCACGAGCAGGAGCCGACGTCGGCGGTGACGGTCGCCGAGCTCCTGGCTCGCAACGGCCGTGCCCCGGTCGCGCCAGGCGGACGCCGCCGTCGCCCCGACCCAGCGCCGGACCCTGCTGCTGAACCCGCAACCACCGCCGAGCCGGCCGCTGCTGCTGTGCCCACCACCCCTGCGCCCACCACCCCTGCGCCCACCACCGGTGCCGCGAAGGTGTGCGCCGAGCTGGCGCTGGCCGTGCTGGCGGGGGTGCTGGCGTGGCTGGTGTTCCGCTGGCTGTGGCAGACCTGGCCGCTCGCGGCGGTTGGTCTTGCCGCCGTGGCCACCACCGGTACCGTTCTGGTTGTCCGGCTCGGTCATCGGGGGGAAGATCTCATGAGCACGCCGCTGTCGATCGTGGTGGGTCTCGTGGTGACCATGAGCCCCGCCCTGGTGACGCTGGCCGGCGGATGACGACAGGTGACTGGCAGATGACTTCCGAGAGCAGCTGGTCCGCGCCGCAGCGGCCCATCCCCATCGCGCTGTCCACGGCCTCGGTCTACCCCGAGTCGGTGGAGAGCGGCTTCGAGCTGGCCGCCGACCTGGGCTACGACGGCGTCGAGCTGATGGTGTGGACCGACCCGGTCAGCCAGGACCCCGCCGCGGTGGGCCGGCTGATCCGTCGGTACGGCGTGCCGGTCCTGGCCGTGCACGCTCCCTGTCTGCTCATCACCCAGCGGGTGTGGGGCTCCGACCCGGTGGCGCGGCTGGACCGGGCGGTGGACACCGCGGCCGTGCTGGGTGCCAGCACCGTGGTGGTGCACCCGCCGTTCCGCTGGCAGCGCCGCTACGCCGACGGCTTCGCCGACCAGGTCGCCGAGCTCGAGGAGCGCAGCGACCTCGTGGTGGCGGTGGAGAACATGTTCCCGCTGCGCACCGACCGCTTCTTCGGTGCCGGTGCCTCCGGTGCCGAGCGGCTGGCTCGCCGCGGGGGCGGGCCGGGCCCGTCCATCTCCGCGTTCTCGCCGTCCATCGACCCCACCGAGGTGGGGTACCCGCACTACACCCTGGACCTCTCGCACACCGCGACGGCGGGCACCGACGCCGTGGCCATGGCCACCAGGATGGGCTCGCGGCTGGCGCACCTGCACCTGGCCGACGGGGACGGCGCCGCCGTGGACCAGCACCTGGTGCCGGGCTACGGCAGCCAGCCGTGCGCCCACGTCTGCGAGACGCTGGCCGCCACCGGGTTCGACGGTGTGGCCGTGCTGGAGATCAACTCCCAGTCCGCCCGCACCCGGCGCGACCGGGCCGCGATGCTCGCCGAGGCGCTCGCCTTCGCGCGCCGCCACCTCAAGCGCTGACTCCGGGGCTCAGCCTCACTGCGGCCCACGACGCCGGTGGCGCGGGCGGCAGTGATAGGGATGGGGCATGAACGCACCGTTTCGCGCCGCCCTCGAGCTGACGGCCGACCCCAGCGACAACCCTGACGTGCAGCTGTTCCACGCCCAGCTCGGCGAGCTCTGGACGATCGGACCCAAGGCCCACGGCGGCCTGCTGCTCGCCCTGTGCGCCCACGCCGCCGAGCAGGCGCTGGGCGTGGCCGGGGTGGAGCCGCTGGCGGTGTCCGCGAGCTTCCTCAGCCCGCCCGACCCCGGTGCGGTGCAGCTGCGGGCCGTGGTGACCAAGCGCGGCCGCACCGTGTCGCTGGTGGAGGTGCAGCTGCGCCAGGGGGCGCGCACCGCGGTGCAGGTGGTGGTGACCCTGGGCCCGGCCGAGACCGGCGCCGGTCCGTTCGAGCGGGCGCACCCGCTGCAGGAGCTGCCGGTGGATCCGCCGTCGGACACCATCGACGTCCGCGCCCACCCGATGGGCGACATCGTGAACGTGTCCAAGGCCTGCGAGATGCGGGTGGACCCGACGACCGCCGCGTACCTGCGCGGCGAGGTGGCCAGCGACCCGGTGATCCGGCTCTGGGTGCGCCCCACCGGCGAGGACCCGGACGCGTTGTTCGCGCTGATGGCCGGCGACGTCGCGCCGCCGGTCACCCTCAACCTGGGCCGGCAGGGCTGGGCACCCACCGTCCAGCTCACCGCGCTGCTGCGCGCGCAGCCCGCGCCCGGCTGGCTGCGGGTGGAGATGAGCACCAGCGTGGTGGGCGGCACCTGGTTCGACGGCGACGCGGTGGTGATCGACTCCAAGGGAACGATGGTCTGCCAGGCCCGCCAGCTGGCGATGGCGCCAGCTCCCGCTGCGCCGCTGCCAGGCCGCTGACGCACCACCCGCGCATGACACCATGGCAGCCATGACGAGGGTTGCGGTGCTGGGTGCGGGAACGATCGGTGAGGCCCTGCTGGCCGGGCTGCTGCGGGCGGGTCGTGCTCCCGACGACCTGGTGTTCACCGAGCGCTACGCCGAGCGGGCTGCCGAGCTCGAGGCGCGCCACGGCGTGCGGGCCGTCACGCCGATCGAGGCCGCTGCGCACGCCGACGTGCTGTTCGTCGCGGTCAAGCCGCAGGACGTGGACGCCCTGCTGGGCGAGCTGGCCGGGATCGACCCCACCACCCTCGTGGTGTCGCTGTGCGCCGGGCTGCCCACCACCACCTTCGAGGGGCAGCTGCCTGCCGGCACCCCGGTGGTGCGGGTGATGCCCAACGCCCCGATGGTGGTCGGCCAGGCGATGAGCGCGCTGTCGCCGGGCCGGGCCGCCACCGAGGCGCACCTGGACCTCGCCGAGGAGCTGATGAGCGCGGTGGGCCGGGTGGTGCGAGTGCCGGAGAGCCAGCAGGACGCGGTCACCGCGCTGTCGGGCTCCGGGCCGGCGTACTTCTACCTCGTGGTGGAGGCGCTCGTCGACGCGGGCGTCATGCTCGGGCTGAGCCGGGCGGTGGCCACCGAGCTGGCCACCCAGTCGGCCCTGGGCGCGAGCACCGTGCTGCGCGAGACCGGCACCCACCCGGTGCTGCTGCGCGAGGGCGTCTCCTCCCCGGGAGGCACCACCGCTGCCGGAGTCCGCGCACTGGAGGACCATGGGGTGCGAGCTGCGATGTACGCGGCGGTCGAGGCGGCACGCGACCGCTCCGTGCAGCTCGGCGCACCCTCGAAGTCCTGACCACACTCATCCCACAAACCCCAGCCGTCCCGCTAGGCTCGGACAAGCACGTGCGTGTCCCGTTCCGTCGGAGGGGAAGCCCGACGGCGCGACACGTGCCGGAAGTCGGTAACCATGTCTGCAGAACGATCCGGCCCCGAAGGTGTGGGCCCTTCTCGAAGCACGAGCCCGATCGGGGGTTCCGGCGACGGGCCCGCCGCGCTGGCCGACACCCAGTTCCTCACCGTGGCCGAGGTGGCCAAGGTGATGCGGGTGTCCAAGATGACCGTGTACCGCCTGGTGCACAGCGGCGAGCTGCCCGCCGTGCGGGTGGGTCGGTCCTTCCGGGTGCGCGCCGCAGCAGTTCACGCCTACCTGGAGACGTCCTACTTCGACGCGGGCTGACCGTGCCGGCAGGGACCCGAGCGGATACCGTGGTCAGGCGAAGCGCCAGGGCCTAGTAAGGTGTTGCGCAGTTGGTGCTGTGTTGGCGCCTGAGCTCAACCGCCCGTGCACCTGACAGGCTCGAACGAACTACCTACAGACGGCGAGGACATACCCACATGGGTTCAGTGATCAAGAAGCGACGCAAGCGGATGTCGAAGAAGAAGCACCGCAAGCTGCTGCGCAAGACCCGTGTGCAGCGCCGCAAGCTCGGCAAGTAGCCCTACGCGACTTCGCGTGCGGCGCAGCCCGTCACCCCGTGCAGTGCTGGTCGCCCAGCACCCCGCACCTCCGGTGGCGGGCTGTCTTGCGCCTCCGGCCGGAGTGCGGGGGTGAGCGCGCCGGCCGAGCCGCCCCGCGTGGTGCTGGTCACCGGCGGCAGCGGTTTTCTCGCGTCCCAGCTGGCCACCCGGCTCGCCCACCGCGAGTCGGTGCAGCGCGTCATCGCGGTGGACGCGGTGCGCCCACACCGGCGGTCCCTGGGCCGCAGCGAGTTCCACCAGGCCGACCTGGGTGACCACGCGCTGGTCACGCTGCTCGAGCAGGCCGAGGTGGACACCGTGGTGCACGCCGGGGTGCACAAGGGCCCGCAGCGCCCCGGCTACGAGCGCAGCGGCGCCCGCCTGGACGTGCTGGGCACCCTGCAGCTGCTCGCGGCCTGCCAGCACGCACCGCGGGTGCGCCGGCTGGTGGTGGTGTCCTCCGCCGCCGTCTACGGCGCCGGGCCGCGCGATCCCGCTCTGTTCGGCGAGGACGAGCCGGCCCACTCCGTGGTCAGCCGCGGTGCCGCCGACGCCGTCGAGGTGGAGAGCTGCGTGCGCACCTTCGCCCGCCGGCGCACCGACGTGGCCGTGAGCGTGCTGCGCCTGGCGGACCTGGTCGGCCCGCAGGTGCGAGGCCCGTTGACGGAGCACCTCACCATGCCCGTGGTGCCCACCCCGCTGGGCTTCGACGCCCGGCTGCAGATGCTGCACTCCGACGACGCCCTGGCGGCGCTGGAGCTGGCCACCGCGGTCGGCGTGCCCGGGGTGTTCAACGTGGCCGCTGACGGGGTGCTGACGCTGTCGCAGGCGGTGCGCCGGGCCGGACGCGTGCCGCTGCCGCTGCCGGTGCCCGCGCTGGCCCCGGTGGGCCGGGTGCTGCGCGGTACCCGACGAGTGAGCTTCTCGGCTGCACAGGTGGCGCTGCTGACCTACGGCCGTGTGCTGGACACCAGCCGGGTGCGGGGGGCTTTGGGCTTCCGTCCGCGGTGGAGCACTGCCGACGCCTACGACAGCTTCCTGCGCGCGCAGGGACTGCGTCCGCTCACCGACCAGCCCGTTGTGCGAACCTTGACCGCGGGAGCAACGACGGTGGGGGGACTGCTGAGATGAGCGCCAAGGTGATTCCGCTGCACCACGACGCGGGGCCCGCGCACGGGGCGGACCGCGACGCCGACGGAGTGGGGAGCGAGCCTGCCGGTGGGTTGGCCGGGCACCTCGCGGGCGTGGCTGCCTTCCTGCGGCGCCGGCTGGACGGGGCCTACCCGGTCGACGAGTTCGGCTTCGACCCCGACCTCAACGACCACGTGCTGGTGCCCGCGCTGCGGCCGCTGTTCGACTCCTGGTTCCGGGTCAGCGTCACCGGGCTGCACAACGTCCCCGACACCGGCAGCGCCTTGGTGGTGGCCAACCACTCCGGGGTCATTCCGCTGGACGCCCTGATGACCGCGGTGGCTCTGCACGACCACCATCCCGCCCACCGCCCGCTGCGGATGCTGGGCGCCGACCTGTTGTTCGAGACGCCGGTGCTGGGCTCGCTGGCCCGCAAGGCCGGGCACACGCTGGCCTGCGCCGCGGACGCACAGCGGCTGCTGGAGACCGGCGAGCTGGCGGCGGTGTGGCCCGAGGGCTTCAAGGGCATCGGCAAGCCCTTTTCCGAGCGCTACCGGCTGCAGCGCTTCGGCCGCGGCGGCTTCGTCGCGTCGGCTCTGCGAGCGGGGGCGCCGATCATCCCCTGCTCGATCGTCGGTGCTGAGGAGATCTACCCCAAGATCGGCGACCTCACGGTGGCGGCCAAGGCGCTGGGGCTGCCCTACTTCCCGGTGACGCCGCTGTTTCCACACCTGGGTGCGCTCGGGCTGTTGCCGCTGCCCACCAAGTGGTACATCGAGTTCGGCGAGCCGATCGACACGGCGTCGATCGGCCCGGCGGCGGCCGAGGACCCGATGATGGTCTTCGACCTGGCCGACCAGGTGCGCGACACCATCCAGCAGACGCTCTACCGGCTGCTCTCCCAGCGGCGCAACGTGTTCCTGGGCTGAGTCGACCTCGGGCCGACGGCCGCTCGGCTGCGCTCAGGCGCCGCGGCGGTGGCTCATCCCGGCCGCCACGGCGCCGGCCACGGCGCCGGCGCCCAGCAGCGAGGGGACGCCGATCTTGGCGGCCTTGCGGCCGGTGCGGAAGTCCCGGATCTGCCAGCCGCGGGCCTTGGCCACCTCGCGGAGGTCCTGGTCGGGGTTGACCGCCACCGCGTTGCCCACCACCGACAGCATGGGCACGTCGTTGTGGCTGTCGGAGTAGGCGGTGCACCGACGCAGGTCCAGGCCCTCGCGGGCGGCCAGGGAGCGCACCGCCTGCGCCTTGGCCGTGCCGTGCAGGATGTCGCCCACCAGGCGACCGGTGAACTTGCCGCCCTCGCTCTCGGCCACGGTGCCCAGCGCTCCAGTGAGGCCGAGGCGGCGGGCGATGATCTCGGCCAGCTCGACGGGGGTGGCGGTGACCAGCCAGACCTGTTGGCCGGCGTCCAGGTGCAGCTGTGCCAGCGCCCGAGTTCCGGTCCAGATCTTGTCGGCGATGAGCTCGTCGTAGATCTCCTCGCCGAGGCGGCGGATCTCGGCGGTCTCCCGTCCGGCCACGAACGACAGCGCCTGCTCGCGGCCGCTGGCCACCGAGGCGACGTGCTCCTTGCCGCTGACCCGAAAGCGGACCTGGTGCCAGGCGAAGCCCATCACGTCGCCGGCGGTGAAGTACTTGCGTGCGGCCAGCCCCCGCGCGAAGTGCAGGATGCTGGCGCCGATCACCATGGTGTTGTCGACGTCGAAGAAGGCGGCCGCGGTGAGGTCCCGGGGAACCGGCGGCGGGGGATCGGGGACCGGCGTGTCGGGTGTGTCCTGGCCGGAGCCGAGCTCGAGGCCTGCCGCTGCGTCCGGAGGCTCCGCAGCGCTGACGGCCCGGGCGCGCCTGGCCGCCTTGAGCCCGGCAGTCGCGCTGGCCTCCCCGGCGATGGCCGCACGAATCTGCGCGGGACTGGGAACGGCACGGCCGAACCGTCTGTTCTCTCGAGGCAAGCGCACCTCCCGACTCCCTCTGCTCCGACCACGGGGAACGTCGCCGAGCGAACGTCCGGGCAGTGCTCGGGCGACGAGCGACCGCGTGCACCCACCTTAGCCGTCGCCGCACAGCGCCAGAGGGCCGTGTCAACGAGACCGGCTGAGTGGCGGGAAGGGCGCGCGGGCGGCTGCGGGGGAGGAGCGGCACGGGGCCAGCCCCCCCGCCCGGGGTTGCTAGTGCGAGACCGCGAGCCGGAGCGACTCGCTGGCGGTGCGGTCCGCGCCGGTGCGGTCAGCGGTGCGCAGGGCGGCGAGCAACCGGCGCTGCATGCGGGAGCGGGCGGCACGGGACGGGTCGAGAGCCGGGCCGGCGGCGACCAGCGCGGCCACCACCGTGTCCTCGGACGCAGTCGGCACGAGCCGCAGCTGGTGTTCGTTGAGAATCTCGCGTTCAGGCCACACGCCTGACCTCGCTCCCTCTCGCACGGCTGACGCTTTCCTCGCGTGCTGTGGACCCCACCAAGCAGCCGATCGGGCAACCAGGTAATGGTTCCTCGCACCTTCACAGAGAAAACGAGCGCCCTGTGCAACAGATACGGGGACGGCCGTCACTTTCCGTTGAGCGGGATCACCAGAAGAAAGGTGTTACGAAAGGTAAAAGACACTTTGCCGGTGGGTCAGCGCAAGGTGTCGGGCACGAGCTTGGCCAGCCGGCGCACGGCGCGATGCTGCAGCGCCTTGACCGCGCCCTCGTTGCGACCCATGGCCGCAGCCGTCTCCGAGACCGACATCCCCTGCAGGAACCGCAGGACGATGCACTCGCGCTGGTCGTCGCCGAGCTGGCGCACGCAGTCCAGCAGCTCGGCCACGATGCTCGCCGTGATGACCTCGTCCTCGGGGTCATCGGCGCTGTCGGAGTCCAAGATCTCCGCGGTGCTGAACTCCAGGCGGTGCCGACTCGACTTCATGTAGTCGAGAACGATGTTGCGGGCAATGGTGACGAACCACGCCCCCACGTCCTTGCCCTGATAGGTGATCGAGGCAATTCGGCGGAGGGCGCGGAGAAAGGTCTCGCTGGTGAGGTCCTCGGCCAGGGTGCGGTCGTTCACCCGGAACAGCACGTAGCGGAACACGATGTCGACGTAGCGGTCGTAGAGCTGGCCAAAAGCATCGGTGTCACCGGCCTGGGCGGCTCGCACCAGCTCCCAGGTGGCGAGGACCTGCTCCTCCTCCTCGGGCGTGCGCTCCGGGCGGGCGCCGAGCAGCGGGGCGGTGGTGGTCCGCCGGTCGATGTCCGCCAGCACTCCCGCGGTGGCAGCCACGTCGGGGGCCGCTTGCGGCACCAGCACCAGAGGCAGATCGAGAACCGTTGGGGCCGCGACGATCTCCACCGCCACAGCTGCGACGGACTCGTCGGGCGGGGACACGAAGCGCAGGTCAGCCCCCGGCTCGCCGGTGTCCTCGCCGTGCGTGGACGTGACCGCGAGCGACGCTGCTGTGCTGCTCATGCGGACAGGCCACCCTGCACGTCGACCGTGTCGGTGACCCGTCCTGCCCGAGTGCTGCTGCCGAGTGAGGACACCTGCTCCACCTGCTCCCCTGTCTGCAACGGTCCGTCGCTGCCACCGACGTGCACCTTGTCCGCGCCGCGGTCTCCCGCGACCGATCCAACGGGCGTGGGCAGAATCATAGCGGTGATGTCCATCGCCTTCATCCGCCCGTCACGATCAGGTGGTACAAGACGCCTCCCTGGGACACCGGTGGTGGCTCTTCCGCGGCTGCAGCCCGGGGCTCGCCCTGCGGTTCGCGGCGTGTTCACTGGATGGCGTCAGGACGCGACGGTGGGGCCGCCTCGGGCGGCAGGAGAAGGTGGCTGATGGTGCGAGTGGAGCTGCTCACGCGGCAGGGGTGCTCGGCGTGCACCACGGCGGCCGAGGAGCTGGCGGCGGTGTGCGCCGACTTCGGGCTGCCGTGGAGCGCGGTGGACGTCGACGAGGCGGCGACAACCCAGCCCGAGCTGCGCGCCGAGTACGGAGACCGGCTGCCGGTGGTGCTGCTGGACGGGCGTGAGCACAGCTATTTCGACGTGGACGAGCCCCGGCTGCGCCGCGACCTCGCGGCGGCCACCGGGCACCCGGAGGCCGGCGCGCCCTAGCCCCGGCCCGCCTGACCTGCGGCGCTGAACCGGGTGAGCGTCCCAGTGCGAACCCGCAGCATGACCTCACCCGCGCCCACCTCAGCTGGGCCGAGCACGCCTGGCCGCTCGCCGTCCGTGCGCCCCCGTCGCCCGGCCCTCGTCGCCGCCGTGGCCGCCGTCGCTGGCGTGCTGGCGGTGGTGGCGGCGCTCGCCGTCGCCCACCTGTTCGCCGGGCTCGTCGACCCGGAGTCCTCTCCCTACCTCGCGGTGGGCAACGCGGCGATCGACCGCACGCCGGAGTGGGCCAAGTCCTTCGCGATCGAGCAGTTCGGCAGCAACGACAAGAAGGCCCTGCTCGTCGGCATGGGGATCGTGCTGCTGCTGGTGGGCGCGGTCGCCGGCCTGCTCACCCGGGTGCGGGTGGCGGCCGGGGTGGCCGTGCTGGTCGCGCTCGGGGTGGTCGGCGCGCTGGCCGTGCTCGACCGACCGGACACCGCGCGGGTGGGCGTGCTCTCTGCGCTGGTGGCTGCGGTGGTCGCGGTGTCCGTGCTCCTCACCCTGCTGCGGGCGGCGGCCGCGCCCGCCGTGCGCGAAGACGGCGCGGAGGTGTCCCGGCGCAGCTTCCTGGGCACCTCGGCCGCGGTCGCCGTCGGCGCTGGCGTGGCCGGACTCGGCGGGCAGGCGGTGCTGTCGAAGGTGGACGCGTCGGTGGTGGGGACCCGCGCGGCTGCCCAGCCGCTGCCCCCGCTGCCCGCCGGGGTGGACTTCGTCGCCGACGGCGGCCTGCCCTTCACCACCAGCAACGACACCTTCTACCGGGTGGACACCGCGCTCTCGCCGCCCCAGGTCTCGGCCCGGGACTGGTCGCTGCGCATCCACGGGATGGTCGATCGCGAGATCACGCTCAGCTTCGACGAGCTGGTCAGCCGGCCGCTGGAGGAGCGGCGCGTGACGCTCACCTGCGTGTCCAACGAGGTGGGTGGGGACCTGGTGGGGTCGGCCGCCTGGGTCGGGGTGTCGCTGCGCGACCTGCTGCTGGAGGCCGGGGTGCAGGCCGGCGCCGACCAGCTGCTGTCCACCGCCATCGGTGGGTACTCGGCGGGCACCCCGCTGGCCACGGTCCTCGAGCCCGACCGTGGGGCGATGCTCGCCGTGAACATGAACGGCCAGCCGCTGCCGGTGGAGCACGGCTTCCCGGTGCGGATGCTGGTGCCGGGTGTGTACGGCTACGCCTCGGCCACCAAGTGGATCACCGACATCGAGCTGACCACCTTCGCCCAGAAGAAGGCCTACTGGGTTCCGCGGGGCTACGCCGAGCGGGCACCGATCAAGCTGCAGTCGCAGATCACCAGCCCCGGCGGGTTCGAGCAGGTCCCGGCGGGCCGGGTCACCGTCACCGGCACCGCCTGGCGGCAGGGGGTGGGCATCCGCTCCGTCGAGGTGCGCCTGGACGACGGCCCCTGGCTGCCGGCCCGGCTGGGCACCGAGGTGGGCAGGGACACCTGGCGCATGTGGCGGATCGACCTGCCTGACGTGGGGGCCGGCAGCCACACCGTCACCTGCCGGGCCACCGATGCCGAGGGCAACCTGCAGGTGCAGGAGCGGGCGGCCACCCTCCCCGACGGGGCCTCGGGGTGGCACAGCGCGCTGTTCACCGTGGCGTGAGCGGCAGGTCGCCCAGGGCGGACGGTGGGACGGCCCTGCACTGTCCACTCTGGACTGACCGCGAAGTCCGTTACCCAACTGTGATGCCACCGGATCGAACCGGAGTGACTGCGAGGCACGAAGACCTGATCAGACGGCCCGGAAAGACCGGGCTCGCACGAACCAGGAGGACATGACATGAGAAAGACTCAGCGACTCGCAGCTGTCGGTGCGCTCGCGGCACTCACCCTGTCCATCGCCGCCTGCAGCAACTCGGAGGAGGCCTCCACCGAGACCACCTCCGCGGCGCCCACCACCTCGGCGGCGGCCTCCAGCTCGGGGGCACCGTCCTCGGCGGCTGCAGCCGCCTCCAGCAGCGGGGTCACCACGGTTGCCGACATCTTCGGACCCGCGTGCTCCAGCGTGCCGAAGACCGGTCCGGGCTCGCCCGAGGGCATGGTCAACCAGCCGGTCGCCACCGCGGCCTCGGCCAACCCGCTGTTCTCCACCCTGGTCACCGCCGTCAAGGCGGCCGGGCTGGTGGACACCCTGAACAAGCCGGACGCCGCCTACACCGTGTTCGCGCCCACCGACGCAGCGTTCGCGGCGCTGCCGGCGGGCACCCTGGACACCCTGTTGAAGGACCCGAAGGGTGATCTCACCAAGATCCTGACCTACCACGTCGTGCCCCAGCGCTACGACGCCGCCGGCCTGGTCAAGGCGGGCTCGGTCAAGTCCGTCGAGGGTGAGTCGGTCACCATCACCGGCACCGCGCAGGCGCCGCTGATCAACCGGGTGCCGGTCGCCTGCGGCAACATCCCCACCGCCAACGCCACGGTCTTCGCCATCGGCCAGGTGCTGATGCCGCCGGCCATGAAGTGAGCTGAGCCTCCCCGGCTCAACGAACGAGCGCACACCACGGGCGCCCCGGCCATCGCCGGGGCGCCCGTCGGCGTCCGCTCCGCCGACGGCGAGGTGACCTCGGTCGCACCGAACGCGGTCGGGTGGCGCGGCGAACCGGCAGGGAAAGGGCGGAAACGTCCCAGACCAGGCGCAGAACCGGGTGTGGGCAGCAGGGCGGCGGCGAGTGCGGCGCAGGTCACGGGCGCTGCAGCACACACCGCCACGACTTTGTGCAGGCGTTCACAAGCGGTTACCGTGGGTTCTGAGACCCCCTCAGCCCCCCGGGCGGAGCTGCGTCCCGACCGGCGCACCCGTGTGCCCACGTCCTGCTTTCGCCCAGCCCACCCGTGCGAGGAGTTGATCGTGACCGAGCCGAGTGCTCCTCGCACGATGCCGCGTGCTGGCGCCACCGCAGAGGCGGGCGAGTCTACCGTCGGCGCCTCGCGCCCCAAGCAGGGGTCGGGCGAGGAGGTGCGGGCGGTGCCTGAGGCCACGGTGGCGCGGCTGGCGCTGTACCTGCGCGTGCTGGGCTCGCTGGTCGAGGCGGGCACCCGCACGGTCTCCAGCGAGGAGCTGGCCGCGCTGGCCGGCGTCGGTTCGGCCAAGCTGCGCAAGGACCTGTCCTTCCTCGGCTCCAACGGCACCCGTGGGGTGGGCTACGACGTGCCCCGCCTGGTCGGCCGCATCGAGCAGGCGCTGGGCCTGAACCGCCGCCACCGGGTGGCCCTGGTGGGCGTGGGCAACCTCGGCCACGCACTGGCCGGCTACGACGGTTTCGCTGACCGCGGCTTCACCGTGACCGCGCTGTTCGACAACGACCCCGCGCGGGTGGGCACCCGGCTGGGTGAGCTGGAGATCCGGCACCTCGACGACGTCGACGCCGTGTGTGCCGAGCTGGAGATCAGCATCGGGGTGGTGGCCACCCCCGCCGCCGCGGCGCAGCAGGTGTGTGACCGACTGGTGGCAGCCGGAGTCGGCTGCATCCTCAACTTCGCGCCGGTGGCGCTGCAGGTGCCCGAGACCGTGGACGTGCGGCGGGTGGACCTCGCCGTGGAGATGCAGGTGCTCTCCTTCCACGGCGCCCGGCGCGCCGCCGGGCGCGCCGCGGGCACCCAACAGGCCGGCCAGTCCGGAGCTACAGAGCAGACGAGGTCTGGAGGAGATGGATCGGTGATTGTGCCGTGAGTGTTCTGCTCGTGGGGATGTCGCACCGCAGTGCCCCCGTGACCATGCTGGAGCGCGTCGCCGTCACCGATGGTGAGCGTCCCAAGCTGCTGGAGGGCTTGCTGCGCTCCCCCCACATCTCCGAGGCGCTGCTGGTGTCCACCTGCAACCGGGTGGAGATCTACGCGGTGGTCGATGCCTTCCACGGTGCCCTCACCGACGTCGGCGAGCTGCTCGCCGAGCACGCGCAGTCCGACGTCGCCGAGCTCACCCGTCACCTCTACGTTCGCTACAGCGAGTCGGCGGTGGAGCACCTGTTCTCGGTGGCCAGCGGCCTGGACTCCATGGTCGTGGGCGAGCAGCAGATCCTCGGCCAGATCCGGTCCGCCTACGCCGCCGCCGACGCCGAGCAGACCGCCGGCCGCACCATCCACGAGCTGGCGCAGCAGGCGCTGCGGGTGGGCAAGCGGGTGCACTCCGAGACCGGCATCGACTCCGCCGGTGCCTCGGTGGTCTCGGTGGCGCTGCAGCGGGCGGCCAAGGCCCTGGGCTCGGACGACCTCAGCGCACGCAGGGCCGTGGTGCTCGGTGCCGGGGCGATGGGCGGCCTGGCGGTCGCGCTGCTGCAGCGCGCCGGGGTGGCCAGCATCGTGGTGGCCAACCGCACCCCCGAGCGTGCCGCGAACCTGGCGGCCACCGCCGCCGAGGGCAACGTGGAGGCACGCGCCGTGGGGCTGGACGAGCTGCCTGCGGTGCTGGCCGACGCCGACGTGCTGGTCACCTGCACCGGCGCGGTTGGCGCGGTGGTCACCCTCGCCCAGGCCCACCGGGCGCTGGCCGCTCGCTCACCCGACCGTGGTCTCCTGGTGATCTGCGACCTGGGCCTGCCCCGCGACGTCGAGCCCGCCGTGGCCGACCTGCCTGGCGTGGTGCTGGTGGGGCTGGAGGCGCTGCAGCGCGCGCCGGAGGCCCACGCAGCCTCGGCCGACACGGATGCCGCCCGCGCCATCGTGGCCGCCGAGCTGTCCACCTACCTCGCCGCCCAGCGTGCCGCCGAGGTCACCCCCACCGTCACCGCGCTGCGTCGGCGCGCGGCGGAGGTGGTGGAGGCCGAGCTGCTCCGCCTGGAGACCCGCCTGCCCACGCTCGGCGACGTCGAGCGCGACGAGGTGGGCCGGGCGGTGCGCCGCGTGGTGGACAAGCTGCTGCACGCCCCGACGGTGCGGGTGAAGCAGCTGGCCGCCGCGCCCGGCGGCGACACCTACGCCCAGGCGCTGCGCGAGCTCTTCGAGCTCGGGCCGGGCGCGGTGGACGCCGTCGCGGCCTCCACCACGAACCCGCCCACCACGGGTCCGCCCACCACGAACACGCACACGGTCGTACCGCCCTCGATCGCCGCGGACGTCCCCAGCGACGTCCCCACGGTCCTGGACAGCGCGTTGACCGAGGCAGCCATGAACGAGGCGACGCTGGCCGAGTACATCTCGAGCGCCGACCCCGCACGACACCACGGGAACGGAGAGCTGTGAGCACGGGAGTACTGCGAATCGGTACACGAGGGAGCCACCTGGCCCTCACCCAGGCAGGAACGATCAGGGACGCGCTCATCGCGCACGGCCAGCCGGCCGAGCTGGTGGTGGTGCGCACCGCCGGGGACGCCTCGGCCGCCCCGGTGGCGCAGATCGGCGTCGGGGTGTTCACCGCCGCCCTGCGCGAGGCCCTGGCCGACGGCGAGGTCGACGTGGCGGTGCACAGCTACAAGGACCTGCCCACCGCCGAGGACCCCCGCTTCGTCCTGGCGGCCGTGCCGGTGCGCGAGGACTCCCGCGACGCCCTGGTAGCCCGCGACGGCCTGGTGCTCGGCCAGCTGCCCGCCGGGTCCACGGTGGGCACCTCCGCGCCGCGGCGGATCGCCCAGCTGCACGCCCTGGGCCTGGGCCTGGACGTGGTGCCGCTGCGCGGCAACATCGACTCCCGGCTCGCCCGGGTGCACAACGGTGAGCTCGACGCGATCGTGCTGGCCCGTGCCGGGCTGTCCCGGGTGGGCCGCCTCGGTGAGGTGACCGAGTCCTTCGACCCCGTGCAGATGCTGCCCGCCCCGGCGCAGGGCGCCCTGGCCATCGAGTGCCGTGCGGGGGAGGAGGACCTCGTCGGTCTTCTGTCAACTTTGGAAGATCGCTCCGCACGTGCCACGGTTGTGGCCGAGCGCGCGCTCCTCGCCGCGCTGGAAGCCGGCTGCACGGCCCCCGTCGGCGCAGTCGCGGAGGTCGTCGAGTCACTCACCGACGACGGCCGCATCATCGAGGAGATCTCGCTGCGAGCGTGCGTCGCAGCGCTCGACGGATCTGAGGTGCTGCGGGCGTCCGGCGTCGGTGCACTCACCGATCCCACCGCACTGGGCGAGTCGGTGGCTGCCGAGCTGCTCGACCTCGGCGCCCGCGACCTCGTCGAAGCACCACCTGTAGAGCCACAACCCTCACTGGAGAGTCACCCATGAGCAGAGCCCGCAAGACCACTCCTGGACGGATCCTGTTCATCGGGTCCGGACCAGGCGACCCGGCGCTGCTCACCGTCCGGGCGCAAACGGTCCTCGCCCACTCGAGGATGGCCTTCCTCGACCACGACGTGGCCACCGGGGTCGCTGACCTGATCGGCACCGCGCTGCCCGAGCCGGCCGAGGGCGAGGGCCCCGTGGCCGACGTCCGCCCGGCCGTGGGCGAGCCCGCCGAGGTCGCCAAGGCGCTGGTGGCCGAGGCCAAGGCCGGCCACGACGTGGTGCGCCTGGTCGCTGGGGACCCGCTGTCCACCGACTCCGTCGTCGCCGAGGCGCAGGCCGTGGCCCGCACCTCCGTGCAGTTCGAGTTCGTGCCCGGCCTGACCGGTGCCACCGCGGTGCCCACCTACGCCGGCATCGCCATCGGCTCCGAGCACACCGTGGTCGACGTGCGCGGTGACGTGAACTGGGCGGCCGTGGCAGCCGCCCCGGGCCCGCTGGTGCTCAACGCCACCTCCGGCCACCTGGCCGAGACGGCCAGCGCGCTGGTCGAGCACGGCATGGCCTCGCAGACTCCGGTGTCCATCACCACCAACGGCACCACCTGCAACCAGCGCACCCTCGACGCCACGCTGGCCACCCTCAACGAGGTCGGCGGCGCGCTGCCCGGCCCGCTGGTGCTCACCATCGGCAAGCTCGTCACCCAGCGGCACAAGCTCTCCTGGTGGGAGACCCGGGCGCTGTACAGCTGGAAGGTGCTGGTGCCCCGCACCAAGGACCAGGCAGGCGTGATGAGCGAGCGGCTGCGCACCCACGGTGCCGTCCCCGTCGAGGTCCCCACCATCGCCGTGGAGCCGCCCCGCAGCCCCGCCCAGATGGAGCGCGCGGTCAAGGGTCTGGTGGACGGGCGCTACCAGTGGGTGGTGTTCACCTCCACCAACGCCGTCCGTGCGGTGTGGGAGAAGTTCGCCGACTTCGGCCTGGACGCGCGCGCCTTCTCCGGCGTGAAGATCGCCTGCGTGGGCGAGGCCACCGCGGAGAAGGTCCGCAGCTTCGGCATCCACCCTGAGCTGCTGCCTTCCGGCGAGCAGTCCAGCGTGGGCCTGCTGGCCGACTTCCCGCCCTACGACGACGTGTTCGACCCGGTGGACCGCGTGCTGCTGCCCCGCGCCGACATCGCCACCGAGACGCTGGCCGAGGGCCTGCGCCTGCGGGGGTGGGAGATCGACGACGTCACCGCCTACCGCACCGTGCGCGCGGCGCCGCCGGCGGCCAGCACCCGCGAGATGATCAAGACCGGTGGCTTCGACGCGGTCTGCTTCACCTCCTCCTCCACGGTGCGCAACTTGGTGGGCATCGCTGGGAAGCCACACGCCCGCACCATCGTTGCCTGCATCGGACCGAAGACCGCCGAGACTGCTGCGGAGTTCGGCCTGCGGGTGGACGTGCAGCCAGAGACCGCCGACATCCCGTCGCTGGTGGACGCGCTCGCCGAGCACGCGGCCCGGCTTCGGGCCGAGGGCGCGCTCCCGCCGCCCCGCAAGAAGGTCCGCAGCAGGCGCTAGCCAGAGAAGGGGAGGCCACCCGTGGTTCCCATTGACCGACCCCGCCGACTTCGCCGCACCCCCGCGATGCGCAGGCTGGTGGCAGAGACCGCCGTGCGCCCGCAGCAGCTGGTGCTGCCGATGTTCGTGGCCGAGGGGCTCACCGAGCCCCGTCCGATCGCGTCCATGCCCGGCGTCGTCCAGCACACGCTGGACTCGCTGCGCGCGGCGGCGGTGGAGGCCACCGCGGCCGGCGTCGGCGGGCTGATGCTCTTCGGCGTGCCCGCGGAGCGTGACGCCACCGGGTCCGGTGCCATCGACGAGAACGGCATCCTCAACGTGGGCCTGCGGGCGCTGCGCGAGGAGCTGGGCGAGGACACGGTGCTGATGGCCGACACCTGCCTGGACGAGTTCACCGACCACGGCCACTGCGGCGTGCTCGCCGAGGACGGCAGCGTGGACAACGACGCCACCCTCGAGCTCTACGTGGAGATGGCGGCGGTGCAGGCCGCCAGCGGTGCGCACGTGGTCGGCCCCAGCGGGATGATGGACGGGCAGGTGGAGGCCATCCGGATGGGCCTGGACCTGGTGGGTCACACCGACACCGCCATCCTCGCCTACTCGGCCAAGTACGCCTCGGCGTTCTACGGGCCCTTCCGCGAGGCGGTGGGCTCCACCCTGCGTGGGGACCGCAAGACCTACCAGCAGGACCCGGCCAACCGGCGGGAGTCTCGCCGTGAGGTGGACCTGGACATCGCCGAGGGCGCCGACATGGTGATGGTCAAGCCGGCCATGTCCTACCTCGACGTGCTGCGCGAGACCGCCGACCGCTCACCGCTGCCGGTGGCGGCCTACCAGGTCTCCGGCGAGTACGCGATGATCGCCGCCGCCGCGGCCAACGGCTGGATCGACCGGGACCGGGCGATCCTGGAGTCGGTGACCAGCATCCGCCGCGCCGGGGCCGACATCGTGCTGACCTACTGGGCGACCGAGGTCGCCGGGTGGGTGCGGTGAACGGTCCACCCCCGGCCGGTCCGGGCGGGCAGTACCCGCCGCAAGGCTGGCAGGGCGGCCCGCCGCCGGGTTGGCAGGGCGGCCCGCCGCCGGGCCGCGCCCCGCGCCCGCCCCGGCCTCCGCTGCCGCACGAGCTGCGCCTGGCCGTCTACCTCTGGCTGGCCAGCCTGGTGGTCGGCGTCATCGGCGTGGTGGTCTCCTTCGGCACCGCCCGCACCGCCCTGCGCGAGGAGGTCGACGCGCAGCTGTCCGGCAATCCCGACCTGGCCACCGTGGACCCCGACCTTGTCGTGGTGATCGCGGTGGTGCTGCAGAGCGTCGTGTGGGTGGCGCTGGTGCTCTTCCTGCTCTGGCGCCTGGCCGTGGGGTCGGCGTGGGCCAGGGTGGTGCTCACCGTGGTGGCCGTGCTCAACGTGGTGTCCACCGCGGTGTCCGTGAGCGGCGCAGAGCCGCTGGACGCGCTGCTGCAGGTGGTCAACGCGCTGCTCGTCGCCTGCGCCGTGGTGTGCACCTACTCCGAGGGGGCCAAGCAGTTCCTCGCCCCCACCCGAGGCCGGTGAGCACCTCGCCCCTGCTGTTCGCCGAGCCCGGCGGACGGTGGCGCACCGTGGCCTACGGACCCGCGCTCTGCCTGCTGGCGGTGCTGCTGGAGCTGGGTCTGGACGTGCCCGTGCACTGGTTCACCCTCATCGCCATCGCGCTGCTGCTGGCCGGGATCGCCGCGCTGCAGGTGGTGGGCGCCCGCAGGCACTGCACGGTCGAGCTGACCCCCACCGTGCTGCGCCAGGGCACCGAGGAGCTGCCCGTGCGCGAGATCGCCGCCATCTTCGACGAGCCCGGTGAGCGGGCGTGGGACGACGAGCTCGAGCCGTGGGAGCTGGCCCGGGCGCTGGGGGAGTCGCACAGCGTCCCCCGACACCGGGTGGGGGTGGGCCTGGAGCTCGCCGACGGTCGGCTGGTGCAGGCGTGGGCGCGCAAGGACCGGGCGCTGCGCTCGGCGCTGCAGGAGGTGGTGCACCCGTGAGGCGCACCTGGGCAGTGCTGGTCGCCGTGGTGCAGGCGGTGCTCGCGGTGGTCCTCGTCGTCGTTGCCGTCTGGTGCTGGAGCCGCGGCATCGAGGTGGCCGACTTCCCGCCCTACACCGCCGATACCACCGTGCAGCCGGTCACCTTCTACTCCGGTCCGTGGCTGGGCGGGGCCATCGGCTGCGTGGTGCTGGCCGGGCTGCTCGTCGTGGACGGGCTGCGCCGGCTGTGGTCGGCCGGCGCGCTACCGGGGCTGGTCCGGGGCTGAGCCCGTCCCCGTCCCGGGGTGAGGTCGGCACGCAGTGCATGGGGTCCGCGCGTCGCTCGGGTGCCGGCACGAAACGGGCCTTCACCTGCCGGCTCTCGCGAGGGCCGATGGCCACCAGATCGATCGTCCGATGTCGTGCGAGAGAGCCGGGACGAGGATGCTGCGCACCACGATGGTGTCCAGCAGCACGCCGAAGGCCACCGCGAAGCCCAGCTCGGCCAGGAACACCACGGGCAGCACTCCCAGGACCGCGAACGTCGCGGCCAGCACCACCCCGGCCGAGGTGATGACGCCTCCGGTGACGGCGAGGCCGCGCAGCACGCCCTCCCGCGTCCCGTGCTTCAGCGACTCCTCCCGGATCCGGGTCATCAGGAAGATGTTGTAGTCGATGCCCAGGGCCACCAGGAAGACGAAGGCGAACAGCGGGAACTCCTGGTCGGCGCCGGGGAAGTCGAAGACGTGGTCGAACACCAACCCGCACACGCCGAGCGTGGCGGCGAAGGACAGCACCACCGTGGCGATGAGCAGCACCGGCGCCAGCAGCGAGCGCAGCAGCAGCGCGAGCACCAGCAGGATCACCACCAGCACCACCGGGATGATGAGGTTGCGGTCGCGCACCGCTGCGGCCTGCACGTCCACGGTGCTGGCCGAGCTGCCCCCGACCCGGGCGTCGGCGCCGGGCACCGCGTGCAGCGCCGTCCGCAGGTTCTCCACGGTGTTCAGCGCCTCGGGGGAGTCGTAGGAGTCGGCGAGCACTGCGTTGACCACGGTGCGCCCGTCGATCGGGGTGACCTGCAGCTCCGGCGGCACGCAACCGGGCGCGGGGGCCGCCGCCGCGGGGGCCGCACCGCCGGAGCCGGCGCCGAGGGCGGCGAGCTTGGCGTAGTCCTCCTGCACGCACACCGAGCCGGGTGCGGTGGCCACGCCAGGCACCTGGGCGGCCGCCGCGGTCACCTCAGCCACGGCGCTGGCGTTGGTGGTGATCACCGCCGGGGCCCCGGTGCCCCGGGCGAAGGCAGCGTCGTAGAGCTCCTGGCCGACCACGGCGTCCGGGCGGTTGGTGAAGCCCTCGGAGGCGCTGAGCGTGCCGGTCTGCAGCGCGCCCATGCCGGTGACGCACAGCAGCAGGGCCACCGTGGCCCCCACCCACGCGGGACGGTCGCGGCGGCCGACCATCGCCGCGATGCGCCCCCACAGGCCGTGGGTGGCCAGGTCGGCGGCGCGGTCCACCCGCGGGATGCGGGGCCAGAACACCCAGCGCCCGGCCAGGGCCACCGCCACCGGCAGGAAGGTCATCATCACCAGCAGCGTGCAGGCGATGCCGATCGCGGCCACCGGGCCCAGGCCCTGGTTGGAGCGCAGCTCGGAGAAGGTCAGGCACAGCAGGCCCACCATCACCGTGACCGCGGAGGCCACGATGGCCGGCGCCGACCTCCGCCAGGCCCGGATCATCGCGTCGGCTCGGCTGGGACAGCTGTGCAGCTCCTCGCGGTAGCGGGAGATGAGCAGCAGGGCGTAGTCGGTGCCCGCGCCCAGCACGAGCACGAAGAGGATGCCCTGGCTCTGCCCGGTGAGGGTGACCACGTCGGCGTCGGCCAGGAAGTAGATGAGCATGGACGACAGGCCCAGCGCCAGCAGTGCGGAGAACAGCGGGAAGAACCACAGCACGGGCGAGCGGTAGACCACCAGCAGGATGGCGATGACCACCGAACCTGCGGCGACCAGCAGCACGCCGTCGATGCCGCTGAAGGCGTCGATGAAGGCCACCAGCAACCCGCCCGGGCCCGCCGAGTGCACCGCCAGGTCGGCCGAGCCCGGGTCGTCGGTCACCGCGGCTCGGGCGGCAGCCAGGAGGTCCTCCTCCACTGTGACCAGCTCGTCGCCCGGCACGCCCACGCCGGCCTGCTTGGCCACCAGCGGCGCGTAGATGGACGCGGTGGTGCCGTCGACGGAGACCTGCGGCGCCGTGACGGCGGCGGTCTGCACGCCGTCGACGCCCTTGATGGCGTCGAGGGCCTGGGTGAGGCTGGCGCGGTCGGGGTCGGTCAGGCCGGTCTCGCGGTGGAACACCACGAAGCCGGGCAGGGCCTCCACGTCCAGGAAGCGGGCCGACTCCTCGCCCACCTTGGTCGACTCCGCCGTGGCTGGCAGGTACGAGGCGTTGTCGTTCTTCTGGACCTCGGTGAGCTTGCCCTGGTAGCTGCCGCCGAACCCGCCGGCGAGCAGGGCCAGCAGCGCCACTGCGATGATGGCGAAGAAGGGGAAGCCGCGGGCCAGCGGGGAGCGGCCGGTGTCCGGTTGGGTCGGCTCATCTGTCTTGGTCATCGTGGTCTCCGGTTGGGTCTCCGGGTCGGGTCATCCGAGGGAGGGACCAGCCAGCCGTCGAGCGGCTGAAGGACCGATGCACAGTGATCTCGATCATGGCACGGGTGAGGTCGGTGTGGGGTTTCGCGCAGGGCTTCCACCCCTGGTCAGCGCCGGTGGTGAGGATCTCAGGCCCCAGCCGCCGCAGGCCGTTCCGGACTGGGACAATGGCCTGGTGACTGTTTCCAAGCACGATGACCGGGATGCCGCGCAGCCCCCTGCCGACCCCTTCGCCGGACCCCGCTCCCGGGCGCTGTTCGCCCGGGCGTCGGACGTCACCCCCGGCGGGGTCAACTCCCCGGTGCGGGCCTTCACCGGTGTCGGTGGCACCCCGCGCTTCATCGCCTCCGCCGCCGGCCCGTGGCTGACCGACGTCGACGGCGCCCGCTACGTGGACCTGATCTGCTCGTGGGGTCCGATGATCCTGGGCCACGCCCACCCCGCCGTGGTGGAGGCCGTGCAGCGCACCGCCACGCAGGGGCTGTCCTTCGGCGCGCCCACCGAGGGCGAGGTGGAGCTGGCCGAGGAGATCGTCCGCCGGGTGGAGCCGGTGGAGCAGGTGCGCCTGGTGAACTCCGGCACCGAGGCCACCATGAGCGCCGTGCGCCTGGCCCGGGGGTTCACCGGTCGCAGCGTCATCGTCAAGTTCGCCGGCTGCTACCACGGCCACGTGGACGCGCTGCTCGCCGACGCCGGCTCCGGCGTGGCCACCCTGGGGCTGCCCACCTCGCCGGGCGTCACCGGCGCCCAGGCCGCCGACACCCTGGTGCTGCCCTACAACGACCTGGACGCCGTGCGCGCGGCCTTCGCCGAGCGGGGCAGCGAGATCGCCTGCGTGATCACCGAGGCCGCCGCCGGCAACATGGGCACCGTGCCGCCGGAGCCGGGCTTCAACGCCGGGCTCAAGCAGCTGTGCGCCGACCACGGCGCCCTGCTGATCATGGACGAGGTCATGACGGGCTTTCGCACCTCCGCCTCGGGCTGGTACGGGGTGGAGGGTGTGGCCGGTGACCTGTACACCTTCGGCAAGGTGATGTCCGGTGGCCTGCCTGCGGCTGCGTTCGGTGGCCGCGCCGACGTGATGAGCCACCTCGCGCCGGCCGGCCCGGTCTACCAGGCGGGCACGCTCTCCGGAAACCCCGTCGCCGTCGCCGCGGGGCTGGCCAACCTGCGCGCCGCCGACGCCGACGTCTACGCCGGCCTCACCCGCAGCTCGGAGCGGCTGCAGGCACTGATCAGCTCCGCGCTGGACGCCGAGGGCGTGGCTCACCAGGTGCAGCGCGCCAGCAGCATGTTCAGCGTCTTCTTCACCGACGCGCCGGTGCGCGACTACGACCAGGTCAGGGCCACCCAGACGTGGCGCTACGCCCCGTTCTTCCACGCCCTGCTGGAGCGCGGCGTGTACGCCCCGCCGAGCGCCTTCGAGACGTGGTTCGTCTCCGCGGCGCTGGACGACGAGGCCTTCGAGGTGATCGCCGATGCCCTGCCGGCAGCGGCCCGCGCCGCTGCGGCGGCCACACAGGAAGCAGGCCAGTGAGCCCCGCCAGCAAGCCCGAGACCGCCCTGCCGCAGAGCCCCCTGCCCCAGGGCTCGCCGACCCAGGGCTCGCTGCCCAGGACGATCGTCCACCTGGTCCGCCACGGTGAGGTGCACAACCCCGACGGCATCCTCTACGGCCGCCTGCCCGGGTTCCGGCTGTCCGAGACCGGGCAGGCCCAGGCCCGCAAGGTGGCCTCGGCGCTGTCCGGGCACGACGTCACCTACGTGCTGGCCTCCCCGCTGCAGCGGGCGCAGGAGACGGCCGCGCCGGTCGCCGAGGCGCACGGGCTCACCATCGAGACCGACGACCGGCTGATCGAGGCCGGCAACCAGTTCGAGGGCCTGCGGGTGGCGGTGGGTGACGGTGCGCTGAGCCGGCCGCGGCACTGGAGCAAGCTGCGCGACCCGTTCACCCCGTCGTGGGGCGAGCCGTACCTGGAGATCGCCCACCGCATGCTCGGCGCCGTGCACCGCGCCCGTGCCGCCGCCGAGGGGCACGAGGCGGTGTGCGTCAGCCACCAGCTGCCGGTGTGGACCCTGCGGCGCTTCGTGCAGGGTCAGCGGCTCTGGCACGACCCGCGTCGGCGGCAGTGCGGCCTGGCCTCGCTGACCAGCCTCGTCTTCGAGGGCGACGAGATCGTGGACATGGTCTACTCCGAGCCCGCCGGAGCCTCCGACCCCCGGGTCACCGGGGCATGACTGCGCCCGCAACCCGCACGCCCCGCCGCGCCACCGCCGTGCGGGCCAAGGTGTGGACGGCGCTGCTGGCCGGGCTGACCGTGCTGGTCACCGGCTGTGCCACCGGGCAGGACGCGGTGGCCCAGGGCGGCACCTTCGACTTCGTCTCGCCGGGCGGCAAGACCACGCTGACCTACGACCCCGCCGACACCCGCGGCACCATTGGCAACCTGACCGGTCCGGACCTGCTCACCGGCGAGCAGATCACGCTGGGGCAGTTCCAGGACGAGGTGGTGGTGATCAACCTGTGGGGCCAGTGGTGCGGCCCGTGTCGGGCCGAGGCGGGCACCCTGCAGAAGGTCTACGCCGACACCAAGGACACCGGCGTGCAGTTCCTCGGGATCAACGTCAAGGACCCGCAGCAGGACAAGCCGCGCGACTTCGTCCGGGACAACAACATCACCTACCCGTCGATCTACGACCCGTCCATGCGCAGCCTCATCGCGCTGGGCAGCAAGTACCCCACCAGCGTCATCCCCTCCACCATCGTGCTGGACCGCGAGCACCGCGTCGCGGCGGTGTTCCTGCAGACCCTCACCGCCGACGACCTGCTGCCCGTGGTGACCCGGCTCGCCGCCGAGTCGCCGTGACCGTGCTGGCCGAGGGGATCGGCGACAGCTTCCAGAGCACCGCGGCCACCGGGCCGCTGCTGCTCGCGCTCGCGGCGTGCGTGCTGGCCGGCATCGTCTCGTTCGCCTCGCCGTGCGTGGTGCCGCTGGTGCCGGGCTACCTGTCCTACCTGGCCGGCGTGGTGGGCGCCGACGCCCCGGCCGTGACCGCCACCGACACCAAGGTGCGCACCAGCGGACGCTGGCGGGTGGCCGGGGCTGCCGGGCTGTTCGTCGCCGGCTTCACCGTGGTGTTCGTGCTGGCCACCGTGTCGGTGTTCGGCCTCATCTCGGTGCTGCGGCTGAACACCGAGGTGCTGCAGCGGGTGGGCGGGGTGGTCACCATCGTCATGGGGCTGGTCTTCGTCGGCCTGGTGCCCGCCCTGCAGCGCGACACCCGCCCCGAGCCCCGGCGCATCCCCGCCCTGGTGGGCGCGCCGCTGCTGGGCGCGGTGTTCGGCCTGGGCTGGACGCCGTGCCTGGGCCCCACGCTGACGGGTGTGCTGTCGGTGGCCGCCGGCACCGAGGGGGCCACCGCGGCCCGGGGCGTGGTGCTGGTGGTGGCCTACTGCCTGGGCCTGGGGCTGCCGTTCGTGGTGCTGGCGCTGGGCTCAACCCGGGCGCTGCGCAGCGTGGGCTGGTTGCGCCGGCACTCCCGCACCATCCAGGTGGTCGGCGGCATCGCGCTGGTGGCGGTGGGCGTCGCCCTGGTCACCGGCACCTGGACAGACCTGGTCGGCTGGCTGCGTGACGGGCCGATCGCCGAAGTGACCCTCCCGATATGAACGAGCTTCCGAATGAGTGAGCGGCCATGACTGTGACTGAGGACCGCCCGCGCCCCGCGCCGGCGTCCCCACCGAGCGCCCCCCGGCGAGCCTGGGAGCTCGTCCGCAACGCCTGGCGCGTGCTGGTGAGCATGCGCACCGCGCTGATCCTGCTGTTCCTGCTGGCGCTGGGGGCCATCCCCGGCGCGCTGCTGCCCCAGCGCAGCCTGAACGAGGGCAAGGTCGCCGACTACATCGCCGAGCACTCGGTGCTGGGCCCGCTGTTCGACCGGGTGGGGCTGTTCGAGGTCTTCGCGAGCCCCTGGTTCGCCGCCATCTACGTGCTGCTGTTCATCTCCCTGGTGGGCTGCATCCTGCCGCGCACCGTCGAGCACTTCCGGGTGCTGCGCTCGGAGCCGGTGGCCACTCCCCGCAACCTGGCCCGGCTGCCGCACCACCACACCGCCGAGATGGCCACCGACGTGGACGGCGCCGCGGCGCTGGTGCAGGGCCGGCTGCGCCGCTGGCGCACCGTCCGGCGCACCGAGGCCAGCGGGGCGGTGACCATCTCCGCCGAGCGCGGCTACCTGCGCGAGGCCGGCAACCTGGTCTTCCACCTGTCGCTGGTGGGCCTGCTGGTGGGCATCGCCGCGGGCAAGCTGTTCGGCTACGAGGGGCAGGTCATCTCCATCGCCGACGGTGGCGGAGGTTCCACCTTCTGCAACACCTCCACGGCGGCCTACGACTCCTTCCGGGCCGGGCTCAGCGCCGACGGCACCGGCCTCGAGCCGTTCTGCGTGCGCACCGAGTCCTTCGAGGCGCACTACCTGGAGACCGGTCAGGCCGACTCCTTCCACGCCAAGGTCAGCTACCAGACCGGCGAGGACCTGCAGACCAACACCTGGCGCCCCTACGACCTCAAGGTGAACTCACCGCTGCGCCTCGGCGGTGAGCGGGTGTACCTGCTGGGCCACGGCTACGCCCCGCGGTTCACCGTCACCTACCCCAACGGCGAGACCCGCACCGACATGGTGCAGTTTCGCCCGGCCGACGCCACCACGCTGCTGTCCGAGGGTGCGCTGCGGATCGACCCACCGGCCGGGATGTACCCCAGCGCGGAGGAGCGCCGCAAGAACCAGCTGGCCATCGAGGGTCTGTTCGCCCCCACCGCGCTGTTCAACGGCACCATCCTGGGTTCGTCGTTCCCCGACCTGCGGGACCCGGCCGTCGCGGTGGACATCTACCGCGGCGACACCGGCCTGGACGCGGGCAAGGCCTCGTCCATCTTCTCCCTGGACCCGCAGCTGGCGGCTGACGGCCGGCTGGTCAAGGAGGAGCGGGTGAACCTGCGTCCGGGCGAGCTGGCCACCCTGCCCGACGGCACCACGGTGAAGCTCGACGGCGTGGAGGAGTGGGTCTCGCTGCAGACCTCCCACGACCCGGCGCAGATGTACGTGCTGGTCTTCGCGCTCACCATGACCGCGGGCCTGATGGTGTCGCTGCTGGTCAAGCGGCGCCGGGTCTGGGCGAGGCTCACCCCGGCCACCGCTACCGACGGGACCCCGACAGGCCGTACCGTCATCGAGCTAGGGGGGCTGGCCCGCACCGACCAGGCGGGCTGGGGCGAGGAGTTCACTCACCTCTCCGAGGAGCTCGTCAGCACCGACGGCCCCGACAAGAGCGCCGCGCACTCCCGCAGCACCCAGTCCGGCTCCACCGAGCCCGCGTCACAGTCACCCGATCCAGAGGACGGTCGCTCCTAATGCCCATCGATCCTGACCTGTCGCGCTACAGCGACCTCGCCTTCGGCTCCTCGATCGCGGTCTACATCCTGGCGCTGGTCTTCGTCCTGGTGGACTTCGCCGGCTCGCGCAACGGCGTGCTGCAGTCCCGGGCCGCCGGGTCCCGCACCCGGGAGAAGGCGCTCGTCGGCGCCGGCAGCACGCCGACCGGCCCCGGCCGGGTGGAGGCCGCACCGACCCGTCCGGTCTCGGAGCGCTTCGGCCGCATGGGAGTCGCCCTGGTGGCGCTCGGCATGCTGCTCAACGTCGCCTCCCTGGTGCTGCGCGGCATGGCGGCGAGCCGGGCGCCCTGGGGCAACATGTACGAGTTCGTCTCGCTGATGTGCGCCATCGCGGTGGCGGCGTGGCTGGTGGTGATCCGCAAGCCCGGCATGCGGCAGCTGACCGTCTTCCTGCTCGCCCCGGTGATCTTGCTGATGTTCCTGGCCGGCACCGTCCTGTACGCCCGCACCGCCCCGGTGGTGCCGGCGCTGCGCTCGTACTGGCTGGTCATCCACGTCTCGGTGATCACCGCCTCCACCGCGGTGATGATGGTCTCCGGCGTGGCCAGCCTGCTGTTCCTGCTGCGCCGCCGCCACCCGGCAGGCAGCGAGGGCTCCTCGGCGCTGGGCCGGCTCGCGCTGCGCATGCCCACCGACGCCGCGCTCGACCGGGTTGCCTACCGCACCGCCATCTTTGGCTTCCCGCTGTTCACCGCGGGGGTCATCCTGGGCGCCATCTGGGCGGAGGCAGCCTGGGGCCGGTTCTGGGGCTGGGACCCCAAGGAGACGACGGCCTTCATCGCGTGGGTGCTCTACGCGGCCTACCTGCACGCCCGCGCCACCGCGGGCTGGCGCAACACCCGCGCGGCCTGGATCAACATCGCCGGCCTCGCGGTGATGATGTTCAACCTCTTCTTCATCAACATGGTGGTGTCCGGCCTGCACTCCTACGCAGGGCTCAACTGACCGCCACTTCACCTCTGGCACAACGACGCACCGCGGCACTGAGCCGCGGTGCGTCGTCGTTCGTCCTGCCGTTCGGGGGTTGTGCGAGGTTTCCCACACGCCAGCGCAGTCTTCGATAGCGTTGGTGCTGGCCTGCGTTGCCGCTGCGACCAGCGGCAGCACACGTCGGGGTGTGTGGCCACCGAGCGCAGCGAGGGGAGCAACACGGGTGAGTGACCAGCAGGACCCAGGCCCGGCATCGCCGGGGTGGGCAGAGTCCTCCGCCAATCCGCCCCAACCACCCCAGCACCAGACCTCCCCGCGGGAGCGCCGCGAGCCCCCGGCCGGCGCGCACGGCGGGGGCGGGGCGCACTCGGCGAGCCGGGGCGGCGCGGCCCTGCAGACCGGGCCGATGCCGACGCCGCTGTCCCCGCAGGGCTCGCCCCGGGACCCGCACCCCTCGGCCCCGCCCCAGGCGGCCCCGCCGCTGCAGGTGCCGCAGCAGCCCGCGGTGGGCTACTCCTACGCCGTGCCGCCACAGCCCGCTGTGCCCGACCAGACCCCGCGGGGCACCGGGGAGCGCACGCTCACGGTGGAGGACCTCTCAGCCGCGTCACTGCTGGCCCAGCCGCGCAGCGTGCCGCGCAGCGGCTGGCGCAAGGCCGTGTACCTGGCGTCCGGGCGCACCGTGAACCTCGGTCCCAGCGCCGCCGACCTCGCCCGCGCCGAGCTGGTGGCGCGGATCAACCAGCCGCTGCAGGGCTGCTACAAGATCGCCATGCTCAGCCTGAAGGGCGGCGTGGGCAAGACCACCACCACGGTGACCCTGGGCTCCACGTTCGCCTCGCTGCGCGGCGACCGGGTGGTCGCGGTGGACGCCAACCCCGATCGCGGCACGTTGAGCCAGAAGATCCCGCTGGAGACCGCGGCCACGGTGCGGCACCTGCTGCGCGACGCCCACCGGATCACCCGGTACAGCGACGTGCGCGCCTACACCTCGCAGGGGCCCTCCCGGCTGGAGGTGCTGGCCAGCGACAGCGACCCAGCCGTGTCCGAGGCGTTCAGCGAGGAGGACTACCGGCGCACGGTGGACCTGCTCGAGCACTTCTACAACATCGTGCTCACCGACTGCGGCACCGGGCTGATGCACTCGGCGATGAAGGGGGTGCTGGACGAGGCCGACTGCCTGGTGCTGGTCAGCTCCACGTCCATCGACGGTGCCCGCAGCGCGGCGGCCACCCTGGACTGGCTGGACATGCACGGCTACCAGGACCTGGTGCGGCGCTCGGTGGCGGTGATCAACGCGGTGCGCGCCGGGTCGGGCAAGGTCGACGTCAACAAGCTGGTGGAGCACTTCGCTGCCCGGTGCCGCGCGGTGCACGTGCTGCCGTTCGACCCGCACCTGGAGGAGGGCGCGGAGGTCGACCTGGAGCGGCTGCGGCTGGGCACCCGCGCGGCCATGCTGGACCTGGCGGCCACCATCGCCGACGACTTCCCTGCCTTCGCCGCCCGGTAGGGGCGTCTGCAAGTACGCCCTAGCGGCGCCCAGGGAGTCTGCAACCGCTACCGAGTGGTCGGTAGCGGTGGCGGCGACACGGCTGGGGTTGCCCCCGGAGCGCCGAACGCCGCCCAGCGCGGGGCTGAGCGGCGTTCGGTGGTGGTGATCAGTCTGGCGGGGGGATCGAGTCGGTCTCGCCGTTGCCCCGGCGCCCGTTGCTTCCTGGGTCGAGCCGGCGCAGGAAGTCCGGGTCGTCGTCGGGCCCCACCACCCGCGTGGTGCGGCTGCGGGTGGGCCTGGCCGGCTGTTGGGGGCCGAACGCCTTCCAGCAGAGCGCGGTCAGGGCGACGAGCACGATGATGGCAGCTAGGTAGAGCACGGGCGCACCTCCTGGTGCCAGGCTAGCCCGTCTGCCAGACGCTGCCGGCGACCCCCGGCCGGAGGCCTAGACCGCGTCGCTGGTCGGCTCGGTGGTGAGCGCGGTGATGAGCGCCTGCACCTCGGACTCCCGGAAGCGGCGGTGGCCACCCGGGGTGCGGATGGAGCCGAGTCGACCGGCCGAGGCCCAACGGGTCACGGTCTTGGGATCCACCCGGAACATGGTGGCGACCTCTCCGGGGGTCAGCAAACGCTCCGAGCGCGACGTGGTGACCAGTGGTGTGAGTGCCATGGGGTGCCTCCAGCATTCCAGACGATTCGGACGTGCGCCGTCATAGTGACAGCGAAACCTCCAGGTACTCGAGTGGTTGTGCGCTGGTAAAGAGCAAGTAAGGGGCAAAAGGGACGTCCCGGGCATACGTCCGGCCCGCGTAACCTGGACTCGTGGCGCACTCTGACCCCAGCTCCCCGTCCTCCTCGTCCCCGGCATCTGCGTCTGCGCAGCAGCGGTCCAGCACCCGTTCGGCGGCCGCCGAGCCCCAGCCCGACGTCCGGGTGGCCAAGCGCTCCCTGATGCTCAACGTGCTGGCCTACACCGGCGCGCGGCTGCTCATCGTCGTGGTCGTGGTGGCCATCCTGCTCGGCGCCGCCGCCCTGCTTGACGTGACCATCCCGCTGATCGTGGCCCTGGCCATCGGCGTGGTGATCCAGCTGCCGCTGTCGTACGTGCTGCTGGCCCGCATGCGGGTGCGGCTGGCCGGCGACCTGGACGTGGTGGGCGCCCGCCGCCGCGAGGACAAGGCCCACCTGCGCGCCCAGCTGCGCGGGGACGGCTGAGCGATGGCCGAGGCCGCGGAGGTCGTCGACCGCTCCGCCTCCCGGGCGTGGGTGGACAACGCCGTGCGGCTGCTGGAGGCCGACGCCCAGCGCAGCGCCGACACCCACCTGCTGCGCTACCCGCTGCCCGAGGAGTGGGGCGTGCAGCTGTACCTGAAGGACGAGTCCACCCACCCGACCGGCAGCCTCAAGCACCGCCTGGCCCGGTCGCTGTTCCTGTACTCCATCTGCAACGGCTGGGTCGGCGAGGGCACCACCGTCATCGAGGCGTCCTCCGGCTCCACCGCCATCAGCGAGGCCTACTTCGCCAAGCTGTTGGGACTGCCCTTCGTCGCGGTGGTGCCCGCCCGCACCAGCCCCGCCAAGCTGGCGCTGATCGAGGAGCAGGGCGGCCGCTGCCACCTGGTGTCGGACCCGTCCACCCTCTACGCGGAGTCGCACCGGCTGGCGCAGGAGAGCGCGACCCGCGGCGGCGGGCACTTCATGGACCAGTTCACCCACGCCGAGCGGGCCACCGACTGGCGGGGAAACAACAACATCGCGGAGTCGATCTTCACCCAGATGCGGCTGGAGGAGCACCCGGTGCCCACCTGGGTGGTGGTGGGCGCGGGCACCGGCGGCACCAGCGCCACCATCGGCCGCTACGTGCGCTACCGGCGGCTGGCCACCCGGCTGTGTGTCGTCGACCCGGAGGGCTCGGTGTTCTTCGACGCCTGGCGCAGCGACCAGCCGGAGCTGGTCCGCGCGGGTGGCTCCCGCATCGAGGGCATCGGTCGCCCCCGGGTGGAGCCGTCCTTCGTCGGGCAGGTGATCGACCGCATGGAGCGAGTGCCCGACGCCTGCTCCATCGCCGCCGCCCGGCACGCCAGCCGCGCCCTGGGCCGCCGCGTGGGCGGATCCACCGGCACCAACCTGTGGGGCGCGTTCAGCCTCGTGGCGGACATGGTGGAGCGCGGCCAGCGCGGCAGCGTGGTGACCCTGCTGTGCGACGCCGGCGAGCGCTACGCCGCCACCTACTTCGACGACGACTGGGTGGCCGCCGAGGGCCTCGACCTGGGCCCGGCGACGGCGCAGCTGGCGGAGTTCACCAGCACGGGAGCCTGGCCGCGCTGACCGGAACCGAGCAGGCGGGAGTGCGCCGGACCGTCAGGCGAGGCCGAGCGCCAGCCCGGTGAGCACCGACCACGCCAGCATGGCCAGGCCGGTGTCGCGCAGCGCAGGGATCAGCGCCAGCCCCATCGCCCGCTGCCGCACCGGGGCGTTGGCCTTCCACGCCAGCGGCAGCGCCAGCACGCCCACCAGCGCCCACGGGGTGGCGAAGGCCAGCGCCACGCTGACCAGGAAGGGCACGGCCAGCAGCGCGGCGTGCAGCCCGCGGGTGCCCGGGTCGCCCAGCCGCACGGCCAGGGTGCGCTTGCCGGCGACGGTGTCGGAGGCGATGTCGCGCAGGTTGTTGGCCACCAGCACGGCGCTGGAGAAGGCGCCGACCGCCACGGCTGCGAGCACCCCCACCCAGTCGATGCGCTCCGCCTGCACGTACTGGGTGCCCAGCACGGCGATCAGCCCGAAGTACACGAACACCGAGATCTCGCCAAAACCGCTGTAGCCGTACGGGTTCTTGCCACCGGTGTAGTACCAGGCGCCGGCGATGCAGAACGCGCCCACGATGATCAGCCACCAGGCGCTGGACAGGGCCAGGGCGAGGCCGGCCACGCCGGCGACGGCGAAGCATGCCAGGGCGGCCAGCTTCACCGCACGCGGGCTGGCGACCTTGGATCCCACCAGGCGCAGCGGGCCCACCCGCTCGTCGTCGGTGCCGCGGATGCCGTCGGAGTAGTCGTTGGCGAAGTTCACGCCGATGATCAGCGCCAGCGCCACCACCAGGGCCAGCAGCGCCTTCCACCAGACCGCACCCGGCGCGCCGTCGTGCCCGAGCGCCGCCGCGGCACCGGTTCCCACGATCACCGGTGCGATCGCGTTGGGCAGGGTGCGGGGACGGGCCCCCTCGATCCATTCAGCAGTGGTGGCCATGGGCTGATTCTCTCAGGCGGCGCCGACGGTCCGCGTCCCCTGTCCGCCTGGGGGCTAGTGCTCGGTCGCGCCCAGCTGGTCGGCGAGGCCGCGCCGGTCCACCTTGCCGGGCCCGCGCAGCGGCAGCGCGCTCACCAGGTGTAGCTGCTTGGGGGCGGCGGTGGGGTCCAGCGTCAGCGCCACGTGGGCGCGCACCTCGGCCAGGGTGGGCGCGGCCGCCGGGTTGTGCGGCACCACCACCGCCACCACCCGCTGGCCCCACTGCTCGTCGGGCACGCCCACCACTGCGCACTCTCGCACGCCCGGGTGGGTGGCCAGCGCCGCCTCCACCACCTGCGGCAGCACGGTGAGCCCGCCGGTGGTGATGGCGTCGTCCAGGCGCCCGTGCACGGTGAGCACGCCGTCGGTGAGGGTGCCGGCGTCGTCGGTGCGGAACCAGCCGCGCTCGGCGAACGCGGGGTGCTCGGGCTGGTTGCGGTAACCCAGGGCCAGCGGTGCGCCGCCGAGCAGCACCCGGCCGTCCTCGATGCGCACCCGCACGCCGGTCAGCGGCACCCCGTCGTAGACGCAGCCGCCGCAGGTCTCGCTCATCCCGTAGGTGAGCACCACGGTGATGCCCGCCTGCTCGGCGGCGGTGCGCAGCGCCGGGGGAGTGGCGGCACCGCCCAGCAGCACCGCGTCCAGCTCGGCCAGCGCGGCGGTGGCCTCGGGGTGCTCCAGCGCCCGCACCAGCTGGGTGGGCACCAGAGAGGTGTAGCGGCGTCCGGGGGCCATGGCCGCCACTGCGGGGGGCAGCAGCGCGGGGTCGAACCCGTCGGCGGTGGGCAGCACGGTGGGGGTGGTGCCGGCCAGCACGCTGCGCAGCAGCACCTGCATGCCGGCCACGTGGTGCGGGGCCAGGGCGAGCAGCCACGAGCCGGGCCCGCCGAGGCGGTCGTGGGTGGCGGCGCCGCTGGCCCGCAGCGCCGCGGCGGAGAGCATCGCGCCCTTGGGGGTGCCGGTGGAGCCGGAGGTGGCCATCACCAGCGCCACCTCCTCGGCGATGGGGGTGTCCACCGCCAGCGCCCCGGCCAGCCGGGCGGTCTCCCGCGCGTCTCCGGCGGGGACGGGCAGCCAGGCGGGGCCGGCACCCTGCAGCGCCGCGGCCAGCACCGGCAGCAGGTCGAGCACCGCGGCCCCACCGGGGACCGGCAGCGCCCGCAGCGGGTGGGTCACGAGCGGGTGTCGCGCCGCAGCGGGTGGTCGGCGGGAACCTCGACGAAGACCAGCCGCACCCCGTCTGGGTCGCGCACCCACATCTCGTGCAGCCCCCACGGCTCCTGCCGGGGCTCGCGGTCGATGGTCACCCCCTTCTCGGCCAGCTCGGCGGCCGTGGCGGCCAGGTCACGCACCTGCAGCCACACCACCGTGCTGGCCGAGCCCTGCCGGTCGGTGTCCGAGCCGTGCCCGGAGACCTCCAGCAGGCCCTGGCCCAGGTAGAACACCGTGCCGCCGGGAAACTCCCGGCCGATGGCCAGGCCCAGGGTGTCGCGGTAGAAGCGCACCGACGCCTCCGGGTCGGCCGGGCGCAGGATGATGCGGCTGTTCAGGATCTCCACTACGGCAACACCTTTCAGGTGGTGAGCGGTGTCGGGGTGCTCAGAAGTACCAGGGGTAGGGCGACCAGTCCGGGTCGCGCTTCTCCAGGAAGGAGTCCCGGCCCTCCACGGCCTCGTCGGTCATGTAGGCGAGCCGGGTGGCCTCGCCGGCGAAGAGCTGCTGGCCCACCAACCCGTCGTCGGGGAGGTTGAACGCGTACTTCAGCATCCGCTGCGCGGTGGGGGACTTGCCGTTGATCTCCGCGCCCCACTGGATGGCGGTGGCCTCCAGCTCGGCGTGGTCGACCACCTCGTTCACCGCGCCCATCCGCTGCATCTGCTCCCCGGTGTAGGCCCGCCCCAGGTGGAAGATCTCCCGCGCGTTCTTCTGCCCCACCAGCTTGGCCAGGTACGCCGAGCCGTAGCCGCCGTCGAAGCTGCCCACGTCGGCATCGGTCTGCTTGAACCGGGCGTGCTCGCGGCTGGCCAGGGTCAGGTCGCACACCACGTGCAGGCTGTGCCCGCCGCCGGCCGCCCAGCCGTTGACCACCGCGATGACCACCTTGGGCATGAAGCGGATGAGCCGCTGCACCTCCAGGATGTGCAGCCGGCCGGCGCGGGCGGGGTCCACCGTCTCCGCGGTGTCACCGCCGGCGTACTGGTAGCCGCTGCGGCCCCGGATGCGCTGGTCGCCGCCGGAGCAGAACGCCCACCCGCCGTCCTTGGGGCTGGGGCCGTTGCCGGTGAGCAGCACGCAGCCCACGTCGGAGGTCATCCGGGCGTGGTCCAGGGCGCGGTAGAGCTCGTCCACGGTGTGCGGCCGGAAGGCGTTGCGCACCTCGGGCCGGTCGAAGGCGACGCGGACGGTCCCGTCGGTGACGTGCCGGTGGTAGGTGATGTCGGTGAGGTCGTCGAAGCCGGGCACCGTGCGCCACACGCTGGGGTCGAAGGTCATGGCCATCACCCTAGTTCGGGGCCGCCGCCGGGTTTCCGGCCCACAGCACCCGTCAGCGCCGCCGGATGGGCAGGATGAGGGGCATGTCGAGCGCCGTCTCTCCGAGTGCCGTGCCACTGCCCAGCCTGGACGAGGTGGTCGCGCAGCTGCACGTGGTGGCGCTGCCGCTGCAGGTGCGCTTCCGCGGGATCGACGTGCGGGAGGTGTCGCTGCTGCGCGGGCCCGCTGGCTGGGGGGAGTTCGCCCCGTTCACCGAGTACGACGACGCGGAGTCGGCGTGGTGGCTGGCCGCCGCCCTGGAGTCCGCGTGGTGGGGCCCGCCGCCGGCGCTGCGCGAGCAGGTGACGGTCAACGCCACCGTGCCCGCGGTGCCGGCCGAGCAGGTGCCCGCGGTGCTCGCACGCTTCCCCGGCTGCACCACCGCCAAGGTCAAGGTGGCCGAGCGCGGGCAGGCCCTGGCCGACGACCTGGCCCGGGTGGCGGCGGTGCGCCGGCTGGTGCCCACCGTGCGGGTGGACGCCAACGGCGGCTGGGCTCCGCACGAGGCGCTGGGCGCACTGGTGGCGCTGCACGAGCAGGGTCCGCTGGAGTACGCCGAGCAGCCCTGCGCCAGCGTGGCGGAGCTGGCCGACCTGCGGGTGCGCCTGCGCGCGGCCGGTGCCGACGTGCCGGTGGCTGCCGACGAGAGCATCCGCCGGGCCGAGGACCCGCTGCGGGTGGCGCAGGCCGGCGCGGCCGACGTGGCCGTGCTCAAGGTGCCGCCGCTGGGCGGGATGCGGCGGGTGCTGGCCCTGGCGAGGGTGCTGCGGCGCGAGCACGGGCTGCCGGTGGTGGTCTCCAGCGCGCTGGACTCCGCGGTGGGCATCGGCGCCGGCCTGGCGGCGGCGGCGGCGCTGCCGGACCTGGAGCACGCCTGCGGGCTGGCCACCGGCGGACTGCTCACCGAGGACGTCACCGCGCCGGTGCGCCCGGTGGGCGGGGTGCTGCCGGTGCGCTCGGTGCACCCCGACCTCGACCGGCTGCAGGCGCTGGCGGTGGCCCCCGACCGCGAGCACTGGTGGCGGGAGCGGATCAGTCGCGCCCACGCCCGGCTGGCGGCGGGCCACCCGGCGTGGCCCCCGCCGGGGGTGGCCTGAGCAGCCGCGCGAGCCCCCGAGCCAGGGCCGGAGCGACGGCGAGCATGAGCACCACCCGCACCACCTGCACGGCGAGGACGAAGGTGACGTCCCCCCCGCCGTCGCGCGCGGTGGCCAGCACCGCGTAGAGCCCGCCCGGGGTGGTGGCCAGGTAGCCGGTGAGCTGGCTGACCCCGGCCAGCTCGGCCAGCAGGGCACCCAGCGCCGCGCAGGCCAGCAGCACCACCCCGATGAGCAGCACCGCCAGCGGCAGGATGCGCCGGATCTGCTGCAGGCTCTGCCGGGTGAAGCGCAGGCCCGCCTGCAGGCCGATCACCACGTAGGCCAGCACCGCCAGCGCGGCCGGGGCGGTGGCGTCGAACGACCAGCCGGCCACCGTGAGCACTGCAGCCACGGCCAGCGGGCCCAGCAGCGCACCCGCCGGCAGGTGCGCCAGCCGACCCAGCGGCAGCCCCACCGCGCAGCACACCACCAGGAACGCCACGTCCAGGTACCAGGGGGCACCTGCGGCAGCCTCCGGCTGGGCGCCACCACCGGGGTGGAACACCACCGCGACGGCCAGCGGCATCAGCGCGATCACCAGCACCACCCGCAGGTACTGCACCACGGCCACCACCCGGTCGTCGGCGCCCAGCTCCCGGCTGATCGCGGTGAGCCCGGAGGCGCCGCCGGCGGTGAGCGCCAGCGACCCGGTGAGCGGGTCCACGTCGCGGTGCAGCCCCAGCAGCAGCCCGCCGCCCACGCTCAGCGCCAGGGTGGCCAGGCTCACCCCGAGCACCGGCAGCCAGGAGTGGCCCACCGCCACCAAGGTTTCGCTGCGCACCAGCGCGCCGATCACCACGCCGAGGACGGCCTGCGCCCCGCGCATCGCCCAGGACGGCACCGGGGCGGGGGCGTGCCCGCCCAGGGCGAAGACGATGCCCACCAGCAGCGCGCCCACCAGCGCCGGCGACGGCACCCCCAGCAGCGCCAGGCCCGCCACCACCGCAGCCGTCGCCACGGCCAGCGGCAGCCAGCGCCGGATCACCGCCCACCAGCGTGCTGGAGCGGACCCCTGCTGCCCGCGGCGGGGCATCACCCCTTCCGGTAGTGGCCCGGCCACTGCTCCACGGGGATGCGGGTGATCTCGCGGACCTGCGGCGGTGCCCCCCACTCGTCGCGGCCCAGCCGGCTCAGCGGCGCCAGCCGGTCCAGCGTGGGCAACCCGTCCTCGCCCAGGGTCTCGGTGTGCACCGCGGCGTGCAGCACGTCGCCCAGCACGAGGAAGCAGCTGCCCACCTCCACCACCTGCCGCAGCCGGCACTCCAGCGCCACCGGTGAGGACGCCACCCGCGGCGGGGCCACGGTGCGGCTGGGCTCGCGGACCAGGCCCACCGTGTCGAACTCGCTGGTGTCGTCGTCGAAGTCGGTACCGGTGGCGTTGACCTGCTCGAACAGCGGCTCGGGGGTCAGGCACACCACGAACTCACCGGTGGCCTCGATGTTGCGCAGGCTGTCCTTGCGCCCCACGGAGGTGAATTGCACCACCGGCGGTGCCACCCCGGCGACGGTGAAGAAGCTGTGCGGAGCCAGGTTGTCCACGCCCGCCGCGGACCGGGTGGACACCCAGGCGATGGGCCGGGGCACGACCACCGAGGTCATCAGCTGGTAGAAGCGTCTGGTGCCCGTCTCGGCGGGATCGAAGTCGGTTCGCACCCGGCTAACGCTGCCACGTCGCAGAGCCGCCAGCCATCTCTGCCAGTCTCTCTGGTGTGAATCCGTCTTCCGTGCAGGCTCAGGTGCTCGTGGACGAGCTGGTGCGTGGCGGCGTGCGCGAGGCGGTGCTGTGCCCCGGCTCGCGCAACGCCCCGCTGTCCTACGCGCTGCACGAGGCCGACCGCGCCGGGCAGCTGCGGCTGCACGTGCGCATCGACGAGCGCAGCGCCGGCTTCCTCGCCCTGGGCCTGGCCCGCGCGTCGGCCACCCCGGTGCCGGTGTGCACCACCTCCGGCACTGCGGTGGCCAACCTGCACCCGGCGGTGCTGGAGGCCTCGCACTCCCGGGTGCCGCTGGTGGTGCTCAGCGCCGACCGGCCGCCGGAGCTGCTGGGCACCGGGGCCAACCAGACCGTGCGCCAAGACGCGATGTTCGGCGACACGGTGCGCCTCGGGGTGACGCTGAGCCCGGCCACCGACAACCCGGGCCCCCAGCACGAGACCGGGCAGAACGCGCGCTGGCGCTCGGCGGTGTGCCGTGTGCTCGCCGCGGCCACCGGCGCTCGCGACGGCAACGCCGGACCGGTGCACCTCAACGTGGGCCTGCGCGAGCCGCTGGTGCCGGACGGGCCGCTGGGCCCGGTGCCCTGGCCAGGTCGCGCCGACGGCGGGCCCTGGTCGGCGGTGGCCCCGGCCCGGGTGGACGCCCCCGTGGACGTCGACCTGTCCGTGCCCACTCTGGTGGTGGCCGGCGACGGGGCCGTGGCGCTGCCCGAGCTGGCCGCGGTGCCCACGGTGGCCGAGCCCTCCGCGCCCGCCCCGGTGCTGCCGGTGCACCCGCTCGCGCTCGGCGCGACGGCACGGCTGCGCCCGCAGCAGGTGGTGGTCACCGGCCGGCCCACCCTGCACCGCCCGGTGCTGAGCCTGCTCGGCGCTGACGACGTCGCGGTGCACGTGGTCACCCAGGGCACCGCCTGGACCGACGTCGCCGGCACCGCTCGCTCGGTGGGCACTCGGGTGGTGGCTCGCGGCGCGCCCAGCCAGGAGTGGACGCAGGGCTGGGCCCGCGCCTCCAGCGCGGCCGAGCAGCACGTGGCGCAGCAGCTGACGACCTGGCTGGCGGCCGGCTCCGCCACCGGACTGCACGTGGCCCGGGTGGTGGCCGACAGCCTGCGCTCGGGCGACCTGCTGGTGCTGGGCTCGTCCAACCCGGTGCGCGACGCCGCCTACGCGGGGCTGCCCAAGCCGGGGGTGCGGGTGCTGGCCAACCGCGGGGTGGCCGGCATCGACGGCACGGTGTCCACCGCTCTCGGGGCTGCGCTGGCCCACGCCGCGGGCCACCACGTGCCGGGCTCGCGCACCGTGGCGCTGATGGGTGACCTGACCTTCCTGCACGACAGCGGGGGGCTGCTCGCCGGGCCGCAGGAGCCGCGCGCCGACCTGACCATCGTGGTGCCCAACGACGACGGCGGCGGCATCTTCGGGCTGCTGGAGCAGGGTGCGCCCGAGCACGCCGGTGCCTTCGAGCGGGTCTTCGGTACTGCGCACGGCACCGACCTGGGCGCGCTGTGCGCCGCGCACGGGGTGGCCCACCGCCGGGTGGACCTGGTGGAGCTGGCTGCGGAGCTGGTCGAGGCGCCCCGAGGGGTGAGCTCGCCCAGGCTGCGTGTGCTGGAGGTGGCCACCACGCGGACCGACCTTCGCGTCCTGCACAGCCGGTTGCGCGTTCCGACCACGTGAACCGCCCGGGGGTGGCACGGTCGTGAGATTGCGGTGAGACTGGGAGGGGCACCCAAGCAGTTGGAGAGCCCCGTGAAGAGCAGCACCGCTCCCGTCACCCCGCGCACCCGGATCGCCGCAGTCGACGTCCGACCCTGGGAGAACGTCACCGAGACCGCCACCGACGTCCTGACCATGCTGCGCGAGAACGTCGGCCTCGACGTCTGGATGCTCAACCGCCTGGACGGTGACATCCACACCACCGTCGCGGTCTACCCGGAGGGCCTGGTGCGCCCCGGCATGTCGCTTCCCTGGGGAGCCACCTTCTGCCGGGTCATGGTGGCCGGCGAGGCCCCACAGGTCGCCTCGGTGGTCTCCGCCGTGCCCGAGTACGTGGTGCTGCGCGAGGAGCTGACCCGGCTGGGGCTGGAGCGGATGGGGATGCCCGGTGCGTACGTGGGGGTGCCGGTGCGGCGTGCCGACCAGACGCTCTACGGCACCCTGTGCGGCTACGCCCGTCGCGCCCAGTCGCCCAACCTGCGGCGGCAGCTGGGGCTGGTGCGCTTCGGCGGCCAGGTGCTGGCCACCGCGCTGGAGGGGGTGCCCCCGGCCAAGACGCCGCTGCCGGTGCCCTTCCCCGCGGCCGACCTGCTCAAGGACACGCTGTAGCTCCGGGCTTCAGCCCTCGCGGGCTGGGGTCTGCGCGGTGCGGGCCGGGCTACTGCTCCGCCTGCAGCGCGTCGCGCACCGCGGAGAGCTTGGCGTCGGTCTCGTTGACCTCGTCGTCGGGGTCGGACTCGGCCACGATCCCGCCGCCGGCGAACAGCCGTGCGCGGGGCCCCGCGATCTCCGCGCTGCGCAGGGCTAGCCCCAGCTCACCGTTGCCCGCGGCATCCACCCAGCCGACCGGGGCGGCGTAGCGGCCGCGGTCCATGTCCTCCAGCTCGGCGATCAGCGCGGTGGCCGCGCTGGTGGGGGTGCCGCCCACCGCAGCGGTGGGGTGCAGGGCCTCGGCCAGCTCCAGCACACCGGCCCCGGAGCGGGCCAGCCGCGCCCGCACGGTGGTGGACAGGTGCGCCACGTTGGGCAGCTGCAGCACCTGCACGTCGTCGGCCTGCACCTCGGTGCACACCGAGCGCAGCGACTCCAGCAGCGAGGTCACCGCGTACCGGTGCTCGCTGGTGTTCTTGGGCGAGGCCAGCAGCTCGGCGGCCAGCTCGGCGCTGGTGCTGTCCGGCCGAGGCCAGGTGGTGCCCGCCAGCACCCGGGAGGACACCTCCTCGCCCTGCAGGCGGACCAGCAGCTCGGGCGTGGCGCCGACCAGCCCGTCCACGGCGAAGGTCCAGCACTGCGGGTAGCTCCGGGCCAGCCGCGCCAGCACGTAGCGGGAGTCCAGCGGCGCGGCGGCCTGCAGGTGCAGGTCGCGGGCCAGCACCACCTTCTGCAGCTCACCGCCGCGGATGCGCCGCACCGCCTCGGCCACCGCGCCCCGCCAGCGGACCACGGAGTCGGTGCCGGCGGGCTGGTGCAGCCCGCGCGGCGCCGTGACGGGCACCACCGGGCCGGCCGCGGACACCGCGTCGACCCCGGGCGCTCCTGCGCCGGCGTCGATCTCGGTGATCCAGGTGCGTCCGTGCCGGCGGCCCACCACCACCTGGGGCACCACCAGCGCGGAGCTGCCAGGGGAGTCGGAGAAGGCCATCGAGGCGAACGCCACCAGCCCGGAGCCCGGGGCGCCCACCTCGTCCTGCACCTGGGCACGGGCGCACAGCTGCTGCCACCACTGCGCGGCGTCGCGGTAGCGGGAGGCGCCGAAGGTCTGCACCCGCGCCGCCTCGCCCCAGCCGACCAGGCCGTCGCCGTCACGCACCCACGCGCACACGCCGTCGGGCGTGGGCAGCAGGTCGAGGAGGTCCCCGCGGAAGCTCGGCAGCAGCCGGGTGCGCACCACCATCAGCCGTGCGGGCGCGTCGGGGGCAGGAATCACCGGTTCAGCGTAGGAGTCGCCCACGCGTGATGTTGCCCCCGCCCCGAGCCGCCGCCCCCGACCTGCGCGACCACAGCCGGTTACTCTCGCCCCTCGTGAGCAACCGGACCCTGACGCGCCTGCGCCGCACCATCGTCGTGCTGGCTCTGGCGGTGACGGCCATGGCCGTGCTGATGGTCGCCGGTGCCGTGCGCAACGACGTCACCATCGGCCGGGACGAGGGACGGGCCACCGCGGACGTGCTCTCGGTCACCCCGGTGTTCGCGGCCATCAGCTTCATCACCCCCGACGGTGTCACCCACAGCCCCAAGCTGGGCGTGCTCTACCCCACGGGCCTGTCCGCCGGGCAGCGCATCGACGTGGAGTACTCCCTGGCGGACCCCGACCTGGTGCGGGTGGCCGGACGCAACGCCGGCCTGGCCCTGCTGCCCGCGGGCTCGTTGGTGGTGCTGGCGTGGGGGGTGGCCGGGGGACTGCTGCTGGTGCTGCGCCGCGTCGCCGGTCCTGGCAGCGGTGCCCGGCACTCCGGCACAGGTCCCTCTGGCGGCTCCGGCCGCACCGACCCCAGGTAACGTCTCCGGGGTGGCAAGAGCTGGGCTCGACAAGAATCCGCGCGACGTGGCGGTGATGTTCGACGGCGTCGCCAAGCGCTACGACCTCACCAACTCGGTGCTCTCCTTCGCCCAGGACCGCCGTTGGCGCCGCCTGACCCGGGAGGCCCTCGCGCCGCAGCCGGGCGAGCTGGTGCTGGACCTGGCCGCGGGGACCGGAGTGTCCACGGTGGAGCTGGCCCGCTCCGGCGCCTGGTGCGTGGCCACCGACTTCTCCCAGGGCATGCTGCGGGCCGGTGCCTCCCGGGGCGTTCCGATGGTCGCCGGCGACGCGCTGCACCTGCCCTACGCCGACGAGGTCTTCGACGCGGTCACCATCTCCTTCGGGCTGCGCAACGTGGTGGCGCACGAGCAGGGCCTGGCCGAGCTGGCCCGGGTGACCAAGCCCGGCGGTCGGCTGGTCATCTGCGAGTTCTCCACCCCCACCTGGACGCCGTTTCGCACCCTGTACCTGGAGTACCTGATGCGCGCGCTGCCTGCGGTGGCCCGCACGGTGAGCAGCAACCCCGATGCCTACGTCTACCTGGCGGAGTCGATCCGGGAGTGGCCCCACCAGGCCGAGCTGGCGGCGCAGATCCAGGCCGCCGGCTGGGGCTCGGTGGCGTGGCGCAACCTCACCGGCGGCATCGTGGCGCTGCACCGCGCGGTCAAGCCCTAGCGGTCCGGACCGGCTGCGCACGCTGCGTGCGCGGTCTCAGCCCTGCCGGGCGGTAGCGACCTCGCTGTCCGGTTGCGGGGTGGTTGAGAGGTGCATCCGCCCAGTTCAGGCGTGATTTCTCACCCGGCGCCTGGCCGTGGGCCGGGGTTACCGTGGAGTGGTCGCTGGCGGGTCCAGCAGCGCAACAGCGCGTGGTCGGCGGCGCAGCTTTGCCGGGTGAACCTGCGTTCAGGAGCCGCACCATGACCAACCGCGCCACGACCGACCGCGCCCACGCTGATCAGGGCGAGTCCAAGGCCCAGCGTCGCCTGGCCGCCCAGGCCACCTGGACCGACGAGCGATACCACCTCGCCGGCGGGATGCGCCGGCAGATCAACAAGGTCTTCCCGCACCACTGGTCGTTCCTGCTCGGCGAGATGGCGCTGTACAGCTTCATCATCTTGCTGCTGAGCGGGGTGTACCTGTCGTTCTTCTTCGACCCGTCGATGGCGGAGGTCACCTACGACGGGGTGTACGGCCCGCTGCGCGGGGTGGAGATGTCGCGGGCGTACGAGACCGCGCTGAACATCTCCTTCGACGTGCGTGGCGGGTTGTTCATGCGCCAGATCCACCACTGGGCGGCGCTGCTGTTCCTGGCCGCCATGGTGGTGCACCTGCTGCGGATCTTCTTCACCGGCGCGTTCCGCAAGCCCCGCGAGGCCAACTGGGTCATCGGGTCGCTGCTGCTGGTCCTGGGCATCGTGGAGGGCTTCGCCGGCTACTCCCTGCCCGACGACCTGCTCTCCGGCACGGGCCTGCGGATCGCCGGAGCCATCATGCTGTCCATCCCGGTGATCGGCACCTGGGTGCAGTGGCTGGTCTTCGACGGCGAGTTCCCCGGCACCATCATCATCGACCGCTTCTACATCGCCCACGTGCTGCTCATCCCGGGCATCCTGCTGGCCCTCATCGCCGCGCACCTGGCACTGGTCTGGTACCAGAAGCACACGCAGTTCCCCGGGGTCGGCGCCTCGGAGAAGAACGTGGTGGGGGTGCGCATCGTGCCGCTGTTCGCGCTGAGCGGCGGTGGGTGGTTCGGCATCGTGTTCGGCGTGCTCGCCGGCATGGGCGGCCTGCTGCAGATCAACCCGATCTGGAACCTGGGGCCCTACGACCCGTCACAGGTCTCCGCCGGCTCGCAGCCCGACTGGTACATGGGCTTCACCGACGGGGCGGCGCGCGTCTTCCCGCCGTGGGAGATCTACCTGGGCAGCTACACCATTCCGCAGCCGTTCTTCGTCGCGCTGCTGCTGGGCGTGGTCCTCGGGCTGATGTTCGCCTACCCGTGGATCGAGCGCCGGCTCGCCCATCCCGACAACCTGCCGCACAACCTGCTGCAGCGACCGCGGGACGCCCCCGTCCGCACCGCGCTGGGGGCGATGGCCGTGGCCTTCTACGTGGTGCTGCTGCTGTCCGGTGCCAACGACATCATCGCGCTGAAGTTCGACATGTCCATCAACGCGCTGATCTGGGCCGGCCGCATCGGGCTGCTCGTGGTGCCGCCGGTGGCCTACTGGATCACCTACCGCTACTGCGTGGGGCTGCAGCGCTCCGACCTGGAGGTGCTGCAGCACGGGGTGGAGACCGGCATCATCCGGCGGGACACCAACGGCGCGTTCGTGGAGGTGCACCAGCCGCTCGGCGAGGTGGACCGCTCCGGGCACCCGGTTCCGCTGGAGTACCAGGGAGCGCCGGTGCCCAAGCGGATGAACAAGCTGGGCATGGCCGGCGTGCCGGTGCCGGGCACCCTGTTCACGCCGGACCCCACCGACGAGCAGGACCAGGTGATGCACTCCGAGCGGGCGTCCCGTCGCGAGGAGCAGGAGGAGCTGTCGGGCATCCCGGAGGCGGGCGGAGGGAGACCGTCCGAGCCCCGCGAGTGATACAGCACCGAGCCCCGCGAGCGATACAGCACCGAGCCCCGCGAGCGATGCAGCACCGAGCCCCGCGAGCGATGCAGCACCGAGCCCCGCGAGCGATGCAGCACCGAGCCCCGCGAGCGACCCCGGGGAGCCGCTGTCCGGTCAGCGCCGCAGGTCGTCGGCAGGGAAGGGCGGCCGGGCGTCCAGCCGGACCGACGCGCGCCCGGCCAGCCGCCACGCTCGCGCGGTGAGGTCGCGGTCCTCGTCGGTCACCAGGTTGCCCATCACCCGCAGCGCCGCGGTCATCAGCGCGGTGGACCGCATGCCCACCGGCCCGGCGGCGGGCAGGAACCGTGGCAGGGTGAGCAGCCCGGCGAGCCGGCGGGCGATGGAGAACGCGGTGCCGTAGTGCCCGCGCAGCAGCGCCGGCCAGGCGAGGGAGAGGTCGACGGTGTCGGCGAGCAGGTCGGCGACCAGGCGGCCGGTCTCCAGCCCGTAGTCGATGCCCTCGCCGTTGAGCGGGTTGACGCAGCCGGCAGCGTCGCCGATCAGCGCCCAGTTGGCCCCGGCCACGTGGGACACCGCGCCGCCCATCGGCAGCAGCGCCGACGCCACGTGGCGCACTGGCCCCTCCAGCTCCCAGTCCGCGCGCCGGGCCTCGGCGTAGAGGTCCACCAGGGCCCGCAGCCGCACGGCGGCGGGGCGCTTGGCGGTGGCCAGGGTGCCCACCCCGAGGTTCACCTCGCCGTTGCCCAGCGGGAACACCCAGCCGTAGCCGGAGAGCAGGTTGTGCTCGGCGTCGCGCAGCTCCAGGTGCGAGGAGATCCACTCGTCGTCGCTGCGCCCGGAGCGCACGTAGCTGCGGGCGGCCACGCCGTAGGCGGTCTCCTGGTGCCACTGCCGACCCAGCACGCGGCCCAGCGACGAGCGGGCGCCGTCAGCGACGACCAGGCGCCGGCAGGACACCTCGTGGGTCGCCCCGTCGGCCAGCCGGAAGCACACTCCCGACACCCGCGACCCGTCCCGCACCACGTCCACCGCCCGCGCGCCCTGCAGCTCGGTGGCACCGTCGGCCACCGCCACGGCGCGGATCCGGTCGTCCAGCTCGGTGCGGGGCACCGCCGAGCCGTGGCTGGGCAGCGAGCCGCCGGGCCACGGCAGCAGCAGCTCCTGGCCGAAGCCGGCCGCCCGCAGCCCGCGGTTGGTGCCGTGCGCGGCCACCCACTCGCCCAGCCCCAGCCGGTCGAGCTCGGCGATGGCTCGTGGGGTGAGCCCGTCCCCGCACGTCTTGTCCCGCGGGAAGGTGGCGGCGTCGGCCAGCACCACCTCGGTGCCGGCCCGGGCAGCCCACGCGGCGGCGGCGGAGCCGGCGGGTCCGGCGCCGACCACCAGCACGTCGGTGGAGCGAGGAAGGGCTGCGGAATCTGGCATCGGACCAGTATCCTGCCCGCCCCCGACCAGGCGAGATGGGGCCTCCACGACACGGAATGTGGTTTAGATCACCCCTACTGGCGTTCTGGGCGAATGCTCTGCGTACTGTGAGGTGCGTCATGTGGTGAGCGTCGCTTTTGCGGAGGCGACGGTTCGGTGGCACTGCCGAAAGGGGGCGGTTGGCGATGCTCGATCCCTACATCCCGCTCGTCGTCATGGCCGCGCTGGCAGCGGCCTTCGCGCTCTTCTCGGTGGCGGTGGCACCGTTCGTCGGGCCCCGCCGCTACAACCGGGCCAAGCTCGACTCCTACGAGTGCGGCATCGAGCCCTCGCCGCAGCCGGTGGCCGGCGGCGGGCGCATGCCGGTGGCCTACTACCTCACCGCGATGCTGTTCATCCTCTTCGACATCGAGATGGTCTTCCTCTACCCGTTCGCGGTGTCCGCCGATGCCATCGGGCTCTTCGGCGTGGTGGAGGTGGTCCTGTTCATCGGCACGGTGGGCATCGCCTACGCCTACGTGTGGCGCCGCGGCGGGCTGGACTGGAACTGACCGTGGCCGGACCTGAGAGTGGCGGAGGCAAGCATGGGACTTGAGGAGAAGCTGCCCAACGGGATCGTGCTGGCCAGCGTGGAGAAGCTGGTCAACTGGTCGCGCAAGAGCTCGGTGTGGCCGGCGACCTTCGGGCTGGCTTGCTGCGCCATCGAGATGATGACGGTGGGCGGCTCCCGCTACGACCTGGCCCGCTTCGGGATGGAGCGCTTCAGCGCCACCCCGCGCCAGGCCGACCTGATGATCGTGGCCGGCCGGGTCACCAACAAGATGGCCCCGGTCCTGCGCCAGATCTACGACCAGATGCCCGAGCCGCGCTGGGTGATCGCCATGGGCGTGTGTGCCTCCTCGGGCGGGATGTTCAACAACTACGCGGTGGTGCAGGGCGTGGACCACGTGGTTCCGGTGGACATCTACCTCCCGGGCTGTCCGCCGCGGCCGGAGATGCTCATCGACGCCATCCTCAAGCTGCACGCCACGATCATGGACGAGCCGCTGGGCCCCGTCCGCGCCGCCGAGCGGCTGGCCAGCGGCAGCAGCACCGAGATGGTGCCGTCCTCGGTTCGCTACGCCAAGGGCTACCGGGCCTCCGCCGAGCAGCCCACCCAGGGACAGCTGTGAGCACGCCCGGCCAGGGTGTTCCGGAGCCCACCGACGTCGCCGAGCACGGCGGCCTGGCCTCCTCCGGCCACAGCGGCGGCGCCGAGGAGGAGCGGCAGGAGCGCGGCGGACTGGTGGCCGGCCGCGCCAGGCAGGGCATGTTCGGCATCCGTGGGTCGGGGGACACCTCCGGCTACGGCGGCCTGCGGCTGCCCGCCTACAGCCCGGCGCCGGCGCAACGGCCCTACGGGGGCTGGTTCGACCAGGTCACCGACGACCTGCTGGCGGCGCTGGCGCAGCGCGGGCTGGACCAGGCGGTGCAGCAGGTGGTGGTCGACCGCGGCGAGATCACCTACTACCTGCGCCCGGACACGGTGCTCGAGGTGTGCCGGGTGCTGCGCGACGAGCCCGCCCTGCGGTTCGAGCTGTGCTCGTCGGTGTCCGGCGTGGACTACGGGTTCGACGGGGACCAGCCGGTGGACCAGCGGCTGCACGTGGTCTACCACCTGGCGTCGATGACTTTCCGGCACCGGGTGCGCCTGGAGGTGGCCCTGGACGTGCCCGGCAGCGGGGGAATGAGCGAGCACCCGCACCTGCCCAGCGTGGTGCAGGTCTACCCCACCGCCGACTGGCAGGAGCGGGAGGTGTGGGACATGTTCGGCATCGTCTTCGACGGTCACCCCGGGCTCACCCGCATCCTCATGCCCGACGACTGGGCCGGGCACCCGCAGCGCAAGGACTACCCCCTGGGCGGGATCCCCGTGGAGTACAAGGGTGCGGAGATCCCCCCGCCCGAGCAGCGGAGGGCGTACTCATGAGCCGGGACACGAGCTCCGAGCGGGACACCAGTCCCGAGGCCGAGCGGGACACCACCCGGCCCGGCACCTCCGACACCGGCGGCGCGGACACCCGGCAGGCGGCGGAGGGCACCGTGCCCGACTCCGGCGGCGGCCAGTCCCGCGCGGACGGCTCGGCCACCAGCACCACCTACGACACCCACACCACCACCGCCACCGACGAGGGTCCGCAGCCCAGCCCGGCGGGGGAGCGCCAGACCACCGAGGGCCGCGTCTACACCGTCACCGGCGCGGACTGGGACACCTTCACCGACGACCTGGCCGCCGACTCCGACATCGGCGCCGACGAGCGCATCGTCATCAACATGGGCCCCCAGCACCCGTCCACCCACGGCGTGCTGCGCCTGGTGCTGGAGCTGGAGGGCGAGACGGTCACCCAGCTGCGCTCGGTGATCGGCTACCTGCACACCGGCATCGAGAAGAACATCGAGGCCCGCACCTGGACGCAGGGCACCACCTTCGTCACCCGCATGGACTACCTGTCCCCGCTGTTCAACGAGACCGCGTACTGCCTCGCGGTGGAGAAGCTGCTGGGCATCGAGGTGCCCGAGCGGGCGCAGGCCGCACGGGTGCTGCTGATGGAGCTCAACCGCGTCGCCTCGCACCTGGTGTACCTGGCCACCGGCGGCATGGAGCTGGGCTCGTCCACCGCGATGACCTTCGGCTTCCGCGAGCGGGAGACGGTGCTGCACCTGCTGGAGGAGCTCACCGGGCTGCGGATGAACCACGCCTTCGTCCGCCCCGGCGGCATCGCCCGCGACCTGCCCGCCGGCTTCGAGAAGAAGGTGGCGGAGTTCCTGGTGGAGATGCGGCGCCGGCTGCCCGAGTACGACACCCTGCTCACCGGCCAGCCGATCTGGCGCAACCGGCTGGAAGGGGTGGGCTACCTGCCGCTGGACGGCTGCCTGGCCCTGGGCGTCACCGGGCCGGTGCTGCGCTCGGCCGGCCTGGCCTGGGACCTGCGCAAGATCGAGCCCTACTGCGGCTACGACAGCTACGAGTTCGACGTCCCCACCGCCACCGAGGCCGACTGCTTCGCCCGCTACCGGCTGCGGGTGCAGGAGATGCGGGAGAGCCTCAAGCTGGTGGAGCAGGCCACCGACCGCCTCGCCGGGCTCGCCGGCCAGCCGGTGATGGTGGCCGATCGCAAGATCGCCTGGCCCGCGCAGCTGTCGGTGGGCAGCGACGGGCTGGGCAACTCCCTGGAGCACGTCCGCACGATCATGGGCCAGTCCATGGAGTCGCTGATCCACCACTTCAAGCTGGTCACCGAGGGCTTCCGGGTGCCGCCGGGGCAGGTCTACACCTCCATCGAGTCCCCGCGCGGCGAGCTGGGCGTGCACCTGGTCTCCGACGGGGGCACCCGGCCGCTGCGCGCCCACGTGCGCGACCCCAGCTTCGTGAACCTGCAGGCCATGCCCGCGATGAGCGAGGGTGGCCTGGTCGCCGACGTCATCGCCTCGGTGGCCTCGCTCGACCCGGTGATGGGAGGAGTGGACCGATGAGCCAGGCGCAGCGGCACGAGGCAGGGTTCCCCGGCGCACGGGATCCGGGTACCGGGGATCCGGGCGCAGGGGATCCGGGTACCGGGGAGACCTTCGACGCGCTCACCCACGACCGGGCGCAGGAGATCATCGCCCGCTACCCGCAGGCCCGCTCCGCGCTGCTGCCGATGCTGCACCTGGTGCAGAGCGTGCAGGGCTGGGTCAGCCCCGACGGTATCGCCTTCTGCGCCGACCACCTCCACCTCACCCCCGCCGAGGTGCGCGCGGTGGCCACCTTCTACACGATGTACAAGCGGCGCCCGTGCGGCGAGCACCTGGTGAGCGTGTGCACCAACACCTTGTGCGCGGTCCTCGGCGGCGACGACATCTACCAGGCACTGCAGGCCGAGCTGGGCCAGGACGGGGCGCTGCTGGGCCACGAGGAGACGGCCGGCGTTCCCGGTGCGCCCGGATCGATCACCCTGGAGCACGCCGAGTGCCTGGCCGCCTGCGACCTGGGCCCGGTGCTGCAGGTGAACTACGAGTACTTCGACAACCAGACGCCGCAGACCGCGCTGGAGCTGGTGCGGGCCCTGCGCAGCGGACAGCGCCCCGACCCGAGCCGGGGAGCGCCGCTGACCGACCTGCGCGACGCCGAGCTGCAGCTGGCCGGGTTCTTCACCAGCGACCCGGAGCTGCACGGACCGTCCGCCGCCCCGGAGACGCTGCGCGGCGTGGTGCAGGCCCAGGAGAACGGCTGGCAGGCCCCCGCCCTGCCGGACAGTGCTCCCCCGCTTCCCGTCCCGGAGAAGAAGTCATGACCGATCCGCTCACCCCGGTCCTCACCCGCCGCTGGTCCTCCCCGCGGTCGTGGACGCTGCAGACCTACGCCGAGCTGGAGGGCTACACCGCCCTGCGCACCGCGCTGGCCGCCGAGCCCGACCAGCTGATCGAGCTGGTCAAGGCCTCCGGGCTGCGCGGACGCGGCGGGGCGGGCTTTCCCACCGGGATGAAGTGGGGCTTCATCCCGCAGGCCGCGCCCGGCCAGCTCAGCGGGCCCGCGGCCAAGCCCAAGTACCTGGTGGTCAACGCGGACGAGGGCGAGCCCGGCACCTGCAAGGACATCCCGCTGATGATGACCGACCCGCACTCGCTGATCGAGGGCGCCATCATCACCAGCTACGCCATCCGGGCCAGCTTCTGCGCCATCTACGTGCGCGGGGAGGCGCTGCACTGCATCCGGCGGCTGCAGCACGCCGTGAACGAGGCCCGGGCCGCCGGCTACCTGGGCACCGACATCCTGGGCTCGGGCTTCGACCTGGAGATCGTGGTGCACGCCGGCGCCGGTGCCTACATCTGCGGCGAGGAGACGGCGCTGCTGGACTCGCTGGAGGGCCGTCGCGGCCAGCCCCGCCTCAAGCCGCCCTTCCCCGCCACCTCCGGGCTCTACGCCAGCCCCACCGTGGTGAACAACGTGGAGACCATCGCCACCATCCCGTTCATCGTCAACGGCGGCAGCGACTGGTTCCGCAGCATGGGCCGGGAGAAGTCGCCGGGACCCAAGATCTTCTCGCTGTCCGGGCACGTGGAGCGACCCGGCCAGTACGAGGTGCCGATGGGCACCACGCTGGGCCAGCTGCTGGAGCTGGCCGGCGGGATGAAGGACGGGATCCCGCTGAAGTTCTGGACGCCGGGCGGCTCCTCCACCCCGCTGCTCACCGCCGAGCACCTGGACGTGCCGCTGGACTTCGAGGGCGCGGTGGAGGCGGGCACCATCCTGGGCACCACCGCGGTGCAGGTGTTCAACGAGACCGTCAGCGTGCCGTGGGCGGTGATGAAGTGGACCGAGTTCTACAAGCACGAGAGCTGCGGCAAGTGCACCCCGTGCCGGGAGGGCACCTACTGGCTGGAGCAGGTGCTTCACCGGATGGTGGCCGGCCGAGGCACCCCCGAGGACGTGGACACCCTGCTGGACGTGTGCGACAACATCCTCGGCCGCAGCTTCTGCGCGCTGGCCGACGGCGCCGTCAGCCCGATCACCAGCGGCATCAAGCACTTCCGGCAGGAGTTCCTCGACCTGTGTGCCGCCCAGCCCGGCGGCGGCCCGTCCCCAGACCCGCAGCTGGCAGGAGCCCTCCGATGACCGTTGCGCAGGACAAGCCCGCCGCCGAGCCACCGCCGGTGCCCGAGGGGCACGTCCGCCTGGAGATCGACGGTGCGCAGGTCGACGCGCCCAAGGGCGAGCTGATCATCCGCACCTGCGAGCGTCTCGGCATCATCGTGCCGCGCTTCTGCGACCACCCGCTGCTCGATCCCGCGGGCGCCTGCCGGCAGTGCCTGGTGGAGGTGGAGATGGGCGGGCGGCCCATGCCCAAGCCGCAGGCCTCCTGCACCATGACCGTCGCCGACGGGATGGTGGTGCGCACCCAGCACAGCTCGGACGTGGCCAAGAAGGCCCAGGCCGGGATCATGGAGCTGCTGCTGATCAACCACCCGCTGGACTGCCCGGTCTGCGACAAGGGCGGGGAGTGCCCGCTGCAGAACCAGGCCATGGCCCACGGGCGCACCGAGTCCCGCTTCACCGAGACCAAGCGCACCTTCCCCAAGCCCGTCCCCATCTCCACCGAGGTGCTGCTGGACCGGGAGCGCTGCGTGCTCTGCCAGCGCTGCACCCGCTTCTCCGAGCAGATTGCCGGCGACCCGTTCATCGACCTGCTCGAGCGCGGCGCCCACCAGCAGATCGGCACGGCCAGCGGGCACCCCTTCCACAGCTACTTCTCCGGCAACACCATCCAGATCTGCCCGGTGGGTGCGCTCACCAGCGCCTCTTACCGGTTCCGCTCGCGGCCCTTCGACCTGATGTCCACGCCCGGGGTGTGCGAGCACTGCGCGTCCGGCTGCGCCCAGCGCACCGACTGGCGCCGCGGCACGGTGCAGCGCCGCCTGGCCGGGGCCGACCCGGAGGTGAACGAGGAGTGGACCTGCGACAAGGGCCGCTTCGGCTTCGGCTACCTCACCGACGACCAGCGCATCACCACGCCGCTGGTGCGCGGCACTGACGGCGTGCTGCACGAGGCGTCCTGGACCGACGCCCTGCGCACCGCGGCCGAGGGGCTGCTGGCCGCCCGGGACTCCGGCGGGGTGGGCACCCTGGCCGGTGGTCGGCTCACCACCGAGGACGCCTACGCCTACGCCAAGTTCGCCCGCCTGGCGCTGCACAGCAACGACGTGGACTTCCGCGCGCGCCGGCACTCCGCCGAGGAGCAGGACTTCCTGGCCGCGCACGTGGTGGGCAGCACGCCGGACACCGGCGGGGTCACCTACGCCGACCTCGAGCACGCCCCCGCGGTGCTGTGCGTGGCGCTCGACCCGGAGGAGGAGTCGCCCATCGTCTTCCTGCGGCTGCGCAAGGCCGTGCACCAGCACCAGGCCGTGGTGGCGCACCTAGGCTCCTGGGTCAGCCCCGCCGTGGCCAAGACCGGCGGCCGGCTGGTGCCCGCGGTGCCGGGCGGGGAGGTGGCGGCCCTGGAGCAGCTGGACACCGAGCTGGGGCAGAGCCTGTCCGCCGACGGCGCGGTGCTGCTGGTGGGCGAGCGGGCCGCCGAGGTGCCGGGCCTGCTGACGGCCGTGCTGGCCCTGGCCACCCGCACCGGTGCGCGACTGGCCTGGGTGCCCCGGCGCGCCGGGGAGCGGGGCGCGCTGGCGGCCGGGGCGCTGCCCACCCTGCTGCCCGGCGGCTTCGCGGTGACCGACCCCGCGGCCCGGGCGCACTGCGAGCAGGTCTGGCGGCTCGCCCCGGGTACCCTGCCCACCGAGCCCGGCCGCGACACCAGCGCCATGCTGGCCGCGGCCGCTGCCGGTGAGCTGGCCGGGCTGGTGGTCGGCGGCGTGGAGCTGGGTGACCTGCCCGATCCCGCGCTGGCCCGCCGCGCCCTGGACGGTGCGCAGTTCGTGGTCAGCCTGGAGCTGCGCCGCAGCGAGGCCACCGAGCGGGCGGACGTGGTGCTGCCGGTGGCGCCGGCGGTGCACAAGGCCGGCTCCTACCTCGACTGGGAGGGCCGCGAGCGCCCCTTCCAGACCACGGTGGACGGCAGCACCCTGCTGCCGGACTGCCGGGTGCTGGACACCCTCGCCGTGGAGATGGACGTGGACCTGTTCACCCAGACCCCCGCCGCCGCCGCCGGCGAGCTGCGCCGGCTGGGCGCGGCGCACCACGGCCAGGCTCCGCCGCCACCGCACGCGCCGAGCCGACCCGCGGCCCGGCCGGGAGTGGGCCAGGCGGTGCTGGCCACCTGGCGGCGGCTGCTGGACGACGCGGCACTGCAGTCGAACGAGCCGGCGCTGGCCGGCACCCGGCGCCCGGCCCGTGCGGTGATGTCGCCCGCGACCGCGGCCGGCCTCGGCGCGCTGGCCGGTGACCTGGTGGCCCTGGCCGACGGCCACGGTGGCACCACCCTGCCGGTCGAGCTGGCGGAGGTGGTCGACGGCGTGGTGTGGATACCGGGTGGCACCGGCCTGCGCTCCGGTCACGGTGACGTGGTGTCGGTGGCGGTCGCCCCGGTCGGGGAGCCGCACGAGGGGCTGCGGGCATGATCCGCGCGGAGGGCGGGCTGGTCACCCCGGGCACCGAGGTGCTGATGGACGACCCGATCTGGTTGGTGCTGGTCAAGGTCGTCGGCGTCTTCGTCCTGCTGCTGCTCATGACGCTGCTGATGATCTGGTGGGAGCGCCGGATGATCGGGCGGATGCAGAACCGGTACGGGCCCAACCGCACCGGCAAGTTCGGGCTGCTGCAGTCGCTGGCCGACGGGCTCAAGCTGGCGTTCAAGGAGGACATCCGGCCGCTGCTGGCCGACAAGTGGGTCTACTTCCTGGCGCCGGTGATCTCCACCGTTCCCGCGTTCGTGGCCTTCTCGGTCATCCCGCTCGGCGGCGAGGTCTCGATCTTCGGCGAGCCCACCCTGCTGCAGGTCGCTGACCTGCCGGTGGGGGTGCTGGTGATCCTGGCCGCGTCCTCGGTCGGGGTGTACGGCATCGTGCTGGCCGGCTGGTCCTCCGGCTCGCCCTACCCGCTGCTGGGCGCGCTGCGCTCGGCGGCGCAGGTCATCTCCTACGAGATCGCGATGGGCCTGTCCATCGTGGCGGTGGTGCTCTACACCGGGTCGCTGTCCACCGCGGCCATCGTCGGCGCGCAGGCCGACCGCTGGTTCGTGGTGGTGCTGCTGGGCAGCTTCGCGGTGTACGTGGTCTCCATGATCGGGGAGACCAACCGGGCTCCGTTCGACCTGGCCGAGGCCGAGAGCGAGCTGGTCGGCGGCTTCCACACCGAGTACTCGTCGCTGAAGTTCGCGCTGTTCTTCCTGTCCGAGTACGTCAACATGGTCACCGTCTCGGCGCTGGCCACCACCATGTTCCTGGGCGGCTGGCGGGCGCCGTGGCCGCTGTCGGCGGTGGGCGACGGGGTGCTCAACACCGGCTGGTGGCCGCTGCTGTGGTTCCTGGTCAAGACCATCGGCTTCCTGTTCCTGTTCATCTGGCTGCGCGGTGCCCTGCCCCGCTTCCGCTACGACCAGTTCATGGCGCTGGGCTGGAAGGTGCTCGTGCCGTTCAGCCTGCTGTGGATCGTCGCGGTGGCCACGGTGCGGGCCCTGCAGCGCAGCGAGGACGTCTCCGCCACCACGATCCTGGTCATCGGCGGCGTGGGGCTGGTGATCCTGCTGGCCGTGGCCTTCCTGGTGCCCGACCGCTCGGTGCCCGACGACGACGGGCAGCCGCCGGTGGTCGGGTCGTTCCCGGTGCCGCCGCTGGACCTGGTGGTCCCGCCGCACCCGGGGATCGCGCGGGCCGAGCAGACGGCCGTCAGCGGCCCGGCCGCCGACGTGCCGGCCCAGCCCGGGGCGCTGCGGGCGAAGCGCCGCGGCCGGGTCTCCGCCCGCTCCGACCAGCCCGACCCCGATCCCGCCCCGTCCGGCACCAGCAGGGAGGACCGCCATGGGTCTGCTTGACCCGGTGAGGGGCTTCGGCCTCACCTTCGCGACGATGTTCACCAAGGCCGCCACCGAGCAGTACCCGGAGGAGGTGAAGATCCCCGCCAAGGGCTACCACGGCCGCCACCAGCTCAACCGGCACCCGGACGGGCTGGAGAAGTGCGTGGGCTGCGAGCTGTGCGCCTGGGCCTGCCCGGCCGACGCCATCTTCGTGGAGGGTGCGGACAACACCGACGCGGTCCGCTACTCGCCCGGGGAGCGCTACGGCGCGGACTACCAGATCAACTACCTGCGCTGCATCGGCTGCGGGTTGTGCGTGGAGGCGTGCCCCACCCGGGCGCTGACCATGACCCCGGTGTACGAGCTGGCCGAGAACAACCGGCAGGCGCTGATCTACACCAAGGAGGACCTGCTGGCGCCGCTGCTGGCCGGCATGGAGCAACCCCCGCACCCCATGCGGCTGGGCGAGGACGAGCAGGACTACTACGTCAACGGCCCTCGCCTGGCCCGGGAGCCCGCCGAGGGTGAGCCGACCGTGCGCGGCCCCGGGACGGGGCGGGCGTGATGGGCGGCACCGCCATGACCACCACCCTGCTGGCCCAGGGCGCCAGCGGGGTGAGCACCGGCGAGGCGGTGGTGTTCTGGATCCTCGGCCCGCTCGCCCTGGCCGGTGGGCTGGGCATGGTGCTGGCCCGCAACGCGGTGCACTCGGCGCTGTTCCTGGCCATGAGCATGCTCAGCCTCGGGGTGCTCTACCTGGTGCAGCAGGCCCCGTTCCTGGGCTTCGTGCAGATCATCGTCTACACCGGCGCCATCATGATGCTGTTCCTGTTCGTGCTCATGCTGGTGGGCCGCGACGCCTCGGACTCGGTGGTGGAGGTGCTGCGCGGGCACCGGCTGGCCGGCATCGGCCTGGGGCTGGGCTTCGCGGTGCTGGTGGTCGCGGCGCTGGCCCGCGCCCTCACCGACGTGCACGCCACCGGGCTGACGGCCGCCAACGACGCCGACGGCGGCAACGTCGGGCAGATCGGCCGGCTGCTGTTCACCGACTACCTGTTCCCCTTCGAGCTCACGTCCGCGCTGCTGATCACCGCCGCCCTGGGCGCGATGGTGCTCGCCTACGTCGGCAGGGGCGCGCAGGACAAGTCCAGCCAGCGCGAGCGGGTGGTGGCTCGGCTGCGCGGCGACCGCATCTCCCCGCTGCCCGGGCCTGGGGTGTTCGCCACCACCAGCTCCGTGGCCACCCCCGCCCTGCTGCCGGACGGCTCGGTCGCCCCGGAGTCGATCTCGGCGATCATCGAGGCCACTGCCACCGAGCGGCTCACCCGGGACCTCGCCCAGGTCCGCAGCCGCCACGACAGCCGCGACCCGCACCAGCTCACCGGCGACGGCACGCGGGAGGAGGAGCAGTGACCCCGGCCTACTACCTGTTGCTGTCGGCGCTGCTGTTCGCGGTCGGCGCCGTCGGGGTGCTGGTGCGCCGCAACGCCATCGTGGTGTTCATGTGCATCGAGCTGATGCTCAACGCGGTGAACCTGACGCTGGTCACCTTCGCCCGCATCAACGGCAACCTCTCCGGCCAGCTCATGGCGTTCTTCGTCATGGTGGTGGCTGCCGCCGAGGTGGTCGTCGGGCTCGCGATCATCATGGCGATGTTCCGCTCACGCCGCTCGGCCTCGGTCGACGACGCCAGCTTGCTGAAGTACTGACGGGGGCGGGGACGGATGAACGGGACACACGCAGCGGTGGACGCGCTGGGCACCCTGGCCGCGGAGCTGCCGGCGACCGCCTCCACCCAGGCCAGCGGGCTGCAGTCGGCGGCGTGGCTGCTGGTGGCGCTGCCCGCGCTGGGTGCGGTGGTGCTGCTGCTCGGGGGGCGTCGCACCGACCGCTGGGGCCACTGGCTGGGGTGCGCCACCGTGCTCGCCGCGCTCGGCTACGGCGCGGCGCTGTTCGCCGAGCGGGACGCCGGCTCACCGGTCACCGACGTCACCCTCTTCGACTGGATGAGCGTCGGCTCCTACCAGCTGAGCTTCGGGATGCGGATCGACCCGCTCTCGCTGACCTTCGTGCTGCTGATCACCGGCGTCGGCTTCCTCATCCACCTGTACTCGGTGGGCTACCTGGACCACGACCCCGGCCGGCGCCGGTTCTTCGCCTACCTCAACCTGTTCATCGCCGCCATGGTGGTGCTGGTGCTGGCGGACAACCTGGTGGTGCTCTACCTGGGCTGGGAGGGCGTGGGCGTCGCCTCCTACCTGCTCATCGGCTACTACCAGGACCGCCCGTCCGCGGCCACGGCCGCCAAGAAGGCCTTCCTGATGAACCGGGTCGGCGACGTCGGGCTGGCGCTGGCCATCTTCCTGCTCTGGACCAACCTGGGCACGGTCAGCTACGCCGGCATCTTCGCCGAGACCGGTGGCATCGCCGACCTCGCCGCCCGCAGCCCCGGCACGGTGGTGGCCATCTGCCTGCTGCTGCTGCTGGGCGCCTGCGGCAAGTCCGGGCAGTTCCCGCTGCAGTCCTGGCTGCCCGACGCCATGGAGGGCCCCACGCCGGTGTCGGCGCTCATCCACGCCGCCACCATGGTCACCGCGGGGGTGTACCTCATCGCCCGGTGCAACCCGATCTTCGACCAGAGCAGCTCGGCCCGGCTGGTGGTGATGATCATCGGCGCGGTCACCATCACCATCGGCTGCATCGCCGGCTGCGCCCACGACGACCTGAAGAAGGTGCTGGCCTACTCCACCGTGAGCCAGATCGGCTACATGATCCTGGCGGTCGGGCTGGGCACCGCGGGCTACGCGCTGGCCATCGCGCACCTGCTGGCGCACGGCTTCTTCAAGGCCGGCCTCTTCCTCGGTGCCGGGTCCGTCATGCACGCCATGCACGACGAGACCGACATGCGCCGCTTCGGCGGGCTGTGGCGGCAGATGCCCGTCACCTTCGCCACCTTCGGGCTCGGGTACCTGGCCATCATCGGTTTCCCGTTCCTGTCCGGGTACTTCACCAAGGACGCCATCATCGAGGCCTCGTTCGCGCAGAGCGGGTGGCAGGGCTGGGTGTTCGGGCTGGTCACCGTCCTGGGTGCCTTCCTCACCGCCTTCTACATGACCCGCCTGATGCTGATGACCTTCTTCGGCGAGGCCCGCTGGGCGCAGCTGCGCACCGCCGCGGGCGACCAGCTGCGCCCGCACGAGCCCGGCTGGGTGATGACGGTGCCGATGGTGCTGCTGGCCGTCGGGTCGGTGGGGGCGGGCTACGTGCTCGTGCACGGCGAGCGGCTGGCCGGCTTCCTCACCCCGTCGCTGGGCGAGCTGGTCGAGCACCACGAGAACGCGCCGCTGTCGGCCGGGGCCATCGTCACGCTGACGCTGCTGCTCTCGGTCGCCGGTGCGCTGCTGGGCTGGCTGGCGGTGGGGCGCCGGCCGGTGCCGCTGGAGCGCCCCACCCGGGTGTCGGCCCCGGTCGCCGCCGCCCGCGCGGGGCTCTACGCCGACGCCGTCAACGAGGCGCTCATCGCCCGGCCGGGCACCTGGCTCACCCGGGCGCTGGTGTTCGTGGACAACCGTGGGGTGGACGGGGTGGTCACCGGCGGGGCCGCGCTGCTGGGCGGGTCGTCCTCCCGCACCCGGCGGCTGCAGACCGGGTTTGTCCGTAGCTACGCACTGGGGATGCTGGGAGGAACGGTGGTCATCGTCGCCGCACTGCTGATGGTGAGCAGCACATGAGCTCCTCGGCCCTGCTCCTGGCCCTGTTGCTCCTGCCGCTGGCCGGCGCCGCCCTGGTGCTCACCCTGGGCCGCACCGTGGGCGACGCCCCGGCCAAGGTCGCCGCGCTGGGCACCGCGCTCGTGGAGCTGGCGCTGGTGGCGGTGGTCTGGGCGGGCTACTCCACCACCGAGGCCGCGAACGGCTCACGGCTGCAGATGGCGCTGTCGGCCGACTGGATCCCCGCCTTCGGCGTGCACTTCGCCCTCGGCCTGGACGGCATCGCGCTGGTGCTGGTGGCCCTGGTCGGCGTGCTGGTCCCGGTGGTGCTGCTGGGGTCGTGGAAGCACGGCACCATCGAGGGTGAGCTGCCCGCGGGCAGCCGCTTCGCCGGCTACTTCGCCACCCTGCTGGTGCTGGAGACGTTCATGATGGGCGTCTTCCTGGCCACCGACGTCTTCCTGTTCTACGTGTTCTTCGAGGGAATGCTCGTGCCGATGTACTTCCTCATCGGGCGGTGGGGCGGGCCGCGCCGGCAGTTCGCGGCGATGAAGTTCTTCCTGTACTCCCTCTTCGGCGGCCTGGTGATGCTGGCCGCGCTTATCGGGCTGTACGTCGAGTCGTCCAAGATCCTGGGCACCGGCACCTTCGACTGGCGCGAGCTGGTGGCGGTGGCGCCACAGATCCCGCACAGCACCCAGGTGTGGCTGTTCCTCGGCTTCTTCCTCGCCTTCGCGATCAAGGCGCCGCTGGTGCCGCTGCACACCTGGCTGCCTGACGCCGGCGCGGAGGCCCCCATCGGCTCGGCCGTGCTGCTGGTGGGCGTGCTGGACAAGGTGGGCACGTTCGGCTTCCTGCGCTACTGCCTGCCGCTGTTCCCCTCCGCCAGCCGCAGCCTGGCCTGGCTGGTGCTGGTGATGGCGGTGCTGGGCGTGCTCTACGGGGCCCTGGTCGCGGTGGGCCAGACCGACCTCAAGCGCTGGGTGGCCTACACCTCGGTCGCGCACTTCGGCTTCATCGCCCTCGGGGTGTTCGCCTTCACCCAGCAGTCGGCCACCGGCGCCGTGCTCTACATGGTCAACCACGGGGTGGCCACCGGCCTGCTGTTCCTGGTGGTGGGCATGGTGATCGCTCGTGGCGGGTCCCGGCGGATCAGCGACTACCGGGGCATGGCGCGTGCCACCCCGGTGCTGGCCGGGCTGTTCCTGCTGGCGGCGCTGTGCGCGCTGGCGCTGCCGGGGACCAGCTCGTTCGTGTCGGAGTTCCTGGTGCTGCTGGGCTCCTACCCCACGCAGCCGGTGTACACGATCCTGGCCACCGTGGGCATCATCCTCGCCGCGCTGTACTCGCTGTGGGTCTACCAGCGGGTGATGCAGGGGCCCGAGGGCGGTGCCGGGGTGGAGGCCGCCCGGGCCAAGGGGCGGCTGCGTGACGTCACCGGGCTGGAGGTCACCGCGGTGGCCCCGCTGGTGGCGCTGATCCTGCTGCTCGGCTTCTACCCCAAGCCGGTGCTCGACGTCATCACCCCGTCGGTGAGCGCCACGCTCACCGAGCTGGGCGTGGCGCCCGAGGCCGTCACCGTGCCCGCCCAGGGAGGCCAGCGCTGATGTCCGTGCTCATCCAGAACCTTCCCGTGCTCGTCCAGGACGTCCCGCTCACCCAGCACGTGCTGGCCCAGGAGACCGTGCAGGCGCCGTCGGTGGACTACGCGGCGATCAGCCCGCTGCTGGTGCTGCTGGCGGCGGCCTGCCTGGGGGTGCTGGTGGAGGCCTTCGTGCCCCGCAGCTCCCGCTGGGCGGCGCAGGTCGGACTCTCCCTGGCCGCCCTGGTCACGGCCGGGGTGGCGCTGGCGCTGCACGCCTCCGCCAGCGGCCGCACCGACGTGCAGACGCTGGCGGGGACGCTGACGGTGGACCGTCCCGCCCTGTTCCTGTGGGGCAGCCTGCTGGTGCTGGCCGCCGCGGCGGTGCTGCTCATCGCCGACCGCTCGGTGGAGCCCGGCGGGGCCTTCCTCTCCGACGTCACCGCCGGCACCGTCCAGTCGCGGCAGGAGGCCGGCGCCCGGTCCACCCACACCGAGGTCTTCCCGCTCACCCTGTTCTCCCTGGCCGGGATGATGGCCTTCGTCGCCGCCAACGACCTGCTCACCATGTTCGTGGCCCTGGAGGTGCTCTCGCTGCCGCTGTACCTGCTGTGCGGGCTGGCCCGGCGCCGGCAGCTGCTCTCCCAGGAGGCGGCGCTGAAGTACTTCCTGCTCGGCGCGTTCGCGTCCGCGATCTTCCTGTACGGCCTGGCCCTGCTCTACGGCTACGCCGGCTCGGTGCGCCTGGCCGACATCGCCACGGCCGCCTCGGGCACCGACCGCTCCGACATCCTGCTGTTCGCGGGGCTGGCCATGCTGCTGGTGGGGCTGTGCTTCAAGGCCAGCATCGGCCCGTTCCACACCTGGACCCCGGACGTCTACCAGGGCGCCCCCACCCCGGTGACCGCGCTGATGGCGGCCTGCACCAAGGTGGCCGCCTTCGGGGCGCTGCTGCGGGTGCTGCACGTGGGCTTCGCCGGGGTGCAGTGGGACTGGCGGCCGGTGATGTGGGCGGTGGCCATCATCTCCATGGTGGTCGGCACCATCATCGGCATCACCCAGACCGACATGAAGCGGCTGATCGCCTACTCCTCGGTGGCCCACGCCGGCTTCATCCTCGTGGGCACCATCGCCATCACCCCGGACGGGCTGTCCGCCACCCTGTTCTACCTGCTGGTCTACGGGCTCACCGTGATCGCGGCCCTCGGGGTGGTGACGCTGGTGCGGGACTCCCGGGGAGAGGCCGCGCACCTGTCGCAGTGGAGCGGGCTGGGCCGGCGCTCGCCGCTGGTGGCGGGGATCTTCGCGTTCCTCATGCTCTCGCTGGCGGGCATCCCGCTCACCGGCGGGTTCATCGCCAAGTTCGGGGTGTTCTCCGCCGGCCTGCAGGACGGGATGGCCCCGCTGGTGGTCGTGGGCGTGCTGATGAGCGCCGTGGCGGCCTTCTTCTACCTCCGCGTGATCGTGCTGATGTTCTTCAGCGAACCCGCCGTGGACGGGCCGACCGTCACGGTGCCGGGGGTATTTACTACCGTTGCCGTTGGTATCGGGTTCCTCGGCACCCTCGTCCTGGGGGTTGTCCCTGGGCCGGTGCTTGACCTGTCGGCTGTTCAGTCGTTCATGAGCAGCCTCCCGTCCTGAGAGAGGCATGTCCTTGAGCGCGACTGAGCAGGGGTTCGCCGGCCAGTACCGAGTGGCCGGTGTCGACCTCGGTGACCCGGCTCTTGCTGAGGCGGTGCAGGGCGGGCTCGACGCGGTCGAGGAGCTGCTGACCACCGAGCTCAGCACCGGCGACCTCTTCATCACCGAGAAGGCGCTGCACCTGGTGCGCGCCGGCGGCAAGCGCTTCCGGCCGTTGTTCACGCTGCTGGCGGCCCAGCTGGGCCCGGACGCGGGCTCGCCCGACGTGGTCACCGCGGGCGGGGTGGTGGAGCTGATCCACCTGGCCACGCTCTACCACGACGACGTGATGGACGAGGCGACCATGCGCCGTGGCGCGGTGAGCGCCAACGCCCGCTGGGACAACAGCATCGCCATCCTCGCCGGCGACTTCCTCTTCGCGCACGCCTCGCGCCTGGTGGCCCGGCTGGGCCCCGACGCGGTGCGGATCATCGCCGAGACCTTCGCCGAGCTGGCCACCGGCCAGATGCGCGAGACCGTGGGCCTGGCCGAGGGCCAGGACCCGGTGCAGCACTACCTGCGCGTGGTGGCGGAGAAGACCGGCTCGCTCATCGCCACCTGCGGGCGCTACGGCGGCATGTTCTCCGGCGCCGACGACGAGCAGGTGGAGCGGCTGCACCGGCTCGGCGAGGCGGTGGGCACCGCGTTCCAGATCTCCGACGACATCATCGACATCGCCTCGGACTCCACCGAGTCGGGCAAGACGCCGGGCACCGACCTGCGCGAGGGCGTGCACACCCTGCCGGTGCTGCTCGCCCTCACCGAGTCCGGCCCGGACGCCGAGCGGCTGCGGGTGCTGCTGGACGGCCCCGTCACCGACGACGCCGACGTGAACGAGGCGCTGGAGCTGCTGTCCCGCTCAGCCGGGCTGGTGGCGGCCAAGGCCACCCTGGGCCGCTACGCCGACGCCGCGCACGCCGAGCTGGCGGCACTGCCGCAGGGGCCGGCCAACACCGCGCTGCGGCGGCTGGTCGACTACACCGTCGCCCGGACGGGTTAGCGGGCGGGTGAGCCTGGCCGCCGCGCCCAGCACCGTCTGGGCGATCAGCGACCTGCACGTCGGGCACGCCGACAACAAGGCGGTGCTGGAGAGCCTGCGCCCGGTGGGGGAGCAGGACTGGCTGCTGGTGGTCGGCGACGTGGCCGACCGGGTGGACGACATCGCCTGGGCGCTGCGGCTGCTCACCGACCGCTTCCGCCGGGTGGTGTGGGTGCCGGGCAACCACGAGCTGTGGACCACCCAGCGCGGCGACGGGGCCGGGCTGCGGGGCCAGGCCCGCTACGACCACCTGGTGGCGCTGTGCCGCAGCCTGGGGGTGCTCACCCCGGAGGACCCGTACCCGGTGTGGCGCGGGCCGGACGGGCCGGTGACGGTGGCTCCGCTGTTCCTGCTCTACGACTACACCTTCCGGCCGGCCGGCACCTCCACCAAGGAGGAGGCGCTGGCCTACGCCCACTCCACCGGCGTGGTGTGCTCCGACGAGTTCCTGCTGCACCCCGACCCGCACGCGGGCATCGACGACTGGTGCCGCGAGCGGGTCGCGGTGACCGAGCGCCGGCTGGCCGCGGTGACCAACCCGGTGGTGCTGGTCAACCACTGGCCGCTGGTGCGCACCCCCACCGACGTGCTGCGCTACCCGGAGTTCGCGCAGTGGTGCGGCACCGAGCTGACCGCCGACTGGCACACCCGCTTCGGGGCGGTGGCCATGGTCTACGGGCACCTGCACATCCCGCGCACTACCCACTACGACGGCGTGCGCTTCGAGGAGGTCTCGCTGGGCTACCCGCGGGAGTGGAAGCGCCGCTCCGCCCAGCCCGGGGTGCTGCGCCAGATCCTGCCGCCGCCGCCGTGATCGAGCGCATCGTCGACGCCGCGGTCGCCACCCAGGAGACCTTCGGCCCACCCCCCGAGCGCGAGCTGTTCCCCACCGAGCGCGAGCGGATCGAGCGAGCGGTGCAGCGCCGTCGGCGCGACTTCGCCGACGTGCGCTGGTGCGCCCGCCAGGCGATGGCCCAGCTCGGGGTGCCGGCCGCGGCGATCCTGCCCGGTGACCGCGGCGCGCCCCAGTGGCCGGCGGGGGTGGTGGGCAGCATGACCCACTGCGAGGGCTACCGCGGCGCCGCGGTGGCGCTGGCCGCCCACGTGCACGGCGTGGGCATCGACGCCGAGCCGCACGGGCCGCTGCCCGACGGCGTGCTGGACGTGATCAGCCTGCCCGTCGAGCGCGAGTGGCTGGCGCAGGCGCCGCCGGGGGTGCACTGGGACAAGCTGCTGTTCAGCGCCAAGGAGAGCACCTACAAGGTCTGGTTCCCGCTCACGGGCCGCTGGCTGGGCTTCGAGGACGCCCACATCAGCATCGACCCGGCCGCGGGCACCTTCACCACCCGGCTGCTGGTGCCCGGCCCGGTGGTGGACGGCGTGCCGCTCACCGAGCTCAGGGGACGATGGACGACGTCGCCAGAGCTGGTGCTGACCGCGATCTCGCTGACCGCCTGGCCGTGACCACGGCGTCGGCGGTGAAGATCGCCAGCGCCACCCAGATGATGACGAACCCGGCCCACCGCGAGGCGGGCATCGTCTCGTGCACCACCAGCAGTCCCCAGCACAGCTGCAGCACCGGGGTGAGGTACTGCAGCATGCCGATGGTCACCAGCGGCACCCGCTGGGCAGCGCCGCCGAAGAGCAGCAGCGGCAGGGCGGTGACGACCCCGGCGGTGACCAGCAGCAGCGCGTGGCCCGCCCCGTGCGTGGTGAAGGTGGACTCTCCGCTGACCTGCAGCCACACCAGGTAGCCGACCGCGAGCGGCGCCACCACGATGCCCTCCGCGGTGAGGCTGGTGCGCGGATCCAGCCTGATGGTCTTCTTCACCAGCCCGTACAGGCCGAAGGAGCAGGCCAGGGTGAGCGCGATGAACGGCGGCCGCCCGTAGGCCACCGTGAGCACCACCACCGCCGACAGGGCCACCAGCAGCGCCACCAGCTGCCAGCGACGCAGCCGCTCCCGCAGCACCACCACACCCAGCAGCACGCTCAGCAGCGGGTTGATGAAGTACCCCAGCGCCGCCTCCACCACGTGGTCGGAGTTCACCGCGTAGATGTAGGTGCCCCAGTTCACCGCGATCAGCACCGAGGCGGCCGCGGCCATCAGCCAGGTGCGGGCCGGGATGCCCCGCAGCCGGGCCAGCCGCCCGGTCAGGGCCAGCAGCCCCAGCATGAACACCAGCGTCCACACCATCCGGTGCGCGAGGATCTCCACCGCGCCCGCGGGCTTGAGCAGCGGGAAGAAGGCTGGGAACAGCCCCCACATCCCGTAGGCGCCGAACCCCATGAGGAGCCCAGTCTGGGCCGCCGTGCGCGCGGGTCGGGGCTGGTCGTGGCTCACCAGGACAAAAATAGACCGGCCCCACGAGGGGGCCGGTCCAGGGTGGTGCGGGGTGGTCGGGCTGCTAGGCCACGGTCCAGGTGTCCTTGCCGGACAGCAGGCCCTGCAGGGCCTCGTCGCCGCCGGGCCGGGCGTCCTTGGCCGTCTGCACCTGCTCGCGGACCGAGTCGTCGTAGGTGGGCTTGGTGACCCGCCGGAAGACACCCGTGACCGTGTGGTTCAGGTCCTGGTCGGACAGTCGGCTCAGCGCGAAGTGGTACTCGGGGTTGTCGGTGGTGGCGTCGTGCACCACGATCTCCGACGCGGCCACGCTGTTGGTGTCCACCACCTTCAGGCTGAACCCGTCGCGGACGACGCAGTGCTCGCCGTCCGGGCCGAAGATGATCGGCTCGCCGTGGCTGAGCGGGATCAGCCGGTGCGGCGCCTCCTCGCCCTTGCGCAGGACGTCGAAGGAGCCGTCGTTGAAGATCGGGCAGTCCTGGAAGATCTCGATGAACGCGGTGCCCCGGTGCTCGGCGGCCTGGCGCAGCACCTCGGCGAGGCCCTTGCGGTCGGAGTCCATCGCCCGGGCCACGAAGGTGGCCTCGGCGCCCAGCGCCAGCGACAGCGGGTTGAACGGGTTGTCCAGCGAGCCCATCGGGGTGGACTTGGTGACCTTGCCGACCTCGGAGGTGGGGGAGTACTGCCCCTTGGTGAGGCCGTAGATCCGGTTGTTGAACAGCAGGATCTTCAGGTTCACGTTGCGGCGCAGGGTGTGGATCAGGTGGTTGCCGCCGATGGACAGCGCGTCGCCGTCACCGGTGACCACCCACACCGACAGGTCCGGCCGCGACACCGACAGGCCGGTGGCGATGGCCGGGGCGCGGCCGTGGATGGAGTGCATCCCGTAGGTCTCGAGGTAGTACGGGAACCGTGAGGAGCAGCCGATGCCGGAGACGAACACGATGTTCTCGCGCTTGAGGCCCAGCTCGGGCAGGAAGCCGCGGATGGTGGCCAGGATGGCGTAGTCGCCACACCCGGGGCACCAGCGGACCTCGGAGCCGGAGGTGAAGTCCTTGGCCTTCTGCGGGGTGTCCGTGGTCGGGATGCCCGCGAGAGCGGTCAGTCCCAGGTCATTGCCGACAGTGGCGGTCATGCGGAAACCTCTCCAGTGGTTGCGGCAGCGGCGCGCGCGTCCGTGTTCTTGGCGGCCTCCGACGCCGCCAGGGTCCCGGCCTCGGCCTCCAGGAGCACGTCCTGCAGCTCCTCGGCCAGGAAGGCCAGCCCGGCCACCTTGGTGACGGGCTGGATGTCCACGAGGTAGCGCGCACGCAGCATCATGGACAGCTGCCCGAGGTTCATCTCGGGAACAACCACCCGCTCGTAGCGGCGGAGCACCTCACCGAGGTTCGCCGGCAGCGGGTTGAGGTGGCGCAGGTGCGCCTGGGCGATGGGGGTGCCGAGCTTGCGCACCCGGCGGGCAGCGGCACCGATGGGGCCGTAGGAGCTGCCCCAGCCGAGCACCAGCGTCGTGGCCGCGCCGCTGGGGTCGTCCACGATGACGTCGGGCACGGTGATGCCGTCGATCTTGGCCTGGCGCAGCCGGACCATCAGCGAGTGGTTGGCCGGGTCGTAGGAGATGGCGCCGGGGCCGTTGGACTTCTCCAGGCCGCCGATGCGGTGCTCCAGGCCCGCGGTGCCGGGGATGGCCCACGGGCGGGCGAGCGTCTCTGGGTCGCGCTCGTAGGGAGCGAACTCGGACTTGCCCAGGCCCACGCCGGCTGCGGCGTCGCCACCGGCGGGGGCCTCGGCGAACGCGGGGTCGATGCGGGGCAGGTCGTCCACCTCGGGCACCGCCCACGGCTCGGAGCCGTTGGCGATCGCGCCGTCGGAGAGCAGCAGCACGGGGGTGCGGTAGGTGATCGCGATCCGCGCGGCCTCCAGGGCGGCGGCGAAGCAGTCCGAGGGGGACTGCGGTGCCACGATCGGCACCGGCGACTCACCGTTGCGGCCGTACATCGCCTGCAGCAGGTCGGCCTGCTCGGTCTTGGTGGGCAGACCCGTGGAGGGGCCTCCGCGCTGGACGTCGATGATGAGCATCGGCAGCTCGGTCATCACGGCCAGGCCGATGGTCTCGCTCTTGAGCGCCAGGCCGGGGCCGGACGTGGTGGTCACCCCGAGCGCGCCACCGAAGGCCGCACCCAGCGCCGCGCCGACGCCGGCGATCTCGTCCTCGGCCTGCAGCGTGGTCACGTCGAAGTTCTTGTGCTTGCTCAGCTCGTGCAGGATGTCCGACGCCGGGGTGATGGGGTAGGAGCCCAGGAACACCGGTAGGCCGGAGCGCTTGCCGGCAGCGACCAGGCCGTAGGCCAGCGCGGTGTTGCCGGTGACCTGGCGGTAGGTCCCCTTGGGCAGCGAGGCGGCAGCCACCTTGTAGGTGGTGGCGAAGGCCTCCGTGGTCTCGCCGTAGTTCCAGCCGGCCTTGTAGGCGAGCACGTTGGCCTCGGCCACCGCGGGGATCTTGGCGAACTTCTCCCGCAGGAACGCCTCGGTGCCCTCCACCGGGCGGTGGTACATCCAGGACAGCAGCCCGAGGGCGAACATGTTCTTCGCGCGCTCGGCGTCCTTCTTGGACAGCCCGGTCGACTCCACCGCGCCGCGGGTCAGCGTGGCCATGGCCACCGGGTGCACCACGAAGTCGTGGAGCTCGTCGGTCTCCAGCGGGTTGGCCGCGTAGCCGGCCGTGGTGAGGTTGCGCTTGCTGAACTCGTCGGTGTTGACGATCAGCGTGCCGCCGCGGGGGAGGTCGCCGATGTTGGCCTTGAGCGCGGCGGGGTTCATCGCCACCAGGACGTCGGGGCGGTCGCCGGCGGTGAGGATGTCGTAGTCGGCGAAGTGGATCTGGAAGCTCGAGACTCCCGCCAGGGTGCCGCGGGGGGCCCGGATCTCGGCCGGGAAGTTGGGCTGGGTGGCCAGGTCGTTGCCGAACGCTGCCGCCTCGGAGGTGAACCGGTCGCCTGCCAGCTGCATGCCGTCACCGGAGTCACCGGCGAATCGGATGACCACGCGGTCGATCTCGCGGGTCTCACGGGGCAGACCGGTGTCGGTCGAGATATCGGTAGTCATCGAGAAAGGGACCCCTTCCGGGCCGTCATCCTGCATCGCACGAGGCCGGGGTACTCTCCGGCCACCTGGACCAGTCCACGACGATACGTGGGACGGTCAAGGTGCTGCTCCTGGGTATCCTACGGCCGTCGCGCCGTCCAACCGGGTGTGACCAGTGTCACTGTGGCCTAGCTGATTTGCTGCTGATCTTCTGCTGCAACGCCGCCAGGCGGGCGGTGAATTCCGGGGACGTGATCGAGGAGACCTGCGGGCCGAGCTCCGCGGCCAGCGCGGTGGCGTGCAGGTCGGTGTCCAGCGCGCCCGGCACCCCCGTGGCCCGCATCGTCGCCTTGGTGGCCAGCACGAGCTCGCGGGGCGCGGCCGCCGGCGCGGCGCACAGCTGCACCGCCGCCGCCACCACGTCCTCGTGCCGGGCCAGCGCCAGCCCGTTGGCCACCGCGGCGTCGGCGTCACAGATCTCGCCGAAGAGCACCATGGCGCGTGCCGTGGCCGGACCGACCGCGCGCTGCAGCATCCAGGTCATGCCACCGCCGGGGTGGATGCCCAGCTGCAGGAAGCGTGCGTCGAAGCGGGCGCGGGGTCCGGCCAGGCGCACGTCGGCCGCCAGGGCGAGGTTGAGCCCAGCGCCCACGGCCGCGCCGTTCACCGCGGCCACCGTGGGCAGCGTGCACCGGGCCACGGCCAGGAAGCCGGCGTAGATGCGCCGCAGACCTTCCTCCTTGGCCGCGCCGAGCGCGCTGAGGTCCGCGCCGGCGCAGAACGCCGGTGCTGCCCCAGTCACCACCACGGCGTGCACGTCCTCGTCGGCCTCGCAGGCCTGCACCGCCGCGGCCAGGTCCTCGGACAGCTGCAGGGTGAGGGCGTTGCGCCGCTCGGGGTCGCTCACGGTGATCACCGCGACGCGGTCGGAGACCTCGGTGTGCACCCCGACGCTGGGGCTCGGCTGGCTCATGGCTGCATCCTGCCAGCCGGGCACCCGCGCGCCAGGGACCTGCGCCGCGGCTCCACTACTCTCGGCGCTGTGCAGACAACGGTCGAGGTGGCAGGCGTGGCGCTCACGGTGCAGGTGCTCGACCTGGGCCTGGCCTGCTGCGGGGTGGAGGTGATGGCGGCCCTGCAGGACGGCTCCCGCACCCCGCTCACCCAGGCCGAGCCGCCGCCCGGTGCGCCCACCGCACAGGTGCTGGTGGTGTCCGGGACCGTCACCGACGTGCTGGCCGGCGCCGTGCGCGCGGCCTACGAGCGGCTGCCCGAACCTCGCTACGTGGTATCCATCGGGGCGTGCTGCGCCACCGGTGGTCCGTACTGGGACTCCTACAGCGTCACCAAGGGCGTGGACCAGCTGGTGCCGGTGCACGTCTCGGTGCCCGGCTGCCCGCCCCGGCCGGAGGCGGTGCTCGACGGGCTGCGTGCCCTGGCGCCGGTGGTCCTCGCGGAGCGGGCGGCGGCGTGAGCGTCGGTGACGCCGGGCTGGCGCGCGCCCTGGTGCAGGCGCTGGGCGTCGGCGAGGTGACCGAGTCCTTCGACCAGCACACCGCGCAGGTGCCGCTGCCGGAGTGGGTGCGGGCCGCCACCGTCGCCCGCGACGAGCTGGGCTGCAGCATGTTCGACCACCTCGCCGTGCACGACGCCGGCGGGCCCGGCGGCAGCGGTGCGAGCTGGGAGGTGACCGCGCACGTGGTGGTGCCGGCCGGGTGCCGCGGGCTGCTGGTGCGCACCACGGTGGCCGTCGACGGTGAGCTGCCCAGCATCACCGGCGTGTGGGCCGGCGCGGCGTGGCACGAGCGGGAGGCCGCGGAGATGGCCGGCCTGGAGGTCACCGGGCACCCGGACCTGCGACCGCTGCTGCTGGCCCCCGGCGCCGGCCTGCACCCGCTGCGCAAGGACACCGTGCTCGCCTCGCGCGGAGTGCGGCCGTGGCCGGGCCGGATGGAGCCGGGGGAGGGTGCCGCGCCCACGTCGGCCGGCCGCCGTCGGGCCAGCGCCCCTGGTGTGCCGGGGCAGCAGTGGGAGCAGCCCGGGGAGGAGCAGCAGTGACCGTGCCCGATCGTGCCCGCGGGGTCATCGCGCTGCTGGCGGAGAACTGCACCAGCTGCATGATCTGCGCCCGCGAGTGCCCCGACTGGTGCATCCACATCGAGTCCAGCACCGAGCAGCCCGACCGCGACGCCGCCGGCCGCTCCCGGGCGCGGGCCCGGCCGGTGCTGGAACGCTTCGCCATCGACTACGGGCAGTGCATGTACTGCGGCATCTGCGTGGACGCGTGCCCGTTCGACGCGCTGCACTGGTCGCCGGCGCACGACTATCCCGGCGTCGACCCCGCGGGCAGCGCCGCCGTGGTGGAGCTGGTGGCCGAGCGCGACGTGCTGGCCGAGCTGGTGGCGCAGGTGCCCCCACCAGGGAACTGACGCCTGCGACCCGGCGTTGTCGTGGTGAGCAAGCAAGACATGGGGACACGGAGGGACTGGGCAGGATGCACCGGCACGCCAACGGACTGAAGACGGCCCTGCTGCTGGGTGCGATGTCCGCGCTCATCGTGCTGGTCGGCGGGCTCTTCGGCCGCACCGCGCTGCTCGTCGCGGTGGTGTTCGCGGTGGGAATGAACGCCTACGTCTACTTCCGCAGCGACACCCTGGCGCTCAAGGCCATGCACGCCCGGCCGGTCACCGAGGCGGAGCAGCCGCGGATGTACGCCATCGTCCGCGAGCTCGCCACCGTGGCGCACCAGCCGATGCCGCGGCTCTACGTCAGCCCCACCGTGGCACCCAACGCGTTCGCCACCGGCCGCAACCCCCGGCACGCCGCGGTCTGCTGCACCACCGGGATCCTGCAGCTGCTCGACGACCGGGAGCTGCGAGCAGTGCTGGGCCACGAGCTGTCGCACGTGTACAACCGCGACATCCTCATCTCCTCGGTGGCCGGCGCGCTGGCCTCGGTCATCACCGGGCTGGCCAACATGGCGATGTTCTCCAGCTTCTTCGGCGGCAACGGCGGCAACCGCCCCAACCCGCTGGTGATGATCCTGGTGTCGCTGCTCGGCCCCATCGCCGCCGGCGTGGTGCAGATGGCGGTGTCGCGCTCCCGGGAGTACCAGGCCGACGCCTCCGGCGCCGAGCTCACCGGCGACCCGCTGGCCCTGGCCTCGGCCCTGCGCAAGCTGGAGCTGGGCACCCAGGCGGCCCCCTGCCGCCCGAGCCCGCGCTCACCAGCCAGTCTCACCTGATGATCGCCAACCCGTTCCGGGTGGGCGACCGGGCGGCACGGCTGTTCTCCACCCACCCGCCCATCGCGGAGCGCATCGAGCGACTGCAGCGGATGGCGGGCAAGCAGCTGCCCTGAGGCTGGCGCCCGGCGGCCCTAGGCCGGCTGGGTCGCCCCGAAGGACTGGGCGACCTGCATGACGTACTGGCCGTAGCCGGACTTGGCCAGCGCGCTGCCCAGGGCCATGCACGCGTCGGCGTCGATGAAGCCCATCCGCAGCGCGACCTCCTCCAGGCACGCCACCCGGATGCCCTGACGGTGCTCGATCACCTGGACGTACTGGCCGGCCTCCAGCAGGGAGTCGTGCGTGCCGGTGTCCAGCCAGGCGAAGCCGCGACCCAGGTCCACCAGCCGGGCCTTGCCCTTGGCCAGGTAGTGCAGGTTGACGTCGGTGATCTCCAGCTCGCCGCGCGGCGACGGCCGCAGCCCGCTGGCGATGTCCACCACGTCGCCGTCGTAGAAGTACAGGCCGGTGATGGCGTGGTTGGACTTGGGCTTCGCCGGCTTCTCCTCGATGGAGAGCAACGTGCCGTCCGCGTCGATCTCCCCGACGCCGTAGCGCTCGGGGTCGCGCACCGGGTAGCCGAACAGCACGCAGCCGTCCAGGCCCGCGGTGTGCTCGCGGAGCTTTCCGGAGAAGCCGTGGCCGTAGAAGATGTTGTCGCCCAGCACCAGTGCCACGTCGTCGCTGCCGATGTGGTTGGCGCCGATGATGAAGGCCTCGGCCAGCCCGTTGGGCGCAGCCTGCTCGGCGTAGGACAGGTCCATGCCCCACTGCGAGCCGTCGCCCAGCAGTCGCCGGAACATCGGCAGGTCGTGCGGGGTGGAGATGATCAGCACCTCGCGGATGCCGGCGAGCATCAGCACCGACAGCGGGTAGTAGATCATCGGCTTGTCGTAGACCGGCAGCAGCTGCTTGCTCACCGCCTGCGTGATCGGGTGCAGCCGGGTGCCGCTGCCCCCGCCAGCACGATCCCCTTCATCGGTAGTTCACGAACTGCAGGGCGACGCCGAAGTCTCCGTCCTTGAGCAGCGCGATGACGGCCTGCAGGTCGTCGCGCTTCTTGCCGCTCACCCGCAGCTCGTCACCCTGGATGCGCGCCTGCACGTTCTTCAGGCCGGAGTCGCGAATGGCCTTGGTGATCTTCTTGGCGTGCTCGTTGTCGATGCCCTCGACCAGCTTGCCGGTGATCTTGAAGGTCTTGCCCGACGCGGTGGGCTCGCCGGCGTCGAAGGCCTTCATGGAGATGCCGCGACGCACCAGCTTCTCGATGAACACCTCCAGGGCGGCGTTGACCCGGTCCTCGGTGCTCGCGGTGATGGTGATGGCCTCGTCGCCGGCCCACTCGATGCCGGCGCCGGTGTTGCGGAAGTCGAAGCGCTGGGACAGCTCCTTGGCCGCCTGGTTCAGCGCGTTGTCCACCTCCTGGCGGTCGACCTTGCTCACCACGTCGAAGGACGCATCGGCCATGAAGGGCTCCTCACTCGAGCGACTGGGCTGCCGTGGGAGGACCTCCCGCGGAGCCGGCACTGGCACTACCTACCCCGGTGCGGCGGACCCGTACCGAGGTCTAGTAGTCTGCCTTGCGCACCCCTTGAAGCGGGACCCGGACCAGTGCCGGCGTCGCGGAGAGGAAGTGTTACGGCAGGTTGCCCGAGTGGCCAAAGGGAGCGGACTGTAAATCCGCCGGCATCGCCTACGTAGGTTCGAACCCTACACCTGCCACCATGTCTGACCTGCGGGTTCCTCCTCCGGGAGGGGCCCGCAGCGTCATTTCTGGAGCGTCATTTCTGGCTCGCGTTATCGCGTGCTCCAGCCAGGTCGCCTGGCCACGTCCCGCTAGCCACGCCCCCCTGGCCACCGCCCGCCCGTCACCAGCGCGAGGCTGCCCGCCAGCACCGCCATCCCCGCCGCGAGCTGGGCCGCCTCGGTGACGTCCCGCCCGCGCCACAGCGCCAGCCCGAGCACCACCGCAGCGGCCAGCAGGACCCCCAGCAGCACGCGCGCCAGCACAGGGAGCTCGCGGAGCCACCGCCGCACGTGTCCGGGCACGCGTCCTGTCTACCTGTTCCGGCGGGGAGACGGAGCAGGTGCGCCGATCGGTGCCCACGACGCAGCCGAGCCCCCGACCAAATGTGGTCGGGGGCTCGGCGGGGGCAGGTGCGGGTGGGTCAGCCCAGCCGCTCGATGATGGTGACGTTGGCCTGGCCGCCGCCCTCACACATCGTCTGCATGCCGTAGCGCCCACCGGTGCGCTCCAGCTCGTGCAGCATCGTGGTCATCAGCCGGGCGCCGGTGGCCCCCAGCGGGTGCCCCAGGGCGATGGCGCCGCCGTTGACGTTCACCTTGGCCATGTCGTAGCCGGTCTCCTGGCCCCAGGCCATCACCACCGACGCGAAGGCCTCGTTGATCTCCACCAGGTCGATGTCGTCGAGCTTCATGCCCGACTTCTCCATCGCGTGTGCGGTGGCGGGGATCGGTGCGGTCAGCATCCACACCGGGTCGGCGCCGCGCACCGACATGTGGTGGATCCGGGCCCTCGGGGTGAGCCCGTGGGTCTTCAGGCCCCGCTCGTTGGTGATGAGCAGGGCGGCCGAGGCGTCGGAGGTCTGGCTGGCCAGCGCCGCGGTCAGCCGCCCGTCCTGCACCAGGGTGGGCAGCGAGCGGATCTTCTCCCAGTTGGGCTGGCGGGGGCCCTGGTCGGCGGTGGCCTCGCCGGCGGCGACGATCTCGCGGTCGAAGCGGCCCTCGGCCTGCGCGCGCAGCGCCTTCTCGTGCGAGCCGACGGAGAACTCCTCCATCTGCTCGCGGGTGAGGCCCCACTTCTCGGCGATCATCTCCGCGGAGCGGAACTGCGAGACCTCCTGGCTGCCGTAGCGCTTCTGCCAGCCGGTGGAGCCGGAGAACGGGTCACCGAAGCCGTAGGCCTCGCCGGCGTACATCGCTGCGGAGATCGGGATCGCGCTCATGTTCTGCACACCGCCGGCGACGATGACGTCCGCGGTGTTGCTCATCACTGCCTGTGCCGCGAAGTGCACCGCCTGTTGTGACGATCCACACTGCCGGTCGATGGTGGTGCCCGGCACGTGGTCCGGCAGTCCGGCGGCCAGCCATGCGGTGCGGGCGATGTCACCGGCCTGCGGACCGATGGTGTCCACGCAGCCGAAGATGACGTCCTCGACGGCGCCCGGGTCGATTCCGCTGCGCTCGACCAGGGCGTTGAGGGCGTAGGCCCCCAGGTCAGCGGGGTGCGTGGCGGCAAAGGCGCCGCCGCGCTTGCCCACTGGGGTGCGTACCGCGTCGACGATGTACGCCTCGTTGATGTGCCCTGCGTTCACGGGTGCAGCCTCTTTCTCGTGTTTCTGCGACGACCGCGGCGGAGTGCTCCGGACGGACGTCGACGTCCTGCCGGAATCTACCCCTCGCGAGGTAGCAAGCGCTTGGTTGGGGCATCGTCGCTGGTCGCCGGGTTCTGCGGTGGTCGTCGGTACGCTGGCGACCGGCAAGTGGGGGACCGGTTTCGCAAATCGGCACCCGTCTGTGTAATCTTCACACCGCTTCACCCGGTGCGCGGCTCACGCCCAGCACCACGAGGCACGCCCCTTTAGCTCAGTCGGCAGAGCGTCTCCATGGTAAGGAGAAGGTCTACGGTTCGATTCCGTAAAGGGGCTCGCTGGATCAGCCGCCACCCGCGAGGGCAGCGCTGTTCGGCTGTCGCGGTCGAGGGCGCAGCCCGAGGCCGCATGGCGGTGTAGCTCAGCTGGCAGAGCAAGCGACTCATAATCGCTGTGTCGCCGGTTCAAGTCCGGCCATCGCTACCCAAGGATCTGTCGCACGGCGCAGACGTACGATGGACATGACCGTTTCGTTCCCAGATCCACCGAAGAGAGGCACCCCGTGGCCGCCACTGACGTCCGCCCGAAGATCACGCTGGCCTGCGAGGACTGCAAGCACCGCAACTACATCACCCGCAAGAACCGTCGGAACGACCCCGACCGCATGGAGATGAAGAAGTTCTGCTCCAACTGCGGCACCCACAAGACCCACCGCGAGACCCGCTGAGCTGACGCGCGACAGCGCGCCGCAGCAGCAGGGCAGACACGGGGTGGGCGTCAACACGGCTTACGTGGGTCGACAGTTCGGGACCGACGAGGTCTACGAGGTCGGCCGGGAGAAGATCCGCGAGTTCGCGACGGCCGTCGGTGCAACCGACCCGGCCCACCACGACGAGGCAGCAGCACAGGCCCTGGGATACCAGGGCCTTGTTGCGCCTCCGACCTTTCCGATCATCCTCACCATGGGCGCCGAGCTGCGCCTGATGGCTGATCCTGATCTCGGCCTGGACTTCACCAAGGTGGTCCACCGGGAGCAGCGGTTCGTCCACCACCGTCCCGTCGTGGCCGGCGACCGGCTGTCCACCACCGTCGTCGTGGACGCCATCCGGGTGGTGGCGGGCAACGACCTGGTCACCACCCGTACCGAGGTGCACGCCGAGGACGGCTCACCCGTGGTCACCGCCTACTCCACCGTCGTCGCTCGCGGCACTGCCGCAGAGAACGAGGAGTAGCCGTGCCCGTGCGCACCTTCGACCAGGTCTCCGTCGGCGACGAGCTGCCGACGCTGCAGGTGCCGCTCACCCGCGCCGACCTGGTGCGCTACGCCGGGGCCTCCGGCGACTTCAACCCGATCCACTGGAACCCCGCCGTCGCCACGGCCGTCGGCCTTCCTGACGTGATCGCCCACGGCATGCTCACCATGGCGCTGGGCGCCCGGGTGCTCACTGCCTGGACGGGTGACCCCGGCTCCGTGCTCGACTACTCCGTCACCTTCACCCGCCCGGTCGTGGTCCCTGCCGACGAGGCCGTGGTCGTCCAGATCTCCGGTGTGGTCAAGAAGCTGGACCCCGATGCCCGCACCGCCACCGTCGCAGTCTCGGTCGCCGTGCAGGGCCAGCGGGTGTTCGGCCGCTCCATCGCGCTGCTGCGCCTGGCCTGACCAGCCGTTTCGCCGCTCCGCCCGGTGTCCGCGCCCGAGGCAGTGGGTGCGAGTTGGAATCCAAGCACCGTGGTGTCGTACACTGACGTTTCTGGGGCGTTCGTGTGCTGCCCGAATCTCAGGTGTCCACCTCGTGGATGCTGCGAGCCTCGGGCCAGGGCATGGACGCTTCGGCGCGACCGGCGCAGAGCGTTGGTCGTAGGGGCGTAGCTCAACTGGCAGAGCAGCGGTCTCCAAAACCGCAGGTTGCAGGTTCAAGTCCTGTCGCCCCTGCGCCTGAATTGCAGCGACTGGAGGACGACGGTGAGCGACGATCGCGACGACGTCACACCCGAGCCGGTAGAAGGCTCGGAGACAGGTGACACCGCCGCAGCAGGTGACTCGCACACCGATCCCGACGCTGCGGCCGGGCTGGGCTCGGAGGACGACTCCGACGACGTGAGCACGGCGGCCGCACGGCCGGCAGGCAAGCGTCGCAGCCCGGCAGCCCGGTCCACCCGCAAGCCCGCCACCGCTGGGGCCCGCAAGCCCGACGCTGAGCGGGCCGGCACCAAGGGTCGACCCACCCCGGCGGCGAGCAAGCAGACGAAGACGAGCAGCGGCAACCCCGCCACTCGGGTGATCCGCTACCTCCGCGAGGTCGTGGCGGAGCTCCGCAAGGTGATCTGGCCGACCCGCAACCAGCTCATCACCTACACGACCGTCGTCCTGGTGTTCGTCGCCTTCATGGTGGCCCTCACCTACCTGCTGGACCTGGCGTTCGCCAAGGCCGTGCTGACGGTGTTCGGCTGATCGACCACGCCACCTCGGCCGACCTGGCCGTAGCGGCGGGGACTGACGGTGGATCCTGGAGACAGGCGCCAGCCGGAAGTACTGCACATGACGAGAGGAAGCGAGTCCACACGTGAGCACCCCCGAGGGCGGCCAGAACATGGCTGACCAGCCCGAGGCCGGCTTGCCCGACTCTGTCGAGACCTCGGAGTCCGAGGCTCCGGAGTCGGTAGCGGCTGCCGACGCGCTCGTGGCCGAGGCCACGGCGCAGCCCGAGGCGACCGACGAGGCCCCCGTGCAGGACACCGACCTCGCTGTCGCCGAGGGCGACGCCGCTGCTGGCGCGCCCGAGGAGGACGCTGCCGTCGCCGACGTCGTCGAGGAAGAGGTCGACCCGGTCGAGGAGATGCGCGCCGCCCTGCGCCGCGCTCCCGGCGACTGGTACGTCGTGCACTCCTACGCCGGCTACGAGAACAAGGTGAAGACCAACCTCGAGACCCGGGTGCAGACCCTGGACGTGGAGGACTACATCTTCCAGGTCGAGGTGCCCACCGAAGAGGTCACCGAGATCAAGAACGGCCAGCGCAAGCAGGTCAGCCGCAAGGTGCTGCCCGGCTACATCTTGGTTCGGATGGAGCTCAACGACGAGTCGTGGGGCGCGGTGCGCAACACCCCGGGCGTCACCGGCTTCGTCGGGGCGACCTCGCGGCCGTCCCCGCTGACCATCAACGAGGTCATCAAGTTCCTCCTGCCCGCCCAGGACCGCAAGAAGACCGCGGAGACCGGCAAGACCGGGGGGGCGGACGAGGCGACCAAGCCGGCGATCGAGGTGGACTTCGAGATCGGCGAGTCCGTCACCGTGATGGACGGCCCGTTCGCGACGCTGCCTGCCACGATCAGCGAGGTCAACGCCGAGCAGCAGAAGCTGAAGGTGCTGGTCTCGATCTTCGGGCGCGAGACCCCGGTCGAGCTGTCGTTCACCCAGGTTTCCAAGATCTGATCCGGGACTAGTCTCGGAGAGGGGTGCGCGCAGCGCGACTGCTCGGCTGCGCCACCACATCACCAAGTCCACACCAGTGGCGACCGGCGAACCCGGCTGCCCCGCAACGCAGGAAGTACAGGATGCCCCCCAAGAAGAAGAAGCTCGCCGGGCTCATCAAGCTCCAGATCCAGGCCGGCGCTGCCACTCCCGCTCCGCCGGTCGGCCCCGCGCTGGGTCAGCACGGCGTCAACATCATGGAGTTCTGCAAGGCGTACAACGCCGCCACGGAGGCCCAGCGCGGCAACGTGGTGCCCGTGGAGATCTCCGTCTACGAGGACCGCTCCTTCAGCTTCAAGCTGAAGACCCCGCCGGCGGCCCGACTGCTGCTCAAGGCGGCCGGTGTGCCCAAGGGCTCGGGCGAGCCGCACAAGACCAAGGTCGCCAAGGTCACCATGGCGCAGGTCCAGGAGATCGCCCAGACGAAGATGGAAGACCTCAACGCCGGCGACCTCGATGCCGCCACCAAGATCATCGCCGGCACCGCCCGGTCGATGGGCATCACCGTCGAGGGCTGAGCGAGCCACTCCGGCTCCCCGAACGGGTGGGAGGGCCAGCGCCGGCCCGCAACCACCACTGACCACAGAAGAAGGACAGCACCATGAAGCGCAGCAAGGCCTACCTCCAGGCCGCCGAGAAGGTCGACGCCGACAACCTCTACACGCCGCTCCAGGCTGCAGGGCTTGCCAAGGAGACCTCCAGCAAGAAGATGGACGCCACCGTCGAGGTGGCCCTGCGACTGGGCATCGACCCCCGCAAGGCCGACCAGATGGTGCGTGGCACGGTCAACCTGCCGCACGGCACCGGCAAGACCGCCCGCGTCATCGTGTTCGCCGCCGGCGAGAAGGCTGCCGAGGCTGAGGCCGCCGGTGCCGACGCCGTGGGCGCCGAGGACCTCATCGAGCGGATCCAGGGCGGGTGGCTGGACTTCGACGCCGCCATCGCCACTCCCGACCAGATGGCCAAGGTTGGGCGCATCGCCCGCGTGCTCGGTCCGCGTGGGCTCATGCCCAACCCGAAGACCGGCACCGTGACCAACGACGTCACCAAGGCAGTCGCCGACATCAAGGGCGGCAAGGTCAACTTCCGCGTCGACAAGCAGGCCAACCTGCACCTGGTCATCGGCAAGGCGTCCTTCCCGGTCGAGCAGCTGGTGGAGAACTACGCCGCGGCCCTCGACGAGATCCTGCGGGCCAAGCCGGCCGCGGCCAAGGGTCGCTACCTCAAGAAGGTCACCGTCAGCACGACCACCGGACCGGGCATCCCGGTGGACCCGGCGCTGACGCGCAACCTCCTCGCCGACGACACCGCGGCGACCGCCACCGCCTGATTCAGGCGGCGCGGGAGCGCACAGCAGCACCAGGAGGGGCAGGCCGACGGCCTGCCCCTCCTGTGCGTCTCGGGCAGGTGTGCGCGGGGGTGGTCGTTCGCCCCGGAAACGTCAGGTAGGATTCACCCAGTTCCACCGAAGACCGCAGGTCACCGCGCTCACCAGGAGTGCGGCGAAGGTTCCGGAGTGCACCGGACGGCCCGCGCAGGAGGACGAGGTGCGACAGCTTCGGCTGTCGAGATACGCCCCGTGCGCCCTGCGCCCGGGGCGTTTGTCATGTCTGCGCCGGTTTCCCGGCGACCTGCGGACCTGAGATCCACAGAGAGGAGGCAAGGCATGGCAAAGTCCGAGAAGGTCACCGCGGTCGCGGAGATCGCCGAGAGCTTCCGCGGCAGCAGCGCTGCCGTGATCACCGAGTACCGCGGTCTGTCGGTCGGCCAGCTCACCAAGCTGCGGCAGGCGCTGGGCGAGGGCTCCACCTACTCCGTCGCCAAGAACACCCTGGTTCGTCGTGCAGCCGCCGAGGCTGGTGTCGAGGGTCTCGACGACCTGTTCGTCGGCCCGACCGCCATCGCGTTCGTCACCGGCGAGCCCGTTGACGCAGCCAAGGCACTGAAGACCTTCGCCAAGGAGAACAAGGCGCTGGTCATCAAGGGCGGCTACATGGACGGCCGCGCGCTGTCGACCGACGAGGTCGACCGCATCGCGGACCTGGAGTCCCGCGAGGTGCTGCTGGCCAAGCTGGCCGGCGCGATGAAGGGCAACATGAGCAAGGCCGCGAGCGTGTTCAACGCCCCGGTCTCGCAGATGGCCCGCCTGGCTGCCGCCCTGCAGGACAAGAAGTCCGCCGAGACCGGTGCCGACGCACCGGCCGACGCCTGACGGCTCGCACCACCCGCTCTGCACACACCGCACGATCCCCAGCAGAACTGACTAGGAAGGACCGCCACCATGGCGAAGCTCAGCAACGACGAGCTGCTCGACGTTTTCAAGGAAATGACCCTCCTGGAGCTCTCCGACTTCGTGAAGAAGTTCGAGGAGACCTTCGAGGTCACCGCCGCTGCCCCCGTGGCCGTGGCCGCCGCCGGTGGCGCTGCCCCCGTCGAGGCCGCTGAGGAGCAGGACGAGTTCGACGTCGTCCTCGAGGGCGCTGGCGAGAAGAAGATCCAGGTCATCAAGGTCGTCCGTGAGGTCGTCTCCGGCCTGGGCCTGAAGGAGGCCAAGGACCTCGTGGAGAGCGCCCCCAAGGCCATCCTGGAGAAGGTCAGCAAGGAGGCCGCCGAGGCGGCCAAGGAGAAGCTCGAGGGCGCGGGCGCATCCGTCTCCGTCAAGTGATTCTCCGCCCCTCGCCCGCGTCCTGCTGACGCGGAGAGGGGCACCCGGGCGAGAGCCCGACCTGCCGGCGAGAGCGGCCTCCACCTGTGGAGGCCGCTCTCGCCGCTTCTGTCAGCGGGCAACGAGGAACCACTTGTGAACCCGTCAGTAACTACTGTGCCGTCCCGTCGTTGGGCTTGGTGACTCGGGCAACTTGCCCCGGGATCAGTGGTGCCCCGCGGGGGTTGACCTTGGAGGTGCGATGGGCGTCGAGGTGTCCGTCGAGGGACTGACGAAGTCCTTCGGCAGTCAGAAGATCTGGCAGGACGTCACGCTCACGCTGCCTGCGGGCGAGGTGAGTGCGCTGCTGGGACCCTCGGGTACCGGCAAGTCCGTGTTCCTCAAGTCGATCATTGGTCTGCTGCGCCCGGAGACGGGCAGCATCGTCATCGACGGCACCGACATCCTGCAGTGCAAGGAGAAGGAGCTCTACGACATCCGCAAGATGTTCGGGGTGCTCTTCCAGGACGGTGCGCTGTTCGGGTCGATGACGATCTTCGACAACGTGGCGTTCCCGCTGCGCGAGCACACCAAGAAGAACGAGTCCGACATCCGCAACGTCGTGATGGAGAAGCTCGAGCTGGTCGGCCTCAGTGGCGCCGAGGAGAAGCTGCCCGGCGAGATCTCCGGCGGCATGAAGAAGCGCGCCGGCCTGGCCCGCGCCCTCGTGCTGGACCCCGAGATCATCCTCTGCGACGAGCCCGACTCCGGTCTCGACCCGGTGCGCACCGCCTACCTGAGCCAGACCCTGATCGACATCAACGCCCAGATCGACGCCACCATCCTCATCGTCACGCACAACATCAACGTGGCCCGCACCGTCCCGGACAACCTCGGGATGCTCTTCCGCCGCCACCTGGTCATGTTCGGTCCGCGCGAGGTGCTGCTGACCAGCGAGGAGCCGGTCGTCGAGCAGTTCCTCAACGGTCGCCGCATCGGCCCCATCGGCATGAGCGAGGAGAAGGACGAGTCGCAGATGGCCGAGGAGCAGGCCATGGCCGACGCCGGTCACCACGACGGCTCGGGCGAGGACGTGCGCGGCATCGTCCCGCAGATCGAGGCCACTCCCGGCAGCCCGGACCGGCAGGCGGTGCACCGCCGCCGCGAGCGCGTGATGGGGATGCTGCACACCCTGCCCGAGCAGGCCCAGCGCGGGATCCTGGACTCGTTCTCCGACGAGGACCGTGCGGTGTACGAGCGCCGCCAGGCCGGCAACGGCCAGGGCTACTCCCAGGACCAGTACTCCCAGAACCAGGGGTACAGCCAGGACCAGGGCTACAACCAGGACCAGTACCCGCAGGACCAGGGCTACAGCCAGGACTACCAGGGTGATGGCGCGGAGGGTGCGGACGAGCGCAACGGCGGCCGGCACAGCGCCGGCTCTGCCGACCCGGACTCCACCGTCCGTCTTCCCGCCGCGACCGGGGGCGCCTCCGACGGGTCCGCCCGCCGCTCGTACCAGCGGGATGACGAGTGACGTCGCAGACCTCCAAGCCACTGCCGGGGACCAACGCGCTGCGGCAGATCGGGCAGGTCGCCGAGCTCACCGCAGCCATCGCGCGCGGGCTCTTCCGGCGGCCGTTCCAGTTCCGCGAGTTCATCCAGCAGTCGTGGTTCATCGCCAGCGTCACCATCTTGCCCACCGCGCTGGTGGCGATTCCGTTCGGCGCGGTCATCGCGCTGCAGCTCGGCTCGCTCACCCGCCAGCTCGGCGCGCAGTCGTTCACCGGCGCCGCCAGCGTGCTGGCGATCATCCAGCAGGCGAGTCCGATCGTCACTGCGCTGCTGGTGGCCGGTGCCGGCGGATCGGCGATCTGCGCCGACCTCGGCTCACGGACCATCCGCGAGGAGATCGACGCGATGAAGGTGCTCGGAGTCGATCCGATCGCCCGGTTGGTGGTTCCTCGCGTGCTCGCTGCAATGCTGGTCGCAGTGCTGCTCAACGGCATGGTCAGCGTGGTCGGCGTCGTCGGCGGCTACTTCTTCAACGTCGTCATGCAAGGCGGCACGCCGGGGGCGTACCTCTCGTCCTTCTCAGCGCTGGCGCAGCTGCCCGACCTCTACATCAGTGAGATCAAGGCGCTGCTGTTCGGACTGATCGCCGCCGTCATCGCGGCCTACAAGGGGCTCAGCCCCTCCGGCGGGCCCAAGGGCGTCGGCGACGCGGTCAACCAGTCGGTCGTCATCACCTTCCTGCTGTTGTTCTTCGTCAACTTCGTGCTGACGACGATCTACCTGCAGGTAGTTCCGGCAAAGGGGTCCTAGGCACCGTGACCGCACCAACCAACTTCACCTACCGCGTCAAGCGGGCGGTCGATCGACCGCGGGGCGCGCTGGAGGACCTGGGCGACCAGTTCTCCTTCTACGTGCGTGCGCTCCTGTGGATCCCGCAGACGCTGCGCAAGTACTCCAAGGAGGTGCTGCGCCTGCTGGCCGAGGTCAGCTTCGGCAGCGGCGCGCTCGCGGTGATCGGCGGCACGGTGGGCGTGATCGCCGCGCTGTCGGTGTTCACCGGGACGGTGGTCGGTCTGCAGGGCTTCGCCGCGCTCAACCAGATCGGCAGCGCGGTCTTCACCGGCTTCATCTCCGCCTACTTCAACACCCGGGAGATCGCCCCGCTGGTGGCTGGTCTCGCGCTGTCGGCCACGGTCGGCTGCGGTTTCACCGCGCAGCTGGGCGCCATGAAGATCTCCGAGGAGATCGACGCCCTCGAGGTCATGGCCGTGCCCAGCCTGCCGTTCCTGGTCACCAGCCGGATCATCGCCGGGTTCGTGGCGGTCGTGCCGCTCTACGTCATCGGCCTGCTGATGTCCTACCTGGCGTCCCGGACGGTCACGACGTTGTTCTACGGACAGTCGACAGGTAGCTACGACCACTACTTCAACTTGTTCCTGCCACCGATAGACGTGCTCTGGTCGTTCGGAAAAGTGCTGGTCTTCGCGGTCGTCATCATCCTGGTGCACTGCTACTACGGCTACAACGCCAGCGGCGGTCCCGCCGGCGTGGGTGTGGCCGTGGGCCGGGCGGTGCGCACGGCGATCGTGGCCATCTCGGTCCTGGACTTCTTCCTGAGCCTGGCCATCTGGGGCACCACCACGTCGGTGAGGATCGCGGGATGAGGACCGGTACGTCCTGGGGACGTCAGCTGCTGGGCCTGCTGTTCGTGCTGCTCATCGTGGGTGGGCTGGTGCTCACGGTGCTCATCTACCAGAAGAAGTTCGTCTCCGTGGTGCGCGTGACCATGACCGCCGACAGCGTGGGCAACCAGCTGCTGCCCGAGGCCGACGTCAAGCTCAACGGGCTGATCGTGGGCGAGGTCCGGGAGATCACCACCGCTGACGGCCGCGCCGAGCTGACCCTGGCGCTGCAGCCGGACAAGGCTGAGCTCATCCCCAACAACGTCACGGCGCGCTTCCTGCCCAAGACGCTGTTCGGGGACAAGTACGTGTCCCTGGTGATGCCCGCCGCCCAGGCCGAGCCGATCAGCGGTGGTGACGTGATCCGCCAGGACACCACCCAGGAGACCGTGGAGATCCAGCGCGTGCTGGACGGCCTGCTCCCCGTGCTGCGGGCCGTGCCGCCGGCTGAGCTCAACTCCACGCTCGGCGCAGTGGCCCAGGCGCTCGATGGTCGTGGCCAGCAGCTCGGCCAGAACCTGTCGCAGCTGAACACCCTGGTCACCTCGCTCAACCGGGAGCTGCCGGCCCTGCAGGCCGACATCAGCGGCCTCGCCGACTTCGCCGACACCTACACCGCTGCCGCGCCGGACCTGCTGCAGGCGCTGGCCAACCTGACCACCACCACCAACACGGTGGTGGACCAGCGCAACAACCTCGACCTGCTGTACTCCACGGTCACGGCCACCTCGGCCAACCTCACCGGTTTCCTCAACGCCAACGGCGCGAACATCATCCGGCTGAGCAACGACTCCGTGGAGACCTTGGAGCTGCTGGCGCGCTTCTCGCCCCAGTACCCCTGCGTGTTCGACCAGTTCGCCCGGCTGGTGCCCAACATCGACGGCACCCTGGGTAAGGGGAGTGCCCGGCCGGGGCTGAACCTGAAGCTGGAGATCACCAAGAGTCGAGGCAAGTACGTGCCCGGACGAGACGAGCCCAACATCACCGACGACCGCGGCCCGGCCTGCTACCCGATCGTGGATCCGGCCGTGGGCAACTTCCCGCAGTACCCCGGCGGGCCGGTCCAGGACGGCGCCTACAAGCCACCGTCCACCAACGCCGACTTCCAGGCGTCCTCGCTGCCGACGGACAGCGCCGGGCTGGGTGTGGCCGGCTCGGTGTCGGAGCAGGAGCTGCTCGCCACGATCTTCGCCCAGGCCAACGGAACGGATCCCGCCGAGGTGCCCGGGTGGAGCGCGCTCGTCGGTGCACCGGCGCTGCGGGGCAACGAGGTGACGATCAAGTGAAGAGTCTCGTGCCACCCCTGCTCAAGCTGGGGGCGTTCATCCTGATCACCCTGCTGGCCACTGGTCTGCTCGCTGCCACCATCTCCAACAGCGGCTCCGGCGGCGGACCGGCGGTCAAGGCCGTCTTCACCGACGTGACCGGGCTCAACGTCGGTGACGACGTGCGCATCTCCGGCGTGAAGGTCGGTCGCGTCAGCAAGATCAAGATCAAGGACAAGCGGCTCGCCGAGGTCAACATGGACCTGGAGAAGAACCGCACCATCCCCGCCGACGCCACGGCCACGCTGCGCTACCGCAACATCGTCGGCCAGCGCTACATCGCTGTGGGCCAGGGCGACAGCGCCAGCAGCGGCAGCATGGCCGACGGCGGGGTGATCCCGGTCGAGCAGACCGAGCCCGCGGTGGACCTCACGGTGCTGTTCGGCGGCTTCAAGCCGCTGTTCCAGGCCCTCGAGCCGGCCCAGGTCAACCAGCTCTCCTACGAGATCATCCAGGTCCTGCAGGGGGAGGGCGGCACGGTGAACAGCCTGGTGGCCAACACCGCCACGCTCACCAACAGCATCGCCGACAAGGACCGCGTCATCGGCGAGCTGATCGGCAACCTGAACACCGTGCTGGACACGGTCAACCAGCGCTCGGACAAGGTGAGCTCGCTGGTGGTCTCGCTGCAGCAGCTGGTCTCCGGGCTCTCCCAGGACCGCGAGGCCATCACGTCCTCGATCTCCTCGCTGTCCCAGCTGGCTGACGCCACCACCGCGCTGCTCAGGCCGGCGCGGTCGCCGCTGCAGAGCAGCATCGCTGCCCTCGGCGACGTCTCGGCCAACCTCAACCGCAACGAGGCCCGGGTGAACACCTTCCTGGTCAACCTGCCGACCAAGCTCGACGGCGTGAACCGCACCGCCAGCTACGGGTCCTGGTTCAACCAGTACCTGTGCAGCGCCGACATCTCCTTCGGTCTGGGCGGCAGCGTCCCGCCGCTGGCTCTGCCCACGGGCATCGCGAGCACGCAGCTGCCGATCTACACGAACACCGCTCCGCGGTGCTACAAGCAGGGGCAGTGATGGCTGGACAACGCAAGCGCAACCCCGCGGTGAGCGGGGTCATCGCCCTGGTGGTGATGGCCCTGATCCTGGCTGCGGTGATCTTCCGCGACAACCTCCCCATCGTGGGTGGCGGCACCGTCTACACCGCAGACTTCAGCGAGGCAGCGGGTCTGAAGACCGGTGACGAGGTGCGGGTGGCCGGTGTGCGGTCGGGCTCGGTCAAGGACATCAAGCTCGACGGTGACCACGTGGTGGTCAGCTTCCAGGTCAAGGACGCCTGGCTGGGCAACGAGACCACCGCGGCCATCAAGATCAAGACCATCCTGGGCCAGAAGTACCTGGCGCTGGACCCGCTGGGCGCTGAGAACGCGGACCCCAACGCGTCCATCCCCCGGGACCGCACGGTCGCGCCCTACGACGTGGTCGAGGCGTTCTCCGGCCTGGGCAACACCCTCGGCGACATCGACACCAACCAGCTGGCGCAGAGCTTCCAGGCGCTCACCCAGGCGTTCGAGGGCACCCCGGAGAACATCCGCTCGGCCCTGGACGGAGTCACCCGGCTGTCCCAGACGGTGTCCAGCCGGGACAAGGAGCTGACCACCCTGCTGGGTGCCACCAAGCAGACCAGCCAGATCCTGGCCGACCGCAACGCCCAGTTCGCCGCCCTGCTCAACGACGGCAGCACGCTGCTGGCCGCGCTGAACGAGCGTCGGGACGCCATCTCGGCCCTGCTGACCAACACCCAGTCGCTGTCGCAGCAGCTGGTCGGCCTGGTCAACGACAACCGGGCGCAGCTCGGGCCGGTGCTCGGCCAGCTGCAGGGGGTGGTCAACATCCTCACCGCCAACCTCGGCAACCTCGACACTGGCCTCGCGCTGCTCGCTCCGTACTACCGGCTGTTCGGCAACGCCCTCGGCAACGGCCGCTGGTTCGACTCGATCGTGCCGAACCTGCTGCTGCCGGAGATCACTCAGCTCGCCGGCGGACAGAGCGCTCCGCCCTCGGTCAACACCGGCACCATTCCTTCCACCGAGTCAGGGGGTAACTGACGTGCGTGGTCGTGGACTAGTCCGGCCCGTCGTGCTGGGTCTCGTCGTCGTGCTGGTGGTCGCCACCGCTGTCTGGTGGGCGTTCCTGCGTCCGGCCTCCACCAAGGTGACTGCCTACTTCGGCACCACGGTGGGCATCTACCCGGGCAGCGAGGTGCGGGTGCTCGGCGTGAAGATGGGCAAGGTGGACTCGGTCGAGCCGGAGGGCGACCAGGTGAAGGTCGTGCTCAGCCTCGACCCGGACGTGCCACTGCCCGCCAACGCCAGGGCGGCTGCCGTGGCGCCGACGGTCGTCGCCGACCGATACATCCAGATGCTGCCCACCTACACCAGCGGGCCCAAGCTGGCCGACAACGACGTCATCCCCCGGGACCGCACGGCCACTCCGGTGGAGCTGGACGAGCTGTCGGCAAGCCTGGAGAAGACGGCCACTGCGCTCGGGCCCAACGGGGCCAACGCCGACGGCGCCCTCACCAACCTGCTCAACACCGGTGCGGCGAACCTGGAGGGCAACGGTGAGGCGCTGGGTGCGACGTTCGACCAGCTCTCCCAGGCGGTGAGCACGCTGGCCAACTCCCGTGGTGACCTGTTCTCCACGGTCACCAACCTGCAGACGTTCGTGACCACGCTGGCCGCCAACGACGCCCAGGTGCAGCAGTTCGCCCAGCAGCTGGCCTCCTTCTCCGGCTTCCTCGCCAACGAGCGCACCGACCTGGGCCTGGCGCTGCAGCAGCTGTCGCTGGCACTGGGCGACGTGGCCACCTTCGTGCGGGACAACCGGCAGTCGTTGAGCAGCAACCTCGACGGGCTGTCGGCGATCACCGGGGTGCTGGCCAAGCAACGGGGAGCGCTGGCGGAGGTGCTCGACACCGCGCCGATCGCCGCCACCAACCTGATCAGTGCCTACAACGCGGGATCGGGCACGCTGGACACCCGGCTGAACTTCAACGAGCTGTCCAACCCCGGCCTGCTGATCTGCAACCTGATCCAGCCGGGCCGGCTCGCCCCCGGCAACGCGATCTACGACTCGCTGGGGGGCAACGTCGGGCCCATCACCGACTACTGCAAGACGATCGCCGACGGGCAGGGCGGGAAGCTGGTCATTCCGACGCCGCACTTCCTGGAGGTCGACGGAGCCGCAGGGCCGCCCGCCGCGCCGGCGCTACCGCTCGTGGGAGGGCAGTGATGCGCATCAGCACGAAGGCACGCACCAGCGCCGCAGCCGCGGTCTCGGCGGTGCTGCTCAGCACCGGCTGTGGGTTCAGCGGCCTGTACGGGGTGCCCCTGCCCGGTGGCGCGGACCTCGGCGCCAACCCCTACGAGGTGACGGTCGACTTCACCGACGTCCTCGACCTGGTGCCGCAGTCCAACGTCAAGGTCAACGACGTCAACGTGGGCCGCGTGGACAGCATCGACCTGGCCCCGGACGGGGTGACGGCCCAGGTCAAGCTCAAGCTCAACGGAGACGTCGACCTGCCGGCCAACGCCATCGGCTCGATCGACCAGACCAGCCTGCTGGGGGAGAAGTACGTGACCCTCTCGCCCCCGCAGGGCGAGCAGGCCACGGGCAAGCTCGGCAACGGTGCCACCATCCCGCTCGCGAGCACCACGCGTGGAACTGAGCTGGAGGAGGTGTTCGGCGCGCTGTCCCTGCTGCTCAACGGCGGCGGCGTCGCCCAGCTGCAGACCATCACGCGCGAGCTCAACTCCGCCCTCAGCGGACGCGAGGGGGAGGTCCGCTCGCTGCTGGAGCAGACCAACATCCTCATCGGCGGCCTCAACACCCAGCGCGGGGAGATCAACCGGGCGCTGGACGGCCTCAACACCCTCTCCAAGACGGTGGACAGCCAGCGGGTCAACCTGACCACCGCGCTGGACCAGCTGCCCGCCGGAGTGCAGACGCTGGACGAGCAGCGGCCGCAGCTGACGCTGCTCCTGCGTCAGCTGGACCAGCTGGGCGTGGTGGCGACCAACGTCGTGAACCGGAGCAGGGACAGCCTGGTGGCCGACCTCAACGCGCTCTCCCCGACGCTGCGGTCCCTGGCCGACTCCGGGGACAACCTGGCCAAGTCCCTGGAGATCCTGCTGACCTTCCCGTTCACCGACGCCGCGATCGACACGGTCGCGGGCAACTTCGTCAACCTCAACCTCACCGCGGACCTCAACCTCGGCACGATCATCAGCAACGGCGTGCTCGACCCGACCCTGCTGGGTCTGCCGGCGCTGCCCCTGCCCCAAGCCACCGTCGCCCAGGGGGCACCATGAGAAGCAAGCTGGTGAGGTGGCAGCTCGTCGCCTTCCTGGTCATCACCATCCTCGGCATCACCTTCACCGGGGTGCGCTACGTGGGGCTGGACAAGTACCTGTGGTCCTCGGGCTACTCCGTCCAGATGGAGCTGCAGAACTCCGGCGGGATCTTTGAGAACGCCGAGGTCACCTATCGTGGCGTGGCCATCGGGACGGTCGGGCCGCTCACGCTCACCGACCGCGGTGTGTCGGTGGAGCTGCTGATCAACGACAACACCCCGGACATCCCCACCGACCTCAAGGCCGTGGTGGCCAACCGGTCCGCGGTGGGCGAGCAGTACGTCGATCTGCAGCCCAACACCAACGAGGGGCCATTCCTCAGCTCGGGCTCAGTGATCCCGATGGATCGCACCGCGGTCCCGGTCACCACCGAGAAGCTGCTCAGCAGCGTGGACCAGCTGGTGCGGTCGGTGCCGGTGGAGTCCCTGCGCACGGTCGTCTCCGAGCTGGGCACCGCCTTCAACGGCCTCGGCCCGTCGCTGCAGCGCCTGCTCGACCAGGGCAACCTGCTCACCACCACCGCGATCGACAACCAGCCGCAGACGCTGCGGCTGATCAGCGACGCCCAGACCGTGCTGGACACCCAGCGCTCCGAGGGCTCCTCCATCATCGGCTTCAGCCGGGACCTGCAGCTGGTCACCCAGCAGCTGCAGGCCAGCGACCCCGACCTGCGCCGGCTGATCACCACCGGGCAGTCCGCGGGCAGCGAGGTGGGGGCCCTGCTGGACAGCAGCTCCGCGTCGCTGGCCAACACGGTGGCCAACCTCGGCACGGTCACCACCGTGACCTCGGCCCGCACCGATGGCCTCCGGGCGATCAACCAGCTGCTGCCCGCCGTGGCGGCCGCCGGGTTCACCAGCGCACCGGGCGACGGCTTCGCCCACTTCGGCCTGGTGCTCAACGTGAACGACCCGTTCCCGTGCACCGCCGGCTACGAGGGCACCTACCAGGAGCTGGAGCGGCAGCGCGCGGCCAACCCCGCGTTCAACGACTACTACGACAAGGCCCCGCTGAACACCAACGCCTACTGCGCAGAGCCCAACGGCAGCCCCATCTCGGTCCGTGGCACCCAGCACGCGGTCGCCCAGCCCGGCAGCCCGGTGCTGCCGCCGGTGCAGTCCGGTGGTGCCGGCTACAACAGCGGCGCGCTGAGCCAGGACTCCGGGGTGCTGGTGAACCAGCTCTCCGGCCTGCTCAACCGGTTGATCTTCGGGTCGTGAGATCCTCTCGGGGTGGCGCCGGACTGCTCACCCTGGCGCTGTCCGCAGCGCACTGATCGAAGAACGGAGCATGTCGGAGAAGTCCGGCACTATGTATGGCAATGGATGAATCACGCCTCGACGCTGACGGCGTCGACGACAGCAACCACGGCCGCCGCCAGGACGGCGGGGCCCCCACCGACGACACGGGAGCCGCACAGGGGGAGCCAGCTGCTCCTGACCTGAGCAAGAAGTCCGGCGACGCGACCGGCACCGCCGCCCGCAGCGCCCGCAGCGCCGGCACCGCCACGGAGGCCGAGGACGGTGCAGGCGACGACGGCCGGGGCACCGGGGATCGCCAGCCCGGACGAACCAAGGTCGCCACGGCAGCAGCCGCGGTCGTGGTCGCGGCTGCCCTGCTGGGCGGAGCGATCTGGTACACCGTGGACAGCTTCAGCGAGTCCGGCCCCACGTCGGTGACCGCCGATCGCGACGCCGCCGTGGAAGCCGCCCGCAGCGTCGGGGCCACCATGACCACGGTGAACGGCGGAGACCCGCAGGGCACCCTGCAGGCGTGGCGCAACGCCATCACCGGGGAGCTGGCCGAGCAGTACGCCCAGCAGGAGGCGCAGCTCACCCAGCGGATCGCGCAGACCAAGGGCTCCGTCACCTCGACGGTCACCAACGCCGCGCTCACCGAGCTCGACTCCGGCGCCGGCACGGCCAGCGCGCTGGTCTTCGTGGACACCACCTTCACCAGTGCCACGCCAGCTCCCGCCCCGAGCCCGACCCCAGCGCCGGCCCCCGGCGGCTCGACCGATCCCAGCGCCGCACCTGCGCCCAGCAGCCCGGCCGCCGCGCCCGGTGGCTCGGAGCAGGCCGGCGGAACGGGCCAGAAGCAGCGTTTGGCGCTGACCCTGGCCATGGTCCGCACCGCAGATGGCTGGAAGGTCTCCAACCTGCAGCCCAACGAGCCGACGCAGGCCGGACAGTGACCGGCACCCGCCGCCACCACCGTCCGAGCAGCTGCGAGAGGAGCACGTACCGATGCCACCGGTGAACCGCAAGGGCCCGGGACCCCGTCCCACCCCCCGGCGCCGCCCGGCGGTGGCTGGCACCCGTGCCCGCCCCACCACGCAGGACCCGCAGCCGCACGCTTCGACGACGGCAGCTCCCAGCTCCGCGGACACCGGCCGGCCGGACCCCAGCAGCACCACCACTCAGAGCCCAGCGGCCTCGGCAGGCTCCGCGCAGCCGGCCAGTGCTCGCCCGCGGCAGCGGCGGAACCGACCGTCCCGCACCTCGCTGAGCAACCCGCGGTGGATCGCGGTGTCCGCCCTGGTGGCGCTCATGCTGGTCGCGGCGGTCGTGCTCGCCGTCACCTCGGTGATCCACAACAGCTCCGGCGACGGTGGCGACACCGCCAACACCGCGCTGGTGGACCAGCCGGCCACCCAGGAGGTCAACGCTGCGGCGGCCAACGTGCTGAAGACCGCCTACACCTACAGCCACACCACGCTGGATGCCGACTTCGACGCCGCGGTGAAGCTGATGACGCCGGAGATGGCCAACCAGTACAACTCCAACCGGGACAACATCCGCAAGGTGGCCACCCAGGCCAAGACCACCACCAGCGCGACCGTGGTCTCCAACGGGGTCCGGCTGCTCAGCGGCGACCGCGCCGAGGTGATCGCCTTCGTGGTGATCAACGCCGACAACAACGGTCAGGCCCTGCAGGCCAGCGGCTACCGATTCACGGCAAACCTGTTGCGGGACAACGGGCAGTGGTTGCTGTCCGGGCTCACCGAGGCCTGATCACGCCGCGCCGCCCGGGCCCGCCCCGGTCCCGGGTCGTCGCCGGGACCCGACACGCCGCGCGTGGCGCCCTTGACGCACCGGCAGGTGGCGTCCACGCTTGTGCCTGCGCGCGCAGCTTGACTGCGTGGGATCGAGGCTGCCCGACTCGACAACGGCCGAAACAGGGGCTAAACTCCAACGTTGCGCTGGTCTCCTGCTGTCCGCACCCCAAAATCAGCTACACCCGGGGTCGAGAGCAGGCCGCCCGCAACAGAGTCTGGACGAGGGATCTGCCCATGGTAGAGCCGTCGTTCAGTGTCGACAAAGCAGCGGCCGTCCGAGCAGCGACGGCCCGCATGAGGTGCTGGAAGGATGCATCTTGGCAGTCTCCCGCCAGACCAAGACCACTCCCGAGAAGACCGGTCCTGCTGACCAGTCAAAGCTTGTAGGCATCCCTGGTGCCCCCAAGAGGGTTTCGTTCGCAAAGATCAAAGAGCCCTTGGAGGTGCCAGACCTACTCGACCTGCAGACCGACTCCTTTGAGTGGCTGATCGGTTCGCCGGTGTGGCGCGAGCGGGCGCTCTCCCGGGGCGACAACGCCGAGTCCGGTGGCCTCGAGGACATCCTCACGGAGCTGTCCCCGATCGAGGACTTCTCCGGCTCGATGTCGCTGTCCTTCTCCGACCCGCGCTTCGACGAGGTCAAGGCCTCCGTCGAGGAGTGCAAGGACAAGGACATGACGTACGCGGCGCCCCTGTTCGTCACCGCGGAGTTCATCAACAACAACACCGGCGAGATCAAGAGCCAGACGGTGTTCATGGGTGACTTCCCGATGATGACCGACAAGGGCACGTTCGTCATCAACGGCACCGAGCGTGTCGTCGTCTCCCAGCTGGTGCGCTCCCCGGGCGTCTACTTCGACCACGCGGTCGACAAGGCCACCGACAAGGACGTGCACAGCGTCAAGGTGATCCCCGGCCGCGGTGCGTGGCTGGAGTTCGACGTCGACAAGCGCGACACCGTGGGTGTGCGCATCGACCGCAAGCGCCGCCAGCCGGTCACCGTGCTGCTGAAGGCGCTGGGCTGGACCACCGAGCAGATCACCGAGCGCTTCGGCTTCAGCGAGATCCTGATGGCGACGCTGGAGAAGGACAACACCGCGGGCACCGACGAGGCCCTGCTGGACATCTACCGCAAGCTGCGTCCGGGCGAGCCCCCCACGCGGGAGAGCGCGCAGACCCTGCTGGAGAACCTGTTCTTCAAGGACAAGCGCTACGACCTGGCCAAGGTCGGCCGCTACAAGATCAACAAGAAGCTCGGCCTCAACGCGGGCCAGCCGGTCACCAGCAGCACGCTGACCGAGGAAGACGTCGTCGCCACCATCGAGTACCTGGTGCGCCTGCACGCGGGCGAGACCACGATGACCGCCCCCGGCGGCGTCGAGGTCCCGGTCGAGGTGGATGACATCGACCACTTCGGCAACCGGCGCCTGCGCACCGTCGGCGAGCTCATCCAGAACCAGATCCGCGTGGGTCTGTCCCGGATGGAGCGCGTGGTGCGCGAGCGGATGACGACCCAGGACGTCGAGGCGATCACGCCCCAGACCCTGATCAACATCCGTCCCGTCGTGGCGGCCATCAAGGAGTTCTTCGGAACCTCCCAGCTGAGCCAGTTCATGGACCAGACCAACCCCCTGTCCGGACTGACGCACAAGCGTCGCCTGTCCGCGCTGGGCCCGGGTGGTCTGTCTCGTGAGCGCGCCGGCTTCGAGGTCCGCGACGTGCACCCCAGCCACTACGGCCGCATGTGCCCGATCGAGACCCCTGAGGGCCCGAACATCGGCCTGATCGGCTCGCTGTCGTCCTACGCGCGGGTGAACCCCTTCGGGTTCATCGAGACGCCGTACCGCAAGGTCGTCGACGGACACGTCACCGACCAGCTGGACTACCTCACCGCTGACGAGGAGGACCGCTTCGTCGTGGCGCAGGCCAACTCGACGCTCGACGCCGAGGGCAACCTCGCCGACGAGCGCGTGCTGGTCCGCCGCAAGGGTGGCGAGGTCGACTACATCGACCCGCACGGCGTCGACTACATCGACGTCTCCCCGCGCCAGATGGTGTCGGTCGCCACGGCGATGATCCCGTTCCTGGAGCACGACGACGCCAACCGCGCGCTGATGGGCGCCAACATGCAGCGCCAGGCGGTCCCGCTGGTGCGCAGCGAGGCACCGCTGGTCGGCACCGGCATGGAGCTGCGGGCCGCGGTGGACGCCGGTGACGTCATCGTCACCAGCAAGTCTGGCGTCATCGAGGAGGTCTCGGCCGACTACGTCACCGTGATGGCCGACGACGGCACCCGCCAGACCTACCGCATGCGCAAGTTCGCCCGCTCCAACCAGGGCACCTGCACCAACCAGCGCCCCATCGTGGACGAGGGTCAGCGGGTGGAGTCCGGCCAGGTCCTGGCCGACGGTCCCTGCACCGAGAACGGCGAGATGGCCCTGGGCAAGAACCTGCTCGTGGCGATCATGCCGTGGGAGGGTCACAACTACGAGGACGCGATCATCCTCAGCCAGCGGCTGATCCAGGACGACACCCTCACCTCGATCCACATCGAGGAGCACGAGATCGACGCCCGCGACACCAAGCTTGGTGCCGAGGAGATCACCCGGGACATCCCGAACGTCTCCGAGGAGGTGCTGGCCGACCTCGACGACCGCGGCATCATCCGCATCGGCGCCGAGGTCCAGCCTGGTGACGTGCTGGTCGGCAAGGTCACGCCCAAGGGCGAGACCGAGCTCACCCCGGAGGAGCGGCTGCTGCGCGCGATCTTCGGCGAGAAGGCCCGCGAGGTGCGCGACACCAGCCTCAAGGTGCCCCACGGCGAGACCGGCAAGGTTATCGGCATCCGGGTGTTCTCCCGCGACGACGACGACGACCTGCCCCCCGGCGTGAACGAGCTGGTCCGCGTCTACGTGGCCCAGAAGCGCAAGATCCAGGACGGCGACAAGCTCGCCGGCCGGCACGGCAACAAGGGCGTCATCGGCAAGATCCTGCCCGCCGAGGACATGCCCTTCCTGCCCGACGGCACGCCGATCGACATCATCCTGAACACCCACGGTGTTCCGCGACGGATGAACCTGGGCCAGATCCTGGAGGTCCACCTCGGGTGGATCGCCAAGACCGGCTGGCAGATCAACGGCGACCCGGACTGGGCCAGCAAGCTGCCCGAGGAGCTCTACTCCGCGGAGCCGGGCACCCGCACGGCCACCCCGGTGTTCGACGGTGCTCGGGAGAACGAGATCACCGGGCTGCTCGGGTCCACGCTGCCCAACCGGGACGGCGAGATGATGGTCAAGGGCGACGGCAAGGCCACCCTGTTCGACGGTCGCTCCGGTGAGCCGTACCCGTACCCGGTGGCAGTTGGCTACATGTACATCATCAAGCTGCACCACCTGGTGGACGACAAGATCCACGCCCGCTCCACCGGCCCGTACTCGATGATCACGCAGCAGCCGCTGGGTGGTAAGGCGCAGTTCGGTGGCCAGCGCTTCGGTGAGATGGAGTGCTGGGCGATGCAGGCCTACGGCGCGGCGTACACGCTGCAGGAGCTGCTCACGATCAAGTCGGACGACGTCCTTGGTCGTGTGAAGGTCTACGAGGCCATCGTCAAGGGCGAGAACATCCCCGAGCCGGGCATCCCGGAGTCGTTCAAGGTGCTCCTCAAGGAGCTGCAGTCGCTGTGCCTCAACGTCGAGGTGCTCTCCAGTGACGGCGCGGCGATCGAGATGGGCGGGGGTGACGACGAGGACCTGGAGCGTGCTGCTGCCAACCTCGGCATCAACCTCTCCCGCAACGAGTCGGTGACCGTCGAAGACGTCGTGAACTGAGGCGGCGAACCGCCTCAGCAGGTTTGGCTCACCCGGTGAGCCGACCACTTTCCTCCGGTGCAGCCCCACGCGGGCTGCACCGGAGGAGGGACAAGTCCACACCCCTAGGCCGCTCGCACCATGAGCGCCACTACCCCCAAGGGAGAAGGAAGCGACGTGCTCGACGTCAACTTCTTCGATGAGCTACGCATCGGACTGGCCACGGCAGACGACATCCGCCACTGGTCCTTCGGCGAGGTCAAGAAGCCCGAGACCATCAACTACCGCACGCTCAAGCCTGAGAAGGACGGCTTGTTCTGCGAGAAGATCTTCGGTCCCACCCGGGACTGGGAGTGCTACTGCGGCAAGTACAAGCGTGTCCGCTTCAAGGGCATCATCTGTGAGCGCTGCGGCGTCGAGGTGACGCGTGCCAAGGTGCGCCGCGAGCGGATGGGCCACATCGAGCTCGCCGCCCCGGTCACCCACATCTGGTACTTCAAGGGCGTTCCGTCCCGGTTGGGCTACCTGCTCGACCTGGCCCCCAAGGACCTCGAGAAGATCATCTACTTCGCCGCCTACGTCATCGTCGGCGTCGACACCGAGCTGCGCCACAACGAGCTCTCCACCCTCGAGGCCGAGATGGTCAGCGAGCGCAAGACCGTGGAGAACCAGCGTGACGCCGACCTGGAGGCCCGGGCCCAGAAGCTCGAGGCCGACCTGGCCGAGCTCGAGGCCGAGGGCGCCAAGAGCGACGTCCGCCGCAAGGTCAAGGACAGCGGCGAGCGCGAGATGCGCCAGATCCGCGACCGCGCCGGTCGTGAGCTGGACCGTCTCGACGAGATCTGGACCACCTTCACCAAGCTGTCGGTCAAGCAGCTCGTCATCGACGAGATGCTGCACCGCGAGCTGGTCGACCGCTACGGCGAGTACTTCACCTCGGCCATGGGTGCGGAGTCCATCCAGAAGCTGATGGAGGTCTTCGACATCGACGCGGAGGCCGAGCTGCTGCGCGAGACCATCCGCAGCGGCAAGGGCCAGAAGAAGCTGCGCGCGCTCAAGCGACTCAAGGTGGTCGCGGCGTTCCAGCAGACCCGCAACAACCCGCAGGGCATGGTCCTGGACTGTGTCCCGGTGATCCCGCCGGACCTGCGTCCCATGGTCCAGCTCGACGGTGGCCGGTTCGCAACCTCCGACCTGAACGACCTGTACCGCCGCGTGATCAACCGCAACAACCGCCTCAAGCGACTGATCGACCTCGGCGCGCCCGAGATCATCGTCAACAACGAGAAGCGGATGCTGCAGGAGTCCGTCGACGCCCTGTTCGACAACGGTCGTCGCGGTCGTCCGGTCACTGGTCCGGGCAACCGGCCCCTGAAGTCCCTGAGCGACCTGCTCAAGGGCAAGCAGGGTCGGTTCCGCCAGAACCTGCTGGGCAAGCGCGTGGACTACTCCGGCCGTTCGGTGATCGTCGTCGGTCCGCAGCTGAAGCTGCACCAGTGTGGTCTGCCCAAGCTGATGGCGCTGGAGCTCTTCAAGCCCTTCGTGATGAAGCGGCTGGTGGACCTCAACCACGCGCAGAACATCAAGTCGGCCAAGCGGATGGTCGAGCGTCGTCGCGCCCAGGTGTGGGACGTCCTCGAGGAGGTCATCTCCGAGCACCCCGTGCTGCTCAACCGCGCGCCGACCCTGCACCGTCTGGGCATCCAGGCCTTCGAGCCCCAGCTGGTCGAGGGCAAGGCCATCCAGCTGCACCCGCTGGTGTGCGAGGCGTTCAACGCCGACTTCGACGGTGACCAGATGGCGGTGCACCTGCCGCTGAGTGCCGAGGCCCAGGCCGAGGCACGCATCCTGATGCTGTCGTCGAACAACATTCTCTCGCCGGCATCGGGTCGCCCGCTGGCCATGCCGCGTCTGGACATGGTCACCGGCCTCTACCACCTCACCCGGATCGTCGACGGTGCTCCGGGTGAGCGCCTCGCCGGCGCCGACGTGGCCGAGGGCGGCGTGTTCTCCACGCCGGCCGAGGCGATCATGGCGATGGACCGTGGCGTGCTGTCGGTGCAGGCGATGACCCGCATCCGGGTCAGCGACCTGCGCCCGTCCAAGGCCGACGAGCCGCGGATGCTGGAGGAGGGCTGGAAGCCGGGTGACCCGTGGGTGGCGGAGACGTCGCTCGGTCGGGTGATCTTCAACCAGCTCCTGCCGGCGGACTACCCGTTCGTCAACGAGGCCATGCCGAAGAAGCGTCAGGCGGCGATCGTCAACGACCTCGCCGAGCGCTACCCGATGGTGGTCGTGGCCCAGACGCTGGACAAGCTGAAGGACTGCGGCTTCTACTGGGCCACCCGCTCGGGTGTCACCGTGGCCATCTCCGACGTCCTGGTGCCGCCGAACAAGCAGCAGATCCTGGACGGCTACGAGCTGCAGGCCGACGAGATCGAGAAGAAGTTCGCCCGGGGCAAGATCGCCGCTCCCGAGCGGCAGAGCGACCTCGAGAAGATCTGGACCGCAGCCAAGGAGGAGGTGGCCGCCGCGATGGAGGCCAACTTCCCCGACGACAACCCGATCCCGATGATCGTGAAGTCGGGTGCGGCAGGAAACATGAACCAGGTCGTGCAGCTCGCCGGCATGCGAGGGATGGTGGCCAACACCAAGGGCGAGAACATCGTCCGTCCCATCAAGGCGAACTTCCGCGAGGGTCTGTCCGTGCTGGAGTACTTCATCTCCACCCACGGCGCCCGCAAGGGTCTGGCCGACACCGCGCTGCGCACCGCCGACTCCGGGTACCTCACCCGCCGTCTGGTGGACGTGTCGCAGGACGTCATCGTCCGCGAGGTCGACTGCGCCACCGAGCGCGGCATCATGATGACCATCGCGGAGCGTCAGCCCGACGGCACCCTGGTGCGCGACGCCCACGTGGAGACCAGCACCTACGCACGGACGCTGGCCTCCGACGCGGTGGACGCCGACGGCAACGTCGTCGTGCCCGCGGGCTCGGACCTGGGCGACCCCGCGCTGGAGACGCTACTCAACGGCGGTGTCACCGAGGTGCGGGTGCGCAGCGTGCTCACCTGCGAGTCGGCCACCGGCGTGTGCGCGACCTGCTACGGCCGCTCCATGGCCACCGGCAAGCTGGTGGACGTGGGCGAGGCCGTCGGCATCGTCGCGGCACAGTCCATCGGTGAGCCCGGCACGCAGCTGACCATGCGCACCTTCCACACCGGTGGCGTCGGCGGTGACGACATCACCGGTGGTCTGCCGCGTGTGCAGGAGCTGTTCGAGGCACGGGTGCCCAAGGGCAAGACCCCGATCGCCGACGTCAGCGGGCGCATCCGGCTGGAGGACAACGACCGCTTCTACAAGATCACCATCGTTCCCGACGACGGGGGCGAGGAGGTCGTGTACGAGAAGCTGTCCAAGCGTTCGCGCCTGAAGACCATCGCGGTCGACGGCACCGAGCGCGTGCTCCAGGACGGTGACCACGTGGAGGTGGGCGACCAGCTCCTCGAGGGCGCGTCCGACCCGCACGAGGTGCTGCGCGTGATGGGCCCCGCGAGGTGCAGATGCACCTGGTGGACGAGGTCCAGAAGGTCTACCGCAGCCAGGGTGTGTCGATCCACGACAAGCACATCGAGGTGATCGTGCGGCAGATGCTGCGTCGCGTGACCATCATCGACTCCGGTGCCACCGAGTTCCTGCCCGGTTCACTCACCGAGCGCAGCGAGTTCGAGGCGTCCAACCGGCGCGTCGTGGCCGAGGGCAACGAGCCGGCCGCCGGCCGTCCGGTGCTCATGGGCATCACCAAGGCGTCGCTGGCCACCGAGTCGTGGCTGTCGGCGGCCTCCTTCCAGGAGACCACCCGCGTGCTCACCGATGCCGCCATCAACGGCAAGCGGGACAAGCTGGTGGGCCTGAAGGAGAACGTGATCATCGGAAAGCTGATCCCGGCGGGTACCGGCATCAACCGGTACCGCAACATCCAGGTGCAGCCGACCGAGGAGGCCCGCGCGGCCGCCTACGCCATGCCGTCCTTCGACGACGGGTACTACTCGCCCGACGCCTTCGGAACCGGCACGGGCGCTGCGGTCCCGCTGGACGACTACGGGTTCGGCGGCAGCGACTACCGCTGACCTCCGAGCTGGTGCCACCCCGTGGGCCCCAGGCACTCTGCCTGGGGCCCACGGTGGCGCCGACAGGGAGCGCGGAGCGGGGTCATTTTGACCTCACCGCAACTGAAAAGGTATCGTTGGCGGTCGTGCCCGGCCTCGGTCGGGATTGCAGTGTGCCCGTCCATTCCGGGAGACCGTGAGCACGAGGTCTCCGCGCAGGATGTTGCTGTTGGGGAGTCCGACACGCCCGACCGCGGGGACAAGGCTGCACGAGCACCAACGACGTCACGTACAGAGAAGCCACGATCGCACCGATCGCATCAATACGAGAAAGCCGGTCTATGCCCACCATCCAGCAGCTGGTCCGCAAGGGTCGCCAGGACAAGGTCGCCAAGCTCAAGACGGCGGCGTTGAAGGGGAGTCCCCAGCGTCGTGGCGTGTGCACTCGCGTGTACACCACCACCCCGAAGAAGCCGAACTCCGCTCTGCGCAAGGTGGCTCGTGTCCGGCTGACCAGCCAGGTCGAGGTCACCGCGTACATCCCCGGTGAGGGCCACAACCTGCAGGAGCACTCCATGGTGCTCGTGCGAGGCGGTCGCGTGAAGGACCTCCCTGGTGTGCGTTACAAGATCATTCGCGGCTCCCTTGACACCCAGGGCGTCAAGGGTCGCAAGCAGGGCCGCAGCAAGTACGGCGCGAAGAAGGAGAAGAGCTAATGCCTCGCAAGGGCCCCGCACCGAAGCGCCCGCTGGTCAACGACCCGGTCTACGGATCCCCGGTCGTCACCCAGCTGGTCAACAAGATCCTGCTCGACGGCAAGAAGTCGATCGCGGAGTCGATCGTCTACGGTGCGCTGGAGGGCTGCCGCGAGAAGACCGGCACCGACCCCGTGCTGACCCTGAAGAAGGCGCTGGAGAACGTGAAGCCGGCCCTCGAGGTGAAGAGCCGCCGCGTTGGTGGCGCCACCTACCAGGTCCCGATCGAGGTCAAGCCCGGCCGTGCGAACACCCTCGCGCTGCGCTGGCTCGTCACCTTCTCTCGCGCCCGTCGCGAGAAGACCATGGTGGAGCGCCTCGCCAACGAGCTGCTCGACGCCAGCAACGGCCTCGGTGCGGCGGTCAAGCGTCGCGAGGACACCCACAAGATGGCCGAGTCGAACAAGGCCTTCGCGCACTACCGCTGGTGAGCCGGTCCGGGGCCCAGGCCCCGGGCAGCTCCACCACCTTCTCGACCAGAACGTGCTGCACAAGAAGATCGACCACCACCAGGGTCTGTGTGTGATCACCTCACCGCTGACCCACCGATGAACGTAAGCGGGGACCACACTCGTGGCACAGGAAGTGCTGACCGACCTCAACAAGGTCCGCAACATCGGCATCATGGCGCACATCGATGCCGGTAAGACCACCACTACCGAGCGCATCCTCTTCTACACCGGTGTGAACTACAAGATCGGTGAGACCCACGACGGTGCCTCGACGACTGACTGGATGGAGCAGGAGCAGGAGCGCGGCATCACGATCACCTCTGCCGCGGTGACCTGCTTCTGGAACAACAACCAGATCAACATCATCGACACCCCGGGTCACGTCGACTTCACCGTGGAGGTGGAGCGCTCCCTGCGCGTGCTGGACGGCGCGGTGGCGGTCTTCGACGGCAAGGAGGGCGTCGAGCCCCAGTCGGAGCAGGTCTGGCGCCAGGCCGACAAGTACGACGTCCCGCGCATCTGCTTCGTCAACAAGATGGACAAGCTCGGCGCGGACTTCTACTACACGGTCGACACCATCAAGGACCGCCTGGGCGCCAAGCCGCTGGTCATCCAGCTGCCGATCGGTGCCGAGGACCAGTTCGAGGGCATCGTCGACCTGGTCGAGATGAACGCCAAGGTCTGGACCGGCGAGACGAAGCTGGGCGAGAAGTACGAGGTCAAGGAGATCCCGGCGGACCTCGCCGAGCGCGCCGAGCAGTACCGCCAGGAGCTGCTCGAGACCGTCGCGGAGTCCGACGAGGCCCTGCTGGAGAAGTTCTTCGGTGGCGAGGACCTCACGGTCGAGGAGGTCAAGGGGGCGATTCGCAAGCTCACCGTGGCCAGCGAGCTGTACCCGGTGCTGTGTGGCTCGGCGTTCAAGAACAAGGGCGTGCAGCCCATGCTCGACGCCGTGGTCGACTACCTGCCGTCCCCGCTGGACGTCGAGTCGGTGCAGGGCCACGCGCCCGGCAACGAGGAGGAGCTCCTCGTCCGCAAGCCGGCCGCTGACGAGCCGTTCGCGGCTCTGGCGTTCAAGATCGCGGTGCACCCCTTCTTCGGCAAGCTGACCTACGTCCGGGTGTACTCCGGGCGGGTCGACTCCGGTGCCCAGGTGGTCAACTCCACCAAGGGCAAGAAGGAGCGTCTGGGCAAGATCTTCCAGATGCACTCCAACAAGGAGAACCCGGTCCCCAACGCGAGCGTCGGTCACATCTACGCCGTGATCGGTCTGAAGGACACCACGACCGGTGACACGCTGTGCGACCCGCAGCACCAGGTCATCCTCGAGTCGATGACGTTCCCGGACCCGGTCATCGAGGTGGCGATCGAGCCGAAGACGAAGTCCGACCAGGAGAAGCTGGGCATCGCGATCCAGAAGCTCGCCGAGGAGGACCCGACCTTCAAGGTGCACCTGGACCAGGACTCCGGCCAGACCGTGATCGGCGGCATGGGCGAGCTCCACCTGGACATCCTGGTGGACCGCATGCGTCGCGAGTTCAAGGTCGAGGCCAACGTCGGCAAGCCGCAGGTGGCGTACCGCGAGACCATCCGCAAGACGGTCGAGAAGTACGACTACACGCACAAGAAGCAGACCGGTGGCTCCGGCCAGTTCGCCAAGGTGATCATCAAGCTCGAGCCGTTCACCTCGGAGGACGGCGCGCTCTACGAGTTCGAGAACAAGGTCACCGGTGGGCGCGTCCCCCGCGAGTACATCCCGTCGGTCGACGCCGGTGCGCAGGACGCCATGCAGTACGGCATCCTGGCCGGCTACCCGCTGGTCAACATCAAGCTGACCCTGCTCGACGGTGCCTACCACGAGGTCGACTCCTCCGAGATGGCCTTCAAGGTCGCCGGTTCCATGGCGCTCAAGGAGGCTGCTCGTCAGGCCGGCCCGGTCATCCTCGAGCCGCTGATGGCGGTCGAGGTGATCACGCCCGAGGACTACATGGGCGACGTGATCGGCGACCTCAACTCCCGCCGTGGCCAGATCCAGGCCATGGAGGAACGAAGTGGTGCGCGCATCGTCAAGGCGCTCGTGCCGCTGTCGGAGATGTTCGGCTATGTCGGTGACCTCCGGTCCCGCACGCAGGGCCGGGCAAACTACTCGATGGTGTTCGACTCCTACGCCGAGGTCCCGGCCAACGTGGCCAAGGAGATCATCGCCAAGGCGACGGGGGAGTAACCCATCGGGGACGATAGTCTGCAAGCAGTGATTTCAGCTGTGCGCAGGCGCTAGCACGAGCACGACGAACACCAGCACTACACGATTCAGACAACCAGACCTGCTGTGCCACAAGGCGCAGCGCGCAAGTCCAGGAGGACATTCAGTGGCGAAGGCGAAGTTCGAGCGGACGAAGCCGCACGTGAACATCGGCACCATCGGTCACGTCGACCACGGCAAGACCACGCTGACGGCTGCCATCACCAAGGTGTTGCACGACAAGTTCCCCGACCTGAACGAGGCCTCGGCCTTCGATCAGATCGACAAGGCGCCGGAAGAGCGTCAGCGCGGCATCACGATCAACATCTCCCACGTGGAGTACCAGACCGAGAAGCGTCACTACGCGCACGTCGACGCCCCCGGTCACGCTGACTACATCAAGAACATGATCACCGGTGCGGCCCAGATGGACGGCGCGATCCTGGTGGTTGCGGCGACCGACGGCCCCATGCCCCAGACGCGTGAGCACGTGCTGCTCGCCCGTCAGGTCGGCGTCCCCTACATCCTGGTGGCGCTGAACAAGTCGGACATGGTCGACGACGAGGAGATCCTCGAGCTCGTCGAGATGGAGGTCCGTGAGCTGCTCAGCGACCAGGAGTTCGACGGCGACAACGCCCCGATCGTCCGCGTCTCTGCGCTCAAGGCCCTCGAGGGCGACCCGGAGTGGTCCGAGAAGATCGTCGAGCTCATGGACGCCGTGGACGAGAGCGTGCCGGACCCCGTCCGCGACACCGAGCGTCCGTTCCTGATGCCCGTCGAGGACGTCTTCACCATCACCGGCCGCGGCACCGTGGTCACCGGCCGCATCGAGCGTGGCGAGCTGAAGGTGAACGAGGAGGTCGAGCTGGTGGGCATCCGCGAGAAGTCCACCAAGACCACCGTTACCGGCATCGAGATGTTCCGCAAGCTGCTCGACAGCGGCCAGGCGGGCGACAACGTCGGCCTGCTGGTCCGCGGCATCAAGCGCGAGGACGTCGAGCGCGGCATGGTCGTGGTCAAGCCCGGCACCACCACTCCGCACACGGAGTTCGAGGGCAACGTCTACATCCTGTCGAAGGACGAGGGCGGGCGGCACACGCCGTTCTTCAACAACTACCGCCCCCAGTTCTACTTCCGGACCACGGACGTCACGGGCGTCGTCACGCTGCCCGAGGGCACCGAGATGGTCATGCCCGGCGACAACACCGAGATGAGCGTCAAGCTCATCCAGCCGATCGCCATGGACGAGGGTCTGCGGTTCGCCATCCGTGAGGGTGGTCGTACCGTCGGCGCCGGCCGAGTCACCAAGATCACCAAGTAACACCAAGCGGCTGGTCTCCAGCTGCAGCGCCGAGGGGCGCCTCCGTCATCGACGGGGGCGCCCCTTTGCGTGTTTCGGTCACAGGTCTGCAACTGTGTGGCTGATCGTGGCTTTGCGGGTGCGACGCCCGCCGAACGCCTCTACTCTCGGGACGGCGATGCAGTCGTGATCTGACCAGACCGTGCGGGACCTGTTGTTCGGCGCCAGCGGCATTCGCTCCACGGACCAGGGTGTAACGGGGCGACCGACCCAGTCGATAGACATCCGTCCGTCCATGCACGACAAATAGGCCCTCCGACGTCCAGTGGCGCAAGTGCCCACAAGAGGTCGGATGACCTACTTTGCAGATAGTACTCAAGGCGTCGCTCCTTGTACAGGGGGGGAGGGCCGCGTGATGACCCATGACGTCAGGCTAGGGGGCACTGAATGGGTGGGGAGCTTCCCGCGCATGACACGACCATCGAGACGATCGGCCCGTCCGTCCTGCCGCTGTCATCGGCGCAGCGAGGCATCTGGCTCATGCAGCAGATGGATCCCGCCACTCCGGTGGTCATCGCCCAGTACGTCGAGATCTATGGGCAGCTAGATCCGCAGCTGCTGCTGGCGGCCCACGCCCGTGCCGCCCTGGAGCAGCAGTCGATGGTGGTTCGGGTGAGCCTGGTCGACGGGGTGCCGCACCAGCACGTGCAGCCCATCGACGGGGACGTTTTTCCCTGCGTGGTGCTGGACCTGCGCGCCGAGGACGACCCCGTGGCGGCGGCGCACCGCTGGATGCGCGCCGACCAGGAGCAGCCGGTGCAGCTGGTGGGGGCGCCGCTGGTGCAGGTGGCGGTGCTGCGCGTGGGCGAGCGACACCACCTCTGGTACACCCGGGTGCACCACCTCGCCTTCGACGGGTTCGCCTCGATGCGGATGCTGACCCGCATCGCGGAGGTCTACACCGAGCTGGCCGCACGGGTGCAGGGCAGGCAGGAGCCCCCGACCGACCTGTCCACGCTGCTGGGGATCGACCAGGCCTACCAGGGCTCCGCGCGGCAGCAGCGCGACCGCGAGTACTGGCGCTCACAGACCGAGGGCCTGGGCGACCCGCTCACCCTGTCCCGCCGCCGCGCACCGGCCAGCGCCCGCCGGCGCAACGTCATCGGTCCGGTGCCGGCCCCGACCACCGAGGGCCTGCGCCGGCACGCGCGGAACCTGGGCGTGTCGGTGTCGCCGGTGCTGGTGGCCGCGGTCGCGCTCTACCTGGGCCGGATGAGCGGCCGCGACGACGTGGTGCTCAGCCTGCCGGTGTCTGGACGCACCACTGCGGTGCTGCGGCGGGGTGGCGGCATGGTGTCGAACATCGTCCCGGTGCGGGTGCGCCTGGACGAGGAGCAGACGCTCGAGGAGCTGTTCAGCTCGGTGCGGCAGAGCTTGGGTGGAGCGCTGCGCCACCAGCAGCACCGGGCGGAGGACATCCTCCGGGACGCCGGGGTGCAGGGCAGCGAGCGCGGGTACTTCGGACCGATGGTCAACCTGATGCTGTTCCAGCGGGAGCTGGTGCTGGGCACGGCACAGGGCCGGCTGCACATCCTCTCCACCGGTCCGGTGGAGGACCTCAACGTCAACGTCTACCCCGCGGCGGACAAGACCAGCCTCAACCTGGACCTGGAGGCCAACCCGGACCGGTACACGGAGGCGGAGCTGCAGCGCCACCGCGACCGGTTCCTGGGCCTGCTGGCCGACCTGGTGGGCGGCGCCAGCGGGCGCACCCTGCGGTCGGTGGGGCTGCTCCGCGCCGGCGAGCGACGCACCCTGGCGGCCCGCAACGACACCACCAGCGGGGTGGGCGCTGACGACCTGCTGGCCCCGGTGCGCGCCCAGGTGGCCCGTGCCCCCGAGCGCACCGCGCTCCTGCTGGCCGACGGTGCCACCATGTCCTACGGCGAGCTCGACCGACGGTCCACCCAGCTGGCCCGCCACCTGATCGGGCTCGGGGTGGGCCCGGAGGCGCGAGTAGGTGTGGCGATGCGTCGGTCCGCCGAGCTCGTGGTGGCCATCCACGCGGTGCTCAAGGCCGGCGGTGCCTACGTGCCCCTGGACCCGGACCACCCGGCGGAGCGCACCGCGCACGTGCTGCGCTCGGCCGGGCCGGTCTGCGTGCTCACCCGGGCCGCTGACGCGGCAGCGCTGCCACCGGGCACCACCGCGGTGGAGGTGGACCGGCTGGCCCTGGACGACCTGCCGACGCGGGCGATCGAGGACGCCGACCGGAGCGCACCGCTGCGCAGGGAGAACACCGCCTACGTCATCTACACCTCCGGATCCACCGGGCTGCCCAAGGGGGTGGCCGTCTCGCACCGGGCCATCACCAACCAGCTGTGCTGGTTCGCCCAGGAGCACCGCCTCGGCCCGGAGGACGTGGTGCTGCTCAAGACGCCGGCAGGTTTCGACGTCTCGCTGTGGGAGCTGTTCGTCCCGCTCTACACCGGAGGACGGCTGGTGGTGGCCGCGCCGGACGGGCACCGCGACCCCGAGTACCTGGCGCGCACCATCGAGCGGCACGGGGTGACGGCCACGTCCTTCGTGCCGACCATGCTGGCTGCCTTCCTGGACCACGCCGGTGCAGCGGACACCACGTCGCTCACCCGGGTGTTTGCCGCCGGCGAGGCTCTCTCGCCCGCGCTCGCCCGACGGTTCACCCAGCGCAGCGGTGCCCGGTTGCACAACCTCTACGGGCCGACCGAGGCAGCGGTGCACGCCACGCACACCGTGGTCGATCCCGCGCGCAGCTGGGCCGACGGTGAGGCGGTGCCGATCGGCAGGCCCGTCGCCAACACCCGCTGCCACGTCCTGGACACCAGCCTGCGTCCGGTGCCGGACGAGGTGGCCGGGGAGCTCTACCTGGCCGGTGACCAGCTGGCGCACGGCTACCTGGGCCGGCCCGACCTGTCCGCCGAGCGCTTCGTGGCCGACCCGTTCGGCCCTGCCGGCAGCCGGATGTACCGCACCGGCGACCTGGTCCGCTGGAGCGCCGAGGGCGAGCTCGTGTACCTGGGCCGCACCGACGACCAGGTGAAGCTGCGGGGCTACCGCATCGAGCTCGGCGAGGTGGAGTCGGTGCTCGCGGCTGACCCGGGCGTGGGGCAGGCCGTGGTCGCCGTCCGCGAGACCCCGCTGGGTCCGCGGCTGGTGGGTTACGTCGTGGGCCGCGGCAGCGTGCAGCCCGACGTGGGGCACCTGCTGTCGGCGGCCCGCGCCGTGCTGCCGGAGTACATGGTCCCGGAAGAGCTGGTGGTGCTCGACGAGCTCCCGGTCAACCCCAACGGCAAGGTGGACCGCCGCGCGCTGCCCGATCCCTCAGCCCCCCGCAGCGACGCGGGCTACCGCCCCCCGGTTGGACCGGTGCAGACCACGCTGGCCGAGCTGTTCGCCACGGTGCTCGGTGTGCCACGGGTGGGGGTGGACGACAGCTTCTTCAGCCTCGGTGGCGACAGCATCGTGGCCATGCAGCTCTCCGCCCGGGCCCGCGAGGCCGGGCTGGCGGTGAGCGCCCGTGAGGTCTTCTCGCTGCGCACGGTGGCTCGCCTCGCCGAGGTCGCCCAGCTCGTGGAGCCCGCGGCCACCGAGCTCGCGGAGCTGCCGGGCGGCGCCGCCGGCGAGGTCGCGCTGACGCCGCTGGCGCTGCGCACCCTGGGAGCTGGACCGGTGGAGGCGCTGCGCAGCTACAGCCAGGCCGTCACCGTGACCCTGCCCGACCACGTCGACGAGCCGCTGCTGCGCACCGTGCTGGCGGAGGTGCTCCGCCAGCACGACGCGCTGCGGGCCCGGCTGGTGCTGGGTGCGACCCCGCACCTGGTGGTGCCCGAGCCGACCGGTCCGGTCACGCCCGTGCTGCTGCGGACGGCGCCGACGGACGCCGACTTCACCGGGTCGGCGTGGGCGGACCGGCACGCCCACGAGCTCGCCGCCGCCGCAGACCGGCTCGACCCGGTGTCCGGGGCGATGGTGGCGGTGGTGTGGTTCCCGGGGGTGGACGGCCTGGGGGGCCGGCTGCTGCTGGTGGCCCACCACCTGGTCGTCGACGGGGTGTCCTGGCGGGTGCTCGTGGCCGACCTCGCGGCCGCCGCAGCTGAGGTGGCTGCGGGACAGCCGCCCACGGTGCCCACGGAGCGGACCTCCCTCCGCCGCTGGGGCGCCGCGCTGGTGGAGCAGGCGGGCTCTGACCGGGTCCGCGACGCGGTGGACGGCTGGGTCCACACGCTGCAGCCGGGCGGCCCGGGACTGGGCTCCCGGGCGCTGGATCCCGAGCTGGACACCGTCGCCACGGCCGGGCGCAGCACGGTCCAGCTGTCCGCGCAGACCACCGCGACCCTGCTCGCCGTGCTGCCCCAGGCCTACGGGGCCGGGGTGGAGGTGGCGCTGCTGAGCGCGCTCGGGCAGGCCGTCGCGCAGCTGCAGCGCGGGCGCGGAGCGGACGTCGCTCCGGTGGCGGTCACCCTGGAGGGCCACGGCCGCGAGGAGTGGCTCGCCCCAGGCGCCGACCTGAGCCGCACCGTCGGCTGGTTCACCTCCACCTACCCCCTGCGGCTGGACCTCACCGGGGTGGACCTGGACGAGGCACTCGCCGGGGGACCCGCGGCCGGCGGCGCGGTGAAGGCGGTGAAGGAGCAGCTGCTCGCGGTGCCCGACCACGGCATCGGCTTCGGCCTGTCCGCCCAGCACGACCCGGTGGCCGCCGGACGCCTGGCGGGGCTGCCCACCCCGGAGGTGATCGTCAACTACCTGGGGCGGACGGACTGGGCCGAGCGCGGAGACGGCGGCTGGCAGCCCGACCCCGAGCTCGACGGCATGAGCGCCGTGCGCGGCGACGCGATGCCGCTCGCCGCGGTGCTGGAGGTCAACGCCCTCACCCGCAGCACCCCCGAGGGGGCGCGCATCGTGGCCACCCTCGACCACGCTCGCGGCGTGCTCCCGGACGAGGACGCCCGCATGGTGGCCCTGCTCTGGGAGCAGGCGCTGGACGCGCTCGCCGAGCACCTGCGCACCGAGGGCGCCGGCGGGCTCACCCCGTCGGACACCCCGCTGGTGGACGTGACCCAGGCGGAGCTGGAGGAGTGGGAGCAGCGACTGCCCGGGCTGCAGGACGTCTGGCCGCTCGCCCCGCTGCAGCGTGGGCTGCACTTCCACGCCGCGCTGGCCGGCACCGACTCCGACGGCTACACCGCGCAGATCCTGCTGCGCCTGCGCGGCGACGTCGACCCGGCTCGGTTGCACGCTGCCGGACAGTCCCTCCTCGACCGGCACGCCGCGCTGCGGGGCGGGTTCGTCAGCCGCTCCGACGGCACCGTGGTGCAGCTGGTGGCCGGCATCGTCACGCTGCCGTGGTCAGAGCACGACGTCACGGGGGTGGCAGACCCGGCGGCAGAGCTCGACCGGCTGCTCGCCACCGAGCGGCGGCGCCCCTTCGACGTCACCACCCCGCCGCTGCTGCGGATGACTGCGGTGCGTGCCGGTGCCACCGACTGGACGCTGGCGCTGACCGCCCACCACCTGGTCATCGACGGGTGGTCCATCCCGCTGGTGCTCGAGGAGCTGCTGGCCGGCTACACCGGCACCGCGGCCACCGAGCCGGCGCCCTCCTACCGCGACCACCTGGCCCGGCTGGCCGAGCAGGACAGCGCCCCTTCGCTGCAGCAGTGGGTGCAGGTGCTCACCGGCGTCGGCGAACCCACCCTGCTCGCTCCCTCAGCTGATCCGCGCGCCGGTGCCGAGGCGCCGGTGGACCACGACGTGATGCTGCCCGCTGCGCTCCGCGCGCGGCTCAGTGAGCTCGCCGGCTCTGCCGGAGTCACCCTGAACACGGTGGTCCAGACGGCCTGGGCGCTGCTGCTGTCCCGGCTCACCGGACGCCAGGACGTGGTGTTCGGTTCCACCGTGGCCGGCCGACCGCCCGAGCTGCCCGGCGTGGAGAAGATGGTGGGGCTGTTCATCAACACCCTGCCCGTCCGCGCCCAGCTGCAGCCCGCAGAGACCGTCGAGGCGCTGCTGCGCCGGCTGCAGGAGGAGGGTGCCGCCCTGCTCGACCACCAGGCGGTCGGGCTGGCAGAGATCCAGCAGGCGGCCGGCACCCCGGCGCTGTTCGACACCCTCACCGTGCTGGAGTCCTACCCGGTGGACCGGGACGGGCTGACCGCCCGCACCGCCGGCAGCGGCCTGGCTGTCGAGGACGTGCAGGTGCACGACGCCACCCACTACCCAGTGGCACTGGTGACGCTGCTGGACCCCGAGCTGCACTTCCGGTTGAAGGTGGCGCCGTCGGTGTTCGACGACGCCAAGGTGGACCAGCTGGTCGCTCGCTTCCTGCAGGTGCTGACCACGATGACGGAGCACCCGCAGCGCCGGGTGGGCGAGGTGGAGGTGCTCACCGACGCCGAGCTGGCCCACCTGGTGGACGTGCGCGGAGCGGAGCCGCTGCCGCCCAGGACCCTGGCGGAGATCTTCGCCGCGGCCGCCGCCCGCGACCCTGGTGCCGTGGCTGTGGTGGACGGCGACCGGTCGGTGGACTACCGCGAGCTGGACGAGCGCTCCACCCACCTGGCCCGCGCGCTGGTGGCCCGCGGCGTGGGGCCGGAGGTCTTCGTCGCGCTCGGCCTGCCGCGGTCGCTGGAGCTGGTGGTGGCGATCTGGGCGGTGGCCAAGGCCGGCGGTGCCTACGTGCCGGTGGACCCGGGCTACCCGGCCGGGCGCATCGAGCACATGCTCGGCGACAGCGGAGCGGTGCTCGGGCTGACCCTGGCCGAGCACCGCAGCCGGCTGCCCGAGCTGGTCACCTGGTGGGGGGTGGACGAGCTCAGCCCCGCCGGCGCCGAGCAGCCGTCGGCACCAGCCGCGCCGCCCGGCCCGGTGCGGCCGGGCAACGCCGCCTACGTCATCTACACCTCCGGCACCACCGGCAGGCCCAAGGGCGTGGTGGTCACCCACGAGGGACTGGCCAGCCTCTGCCAGAGCGAGCGGGAGGCCTTCGACCTCACCCCCGCCGCGCGAGCGCTGCACGTGGCCTCGCCGTCCTTCGACGCCTCGGTGCTGGAGCTGCTGCTCGCCCTCGGGGCGGGCGCCACCCTGGTGATCGCCCCTCCCGACGTCTACGCCGGCGCCGAGCTGGCTGACTTCATCCGCACCTCCGGGGTGACCCACGGCTTCCTCACCCCGGCCGTGCTCCGCTCCATGGACCCGGCGGCCGTGGGAGAGAGCCTGGCCCACGTGGTGGTCGGCGGAGAGACGGTGCCCGCCGAGCTGGTGGCGTCATGGGCGCCCGGGCTGCACCTGCACAACGCCTACGGCCCCACCGAGACGACCGTGCTGGCCACCGCCTCCGTGCCGATGCGGGCAGGCGCGCCGGTGACCATCGGAGCAGCGCTGCGCGGGGTGCACCTGCTGGTGCTCGACCAGCGCCTGCGGCCCGTGCCGGTGGGGGTGGAGGGCCACCTCTACGTCGCTGGTCCCGGAGTCACCCGCGGCTACCACTCCGCGCCGGGGCTGACCGCCCGTCGGTACGTGGCCAACCCGTACGGACCTGCCGGCAGCCGGATGTACGACACCGGCGACCTGGTGCGCTGGACGCCGGGCACGGGTGGGCTGGAGCTCAGCCACGTCGGCCGCAGCGACTCCCAGGTGAAGATCCGCGGCCAGCGCATCGAGCCGGGCGAGGTCGACGGCGTCCTGAGCACCCACCCCGCCGTGCGCTTCGCGGTCACGGTCGGGCACCGGCTCGGCTCGGGCAGCACGGCACTGGTGTCCTACGTCCTGCCCGTCAACGGCGACGGCGTGGACTCTGCGGCGCTCTCCGCGCACGTGGCCGCGCTGCTGCCCAGCGCGATGGTGCCCGCGGCCTTCGTGGAGATCGACCAGGTGCCGGTGACGCCGGTGGGCAAGCTCGACCGGAGCGCGCTGCCGGCGCCGGACCTGGCCGGTGCCAACGGCGAGCACGTGCCGCCCCGCACCGCGCAGGAGCAGCTGGTGGCGTCGGTGTTCGCCGAGGTCGTCGGGCTCGAGCAGGTGGGCGCCACGGACTCCTTCTTCGACCTCGGGGGTGACTCGCTCACCGCCACCAAGGTGGTGGCCCGGCTGGGCTCGGCCTGCGGGGTGCACGTGGGGGTGCGCGCGCTGTTCGAGCACCCCACCGTGGCGGCGCTGGCCCAGTTCCTGCGCGCGGCGACGGCCGAGGGCGCCAGCACGCCCGGGGTGGGCGCGGCGCTGGCGGCAGCTCCCCGCCCGGCCCACGTCCCGCTGGCCCCGGCCCAGCAGCGGCTCTGGGTGGTCAACCAGTACGACCCCGACTCCGCGGTCTACAACGTGCCGATGGGGCTGCGCCTGCGCGGCGCGCTGGACACCGAGGCACTCGCACGGGCGTGGGCAGACGTGCTCGAGCGCCACGAGTCGCTGCGCACGGTGTACCCCGACGGTGAGCTGGCGCCCGAGCAGCAGGTGCTGTCCACCGCGGCGGCCAGTGCGGACGTCGACCTCGCTCCGGTGCCCGTCGAGGCCACGGACCTGACGGCGCGGGTGGCGGAGCTCACCCGGCGCGGCTTCGACGTCACCACCGACGCCCCGGTGCGCGCCCGGCTGTTCACCACCAACCCAGCTGAGCACCTGCTCGTGGTGGTGGTGCACCACATCGCCGCGGACGGGGCGTCCCTGGGCCCGCTGGCCCGCGACCTCGGCGCTGGCTACGACGCGCGGGTGCAGGGCCGCGCGCCCACGTGGTCGCCGCTGCCCGTGCAGTACGCCGACTACGCCCTGTGGCAGCGCGGCCTGCTCGGGGAGCCCGCCGAACCGACTGCCACCGCCACCGCGCAGCTGGCCTTCTGGCGGGAGCGCCTGGCCGGCCTGCCCGGCCTGCTCGAGCTGCCCACCGACCGCCCACGGCCGGCGGTGCCGGACCCCCGGGGTGCCACCGTCCGGCTGGGTGTCGACCGTGAGCTGGCCGCCAGCCTGGTCGCCCGGGCGCACGAGCAGGGCGCCACGGTGTTCATGGTGGTGCACGCGGCGCTGTCCGTGCTGCTGTCCCGGCTCTCGGGCAGCGGTGACGTCGCCGTCGGCACCCCGGTCGCCGGCCGCGGGGACCCGGCGCTCGAGGACCTGGTGGGCATGCTCGTGAACACCCTGGTGCTGCGCACCGACCTGCGGGCACCGACCACGTTCACCGAGCTGCTCGCCCAGGTCCGCGCGGGTGACCTGGACGCCTTCGAGCACGCCGAGGTGCCCTTCGACTGGGTGGTCGACGAGGTGGGCGCCACCCGTTCCCCGGCGTGGAACCCGCTGTTCCAGGTGCTGCTGTCGCACCAGCACTTCACCACCACCGAGGTGGAGCTGGCGGGGCTGCGCACCGAGACCGTGGACCTCTCCGGCCACGACGCCAAGCTCGACCTCGCGATCGAGGTCGCTGATCGGATCGATGACGACGCCGCACTGGCGGGTCTGGACCTGGCGATCACCTACGCCACCGCGTTGTTCGACGAGGAGACCATGCGCACCTTCGGCCACCGCCTTGTCCACCTGCTGGAGCAGGTCAGCGAGAACCCGGAGGTACCGCTGGCCGAGCTCACCGTGGACACCCCGGCAGCGGACACTCCGGCAGCCGTCCCGGCCCCGGCGGTGCAGCCGGAGGCCCCCGCTGCGGTTCCTCCCGCGCCGCGGGACGAGCCCGGCGACCTCGCTGCCCTGCTGTCCGTCGCCGCCGAGCGCCACCCGGGCGGACCGGCCTGCGTGCTGGGCGAGCAGGCGGTGGACCTGGGCACCCTGCACGAGCGCTACCGCCAGCTGGTGGAGATGATGGCGGGTGCGGCGATGGGCAGCGAGGCGCTGCTCACCCTGACCCTCAACGCGCTGATCACCGAGCTGGCGCCGACCCGGCTGGGCACCCTGCTGCCGCGCATGCCCCAGCTTCTCGCGGAGGTCCGGGCCGCGGCCGAGACGGCCGCCGGCGAGGGGACCGTGGTGGTGGCCGGGGCACCGGGTGCGAGCAGCCGGGGCCGCGGCGAGCCGGACGGGGCCGGGTCCACCCTGGCGGGGCTCTTCGAGCAGCAGGTGCACGCGCGCCCGGACTCACCCGCGCTGACCTGCGACGGTGCCACCCTCACCTTCGCCGAGCTGGACGTCCGCGCCAACCGGCTGGCCCGCATGCTGGTCCGGCTCGGTGTGGGTCCGGACGTGCTGGTCGGCGTGGTCACGCCCCGCTCCGTCGAGGTGGTCGTGGCCATGCTGGCGGTGGTCAAGGCCGGTGGCGGCTACGTCCCCATCGACCACAGCCAGCCTGACGTCCGCAACGCCCACGTGGTGGAGACGGCGGCGCCGCTGTGCCTGCTCACCCCGGGCACCGCGGTGGGCTTCGCCGCGGGACGCCCGGTGATCGACCTGACCGGGCTTGACCTGCACGAGCTGTCTGGTGAGCCGCTGACCGACGCCGAGCGCCGGGCGCCGCACCCCGACAGCCTGGCCTACGTCACCTTCACCTCCGGCTCCACCGGGCGGCCCAAGGGTGCGGCGATCAGCCACCGGGCCATCGCCAGCCGACTGCGCTGGATGGACTGCGCCTACCGGCTCGCCGAGCACGTGGTGGTGCACAAGGCGCCGTTCGCCTTCGACATGTCGGTGCTGGAGATCTGGGGGCCGCTCACCGGTGGCGGTCGGCTGGTGCTCGCCCGGCCGGACGGGCACCTCGATCCGGCCTACCTGCACTCGCTGCTCGACACCGAGCGAGTCACCCTGGCCATCTTCGTGCCCGCGCTGCTGGCCGCGTTCGTCGAGCACGCCGAGGACGGAGCGGGCGTGCCGCCGTCGCTGCGGACGGTCATCTGCGGTGGTGAGGCACTGACGACCGGGCTCGTCGCCCGGGTGGCCGGGCTGTCAGCGGCGCAGGTGCACAACGAGTACGGCCCCACCGAGGCCGCGGTCGGGGTGACCCACCACCAGACCCGGAACGGGGCGGACCACGACGCGGCCGTGCCGATCGGGGTGCCGGTCAGCGACACCGAGGTCCACGTCCTGGACGAGCGGCTGCGGCCGGTCCCGCAGGGCAGCACCGGCGAGCTGTACCTGGCCGGTGTCCAGCTGGCCCGGGGCTATGCCGGCCGGGCGGACCTGACCGCCGACCGCTTCGTGGCCAACCCCTTCGCCGGGGACGGGCAGCGGATGTACCGCACCGGCGACCTGGTCCGCGCCAACCGGCAGGGCGAGCTGGTCTTCGTGGGCCGCAGCGACTTCCAGGTGAAGCTCCGGGGTGTGCGGATCGAGCTGGGGGACGTCGAGGCCGCGCTGGCCGCGCACCCCGCGGTGGGAGCCGCGGTGGCGGCGGTGTGGGACGGGCCGGCAGGGGATCGGCTGGTCGGCTACGTCACCCGCGCCAGCAGCCAGCAACCGGACGTCGCCGAGGTGACCGGCTTCCTCCGGGAGCGGCTGCCGGAGTACATGGTCCCGCACACGCTCGTCGTGCTCGACGCCCTGCCGCTGAACGCCACCGGCAAGGTGGACCGCCGCGCCCTGCCGGAGCCGGCGCTGGAGGCCGACGACCGTCCACAGGTCGCGCCGCGGACCCCCGCCGAGCGCTCCGTGGCCGAGGTGCTCGCCCGCCTGCTGGGTACGGAGCAGGTCGGGATCACCGACAACCTCTTCGACCTGGGCGGCAACTCCCTGCTCGCCACCCGGCTGGTCAGCCGGGTGAACGCCGCCCTGGGGTGCTCGATCCGGGTGCGCGACGTCTTCGAGCGGCCCACGGTGGAGGCGATCGCTCGCCTGGCCGAGGACTCCGGAGCGAGCGACCGGCCACCCCTCGTGGCCCAGCCACGCAGCGAGCGACCGCCGCTGTCGCTGGCCCAGCAGCGCATCTGGTTCCTCAACCGGTTCGACCCGGAGTCGTCCCTCTACAACATGCCGGTCGTGGTGCGGCTGGTGGGCGAGCTGGTTCCGGAGGCGATGGGCCAGGCGCTGGCCGACGTCGTGGCCAGGCACGAGTCCCTGCGCACGGTGTTTCCGGAGGACGACGCTGGTCCCTATCAGCGGGTGGTGCCAGCCCAGGAGGTGGCGCTGCAGCTGGACACCGCCGAGGTGGTCGACCCGGCGGACGTGGCCGAGCGCGTGGCCGAGCTGGCCGGAGCTGCCTTCGACGTGCGCACCGACGTGCCGCTGCGGGCCCAGCTGCTGCGCCTCGCCAGTGCTGAACCGGCCACTGCTGGACCGGCCGATGCTGGACCGATCGAGCACCTGCTGGTGCTGGTGGTGCACCACATCGCCGCGGACGGGTTCAGCCTCGCCCCGCTGGCCCGCGACCTCGGCGCCGCCTATGCCGCGCGCAGCCAGGGCACTGATCCACAGTGGACCCCGCTGGCCGTGCAGCACGCCGACTTCGCGCAGTGGCAGCGGACGGTGCTGGGCACCGACGACGACCCCGGCTCGCTGCTCAACCAGCAGCTGACCTACTGGCGCAGCGCCCTGGCCGAGCTGCCCGAGGTGCTGGACCTGCCGCTGGACCGACCCCGTCCGGCGGTGCGGTCCATGCGCGGAGACCACCGCACGGCGCGGCTGGACGCGGACCTGCACGCAGCCGTCGAGCGGCTCGCGCACGAGCAGGGGGCCACCCCGTTCATGGTGGTGCACGCTGCGCTGTCGGTGCTGCTGGCCAAGCTCTGCGGCACCACCGACGTACCGGTGGGCACCGCGGTCGCCGGCCGGGGCGAGGCGGCGCTGGACGACCTCGTTGGGATGTTCGTCAACACGGTGGTGCTGCGCGCCCAGGTCGACCAGCAGGAGAGCTTCCGCAGCCTGCTGCACCGGGTCCGGGACACCGACCTGCAGGCGTTCGAGCACACCGACGTGCCCTTCGAGCGGCTCGTGGACGAGCTGCAGCCGGCCCGCTCCACCGCCCACTCCCCACTGTTCCAGGTGATGCTGGGGTACCAGAACAACGCCGCTGCCCGGCTCGAGCTGCCCGGCGTGCGGGTCGAGGTGGACCCGGTGGACCTGGGCGGCGCCAAGTTCGACCTGGCGCTGGACCTCGCCGAGACCTGGGACGCCGACGGTCGTCCGGCCGGCATAGACGTGGACCTCGGCTACGCCACCGACGTGTTCGAGCCGGACACCGCCGAGCGGCTCCTGGCCCAGCTGCACCGGGTCCTGGCCGCGGTGGTCGCGGCGCCGGAGCGCACGGTCGGCAGCGTCGACCTGCTCAGTGCCGCGGAGCGGGCCGAGCTGCTCGGGGTGCGGGGCGCCGCGGTGGTCCCACCTGGATCGGCGCAGGATGCTCTCGCGCCGACCCTGCCCGAGCTGCTGGCGCGGGCCGCCGCCCAGGACCCGTCCCGGGTCGCCGTGGTGGACGGCGCGCGGTCCATCACCTACGGCGAGATCGACGAGCGGTCCAACCAGCTGGCGCGGGCGCTGGTGGCACGCGAAGTCGGCCCGGAGACCGTCGTCGCGCTCGGCATCACCCGCTCGATCGAGTCGGTGCTGGGCATCTGGGCGGTGAGCAAGTCCGGGGGTGCCTACCTGCCGGTGGACCCCGGCTACCCCGCCGGCCGGATCGAGCACATGCTCACCGACTCCGGGGCTCCGCTCGGGATCACCTGCGCCGCGGACGCCTCGGCGTTCACCGGGCTGACCGCGGACTGCTCCTGGCTGGCGCTGGACTCCGGCGAGCTGGCCGCGGAGGCCGCCACGCTGCCAGGGCACGCACTCTCCGCAGCCGAGCGGCGGGCGCCGTTGCGGCCGGAGAACACCGCCTACGTCATCTACACCTCGGGGACCACCGGCCAGCCCAAGGGTGTGGTGGTGCCGCACACCGGCCTGGCGCCCTTCGCCGAGGAGATGCGCGTCCGGTTCGCCACCACCGGCAGCTCGCGGACGCTGCACTTCGCCTCACCGTCCTTCGACGCCTCCGTGCTCGAGCTGCTGATGGCGTTCGGGGCGGGGGCGACGATGGTCATCGCCGCGCCGACCGTCTACGGCGGCGCCGACCTGGCACGGGTGCTGCGGGAGCACCGGGTCAGCCACGCCTTCGCCACCCCGGCCGCGGTGGCCTCGCTCGACCCGGAGCAGGTGGGCGAGGCCCTGGAGTGCCTGATGGTCGGCGGGGAGGCATGCTCGCCGGAGCTGCTGGCTCGGTGGGCACCCGGTCGCCGCTTCGTCAACGCCTACGGGCCGACCGAGACGACGATCGTGACCACGCTGTCCGAGCAGCTGCAGGCGGGTGACCGCATCACCATCGGCGGGCCGGTCCGCGGCACCACGGCGCTGGTGCTCGACGACCAGCTGCAGCCCGCCGCGGTGGGCGCCACGGGTGAGCTCTACCTCGCGGGCCTGGGCGTCACCCGCGGCTACCACGACCGGCGGGGCATGACCGCGTCGCGCTTCGTCGCCAACCCGCACGGCGGGCCGGGCGAGCGGATGTACCGCACCGGCGACGTGGTGCGCTGGGTGCGCGGCACGCACGGCCTGGAGATCGACTACCTGGGCCGCAAGGACCAGCAGGTGAAGGTGCGCGGCTTCCGCATCGAGCTGGGCGAGGTGGAGAGCGCGCTGCTGCGTCACCCCGACGTGGAGGCGGCCACTGCCGGCACGGTCACCGCGCCGTCGGGGGAGCCGATCCTGGTGGCCTGGGTGACGGCGCGGGAGGCGGCCACGCTCGAGCCGCGCGACGTCGCGGCGCAGGCCGGCGCCCTGCTGCCCGCCCACATGGTGCCCTCCGCCGTGGTGCCGGTGGAGGCGATGCCGCTGACCCCCTCGGGCAAGATCGACCGACGGGCGCTGCCCGCGCCGCGGTGGTTCACCAACGAGGTCTCCTACCGTGCTCCCCGGACGCTGGCCGAGCGGACGGTCGCCACCGAGCTGGCCGAGGTGGTCGGGGCCGAGCGAGCCGGGCTGGACGACGACTTCTTCGCGATGGGCGGCAACTCGCTGCTGGCGACGCGGGTGATCAGTCGGCTCAACGCCCGTCTCGGGGTGAACGCCGGGGTCCGCGCGCTGTTCGAGTCACCCACGGTGGAGGGCCTCGCCGCCCGGATGGACGAGATCGCCGGTGCGGGCGGGGCGCGTCCGGCGCTGCTCGCCCGCACCCGGCCGCCGGTGGTGCCGCTGTCGCTGGCCCAGCAGCGCCTGTGGTTCCTCAACCGGCTCGACCCCGAGGCCGCCGCCTACAACATCCCGCTCGCGCTGCGCCTGCGTGGGCGCCTGGACGAGGCCGCGGTGCAGGCCGCGGTGCGTGACGTGGTGGAGCGGCACGAGTCGCTGCGCACGGTGTACCCGGTGGTCGGCGACGAGCCCAGCCAGCGCGTGCTGGCGCCGCAGGAGGTGTCGGTCGAGCTGCCCGTGGAACCGGTCAGCCCGGAGCAGCTGGGCGAGCGGGTGCGCGATCTTGCCGGTCGCGGCTTCGACGTGCGCAGCGACCCGCCGAGCCGGTTCGCGCTGCTGCGGCCGGCCGAGGACGAGCACGTGCTGGTGATGGTGGTGCACCACATCAGCGCCGACGGGGCCTCGATGGCACCGCTGGCCCGGGACTTCACGGTGGCCTACGCGGCGCGGGCGCAGGGCGAGGCACCGGGCTGGGCGCCACTGCCGCTGCAGTACGCCGACTTCGCCCTGTGGCAGCGCGAGGTGCTGGGCGACCCGCGGGAGGAGGACTCCCTCGCCGCCGAGCAGCTGGCCTACTGGCGTGCGGCGCTGGACGGGTTGCCCGAGGTGCTGGAGCTGCCGCTGGACCGCCCCCGCCCGGCCCGGCGCTCCGGCGCCGGCGCGATGGTGGACTTCCAGGTGCCCGCCGAGACGGTGAGCGCGCTGGAGGAGCTGGCCCGGCTGCACCAGGTCACGCCGTTCATGGTGGTGCACGCGGCCCTCGCCGTGCTGCTGTCCCAGCTCACCGGCGAGCGCGACGTCGCCGTCACCACACCGGTCGCCGGCCGCGGCGACGCGGCGCTGGACGAGCTGGTGGGCATGTTCGTCAACACCATCGTGCTGCGCGCCGACGTGGACCCCGACCAGCCCTTCACCGAGCTGCTGGCTCGCCTGCGCGAGGACGACCTGGCCGCGTTCGGCAACGCAGAGGTGCCCTTCGAGCTGGTGGTCAACGAGCTCTCGCCCACCCGCTCCAGCTCGTTCGCCCCGTTCGCGCAGGTGATGCTCAGCTTCCAGAACCTCGACCGGCCGGTGGTCGAGCTCGCCGGGCTCACCATCGAGGTGCTGGCGACCGACGAGGTGGAGGCCCAGGCCGACCTCGGCTTCACCCTGATCGGCACACCGGGCGGAGCGGGCGACTCCGCGGGGATGGCCGGGCACCTGGACTACCCGACGGACATCTTCGACCGGGACACCATCGTTCCGCTGGGGGAGCGCCTGGTCCGGGTGCTCAGCGAGGTCGTCGCGGAGCCCACGCGGGCCGTCGGCGACATCGACATCCGCACCGCCGAGGAGCGCGCCGCGACGCAGTCTCGCGGCGGGTCACGCCCCGGCGCAGCCCCCGTGACCGCAGCCCCCGTGACCGCAGCGCCCGTTCCCGCAGCGCCCTCCCTGGCGGCCGCCCCGGTGGGGGACTCGCTGCTGGCCCGCTCGCTGCCCGAGCTGCTCGACGTCGCCGCACAGGTCGACCCGGAGGGCGTGGTGCTCTCCCACGAGGGCGCGGACATCACCCACCGCCAGCTGCACCAGCGCTCGGCCGAGCTCGCCGAGAGCTTCGCGGTGATGGGGCTCGGCGCCGATGCTGCCGTCACCGCCGCACTGACCCAGCTGGCCCCGGGGCGCCTGGGCGGAGCGGACGGTCTCGCCTTCGCCCAGCAGCTGGCCCAGCAGCTGGCCGGGGTGGTCAGCGCCGCCAACGTCTGCGGTGACCAGGACGGCCCTGACGCCCCTGACGGCCCTGACGCCCCTGACGCCCCGATGGCCGCCTTCAGCGCTGCCGCTGCGGCGAGCCCGGACGCGGTGGCGCTGGTGCACGAGGGCATCGAGGTCACCTACCGCGAGCTGGCCGAGCGCGCCAACCGACTGGCTCGGCACCTCATCCGTGCCGGGGTGGGGCCGGAGGACCGCGTGGCGGTGGCGCTGCCCCGCTCGGTCGAGGCGATGGTGGCCATCCACGCCGTCCTCACGACCGGGGCCGCCTACGTCCCGGTGGACGTCGAGCACCCGGAGGAGCGCATCCGGCTGGTGCTCGACTCCGCGCGACCGGTGTGCCTGCTGACCACCACCGAGGCGCGCACCCAGCTGCCCGCGGACCTCGACGAGCTGGACCCCGCCCACGGCGTGCTGAAGCTCGACGAGCTCGACGTGTCGGGGCTCTCCGGCGACCCGGTGGGCGACGCCGAGCGCACCGCACCGCTGCGCGGCGACAACGTCGCCTACGTCATCTTCACCTCCGGCTCCACCGGCCGGCCCAAGGGCGTGGCGTGCACCTACGCAGGCCTGGCCAACCACATGCACTGGACCATCGAGCAGTACCGGCTGGACGCGAGCTCCCGGGTGCTGCAGAAGGCCCCGTACACCTTCGACGTCTCGATGTGGGAGTGCCTGGCTCCGCTGATGGTGGGCGGCACCGTGGTCCTGGCGCGCCACGGCGGGCACCGCGAGCCCGACTACCTCGCTCGGCTCATCACCGAGCAGCAGGTGACCGTGCTCGAGTTCGTCCCCTCCATGCTGGAGGTGCTGCTCACCGCAGACTTCGGCGACGTCTTCGCCTCCGCGGTCGAGGTGGTGGCCGGCGGCGAGGTGCTCACCCTGGCGCAGGTCCGCCGGTTCCGGGAGGTCAGCACCGCCCGGCTGTGCAACACCTACGGGCCCACCGAGTTCACCGTCGGTGCCACCTACTCACCGCTGGAGCACCCCATCAGGTCGGTGGTGCCCATCGGCTCGCCGATCCGGCAGACCGACGCCTACGTGCTCGACCGCCGCCTGCGCCCGGTGGCCACCGGGGTGGGCGGTGAGCTCTACCTCGCCGGCACCCAGCTGGCCCGTGGCTACCTCGGGCGGCCTGACCTGACCGCCGACCGCTTCGTCAGCGACCCCTTCGGCCCCGCGGGCAGCCGGATGTACCGCACCGGCGACGTCGTGCGGTGGAACAAGCACGGCGAGCTGGAGTTCATCGGCCGCACCGACGACCAGGTCAAGCTTCGTGGTCTGCGCATCGAGCTCGGCGAGGTCGAGGCTGTGCTGGCCGGGCACCCCACGGTTGCCGGCTCGGCCGCCGCGGTGCGCATGGCCGGCTCCACCGAGCTGCTGGTCGGCTACGTGGTGGCCGTCCCCGGCCACCAGCCGGACCCCGACGAGCTGCGCCTCGCCTGCGAGGCTGCGCTGCCCGACTACATGGTTCCCGGCGTCGTGGTCGTGCTGGCCGCCATGCCGCTGAACAGCAACGGCAAGCTCGACCGCAACGAGCTGCCCACCCCGGACCTGGACTCCCTGCGCCGGGACCACGTGCCGCCGGCCACCGAGCTGGAGCGGCTGCTCGCCAGCATCTTCGAGGCCGTCATCGGGACCTCCGCGGTGGGCGTGCACGACGACTTCTTCGACCTGGGCGGCAACTCGCTGTCCGCCACCCGGGTGGTGGCCCGGGTGAACACCGCGCTGGACGCGGACATGTCCGTGCGCGACCTGTTCGAGCACCGCACGGTCGATCGCCTGGCCGGGTACCTGCAGGACCGCGTCGGGGTCGCCGCCACGGCGGCGCCGCTGGTGCCGGTGGACCGCGCCGAGCCGCTGCCGCTGTCGATGGCGCAGCAACGCATGTGGTTCCTCAACCAGTACGACACCGCCTCGCCCGCCTACAACCTGCCGCTCACGGTGCGCCTGGCCGGTGAGCTCGACCAGGCTGCGCTGCAGGCCGCGGTGGTGGACGTGCTGGACCGGCACGAGGCGCTGCGCACCCGGTTCCCCGCCGGCACGGTCGAGCCCCACCAGGTGGTGGTCCCGGCCGAGGAGCTGGCCGAGCGCATCACGCTGGTGGACCTGCGCACCGAGCAGGACCCGACGGCGGCCGCGACCCACCAGCTGCGGCTGATGGCGGGCAGCGGCTTCGACGTGGCCGTGGACGTGCCGCTGCGCATGGCCCTGCTGCGCACCGCCGACGACGAGCACCTGCTGGCCATGGTCACCCACCACATCAGCGCCGACGGCGCCTCGCTGGCCCCGCTGCTGCGCGACCTGCTGCTCGCCTACGACGCCCGCCGGGCGGGAGAGCAGCCGGGCTGGGACCCACTGCCGGTGCAGTACGGCGACTACGCGGCCTGGCAGCGCCGGGTGCTCGGCGAGGAGGACGACCCGCAGTCCCTGGTGGCGCGCCAGGTGCAGTTCTGGGCGGAGCGGCTGCGCGGGGTGCCGGAGACCCTCGACCTGCCCACCGACCGGCCCCGCCCCGCCACGCCGTCGCTGCACGGAGCCACCCTCGGGTTCCGGCTGGACGCCGAGGTGCACCGTGGCCTGCGGGACCTGGCCGCCCGCACCGGCAGCAGCCTGTTCATGGTGCTGCACGCCACGCTGGCGGTGCTGCTCAACCGGCTCAGCGCCGAGCCCGACATCTGCATCGGCACCCCGGTGGCCGGGCGCGGTCGCCCCGAGCTCGACGACCTGGTCGGGATGTTCGTGAACACCCTGGTGCTGCGGACCGCGGTCGACCCCGACGCGCCCTTCAGCCACCTGCTGGACACGGTGCGGGACTTCGACCTGGACGCCTTCGGCCACGCCGACGTGCCGTTCGAGCGACTGGTCGACGCGCTCGAGGTGCCCCGCTCGGGGTCCGGGCAGCCGCTGTTCCAGGTGGCGCTGTCGCTGGACAACAACCTGGCCCCGGTGTTCGAGACGAGCGGTCTGCGGGTGTCGGAGGTGGACGCCGGGCTGGAGGTGGCCAAGTTCGACCTGCAGCTGAGCGTGGTGGAGCAGCTGGACGACGCCGGCGCGCCGGCCGGGCTGGACGCGGCGCTGAGCTACGCCACCGACCTGTTCGACCCCGAGACGATCGCCGCCCTCGCGCGGCGGCTGAGCCGGGTCGCGGCCGCGGTGGTCGCCGACCCGGACGTGGTGATCGGCGACGTGGACCTGCTCGACGAGCAGGAGCGCAGCGCGTTCCGCGGCGTCGGCGAGCCGGCGCAGCAGGCCCGCACCCTGCCCGAGCTGTTCACCGCTGTGGCCACCCGGGTGCCGGACGCTCCCGCGGTGCGCGACGGCGGACACACCCTCACCTACCGCCAGCTCGACGAGCAGTCCAACCGGCTGGCTCGGGTGCTCCTCGGCCACGGCGCAGGGCCGGAGCGGCTGGTGGCCGTGGCACTGCCCCGGAGCGCACCCGCCGTGCTCGCGGCGTGGGCGGTGGCCAAGACCGGGGCAGCAGTGCTCGCGCTGGACCCGGAGGCCGAGCTCGAGGGCCTGGCGGACCTGACGACCCGGCCGGACCTGGTCGTGGGCGTGACCGCCAGCCAGCACCGGACCGCGCTGCCCGAGACCCCGGGCTGGCCCGAGACCCAGGACTGGGTGGTGCTGGACTCCCGTGAGGTGGTGGCCGCCGTCGAGGCGAGCTCCAGCGTCCCGCTGACCGACGCCGAGCGGCGGGCACCGCTGCACCCGGACAGCGCCGCGCACGTGGTGCTCGGTTCCCCCAGCAGCCACGAGTCCACTCCTGCGGCGCGGCTGACGGTGCTCACCCACCGCGGCCTGGACCAGCTCGCCACCGAGCTGGCCGAGCGCACCGGAGCCGGACCACGTTCCCGGGTGCTGCACACCGCGGCCACCGGGACCGAGGCCGCGCTGGTGGAGCAGCTGAGCGCCCTCACGGCCGGCGCCACCCTGGTGGTGGCTCCGGCGGCGACACCCCTGGGGGCGCAGCTCGCCGAGCTGGTGCAGCAGGAGGGCATCACCCACCTGGTGGCGGTCCCCGCCGTGCTGCGCAGCACCGACCCCGGCGAGCTGACGGCGGTGGAGTCGGTGCTCGTCCTGGGGGAGCAGTGGGCCCCCGACCTGCTCACCCGTTGGCTGCCCGATGCCGCCCAGCCGGACGGCAGGCAGCTGCGCACCGCCTTCAGCGTGGCCGAGACCGGGGTGGTCGCCGCGATCACCGCCGCGCTGCACGGCGACGAGGCCGCAGCGGCCACCAGCGTCGGTGCACCGCTGCGCGGGGTCCGGCTGATGGTGCTGGACCGGCGACTGCGCCCGGTGCCCGTGGGCGTCGCGGGCGAGCTGTACGTCGCCGGGCCCGCTCTGGCCCGCGGCTACCACCACGCGCCCGCCGCCACCGCCGCGCGCTTCGTGGCCGACCCCTACGGGCAGCCGGGGGAGCGGATGGTCAACACCGGTGCCGTGGTCCGCCGCACCCGGGCCGGGACGGTCGAGCGCGTCGGGCGCAGCGAGCCGCGAGTGAAGGTCCGTGGTGTCTGGGTGCGTCCCGGTGAGGTGGACGCCGTGCTGGGCGAGGCCGCCGAGGTCGCTGTCTCGGCCACCGTGGGTGTGCTCGACGCTGCGGGCCACACGGCGCTGGTGTCCTACGTCCAGCCGGTGCCCGGCGCTGTCGTCGACGTGCCGGCGCTGCTGGCCCTCGTCGCCGCCCGGCTGCCCGGCTACCTGGTCCCCAGCGCAGTGGTGGCGGTGGACGAGCTGCCGCTGACGCCGAGCGGTGCCCTCGACCGCAACCGGCTGGACCCCGCGCTGCCGCTGGGCGTGGACAGCGACGCCGACCGCGAGCCGGCGACGGCGATGGAGCGGCTGGTGGCGGAGGTCTTCGCCGAGGTGCTCGGGGTGCAGCGCATCGGGGCCCACGACAGCTTCTTCGACCTGGGCGGCAACTCCCTGGTGGCGACCAGGGTCAGCGCCCGGCTCGGGGAGCTGCTGGACGTCCCGGTGGGGGTGCGCACCCTGTTCGAGGCGCCCACGGTGGCGGAGCTTGCGCTCGCCGTGGCGGCGCTGGCCGAGGACGGCGCAGCGAGCGGGCCGGTGCTGGGCAGCATCGAGCGCCCCGATCGCCTGCCGCTGTCGCTGGCCCAGCAGCGCATGTGGTTCATCAACCAGCTCGACCCGCACACCGCGGCCTACAACGTGCCGATCGCGGTGCGGCTGCGTGGCGCGCTGGACCTGGACGTGCTGCGCGCCGCGCTGCGCGACGTGCTGCAGCGCCACGAGACGCTGCGCACCGTCTACCCCGGCGACGGCGACGGCCCGTACCAGCAGGTCTTGCCCGCCGACCTGGTGCCCACCGAGCTCACCCCGGTCGACGTCACCGAGGCGCAGCTGCGCGAGCACGCCCTGCGGCTGGCTGCCGCCGGCTTCGACGTGACGCGGACCGTGCCGCTGCGCACCGGGCTGCTGCGGCTGGCCGAGGACGAGCACGTGCTGGTGCTGGTGATCCACCACGTCGCGACGGACGGCACGTCAGCGGTCCCGCTGGCGGTGGACGTGATGACCGCCTACACCGCCCGCCGCGAGGGCATCGCTCCACGGTGGACTCCGCTGGAGGTGCAGTACGCCGACTACGCGCTCTGGCAGCGGGCCGCGCTCGGCGACCCGGACGACCCCGAGTCCCCGGCGGCCGCGCAGATCGGGTGGTGGTCGCAGAACCTGGCCGGCCTGCCGGACCTGCTCGAGCTGCCCACCGACCACCCGCGTCCTGCGGTGCAGTCCACCGACGGCGGGTCGGTGCGCTGCACCCTGCCCGCTGCCGCACACCAGGGGCTGGTGGAGCTGGCCCGCCGCCACGGTGCCACCACCTTCATGGCCACCCACGCCGCGTTCGCGGCGCTGCTGGCCCGACTCAGCGGCAGCACCGACGTCGCCGTGGCCACCCCCGTCGCGGGCCGGGGAGCGCCCGCGCTGGAGCCGCTGGTCGGGATGTTCGTCAACACCCTGGTGCTGCGGTCGCCGGTGGACCTGGACCGTGGCCTCGCCGACCTGCTGGCCACGGTCCGCAGCGGCGACCTGGATGCCTTCTCCCACGCCGACGTGCCCTTCGAGCAGCTGGTCAGCGCGCTGAACCCCGCCCGCACCCAGGCCTACGCCCCGCTGGCACAGGTGGGCTTCTCCTTCCAGAACCTGCAGCGCGCGGAGCTGGCGCTGCCCGGCCTGGACGTCTCGGCGATGGAGCTGGAGACCGACAACACCCAGTACGACCTGCACCTGATCGTGAGCGAGCGGTTCACCGCCGACGGTGCGCCGGACGGGCTGGACGCGGTGTTCACCTATTCCCGGGCGCTGTTCCAGCCGGAGACCGTGCAGGGCATCGCCGAGCGCTTCACCCGGCTGGTGGAGGAGGCACTGGCCCAGCCGCAGCGCCCGCTGGGCGACCTGGAGCTGCTCTCCGCGGCCGAGCGGCGCGCCTTGGTGCAGGCCAACGACACCACGCGCGACCTCGGTCCGGCGGAGACCACGCTGGCCGAGCTGGTGGCGGCGCAGGCGCTGGCCACGCCGGACGCGGTGGCCCTGCGCTCGGCCGACGAGCAGGCCTGGACCTACGGCGAGCTCGCCGCCCGGGTCAACGGGTTGGCCCGGCTGCTGGTGCAGGCCGGGGTGGGGCCGGAGACCACGGTGGGCCTGGCGCTGCGCCGCTCACCCGAGCTGGTGCTGGCGATGCAGGCGGTGGTCACCGCCGGTGGCGCCTACCTGCCGCTGGATCCCGACCACCCGCACGAGCGCACCAGCTACGTGCTGGACAGCGCACGGCCGGTGGTGGTGCTGTGTGGTTCCGCCGAGCTGGCTGAGCTGGCCGAGGTCCTCACCGGGCAGCAGGTGCTGGTGCTGGACGAGCCGACGGTGCAGCAGGCGCTGCGGGATGCCGCCCCGCACCCGATCACCGACGCCGACCGCCTGGCGCCGCTGCGCGCCGAGCACCCCGCCTACGTCATCTACACCTCCGGCTCCACCGGCCGGCCCAAGGGCGTCACCGTGCCGCACGCCGCCGTGGTCAACCAGCTGCGCTGGAAGCAGCTGCGCTTCCCGCTGGACACCCACGACGTGCTGGTGCAGAAGACCCCCGCCACCTTCGACCTCTCCGTCTGGGAGCTGTGGTGGCCGCTGACCGCCGGTGCCTGCCTGGTGCTCGCCCGCCCGGACGGTCACCGCGACCCGGCGCACCTGGCCGAGCTGATGGCCCGCCACCGTGCCACCGTGGCCCACTTCGTGCCGTCCCTGCTCGACGCCTTCCTGGACACGGTGACCGACGCCGAGGGAGCCCTGCCGCTGCCGGACCTGCGCGCGGTGCTGTGCATCGGTGAGGCCCTCTCCGCCGGCACCGTCGCCCGGCTGCAGGCCGCCACCGCCGCGGCCGGGACCGAGGTGCACAACCTCTACGGCCCCACCGAGGCTGCGGTGAGCGTGACCTGGCACCACTGCGGGCCGGACGAGGCGGGCGCGGTGCCCATCGGCGTCCCCGAGGCCAACGTGCGTCGCCACGTGCTCGACGGGCGCCTGCACCCGGTGCCGCCCGGCAGCACCGGTGAGCTGTACCTGGCCGGGGTGCAGCTGGCTCGGGGCTACCACCACCGGCCGGAGCTGACGGCCGACCGCTTCGTCGCCGACCCGTACGGCGCTCCCGGCGAGCGGATGTACCGCACCGGCGACCTGGTCCGCTCCACCCGGACCGGTGAGCTGGAGTACGTCGGGCGCAGCGACTTCCAGGTGAAGGTGCACGGCTTCCGGATCGAGCTGGGCGAGATCGAGTCGGCCCTGCTGGCGATCGAGGGCGTCGGTGCCGCGGTGGCGGTGGTGCACAGCCACGAGCGGCTCGGTGAGCAGCTCGCCGCCTACGTCGCTCCCGCGGCCGGGGTGGCCGAGCACCACCTCGACCCGGTGGCGGTCACCGAGCAGCTGGCCGAGCGGCTGCCCTCCTACATGGTGCCCTCGGTGGTCACCGTCCTGCCGCGGATGCCGTTGAGCGCCAACGGAAAGCTCGACCGGTCGGCGCTGCCGGAGCCGCAGCTGCTCGCGGCCTCCACCGCCGACGTGGCCCCCCGCGACCCGGTCGAGGAGGTCGTCGCCGGGGTGTTCGCCGAGGTGCTGGGGGTGGACCGGGTGGGGGTGACCACCGGGTTCTTCGACCTCGGCGGCAGCTCCCTGTCGGCCACCCGGGTGATCGCCCGGGTCAACGACGCGATGGACTGCGCACTGGGCGTCCGCGACCTCTTCGAGGCACCCAGCGTGGCCGAGCTCGCCCGCCGGGTGCAGCGTGAGCTCACCGACGCTGCGGGTGGGCACGCCCGGCCCAAGCTGGTGGCCGGTCCTCGCCCTGCGCAGGTCCCGCTGTCCTCCGCACAGCTGCGCATGTGGTTCCTCAACCAGTTCGACACCACCTCGCCCGCCTACAACATCCCCCTGGCGGTGCGCCTGACCGGCGCCGTGGACCCCGACGCGATGCGGGCTGCGCTGGGCGACCTGGTGCAGCGGCACGAGACGCTGCGCACCTGCTATCCCAGCGACGGGCCCACCCCGCACCAGCTGGTGTTCAGCGCCGAGGACGCCGGGGTGCAGCTGCACGTGCAGGAGGTCGCCGCCGACGGCCTGGATCGCCGGGTGGCCGAGCTGATGGCCGAGGGCTTCGACGTGGCGGCCCGGCCCCCGCTGCGCGCCGCGCTGCTGGCGGTGGGTGGCTCCACCGAGCACGTGCTGGTCCTCGTGCTGCACCACATCGCCGCCGACGGCTCCTCGCTGGCCCCGCTGACCCGCGACCTGATGCTGGCCTACGCCGCCCGCACGGCCGGGCAGCCGCCGGCCTGGCTGCCGCTGCCCGTGCAGTACGCCGACTACGCGCTGTGGCAGCGGGACGTGCTGGGCGAGGAGTCCGACCCGGACTCGGCGGTGGCCCGGCAGCTGGCGTTCTGGCAGCAGACGCTGGCCGGTCTGCCGGAGACCCTCGACCTGCCGATGGACCGGCCCCGCCCGGCGGTGCAGTCCCTCGCCGGTGCCACGCACACCTTCCGGGTGGACACCGAGCTCTACCGGCAGCTGCGGGCCACGGCCCGCCGCCGCGGCGTCACCACCTTCATGCTCGCCCACGCCGCCCTGGCCACCCTGCTGGCCCGGCTGAGCGGGACCACCGACGTGGTCATCGGCACCCCCATCGCCGGCCGCGGGCAGCGGGTGCTCGACGACGTGGTGGGCATGTTCGTCAACACCCTGGCCCTGCGGGTGCAGGTGGCACCGACGACCACGGTGCACGAGCTGCTCGGCCAGGTCCGCGCGGCCGACCTGGCGGCGTTCACGCACACCGAGGTGCCGTTCGAGAAGCTGGTGGACACCCTCGCGCCGCACCGCAGCACCGCCCACCCGCCGCTGTTCCAGGTGGCGCTGTCGGTGGTGGAGGACGAGGTGCCGGAGCTGGAGGTGGCGGGCCTGCGGGCGGAGCCCTTCCCCGGTGAGCTCGACGTCGCCAAGTTCGAGCTGCAGCTGACCTTGGGTGAGGTCACCGACGACACCGGGGACCCCACCGCGCTGGAGGCGTCGTTCACCTACGCCACCGCACTCTTCGACGCCGCCACCGTGGAGCAGCTCAGCGCGCGCTTCCTGCGGGTGGTGGAGGCCTTCGCCACCCAGCCCGACCTCACCGTGGGCGACATCGACCTGCTCGACCCGCGGGAGACCGAACAGCTGGTGCCGGTGTCCGGGGCGCCGGGGGAGCAGACCCGCACGCTGCCCGAGCTGATGGCCACCGCCGTCGCCACCAACCCCGACGGTCCTGCCCTGGTGGACGGCGACCGGGTGCTCACCTATCGCGAGCTCGACGAGCAGTCCAACCGGCTCGCCCGGCTGCTGATCGACCGTGGGGTGGGACCGGAGGACGTGGTGGCCCTGGGGATCGCCCGATCGGTGGAGTCGGTGCTGGCGGTGTGGGCGGTGGCCAAGACCGGCGCCGCGTTCGTGCCGGTGGACCCGACCTACCCCAGCGAGCGGGTGGCGCACATGCTCACCGACTCCGGCGCCCGGATCGGGGTCACCACCACCCAGCACGCCGACGCGCTGCCCACCCTGCTGCCCTGGGTGCTGCTGGACTCCGCGGAGTGCGCGCACGAGCAGGCCCAGCGCTCCGCGCGGCCGGTGACCGACGCCGACCGACGCCGCCCCCTGCGCGCGCGCAACCTCGCCTACGTCATCTACACCTCCGGCACCACTGGGGTGCCCAAGGGCGTGCTGGTCACCCACACCGGGCTGGCCGACCTCACCGCCAGCCAGCGCGAGCGCTACGGCACGACGGCGAGCTCGCGCACCCTGGGCTCGTCCTCACCCAGCTTCGACGCCTCCGTGCTGGAGCTGACCATGGCGATCGGTGCCGCGGCGGCCATGGTGCTGGTGCCCCGGCAGAGCTACGCCGGGGAGGAGCTGACCGAGCTGCTCCGCACGCAGCACGTCACCCACGCCTTCAGCACACCCGCGGCGCTGGCCACCGTCGACCCCACCAGGCTGGACGAGCTGCGCACCGTGGTGGTGGGTGGTGAGGCGGTTCCCGCCGCGCTGGTGGCGCGCTGGGCCCCAGGCCGGCGCTTCCTGGACGCCTACGGGCCCACCGAGACCACGGTGGTGGCCAGCCTCAGCCACCCGCTGCGCCCCGGGGAACCGGTGGTCATCGGCAGCCCGCTCAGCGGTGGGCACCTGCTGGTGCTCGACGACCGGCTGCGCCCGGTGCCGCTGGGCGTGCCCGGCGAGCTCTACGTCTGCGGCGCGGGAGTGGCCCGCGGGTACCTGCGGCGGCCCTCGCTCACCGCCGGGCGGTTCGTGGCCAACCCCTGCGCCGGCACCGGCCCGATGCCGGCAGGCGGCGTGGCCTACCGCACCGGGGACGTGGTGCGGTGGGTGCTGGGCCCGGCGGGCGAGCCCGAGCTGGAGTACGCCGGCCGGGCCGACCGCCAGGTGCAGATCCGCGGCTTCCGCATCGAGCTGGGGGAGATCGACGCGGTCCTCGCCCAGCGACTAGAGGTGGCCTTCGCCGCCACGGTGGACCGGCCCGGGCCGGCGGGGGCGACCGTGCTCGTCTCCTACGTGAGCCCGGCGCCCGGCGCGGAGCTCGACACCACCGCGCTGAGGGAGCACCTGTCCCGGGTGCTTCCCGGGCACATGGTTCCGGCCGCGGTGGTGCCGGTGCCGACTGTCCCGCTGACGCCGGCGGGCAAGCTCGACGTGCGGGCGCTGCCGGAGCCGGAGCTGGCCGTCACCGACAGCGCAGGCCGGGCCCCGGCGACTGACCTGGAGCTGGCGCTGGAGCGGGTGTTCGCCGAGGTGCTCGGCGTAGCGTCGGTCGGGGTGGACGAGTCGTTCTTCGCCCTGGGCGGTGACTCCATCGTCGCCATCCAGGTGGTCGCGCGGGCCAAGGCGGCCGGGGTCCAGCTGAAGGCCAGCGATCTCTTCCAGCACCGCACCGTGGCCGAGCTCGCCCGGGTGGCCCGGTTCGCCGAGGCCGCCGAGCTGGCCGGGCACCGCGAGCTGCCTGGCGGCGGTGTCGGGCGGCTGCCCACCACCCCGGTGATGCGCTGGGTGCTCGGCCGCGGCGGTGACTTCGACGCCTTCGACATGCCCACGATGCTGTCGCTGCCGGTGGGGGCCGACCGCGACGGTCTGCTGAGCACCGTGCAGGCGGTGCTCGACCGCCACGACGGGCTGCGCGCCCGGCTGCTCTCCGCCGAGGAGCTCGAGGTGGCCCCCGTGGGCGCGGTCCGCGCCGAGGACGTCCTCACCCACGTGCCCACCGAGGCAGAGCCCGGCTCCCCGGCCTTCACCGCCGTGGTGGAGCAGGCCTACGCCCGGGCGCTGGAGCGGCTGGACGTCCGCGCTGGCCGGGTGGTGGAGCTGCTGTGGTTCGACCGCGGCCCGCACCGGTCGGGTCGGCTGTTCGTGGTGGTGCACCACCTGGTGGTCGACACCATCTCCTGGCGGGTTCTGGTGCCCGACCTCGCTGACGCCTGGTACCAGCAGGCCGGCGGGAGCACGCCGGTGCTGGCCGAGGTGGGCACCTCGCTGCGCACCTGGGCGCACGCCCTGGTCGAGCAGGCCAGCTCGGCGGAGCGCGTCGCTGAGCTGGAGTACTGGCGGACGATGCTGGCCGAGCCGGAGGCCCCGCTGGGCCGGCGGGCGCTGGACCCCGAGGTGGACACCAGCGCCGACGTCGCCGAGCACCAGGTCGAGCTCAGCCCGCCGGCCACCCACGCCCTGCTCAACGTGCTCCCGGACCGCTTCGGCAGCGGCGTCGACGACGGGCTGCTCACCGCGCTGGCGCTGGCCGTCGCCCGGTGGCGCAGCGAGCGCGGAGAGCACTCGACGTCCACGCTGGTGCGGCTGGAGGGCCACGGCCGCCAGGACGAGCTGCTGCCCGGCGCTGACCTCTCCCGCACCGTCGGGTGGTTCACCGCGGTGCACCCGGTGCGACTGGACGTCGCGGGGGTCGACCTGGACGCGGTGTTCGCCGCCCGTGCCGATGCCGCTGAGGCCGTGCGCGCGGTCAAGGCGGTCAAGGAGCAGCTGGCTGCGGTCCCGGACAAGGGAGTCGGGCACGGCCTGCTGCGCCACCTCAACCCCGCCACCGCCGGCGAGCTCGACGGCCTGGCAGAGCCGCAGATCACCTTCAACTACCTCGGCCGCTTCGGCGGGGAGGCCGACGACAGCGTCACCGACCACGGCTGGATGCCCACCGCGGACGCCGTCGGCGCACACCGTCCGCCGCTGCGGGCGATGGCCGCCGCGGCGGCGCTGGAGGCCAACCTCTCCGTGGAGGTCCGCGACGGGCAGGAGCGGTTGGCGGTGCACCTGGGCTACGCCACCGGCCTGCTCGACGAAGCAGCAGTCGGTCGCTTCGCCCAGCTCTGGGAGCAGGCCAGCGAGGCGGTGGCCGCGGCTGCCCTGGCCGGGCAGCACCGGGAGCTGACCCCCTCGGACCTGCAGCTGGTCACAGCCACGCAGGCCGACGTGGACGGGTGGGAGCAGCGCCACGGCACCCTCAGCGACGTGCTGCCGCTGACCCCGCTGCAGGCCGGGATGCTCTTCCACGCGATGATCGCGGAGGGATCGGTCGACCTCTACACCGCCCAGGTGGTGCTGGAGCTGTCCGGGCGGGTCGACGCCGACCGGCTGCGGCGCGCCGCGCACGCCCTGCTGCAGCGCTACCCCAACCTGCGGGTGGCCTTCGACGCCACCTCCGCCGGCCCGCCGGTGCAGGTCGTGGTGACCGACGTGGCCGTGCCGTTCGAGGTGGTCGACCTCACCGGTCTCGACGCGACGCAGCGTGAGGCACGTCGCCAGGAGCTGCTGGGCGCCAACCGCACCGACCGCTTCGACGTGCACGCCGCGCCCCTGGTCCGCCTGCTGCTGCTGCACCTGGAGCAGGACAGCTGGGAGCTGGCGGTGGCCAACCACCACGTCCTGCTGGACGGCTGGTCCATGCCCATCATGATCAGCGAGCTGCTCACCCTCTACGCCACCGACGGCCACGCGGCGGGGCTGGCGCCGGCGCGGCAGTTCCGGGACTACCTGGCGTGGCTGCACCGCCAGGACCCGAGCCAGGCGCGCCAGGCGTGGGCGCGGGCGCTGGCCGGGCTGGACTCCCCGAGCACCCTGTTCGGGGCGCTGCACCGGGCCAACACCGGCGAGCCCGGAAAGACCGAGATCCGGCTCAGCCCCGAGGACACCGCCGCGCTGCGCACCACCGCCGCCCGGCTGGGCGTCACCACCAACACGGTGGTGCAGGCCGCCTGGGGCGTCGTGCTCGGGCGCCTGCTGGGGCGGGACGACGTGGTGTTCGGGGCCACGGTCTCCGGCCGCCCGCCCGAGCTGGACGGCGTGCAGCAGATGGTCGGGCTGTTCATCAACACGCTGCCGGTCCGGGTGCGCCAGGAGCCGGGCGACACCCTCGCCGACCTGCTGCACCGGCTGCAGCAGGAGCAGGCTCAGCTGCTCGAGCACCACCACGTCGGGCTCAGCGAGATCCAGCACCTGGCCGGCGACGGGGCGGTGTTCGACACGCTGACCGTGTTCGAGTCGTACCCGATCGACGCGGCCGGGGCGCAGGCGGCGGGGTCCGTGGACGGGATGACGGTGGAGGGCGTGCGTGGCGCGGACGCCACGCACTACCCGCTCACCCTCGCCTGCTTCGACGAGGACTCCCTGCGGGTGGTCCTGGAGCACCTTCCCGACGTGGTGGGCCCCGAGGCCGTGACCGCGATCGGCCGTCAGCTGCAGACGGTCCTGCACGCCGCCGCGCAGGCGCCGGAGACCGCGGTCAGCAGCCTCGACCTGCTGGCCGAGGGGGAGCGGGCCCGGGTGCTGCACGCCTTCAACGACACCGACCACGCGGTGGTCGAGCAGACGCTGCCGGAGCTGTTCGGCCACGTCGACCCGGACCGCACCGCGGTGGTGCTGCCGGACCGCTCGCTGACCTACGGGGAGCTGGACGCGGTGGTCAACCGGCTGGCCCGGCACCTGGTGTCGCTGGGCGTGGGCCCGGAGAGCACCGTGGGCGTGGCCATGCAGACGTCGGTGGAGCTGCTGGTGGCGCTGCACGCCGTGGTGCGTGCCGGAGGCGCCTACCTGCCGCTCGACCCCACCCACCCGGTCGACCGGCTGGCCGACATGGTCCGGGTCGCGCAGCCCGTCTGCGTGCTCACCACCTCCGGCACCCCGGGGCAGCGGCTGCCGGACGTGCCCACGGTCCTCGTCGACCAGCTCGACCTGTCCGGGCTGTCCGCCGCGCCCCTGCGAGACAGCGACCGCACCGCGCCGCTGCGGCCGGGCAACGCCGCCTACGTGCTGTTCACCTCCGGGTCCACCGGGCGGCCCAAGGGGGTGACCGTGCAGCACCGCTCGATCGTCAACCAGGTGCGGTGGCTGTGCGCCGAGCACGGCCTCGACGCCGAGGACGTGGTGCTGCAGAAGACCCTGCACACCTTCGACGCCTCGGTGTGGGAGCTGTTCGCGCCACTGGCGGTGGGGGCCACCCTGGTGGTGCCGGCACCGGAGGGCCACGTCGACGCCGAGTACATGCTCGACGTCATCGCCACCCAGGGCGTGACGGTGGTGCAGTACGTGCCCAGCGTGCTCAGCCTGGTGGTGGACGCCGCCGAGCGGGCCGGCACCGAGCTGCACCTGCGCAGGGTGTTCTCCGGTGGGGAGACGCTCACCCAGGCGCTGGCGAGCAGGACGGCCCGGGTGTTCGGCGCCGAGGTGGTCAACCTGTACGGGCCCACCGAGGTGACCGTGGACGCCACCTCGCAGGTGGCCGCTGGCGGCGCCGCAGGCGCGGTGCCCATCGGCACACCGGTGTGGAACACCCGTGCCTACGTGCTCAGCCCCACGCTGCAGCCGGTTCCGGTGGGGGCGGAGGGGGAGCTGTACCTGGCCGGCGAGCAGGTGTCCCGCGGCTACGCCGCCCGGCCGGGGCTCACCGCCGAGCGCTTCGTGGCCGACCCCTTCACCGGGGCCGGAGCGCGGATGTACCGCACCGGTGACGTGGTGCGCTGGCGTCCGGACGGGGCGCTGGAGTACGTCGGCCGCAGCGACCTGCAGCTGAAGATCCGCGGGCTGCGGGTGGAGCCCGGCGAGGTGGAGGCGGTGCTGCTGGAGCAGCCCGGGGTGGCGCGCGCGGTGGTGGTGGCTCGCCAGGCGGGCACGGCCACCGCACTGGCCGCCTACGTGAGCGCCGACCACCGAGGCGCCGACGGCCACGGCGCGCCGCTGGACCCGCAGCAGCTGCGGGAAGCGGTGGCGGCGCGGCTGCCCGCCTCCCTGGTGCCCACCGTGGTGACCGTGCTGGCGCAGATGCCGCTGGGACCGTCGGGCAAGGTCGACCGGGCCGCACTGCCGGTGCCGGGCACCGACGAGGTGCAGTACCGGGCACCGGAGAGCGCGGTGGAGCAGGTGCTGGCCGAGCTGATCGCCGACCTGCTCGGCCACGACAAGGTGGGGCTGGACGACTCCTTCTTCGGCCTCGGCGGGGACAGCATCGGCTCGATGCAGCTGGTGTCCTGCGCCCGTGCCGCCGGCCTGCAGCTGACGGCCAGGGACGTGGTGGACAGCCCCACCGTGGCTGACCTCGCCGCGGCGGCGCTCGCCCGGGCGCAGGCCCAGCCGGCGACCGGGGGGCCGCAGGCGCAGCAGGGCGCTGACGACGGATCGGGCTGGGTGCCGCTCACCCCGGTGGCGGCCAAGATGGTGGAGCGCGGCGGCGACTACCGCTGGTTCCACATGCCGATGCTGCTGACCCTGCCGCCGGGGCTGCCCGCGACCCAGCTCGAGCAGGTGGTGCAGGCCGTGCTCGATGCGCACCCGGCCCTGCGTGCCCGCCTGGTGGACCCGGCCCAGGTGGATCTGACCCAGGTGGACGCCGCACGGGGCGGCCCTGCGCCTGCCGGCAAGGCGCTGTGGGTGCCGCCGGTGGGTGAGCTGCGCGCCGCCGAGCTGGTCGAGCGGGTGGAGCTCCCCGCCGGGGCGGAGCCGGGCACCGCCGGGTTCACCGCCGCCGCCCGGGACGCCTACGACCACGCCGTCGCCACCACCGACGTGAGCGGGGGGCCCCTGGTGCGCTTCCTGTGGCTGGCCCCGGCCGAGCCGGGCACCGCAGGGCGACTGCTGGTGGCCGCGCACCACCTGGTGGTCGACGCCGTCTCCTGGCGCTTCCTGGTCCCCGACTTCGCCACGGCCGGTGAGCAGGTGCAGGCCGGCCAGCCAGTGCAGCTGATGCACACCGGCTCCTCGTTGCAGGAGTGGACCCGGGGCCTCACCGCTGCGGCGCGCACGCCCGAGCGGGTCGCCGAGCTGGCGCGGTGGCGCTCGGTGCTGGACACGGCGGAACCGGCGCTCGGCACCCGCCCGCTGGACCTCAGCGTGGACGTGGCGCGGACCTTGCGGCGCACCGAGCTGCGGCTGCCGGTGGCGGTCACCCGACCGCTGCTGGCTGCCTCGACGGCCGAGCTGGGCGGCACCTTCCCCGACGTGCTGGTGGCCACCCTGGCCACCGCGGTGTCGCTGTGGCAGCGCCGGCGCGGGGTGCGGCAGCGGTCGGTGCTGCTCACCCTGGAGGGTCACGGCCGGGAGGAGCACCTGGTGGAGGGTGCGGACCTCTCCCGGACGGCAGGGTGGTTCACCACCATGTACCCCGCGCGGGTGGACCTGCGGGGGGTGGAGCTGGACGAGGTCGCCTCCGGCAACCCGTTCGCTGCCGCGGACGCGGTCCGGCGGGTGCACCAGCAGCTGGCGGCGGTCCCCGACCACGGCATCGGCTACGGCATGCTGCGCTACCTCAACCCCGAGACGGCGGCTGAGCTGCGTCCCCTGGGCGAGCCGCAGGTCGTCTTCAACTACGTCGGCCGGATCCGGCTGCCCGAGGGGGCAGGCCTGGGCGCGCAGGGTGCCTGGCAGCCGGACCTGCAGGCCGAGGGCATCTTCACCACCGCCCGCAGCGAGCTGCCCGCCCAGGCGGTGCTCGACCTGCAGACGCTGGTGGAGGACGGGCCGGACGGGCCCACCTACGTGGCGCAGCTGTCGCACCCGGAGGGCGTGCTGCCCGCCGCGGAGGCCGACGCCCTGATGGAGCTCTGGGAGCAGGTGCTCACCGCGGTGGCGCGGCACGTGTAGCCCAGCAGATCGGCCGTGCGGCCCGCGGGGCCAGGCACGGAACAGGTGACAACGAGAAGGAGCTGGCAAGTGAGCAACCCATTCGACGACGCGGACGGCCGTTTCCGGGTGCTGGTCAACGAGGAGAACCAGCACTCGCTGTGGCCGGAGTTCGCCGACGTGCCCGCGGGCTGGACCGTGGCGTTCGGCACCGCCTCCCGCGCGGAGTGCGTCAGCTACGTGGAGGAGAGCTGGACGGACATGCGGCCGAAGAGCCTCGTCGAGGCGATGGAGGCCGACGCCCGCGGCACGGCGAGCTGACGACTGCGCAGCGAGGGCGCCCGGCGATCACGCCGGGCGCCCTCGCTGTGCGGGCTCAGCAGGACGGCTCAGCGGCGCGCACTTCCCGCAGCCCGGCCGTAGCCGACGATGGCCGGCCACCCGAACACCACCACCAGCCCGCCCGTCCAGGCGAGCAGCAGCAGCAGCGGGGTGAGCGTGGGTCCGCCCACCGCCAGCGCCTTCATGGTGTCCACCGCGCAGGACATCGGCTGGTACTGCACCGGTCCCTGCAGCCAGCTGGGGTAGGCGTCCAGCGGCACGAACCCGGTGTTGAAGAACATCAGGATGGTGGTGGCCAGCGACAGCATCTCCACGAAGGTGGTCCGGCGGCTGTAGAGCGCGGCCGCGGTGGCCAGGGTGGAGTAGCCCAGCCCGAACAGCAGCGGCATCCCCACCATGGCCAGCCCGGCCAGCAGTCCCCGGTCGAAGCGGAAGCCGATCAGCAGCCCGACGGCGACGATGATCACCGTGGTGAGCAGGATGCGCACCATCTCGGCGAGCAGACGGCCGACGATCGGCCCTGCCCGGTTGACCGGCATCACCCAGAACCTGCCCACCAGCCCTGAGTCGCGCTCACCCATCAGCGACACCGCTCCCGCCACCGCCCCGGCCATGGTGCCCACCAGCGCGGTCATGGGCACCAGCCCGTCCAGAGCGTCCTGCCCGGTGGCGTCGGCGATCGAGTCACCGAGCACCACCCAGAGCATCACCAGCGTGACGGCGGGGTAGACCAGTGCCTGGATGGTGGTGAAGGGGTCGCGCAGCCACCGCGTGAGCAGCCGCCGGGCCTGCAGCAGGCTCTGCGGTCCGAGCGCTCGCAGCGACCGCTCGGGTGCGGCCCGGGTGGGCACGAGGAAGGCCAGCGCGCCGGTGGGCTCGGGCGGGGTGACGGCCGGGCGCGGCGTGGGGCTGGGCGGCCACGGGGTGCGACTGGGTGGGGTGACAGTGCTCATCGGCTAGCCCCTCCGCAGGTTGGCGTGCACCGAGGCCAGCGTGAAGGCCGCGGCCAGCCCGCCCAGCCACAGCAGCGCGGGCAGCACGTGCGTGGTGTCCCCGGTGCCCTCTGCCAGCGACCGCATCACTGCGCAGAAGTGCGACACCGGCTGGTTGCGCACGAACGGCTGGATCCACTCGGGGAAGCCCTCCTCGGGCACGTAGCCGGTGGAGAGCATGCCCAGCACCAGCTGGGGCAGCGTGAGGATCTGGCTGGTCGCCTCAGGGTTGTGCGACAGGGTCCCCAGCGCGTCAGCCCCGATGGACAGCACCAGGGCGATGACGAAGGCGAAGCCGCAGAACAGCACCGCGTTGTCCACGCCGTTCTCGAAGCGGAAGCCCAACAGGTAGCCCGACAGCAGCGCGGACAGCAGTGACACCACCACCCGCACGGCCGAGGCGGTCATTCGCCCGGCCAGCGGAGCCGCGGGGTTCACCGGCATCGTCCGCATCCGCGTGGTCATGCCGTTCACCGACTCGTAGGCGGCCCGCACGGCGGAGGAGACCGCGATGAAGCTCATCGCCTGCAGCACGATGATCGGGGTGATGAACTGCCCGTAGTCGACGCCCTGGGAATCCATGATGGAGCGCAGCGGCAGGTCGAAGCCGAGCGCGAAGATCGGCGGCGCGACCAGGGAGACCACCAGCTCGCCGTTGGTGCCCATGGCCCGGGTGTGCCGACCGGCCAGGGTCAGCCACTGCGACAGCCCGCCGGGCGCCGGCCGAGCGTGGTGGTGCAGCGGGCGGGGGGAGGGGGCGGGCTTGTCGCGGGAAGCCACCGGGGCGCTCACGCCGGGCCGCCGCCGTCGCGGCGCCCCGACGGCGGGGACGCACCCGCGCCGACCTCCGCCGACACCTCACCGCCACCAGCCGCGCGATCGCTGACCTGTGCGTCACCGGGGTCGCCGTCGCCCAGGTTTCCGGTGCTGGACCCCGCTGGGCTGGACCCCGCTGGGCTGGACCCCGCTGGGCTGGACCCCGCTGGGCGGGCCCGTGGCGCGGCGGGGGTGTCCGTGGCGGCGCTGTCCTGGTCTGTCTCGGCGTCGGTCGGCGCGGTCAGGGCGAAGAACACGTCGTCCAGGGAGGGCCGCCGCAGCGCGATGTCGGCGATCTCCACCTGCGCTGCGTCCAGCCGGCGCAGCGCCTCGGCGAGGGTGGTGGCGCCCTGGGGAGCGGGGATGGACACCCGGTCACCCGCGGGCACCGCCGCGGTGCCCGCGGGAACCAGCGGGCCCAGCGCGGCCAGCAGCTGCGGCAGGTCCGTGGTGTGCAGGGGGACGATCTCGCAGTAGCTGGTGCCGGTGCGCTCCTTGAGCTGGTCAGCGGTGCCCTCGGCCACCACCGTGCCCTTGTCGATCACCACGATGTTGTCCGAGAGCACGTCCACCTCGTCCAGGTACTGGGTGGTCAGGACGGTGGTGATGCCGTCGTCCTTGAGCCGGCTCACCAGGTCCCACACGAACTGGCGGCTCCGCGGGTCCAGACCGGTGGTCGGCTCGTCCAGGAACACCACGTCCGGTCGCACCACCAGCCCGCACGCGATGTCGATGCGTCGGCGCATGCCTCCGGAGTAGCCGCCCACCTTGCGTCCCGCCGCCTCCACCAGGTCGAAGTCGGCCAGCAGCTCCGCGGTCCTGACCCGCGCGGACCGCTTGTCCAGCCCCATCAGGCGGCCGAAGAGCACGAGGTTCTCCCGGCCGGACAACGACTCGTCCAGCGCGGCGTACTGGCCGGTGACCATGATGGCGCGCCGCACCTGCGCGGCCTGGCGGACCACGTCGAAACCGGCCACCGTGGCGGTGCCGGCGTCGGGGCGCAGCAGCGTGGTCAGCACGTTGACCACGGTGGTCTTGCCCGCGCCGTTCGGACCGAGAATCCCCAGCACGGAGCCGCGCGGGGCGGAGAAGGTGATGCCGCGCAGGGCGCGCACGTCACCGAAGCGCTTCTCGACCCCCTGCACGGTCACACCGTCGGTCGGATCGGGCATGTCGCTTCCTCCTGTGGTCAGCGGCCGGAAAGGAATTCCAGCAGCAGGGCGTTCGCCGGCTCGGGGCGTTCCAGCAGGCCGAAGTGCCCTGCGTCGGCAACTACCTCGTAACGGCAGCCGGGGATGGCGTCGGCCACCTCGCGGCACAGCTGGGGGTCGATCACCCGGTCGTCGGCGAAGGCCACGACCATCGTGGGCACCCGGATGCCGCGGTAGGCGCTCCGGCGGTCGAAGCCGTTGTCCAGCCGCAGCTGTGCGGCCGTCCCGGGCCCGCCGGTGGCGGCGGAGAACTCCAGGACGTCCAGCCACTCCTGGCAGGTGGACGGGTCGGCGAGCGTGCGGGGAGAGAGGTTCAGCGCCGCAGTGACCGCTGCGGAGTACCGCGGGGACACCCGCTGCCCGGTCTCGGCCAGCTCCGCCTCCGCCGCCGACAGGGCGGCCTGGGCGGGACGCAGCCGGGCGTGCGCGGTGAACAGCACCGCCCGGGACACCAGCTCGGGGCGGGTCAGCGCCAGCTCCTGGGTGATCCGGGCCCCCAGCGAGGTGCCCACCACCGCCGCTGGGGAGCCGAGGTGCTCGATCAGCGCGGCGGTGTCGGCAGCCATGTCGGCGATGGTGAAGCCCTCGGGGCACTCGTCGCTGGGCGCGATGCCTCGGTTGTCCACCCGGGCCACCCGGTAGCCGGCCGCCTCCAGGGCGGGCGTCTGGTGCAGGTCCCACACTCGCCCCGGGCTTCCGCTGCCCATCACCAGGACCACCAGCGGCCCCTCGCCGGACACCGCGTAGCTCAGCCGGATGCCGTTCAGCGTCGCGACGGGCACGGGGTCCTCCGGACGCAGCAGGGGGTAGGGAAGCGGACATCCTGTCTCATCGCGTGTGGGCCCACAGATGTTATCCACGAGACCGGGCGCCGCACCGGCTGAGCAGGCACGACCGTGTGCTGACCCCGATCCGGCGCGGTGCCGCCGGCGTGAGTGCCGCGGCCGGAGGCGGTTTGATGTGCGAGGGCGCGTCGTGCATACTGGTGCGGTTGCCTTGACACGACGTGATGGGTCGTGGGTTCCTCGCGGATCCCATGGCTGTCCGTGGTGGGCAGGGTATGTGTGAGCTTCGGCTATAGACGCCGAGCTGGCGCCGGGTGATCCCCGTAGGATGGCACTTCAGTCCTCGGGCGTGAACGCGACACACCCGACCGCGTGTACCGGCGGGCCCGACAGTTGAACATCGCGAGTGGATCGGTGCTGCGCCTGCGCGTGGTTCCCGTGCTGGTGGATGGTCGATGTCGTCGGGCATGGGCTCGTCGTACCGACAGTTCGAGAACAACAGCGCAGCCTGCTGGTCGGCGCTGACACACCGCATGGCGTTCATACGACAGTGAGTTGCCGCGAAAGCGGCAAGCAAGGAAGAGGGCAAGCGTGGCGGGACAAAAGATCCGCATCCGGCTCAAGGCCTATGACCATGAGGCGATCGACGCGTCCGCGCGCAAGATCGTCGAGACCGTCACCCGTACGGGTGCACGCGTGGTCGGTCCTGTGCCGCTGCCGACCGAGAAGAACGTGTACTGCGTCATCCGCTCGCCGCACAAGTACAAGGACTCGCGCGAGCACTTCGAGATGCGCACCCACAAGCGCCTCATTGACATCCTCGACCCGACGCCCAAGACGGTGGACGCGCTCATGCGCATCGACCTTCCGGCGAGCGTCGACGTCAACATCCAGTGACGGCGGAGACAGGACCGATGGCTGAGAACAAGATGAAGGGCATCCTGGGCAACAAGCTCGGCATGACCCAGGTGTTCGACGAGAACAACCGGATCGTCCCGGTGACCGTCGTGCAGGCTGGGCCCTGTGTCGTCACCCAGGTGCGAACCGTAGAGAACGACGGCTACAACGCTGTGCAGCTGGCCTTCGGCGCGATTGACCCGCGCCGCGTGATCAAGCCCGTTGCGGGCCAGTTCGCCAAGGCCGGCACCACGCCTCGTCGCCACCTCGTCGAGCTCCGCATGGAGGACGTCTCCGGCTACGAGGTCGGCCAGGAGATCACCGCCGACCTCTTCGCCGATGGCGCAGTGGTCGACGTGACCGGCACCAGCAAGGGCAAGGGAACCGCCGGTGTCATGAAGCGCCACGGCTTCCACGGCCTGGGTGCGGGACACGGCGTGAAGCGCGTGCACCGCTCGCCCGGCTCCATCGGTGGCGCCTCCACCCCCGGTCGCGTGTTCAAGGGCATGCGCATGGCGGGTCGGATGGGCAACGAGCGGGTCACCACGCAGAACCTGACCGTGTACCGCGTCGACGCCGAGGCCGGCCTGCTGCTCATCAAGGGCGCCGTTCCCGGCAACAAGGGCGGACTCGTGTTCGTCAAGTCCGCAGTGAAGGGTGGTGCCCTCTGATGGCTATCGACACCAAGAAGGCTGACGCCGCCGAGGCGTCCCTGACCGTGCCCGTGCGCACCGTCGACGGTGGCACCAACGGCACCGTCGAGCTGCCCGCGTCGCTGTTCAACGTGCAGGCGAACATCCCGCTGATGCACCAGGTGGTCGTGGCGCAGATGGCCGCCGCCCGCCAGGGCACGCACAAGACCAAGACCCGCGCGGAGGTGTCCGGCGGTGGCGCCAAGCCCTACCGCCAGAAGGGCACCGGCCGCGCCCGTCAGGGCTCGACCCGCGCGCCGCAGTTCGTCGGCGGTGGCGTCGTGCACGGCCCCACGCCGCGCAGCTACGCGCAGCGCACGCCCAAGAAGATGATCGCCGCCGCTCTCCGCGGGGCGCTCTCCGACCGGGCCCGCTCCGGCCGCATCCACGTCGTCAGCGAGCTCGTGGCCAACGACGTGCCCTCCACCAAGGGCGTGAAGACGCTGCTGGGTGCGATCAGCGACCGTCGTCGCTTCCTGGTGGTCCTGGACCGTCAGGACGCTGCCGGCTGGCGCAGCCTGAAGAACCTGCCCGGCGTGCACCCCATTGCGCCGGACCAGCTCAACACCTACGACGTCCTCGTCTCCGACGACGTCGTGTTCACCAGCGCGTCGCTCGCCTCCCTCGTCGCCGGTCCGCCCCGCGGACGCAGCGCCACGGCGTCGGCTCGTTCGAGTGAGCTCGTGGAGAACGAGGAGGACAGCAAGTGATTGCCGACCCGCGTGACGTGCTCCTGGCACCGGTGATCTCCGAGAAGTCCTACGGGCTGCTCGAGTCGAACACCTACACCTTCCTGGTGTCGCCGGACGCGAACAAGACGCAGATCAAGATCGCCGTGGAGAAGGTCTTCGGCGTGACTGTCAAGAACGTCAACACCGCCAACCGCCAGGGAAAGCGCAAGCGGACGAAGTTCGGGTACGGCAAGCGCAAGGACACCAAGCGCGCGATCGTCACCCTGTCCGCCGACAGCAAGCCCATCGAGATCTTCGGGGGCCCGGTCGCCTGACGGCGCCGGGACTCGTTGAAATCAGGCAGACAAGCTGAGGACTGAGAAGACTCATGGCAATCCGCAAGTACAAGCCGACCACTCCCGGGCGTCGTGGCTCCAGCGTCTCCGACTTCGCTGAGATCACCCGTTCCACCCCGGAGAAGTCGCTGGTCCGTCCGTTGCACGGCCGAGGTGGCCGCAACGCCCACGGCCGCATCACCACCCGCCACAAGGGCGGTGGCCACAAGCGTGCGTACCGGCTCATCGACTTCCGCCGGGCCGACAAGGATGGTGTGCCGGCCAAGGTCGCGCACATCGAGTACGACCCGAACCGCACCGCCAACATCGCGCTGCTGCACTACGCCGACGGGGAGAAGCGCTACATCCTCGCCCCGGCGAAGCTGAAGCAGGGCGACACCGTGGAGGCAGGCGCCAAGGCTGACATCAAGCCCGGCAACAACCTGCCCCTGCGCAACATCCCGACCGGTACCACCATCCACTCGGTGGAGCTGCGTCCCGGTGGCGGCGCCAAGATGGCCCGCTCGGCCGGCGCCAGCATCCAGCTGCTGGGCAAGGAGGGCACCTACGCCACCCTGCGCATGCCCTCCGGTGAGATCCGGCGCGTGGACGTTCGCTGCCGCGCCTCGGTGGGCGAGGTCGGCAACGCCGAGCAGTCCAACATCAACTGGGGCAAGGCCGGCCGCATGCGCTGGAAGGGCAAGCGCCCGACCGTCCGTGGTGTCGTGATGAACCCGGTCGACCACCCGCACGGTGGTGGTGAGGGCAAGACTTCCGGTGGTCGCCACCCGGTGAGCCCGTGGGGCACGCCCGAGGGCCGCACCCGCAAGAGCAAGCCGAGCGACAAGCTCATCGTGCGGCGCCGCCGCACGGGCAAGAACAAGCGCTGACCAGGGAGGAGTGAAGGATGCCACGCAGCCTTAAGAAGGGCCCGTTCGTCGATGACCACCTCCTTGCGAAGGTGGACGTCCAGAACGAGAAGGGGACCAAGCAGGTCATCAAGACCTGGTCCCGACGATCGACCATCACGCCGGACTTCATCGGACACACGTTCGCGGTGCACGACGGCCGCAAGCACGTCCCGGTGTTCGTCTCGGACGCCATGGTGGGACACAAGCTCGGTGAGTTCGCGCCCACGCGGACGTTCCGTGGACACATCAAGGACGACCGAAAGGCGCGCCGCCGATGAGCAGCACAGACGAAGTTTTCCCGCACGCGATGGCCAAGGCCCGCTACGTCCGGGTCACGCCCATGAAGGCGCGCCGCGTCGTCGAGCTGATCAAGGGCCGTCCCGCGGCTGAGGCGCTCGCCGTCCTGCGGTTCGCGCCGCAGGCCGCCAGCGAGCCGGTGGCCAAGGTGCTCGCGAGCGCCGTCGCCAACGCCGAGAACAACCTCGGGCTGGACCCCGCCACGCTGGTCGTCTCCACGGCGTTCGTGGACGAGGGACCGACGCTGAAGCGTTTCCAGCCCCGGGCACAGGGCCGTGCCTTCCGCATCCGGAAGCGCACGAGCCACATCACGATCGAGGTTGAGAGCCGGCCGCGTCGCAGCTCCGACGCCTCGCCTCGAAACCGTAGGAGCTCGGCCGCCAAGGCCGCCTCGAAGGGAAGTGCTCAGTAGTGGGTCAGAAAATCAACCCGCACGGCTTCCGGCTGGGTATCACCACTGACTGGAAGTCCCGCTGGTACGCCGACAAGCAGTACGCGGAGTACGTCAAGGAAGACGTGGCGATCCGCAAGCTGCTCGCCACCGGCATGGAGCGCGCCGGCATCGCCAAGGTCGAGATCGAGCGCACGCGTGACCGCGTCCGGGTCGACATCCACACCGCGCGTCCGGGCATCGTCATCGGTCGCCGCGGCGCCGAGGCCGACCGCATCCGCTCCGAGCTGGAGAAGCTGACCGGCAAGCAGGTGCAGCTGAACATCCTCGAGGTGAAGAACGCCGAGGCCGAGGCGCAGCTGGTGGCCCAGGGGGTCGCCGAGCAGCTGTCCAACCGCGTGGCGTTCCGCCGGGCGATGCGCAAGGCCATCCAGTCGGCCATGCGTCAGCCGCAGGTCAAGGGCATCCGCGTGCAGTGCTCCGGTCGCCTCGGCGGTGCGGAGATGTCCCGCTCGGAGTTCTACCGCGAGGGTCGGGTCCCGCTGCACACGCTGCGCGCGGACATCGACTACGGCCTGTACGAGGCCAAGACCACCTTCGGGCGGATCGGCGTCAAGGTCTGGATCTACAAGGGCGACATCGTCGGCGGCCGTCGTGAGAACGTCGTCACCGACGAGCGTCCTGCACGGCGCGAGCGTCCGACCGGTGCGCGTCGTCGCTCCGGTGCCTCGGGCACCACCGCCACCAGCACCGACGCCGGCCGCGCGGCGGCCGAGTCGGCAGGAACTACGACGGCCCCGGCAAGCGAGGCAGCACCTGTGGCGCCTGCTGGAAGCACGGAGGGCTGAGGACATGCTGATTCCCCGCAGGGTCAAGCACCGCAAGCAGCACCACCCCAGTCGCTCTGGCAACGCCAAGGGCGGCACGCAGGTCACGTTCGGCGAGTGGGGCATCCAGGCCCTGGAGCCGGCCTACGTGACCAACCGCCAGATCGAGTCGGCCCGTATCGCGGTCACCCGGCACATCAAGCGCGGCGGCAAGGTCTGGATCACGATCTTCCCGGACCGCCCGCTGACCAAGAAGCCCGCCGAGACCCGCATGGGTTCCGGCAAGGGATCGCCCGAGTGGTGGGTCGCCAACGTCAAGCCCGGACGCATCATGTTCGAGCTGAGCTACCCCAACGAGGAGACCGCTCGTGAGGCCCTGCGCCGCGCGATGCACAAGCTCCCGATGAAGTGCCGGATCGTTACCAGGGAGGGGCAGTTCTGATGGCAGACGCAACACAGGCCGCAGAGCTCCGCGAGCTCACCGGCGAGGAGCTTGTCAGCAAGCTCCGCGAGTCCAAGGAAGAGCTGTTCAACCTGCGCTTCCAGACGGCGACCGGCCAGCTCGACAACAACCGCCGACTGCGGACCGTCCGGCGCGACATCGCCCGGATCTACACGGTCATGCGTGAGCGCGAGCTCGGTCTCGCACCGGCGCCGGTTTCGGATGAGGGTGCAGCGTGACGGTAGAGAGGGATGCAGAAGTGAGCACGGAGCAGACCGCTGCCACGAGCGAGCGCAACAACCGCAAGGTGCGCGTGGGCTACGTGGTCTCGGACAAGATGGAGAAGACGATCGTGGTCGAGCTGGAGGACCGGGTCAAGCACCCGCTCTACAGCAAGGTCATCCGTCGTACCACCAAGGTCAAGGCCCACGACGAGAACGGTGACGCCGGTGTCGGCGACCGCGTGCGGCTGATGGAGACCCGGCCGCTGTCGGCCACCAAGCGCTGGCGCCTGGTGTCCGTGCTCGAGAAGGCCCGGTAGCTCGCAAGGCCCGGTGGCTCTCGAAGGTCGGGCCGGCTCCTCGCGGAGCCAGCCCGGCTCGTTGCCCCAAGAAGTTGACAGGTAAGTTTGGACCGCGCGCGTCGGGTCGGAAATCCGCCGCGCATCACGCAGGTCAGGAGTTGTAAGTGATCCAGCAGGAGTCGCGACTGCGAGTCGCCGACAACACGGGTGCCAAGGAGATCTTGTGCATCCGCGTCCTCGGTGGCTCGTCCCGGCGTTACGCCGGTATCGGCGACATCATCGTGGCGACAGTGAAGGAAGCCATCCCGGGCGCGGGGGTGAAGCGGGGTGACGTCGTCAAGGCGGTCATCGTGCGCACCTCCAAGGAGCGTCGCCGCCCGGACGGTTCCTACATCCGCTTCGACGAGAACGCCGCAGTCCTCATCAAGCCAGACAACGAGCCGCGAGGCACGCGCATCTTCGGCCCCGTGGGCCGCGAGCTGCGCGACAAGAAGTTCATGAAGATCATCTCGCTCGCGCCGGAGGTGCTGTGATGAAGGTGCACAAGGGTGACACCGTGATCGTGGTTGCCGGCAAGGACAAGGGCGCGAAGGGCAAGGTCATCCAGGCCTTCCCGGAGAACGAGCGCGTCCTGGTCGAGGGCGTCAACCGGATCAAGAAGCACACCTCCGTCTCCACCAACGAGCGTGGTGCGGCATCGGGCGGCATCGTGACGCAGGAGGCCTCGATCCACGTCTCCAACGTCATGGTCGTCGACTCCGACGGCAAGCCCACCCGCGTCGGCTACCGCGTCGACGACAGCGGTGACCGTGCCAAGCGAGTGCGCGTGTCGCGCAAGAACGGGAAGGACATCTGATGGCGAGCAAGAAGAGCTCTGTCGCAGTGACCGACAACCCCGTCGCCGCCGCCCCCACGATGCCCCGGCTGAAGCAGCGGTACCGCGAGGAGATCCGCTCCGCCATGCAGGAGCAGTACTCCTACGACAACGTCATGCAGATCCCCGGCGTCGTCAAGGTCGTGGTGAACATGGGTGTCGGTGAGGCTGCGCGTGACGCGAAGCTGATCGACGGTGCGGTCCGCGACCTGGCGCTGATCACCGGCCAGAAGGCCGAGATCCGCCGCTCCAAGACCTCGATCGCGCAGTTCAAGCTCCGCGAGGGCATGCCGATCGGCGCGAAGGTCACCCTCCGCGGTGACCGGATGTGGGAGTTCCTGGACCGCCTGGTGAGCATCGCGCTCCCTCGCATCCGCGACTTCCGCGGTCTGTCGGGCACGCAGTTCGACGGCAACGGGAACTACACCTTCGGGCTCAACGAGCAGTCCATGTTCCACGAGATCGACATCGACTCGATCGACCGTCCTCGAGGCATGGACATCACCGTGGTGACCACCGCGACGAACAACGAGGAGGGCCGGGCTCTGCTGAAGCACCTGGGCTTCCCCTTCAAGGAGAACTGAGCATGGCCAAGAAGGCACTGGTCAACAAGGCGAACAAGAAGCCGAAGTTTGCTGTCCGGGCGTACACCCGGTGCCAGCGTTGCGGGCGTCCCCACGCCGTGTTCCGCAAGTTCGGCCTCTGCCGCATCTGCTTGCGCGAGATGGCTCACCGGGGCGAGCTCCCCGGCGTGCGCAAGTCCTCTTGGTGAGCTGAGCACCCGCTCAGCTCACCCCATGCGGACATCCCGTCCGCACTCGAACCGCTTCGCCGTAGGCCCGTTGACTCCACTTGGATCCGACGAGGGAACCGCGGCGGGAAAGGTGCACAGGTCACCTGAATGACCATGACAGACCCGATCGCAGACATGCTGACCCGTCTGCGCAACGCAAACTCGGCCTACCACGACGCAGTCGTGATGCCCCACTCGAAGATCAAGGCGAACATCGCCGAGATCCTCAAGCGGGAGGGCTACATCTCCGACTACCGGTCCGAGGAGGCGGCTGTCGGACAGTCGCTCGTCATCGACCTGAAGTACGGCCCCACCCGTGAGCGGAGCATCGCTGGTCTCCGGCGCGTGTCCAAGCCCGGTCTGCGGGTCTACGCAAAATCCACCAACCTGCCCAAGGTCCTGGGAGGTCTCGGTGTGGCGATCATCTCCACGTCCACCGGCCTGCTCACCGACCGCCAGGCGGCCAAGCAGGGTGTGGGCGGGGAAGTCCTCGCCTACGTCTGGTGAGGGAGGCAACTAATGTCACGCATCGGTAAGCTCCCCGTTCCTGTCCCGTCCGGCGTGGACGTGACCATCGAGGGCCAGAACGTCACGGTCAAGGGGCCCAAGGGCACCCTGCAGACCACCATCTCGGAGCCCATCATCGTCACGAAGGACGAGGACGGCGCTGTCGCCGTCAGCCGTCCCGACGACGAGCGGCGCAGCCGGTCGCTGCACGGCCTGTCCCGCACCCTGGTGCAGAACATGGTCATCGGCGTCACCAACGGCTACGAGACCAAGATGGAGATCCACGGCGTGGGTTACCGCGTGCAGCTCAAGGGTTCCGACCTGGAGTTCGCACTCGGCTACAGCCACCCCGTCCCCATCGAGGCGCCCGAGGGCATCAGCTTCGCGGTGGAGACCCCCACCAGGTTCTCCATCTCCGGGATCGACAAGCAGAAGGTCGGCCAGATCGCGGCGAACATTCGCCGGCTGCGCCGCCCCGACCCGTACAAGGGCAAGGGCGTCCGCTACGCCGGCGAGCAGATCCGCCGCAAGGTCGGAAAGACGGGTAAGTGACATGAGCCAGACTGCAAGCACGGCCGTCGCAGGCTCCGGGTCGAAGCGGCGCAAGCCGCTCGGCAAGGACGCCTCCACGGTTCGTCGACTGTCCCGCGCACGGCGGCACTTCCGCATCCGCAAGAAGGTCAGCGGAACGCCGGCCCGTCCCCGACTGGTGGTGAACCGCTCCTCGCGGCACATCCACGTCCAGCTGGTGGACGACCTCTCCGGTCACACCCTCGCCGCGGCCTCCACCCTCGAGGCGGACCTCCGCGCGATGGAGGGCGACAAGAAGGCCAAGTCGGCCAAGGTCGGCGCCCTGCTGGCCGAGCGGGCCAAGGCCATCGGCGTCGAGGCCGTCGTCTTCGACCGTGGCGGCAACGACTACCACGGCCGGATCGCGGCCCTGGCGGACGCAGCTCGCGAAGGTGGGTTGCAGTTCTGATGCACCCACTGACAACGGAGCACACTCTCACCATGAACGAGACGAACGGAAGGACAGCCTGATGCCGGGACGTGCGCGTGAAGGCGGTGCCGGCGCAGCTGGCGGCGCCGGTGGCGAGCGTCGGGGCGGCGGTCGCCGCGACGGCGGCCGCGGCGCGGCGCCGGAGAAGACCCAGCTCGAGCGGGTCGTGGCCATCAACCGTGTCTCGAAGGTGGTCAAGGGTGGTCGACGCTTCAGCTTCACCGCCCTGGTGATCGTCGGCGACGGCAACGGCATGGTCGGCGTCGGCTACGGCAAGGCCAAGGAAGTTCCCGCGGCCATCCAGAAGGGCTCCGACGAGGCTCGCAAGAACTTCTTCCGCGTCCCGATGATCGGTGCCACCATCACTCACCCCGTCCAGGGTGAGGCGGCGGCGGGCGTGGTGCTGCTGCGCCCGGCCAGCCCCGGTACCGGTGTCATCGCCGGTGGTCCGGTGCGCGCCGTGCTGGAGTGCGCCGGCATCCACGACGTCCTCTCCAAGTCGCTGGGCAGCGACAACGCCATCAACGTCGTTCACGCGACCGTTGCGGCGCTGAAGATGCTCCAGCGTCCGGAGGAGGTGGCGGCCCGCCGTGGCCTGCCCATCGAGGACGTCGCGCCGGCCGGAATGCTGCGCGCTCGCGCCGGACAGGGGGCCTGATCACCATGGCAGACCTCCTGGTCACTCAGGTGCGCAGCACCATCGGCACGAAGCAGAACCAGCGCAACACCCTGCGCACGCTCGGGCTGCACAAGATCCGGCAGTCCGTGGTCCGACCGGACTCCCCGGAGGTCCGGGGCATGATCTCCACCGTCGCCCACCTGGTGACGGTCGAGACGGTCAGCGCTGCAGGATCCGGTAAGGAGAGCTCGCAATGACCATCAAGCTTCACCACCTGCGGCCCGCACCGGGCGCCAAGCAGGACAAGATCCGCGTCGGTCGCGGTGAGGGCGGCAAGCGCGGCAAGACCGCCGGTCGCGGCACCAAGGGCACCAAGGCCCGCAAGAACGTGCCCGCCGCGTTCGAGGGTGGCCAGATGCCGCTGCACATGCGGCTGCCGAAGCTCAAGGGGTTCACCAACCGCAACCGCGTCGAGTACCAGGTCGTCAACGTGGCCGACCTCGCGCGGCTGTTCCCCCAGGGGGGCACCATCGGCGTCGACGAGCTCGTCGCCGCTGGCGCGGTCCGCCGCAACCAGCTGGTCAAGATCCTCGGTGACGGGGACCTCGGCTCGGTGACGCTGCAGGTGACTGCCAACAAGTGCTCCGGTTCCGCCAAGGAGAAGATCGAGGCTGCCGGTGGCAGCGTCACCCTGCTCTGAGCAGGTGAACCGGTAACACCCGCACGTGCTGCTGACCGTGGTCGGCCTGCGAACTCGCAGGGCGGCCACGGTCAGCGCGTTTCTGGCCCAGCTGCCGCCGTCGCACCGCCCGTGTGGTGAGATGAGGGGCTGTTAGAGTCAACTAGTCGGCGCCCGCACAGGGTCGCCTTGCCCGTCGTATCCCAATGCTAAGCAGGGGCAGAGCTAGTCCGCCCGAAGCTGCCAGGAGGATCAGTGCTCTCCGCCTTCGTCTCTGCCTTCAAGACCCGTGACCTGAGGCGGAAGATCCTCTTCACCCTGGGGATCCTCGCGATCTACCGCCTGGGTACCACGCTGCCGTCGCCCGGCGTCTCCTACGTCAACATCCAGACCTGCCTCAAGGAGGTCAGCGGTGGCGACAGCCAGAGCATCTACTCGCTGATCAACCTCTTCAGCGGCGGTGCCCTGCTCCAGCTCTCCGTGTTCGCGCTGGGCATCATGCCCTACATCACCGCGAGCATCATCGTGCAGCTGCTCACCGTGGTCATCCCACGGTTCGAGGCGCTGCAGAAGGAGGGCCAGTCGGGCCAGGCCAAGATGACGCAGTACACCCGTTACCTGACGATCGCCCTCGCGGTCCTGCAGTCCACCGGCATCGTGGCCCTGGCCACCCGTGGACAGCTGTTCCAGGGCTGCGACAACGACCTGTACCCGGCCATCCCCGGCGGCGACATCTTCACCATGCTGGTGGTGGTGATCGTGATGACCGCCGGCACCGCGGTGATCATGTGGCTGGGTGAGCTGATCACCGACCGCGGCATCGGCAACGGCATGTCGCTGCTGATCTTCACCTCGATCGGCGCCCAGATCCCCACCGAGGGCAAGAACGTGCTGGACAGCCGCGGGGGACTGGTCTTCGCGCTGGTCTGCCTGGCCGCCCTGGCCATCTTCGCCAGCGTGGTCTTCGTCGAGCAGGGCCAGCGCCGCATCCCGGTGCAGTACGCCAAGCGGATGGTCGGCCGCCGCATGTACGGGGGCACGTCCACGTACCTGCCGCTGAAGGTGAACCAGGCCGGTGTGATCCCGGTGATCTTCGCGTCGTCGCTGTTGTACCTGCCGAACCTGGTCGCGCAGCTGACGGCGTCCACCGACGGGTCCGTCTCCTGGTGGCAGCGGTTCATCAACGACTACCTGATCCGCCCGTCCAGCGGGCCGTACATCCTGCTGTACTTCGCGCTGATCGTGTTCTTCACGTACTTCTACGTGGCGATCACCTTCAACCCGGAGGACCGCGCGGACGAGATGAAGAAGTTCGGCGGGTTCATCCCCGGCATCCGCCCGGGCCGGCCCACCGCCGAGTACCTCAGCTTCGTGCTGGGACGCATCACGCTGTTCGGGTCGCTGTACCTGGGTATCGTGGCCGTCCTGCCCAACCTGTTCCTGGACCTCGGCAGCGGCGGCGGGCAGAACTTCCCGTTCGGTGGCACGGCCGTGCTGATCATGGTCGGTGTCGGTCTGGACACCGTGAAGCAGATTGAGAGCCAGCTCATGCAGCGCAACTACGAAGGGTTCCTGAAGTAGTGAGACTCGTCCTTGTCGGCCCGCCCGGAGCGGGAAAGGGAACCCAGGCTGCTCTGCTGTCGGCCGATCTCGGCGTTCCGCACATCTCCACCGGTGACCTCTTTCGCGCGCACATGGGGGAGGGGACGCCGCTGGGCCAGGAGGCCAAGAAGTACGTGGAGGCCGGTGACCTGGTCCCGGACGAGGTGACCATCGAGATGGTCCGCGAGCGGCTGGCCGAGCCGGATGCTGCGCAGGGATTCCTGCTCGACGGCTTCCCGCGCACCGTGGGCCAGGCCGAGGTGCTGGCCAACATCCTCGAGGAGCTGGGCCGTCCGCTGGACGCTGTGCTCGAGCTGCGCGTCACCGAGGACGTGGTGGTGCAGCGCATGCTCGCCCGCGGTCGAGCCGACGACACCGAGGCCGTCATCCGGCGCCGCATGCGCGTGTACCGGGACGAGACGGCCCCGCTGCTGGAGCACTACGCCGACCAGCTGGTCGTCGTGGACGCCGTCGGCGAGGTCGGTGAGGTCTCCCAGCGGGCACTGCGGGCGCTGCGCACCCGCACCAGCTGATGGTGCGGCTGCGCAGGCGCAAGGTGGTGCCCGCGCGGACCCCCGGCGAGCTGGACGCGATGGCGCTGGCGGGCTCGGTCGTCGCGGCTGCACTGGCCGCGGTGCGCGAGGCCGCCCGTCCCGGTGTCAGCACCGCTGAGCTCGACGAGGTCTCGGCCCAGGTGATGGCCGACGCTGGTGCCGAGCCCTCCTTCCTGGGCTACCACGGCTTCCCCGCCACCATCTGTTCCTCGGTCAACGACCGCGTGGTGCACGGCATCCCCTCCAGCGAGGAGGTGCTCGCCGACGGCGACCTCGTGTCCATCGACTGCGGTGCCATCGTCGACGGCTGGCACGGCGACTCCGCCGTCACCTTCGTGGTCGGTCCCGGCGCCCGCGAGGAGGACCTGCAGCTGTCCGAGGCGTGCCGCACCTCGATGGAGGCCGGCATCGCCGCCATGGTGGTGGGCAACCGGCTCGGCGACGTCTCGCACGCCATCGAGCTGGGCACCCGGGCCGCGGAGCAGCGCGACGGTCGCCACTACGGCATCGTCGACGGCTACGGTGGCCACGGCATCGGCCGCGTCATGCACGCCGATCCGTTCCTGGCCAACGAGGGTCCGCCGGACACCGGTCCCCGACTGGTGGAGGGCTCGGTGCTGGCCATCGAGCCGATGCTGACCCTGGGCACCGAGGACACCCTGGTGCTCGCCGACGACTGGACCGTGGTGACCACCGACGGCAGCCGGGCCGCGCACTGGGAGCACACCGTGGCGGTCACCGCCGACGGTCCCCGCATCCTCACGCTGCCCCGCTGACTCGCGCCCGCGGGGGCTGCGCAGGTGCCGCGGCACCTACCACCCAGGCCCGCATTTGGCCTGCACCGGCACGCCGCGTAGACTTCAACGACGGCGCGCACTGTGCGCCGGTTGTGCGCGTGCCCGCGAGGTCTTGCGTCTCCGCCGGCACCTGTCGCACCACTTGAGACTGCTTCCCCGCGCACCGGTCACCGGCGCTCGGGGCGGGGGTGTTGAGTTACCAGCAAGTCACTGCCACGGATCGCGGAGGACATGGGCAAGAAAGACGGGGCCATCGAGGTCGAGGGTCGGGTTGTCGAGCCACTGCCGAACGCGATGTTCCGCGTGGAGCTGGAAAACGGCCACCGGGTTCTCGCGCACATCAGCGGTAAGATGCGGCAGCACTACATCCGCATCCTGCCTGAGGACAGGGTGGTCGTGGAGCTTTCTCCCTACGACCTCTCCCGCGGGCGCATCGTCTACCGCTACAAGTAGCAGTCGTTGCGCGCGCCCGTGGCGCGTCCCCAGCAAGCAGCAACCGACCAGGAGAGCAACAGACGTGAAGGTCAACCCCAGCGTCAAGAAGATCTGTGAGAAGTGCAAGGTGATCCGCCGCAACGGTCGGGTCATGGTGATCTGCGAGAACCTGCGCCACAAGCAGCGCCAGGGCTGAGCAGCTCCACTGCACCACCCTCGCAGTCGATCTGACGCGACAGCACCACATCACTCCCCGCACCAGCTGGGCGTCCCGGGAACGGGCCGACTCAGTACACCCCCGGCCCGGAGGCCGGGGCCCGGTGGCGCCGACACGGTCGGCGTCGGTCGAACCGGGACGGACGAGGAGCAGACCTCCGGACAACTGGAAGGACACGCCGTATGGCACGGCTCGCAGGCGTCGACCTCCCCCGCGACAAGCGGATGGAGATCGCGCTCACCTACATCTACGGCATCGGCCGTACGAAGTCGCAGGAGATCCTGAATGCCACTGGCATCAGCTTCGACCTGCGCACCAAGGACCTCAGCGACACTGACCTCACCAAGCTGAGGGAATACATCGAGGAGTCCCTCAAGGTCGAGGGTGACCTGCGCCGCGAGGTGCAGGCCGACATTCGTCGCAAGATCGAGATTGGCTGCTACCAGGGCATCCGGCACCGCCGTGGCCTGCCGGTTCGTGGCCAGCGCACCAAGACCAACGCGCGCACGCGCAAGGGCCCGAAGCGCACCATCGCCGGCAAGAAGAAGGCTAGGTAAGAGATGCCCCCCAAGTCCCGCGCCGCGAGCGGTCCCAAGAAGACCCAGAAGACTCGGCGCAAGGAAAAGAAGAACGTCAGCCACGGTGCTGCGCACATCAAGAGCACGTTCAACAACACGATCGTCTCCATCACCGATCCTGCTGGCAACGTGATCTCGTGGGCCTCGTCGGGCCACGTCGGTTTCAAGGGGTCGCGCAAGTCCACCCCCTTCGCCGCACAGATGGCCGCCGAGAGCGCTGCCCGCAAGGCGCAGGAGCACGGCATGAAGAAGGTCGACGTGTTCGTCAAGGGTCCCGGCTCCGGCCGCGAGACCGCGATTCGCTCACTGCAGGCCGCCGGCCTGGAGGTCGGCACCATCTCCGACGTCACCCCTCAGCCGCACAACGGCTGCCGGCAGCCCAAGCGGCGCCGGGTCTAGCGGGAAGGGAAAGGAAGAACAATGGCTCGTTACACCGGCCCCATCACCCGCAAGTCCCGTCGACTGCGCGTTGACCTCGTCGGGGGGGACGCCGCCTTCGAGCGTCGCCCCTACCCGCCGGGCCAGCACGGCCGCGCGCGGATCAAGGAGAGCGAGTACCTGCTCCAGCTGCAGGAGAAGCAGAAGGCGCGCTTCACCTACGGCGTCATGGAGAAGCAGTTCCGCCGCTACTACGCCGAGGCGAACCGCAAGTCCGGCAAGACCGGTTCGGTGCTGCTCCAGATCCTGGAGAGCCGCCTCGACAGCGTCGTCTACCGTGCCGGGCTCGCCCGCACGCGTCGGCAGGCCCGCCAGCTGGTGACCCACGGCCACTTCCTCGTCAACGGCGAGAAGGTCGACATCCCCAGCTACCGCGTGTCGCAGTACGACATCATCGACGTCAAGCCGAAGTCGCTGGCCACCCTGCCCTTCCAGGTGGCCAAGGAGACCCTCGGTGACCGGCCGGTTCCCGGCTGGCTCCAGGTCGTCGGACCGCAGATGCGCATCCTGGTCCACCAGCTTCCGGACCGTGCGCAGATCGACATCCCGCTCAACGAGCAGCTGATCGTCGAGCTCTACTCGAAGTGATGCCCGGTCCGGCCGTGCCGCACCACGCAGCAGCGTGGGGGGCACGGCCGGGCCTGTGCACCACCCCTGGTCGCCCGGTGCACCTCGTGTGCGCCAGGCGGTCCCACGGCCCCCGCACCCGCGGCGGCCGCGCCACCCTTTCGGCGTCATATGGCGGACGTCGGTGAAGGAGAACACCACCCATGCTCATCTCTCAGCGTCCTGAGCTCTCCGAGGAGGTCCTCAGCGACACCCGGTCGCGGTTCGTCATCGAGCCGCTCGAGCCTGGTTTCGGCTACACCCTCGGCAACTCGCTTCGCCGCACGCTGCTCTCGTCCATCCCGGGCGCGGCAGTCACCAGCATCCGCATCGACGGTGTCCTGCACGAGTTCACCACCGTCCCGGGGGTGAAGGAGGACGTCACCGACATCATCCTGAACCTCAAGGGCCTCGTGGTCAGCTCCGAGGAGGACGAGCCGGTCACCATGTACCTGCGCAAGCAGGGCCCGGGTGCGGTCACCGCTGCGGACATCGTCGCGCCCTCCGGCGTCGCGGTGCACAACCCCGAGCTGCACATCGCCACCCTGAACGACAAGGGCAAGCTGGAGATCGAGCTCGTCGTCGAGCGCGGTCGCGGCTACGTCCCTGCCGTGCAGAACAAGGCCTCCGGCGCCGAGATCGGCCGCATCCCGGTCGACTCGATCTACTCGCCGGTGCTCAAGGTGACGTACAAGGTCGAGGCCACCCGCGTCGAGCAGCGCACCGACTTCGACCGCCTCGTGCTGGACGTGGAGAGCAAGCCCTCCATCACCCCGCGTGACGCGATCGCCTCCGCCGGGCGCACGCTGACCGAGCTCTTCGGCCTGGCCCGTGAGCTCAACGTCGAGGCCGAGGGCATCGAGATCGGCCCGTCCCCGGCGGAGACCAACCACATCGCCGCGTTCAGCATGCCCATCGAGGACCTGGACCTGACGGTGCGTTCGTACAACTGCCTCAAGCGCGAGGGCGTGCACACCGTGGGTGAGCTCGTCGGCCGCAGCGAGGCGGACCTGCTGGACATCCGGAACTTCGGCGCCAAGTCCATCGACGAGGTGAAGGTGAAGCTGGTCGGGCTCGGCCTGAGCCTGAAGGACAGCCCTCCCGGATTCGACCCGTCCACCGTTGCCGGGTACGACGCCGAGACCGGCACCTGGACCGACACCGAGGATGGCGAGGAAGGTGACGCCGCCGCAGGCGACGACACCGACTACGCCGAGACCGAACAGCTGTAAGCCGCTGCACCTACCCCGTCGCCGCACGCCCGCGGCGACGGGGTCGGGCGAGACCTAGAGGAGCTCCACAATGCCCAAGCCCACCAAGGGTGCCCGTCTCGGCGGGTCGCCGGCCCACCAGCGGCTGATGCTCGCCAACCTGGCGACCTCGCTGTTCACGCACGGGCGCATCACCACCACCGAGGCCAAGGCCAAGCGCCTGCGCCCCTACGCCGAGAAGCTGATCAGCAAGGCGAAGGTCGGTGACCTGCACAACCGTCGCGAGGTCATGAAGGTGATCCGCGACAAGGACGTCGTGCACAGCCTGTTCGCCGACATCGGCCCGTTCTTCGCCGAGCGCGACGGTGGCTACACCCGCATCATCAAGACGATCCCGCGCAAGGGCGACAACGCCCCCATGGCGATCATCGAGCTGCTGCAGGACAAGACGGTCACCTCCGAGGCCGACCGGGCCCGTCGGGTCGCGGCCACCAAGCCCGCCGAGACGGTCTCCGACGTGGACACCGACACCGCTGCCGAGCCGGAGGCTGCTGAGCCCGAGACCGGCGGCGACGTGCCCACCGATGGCGCCGGGACCGACGTCGACGACGTCGCGCCCGCCGCGCTGGACACCGAGGACAGGGACGCTGACAAGTCCTGACGTCCCCGACGTCGTAGCACCTGAGCCCGCCACCCCGCACCGGGGTGGCGGGCTCGTGCGCGTGCGCCTGGACATCGCCTACGACGGCACCGACTTCGCCGGCTGGGCCCGCCAGCCCGGCCAGCGCACGGTGTGCGGGGTGCTCGAGGAAGCGCTGGCCACCGTGCTGCGCACCCCGGTCACCCTCACCGTGGCCGGGCGCACCGACGCTGGCGTGCACGCCGCCGGGCAGGTGGCCCACGTCGACCTCGACCCCGCGACGATGCCGGACGGGCTGGGTCGCCTGGTGCGCCGGCTCGCCCGCCTGCTGCCCACCGACGTCCGGGTGCGCGAGCTGCGGGAAGTGCCGGCGGAGTTCGACGCCCGCTTCTCGGCCATGCGCCGGCACTACGCCTACCGCCTCACCACCGCGCCGTGGGGTGCGGAGCCGCTGCGCGCCCGGGACACCCTGGTCTGGCCGCACGAGCTGGACGTGGACCGCATCCGGGAGGCCTCCGCCCTGCTGCTGGGGGTGCACGACTTCGTCGCCTTCTGCCGCCACCGCGAGGGTGCGAGCACCGTGCGCGGGCTGGAGCGGCTGGACTGGTCCGAGCTGGCCGACGGGGTCCTGGTGGCCCGGGTGAGCGCGGACGCCTTCTGCCACTCCATGGTGCGCAGCCTGGTCGGTGCCCTGCTCGCGGTGGGGCAGGGCCGCCGCGACCGCGACTGGGTGCTGGAGCTGCTCACCGCCTCGCAGCGCTCCGGCAGCATCGCCGTCGCCCCCGCGCACGGGTTGAGCCTGGTGGGCGTGGACTACCCGCCGGAGCACGAGCTGGCCGCGCGGGCCCAGACGACACGGGCCGTGCGCGGGCCGCTGCGCTAGGCGCCCGGCAGTGCCCCGGCAGGACTAGTCGCCGCGCCGGACCGGGCCGATGAGGCTCGCCTCCTTGGGCGTGGTGACCAGGCGCATGGGGAGGAACAAGTTGGCGCCCAGCGCGATCAGACCGTCGTCGGTGAGCCCGGCGAGGTCGTCCACCACCCCGGGCGGCAGGCGCCACAGCCGACCAGCCAGCTGCGCCTGCCCCACCGGCAGCCGCTGCAGCAGGACGAGGTCGGCGGCGGTGGCGTTCCCGCCCACCTGTGGGTGCAGGTACGGGAGGACGTAGGCCGTGGACTGCCACGGGCTGCGGGTGGGGTAGAGCTCCTGGGGCACCGCCCCGCTGTCCTGCACCACCAGCACGGGAGCGTCCTCGCTGGCCCGGGGCAGCGGGCCGGGGTGCAGCCCGCGCAGCTGCAGCGGCGGCGGAGCGCCCGTCGGGTCGGCACCGGCCCCGGCTGCAGGCGTGGCGGGGGCGACGTCGGCGAAGGCCTGCTGCAGCGGTTGCCACGCCGCGGGCCGCCCGGTGGCCACCACCACCAGCACCCCGGTGGCCGCGGCCCGCAGCACCAGCTGCATCGCCAGGTAGAGCCCGCCCACCAGGGCCAGCCGGGACGGCACGGGCCGCACCAGGTGCAGCTGCACCGCGCCCCCGCGCAGGTCCGAGCCCAGCACCACGCCACCGCGGTCGCCGGTGAGGCTGAGCCGGCTCAGGGCCTCGGGGGAGAGCACGAACTCGGTGCCGATGCCCGCGGCTGCGGGTTGGCCACGCCGGCCCGTCCGCTCTGCACCGTGGGTGCTCATGCGCCCGCTCCCACCGGCAGGGTGGCCGCCACTGCGGCGGCCTGCTGCCCGTCCAGCGGGCTCAGCGCCACCCCGGTGGTCGCGCTGAGCGTCCGCAGGCGCTCGAGGGAGCCGGCCAGCTCGCCGCTGCTGCGGGCCGACACCCGCACCACCCCGCGCACCCCGACGCTGTCCTCGTCCGGACCGGGGCGCAGGGCCAGCGCGACGGTGGTGGACAGCGCCCGCACGCTGGTGAGCGCCTCCAGGCTGGCGCCGTCGGCGGGCCACCCGTCGATGGTGAAGCTGGCGTGCTCGACGTCGCCGGTGCGCACGCCGCGCCAGTGCTCGCGCAGCTGGAGCTCCTGGCTGGACCCCGCGGCGGGAGCGAGCTCGGCGGCGGACACCGCCGCCCGCAGCAGCTCGTCGCGGGTGAGCACCCGGCTGGTGAGCCCCGCCTGCTCCAGCGCCCCGCGCACCCGGGCCACCGCGCCCACCAGCGCCCGGTGCGCCCCGGCCACGCCGCCCCCGCGGATCTGCACCGCCGAGGGGCAGCGCCGCGGGTCCAGCCGCACCGTCACCCAGGTGGCGCGCTGAGCCACCGCGGGCAGCGGGCCGAGCACCTCGTTGTAGGCAGCCACGGCGGCGGAGGTGGCGGGCAGGCGCGAGCTCGCGGGGTAGCAGTGCCAGATGACGCCGATGGAGTCCAGCACCACCCCGCGGTCGTCGAGGGTTGCGGCCAGCCCGCGCAGGGGGATGTCAGTGTGCGCGCCCACCGCGGAGACCATGGCGGGCACCGGGTCGATGGCCACCGTCGCCGTCCAGGTGCCGTCGTGCCAGGCGAGTCCGATCGGCTGCTGCTCGTGGTCGGTGCCGCTGGCCACCACCAGGTCGTCCACGAGCAGCCGCAGCAGGGCCACCCGCGGGTCGGCGGCACCGGCCAGGGCACCGGCGTCGGTGCGCGAGCCGGTCACGCTCGGGTCCGTCGCCGCCGGCTCGACAGCGCGGCTGCGGCCGCGCAGCACGAAGCGCACCAGGATGACCACCCACTGGGTGAGCCACCGGCCGTGTCGGCGGGTGGCGGCCAGCGCGAGCGCGACCACGCCGAGCAGCGCCGCCAGCGGCCACAGCCGGGTGGACAGCGCCAGCACCAGCAGCGTCGCCGCGGCGCCCACCTCTGCCACCACGAGGTTGGTCAGCGGGAGGCCGGCCACCGTGGTGCCCACCGGCGCGCGCCGGAGCCCGGCGTCGGCGCGCCGGCTCCGGTGGCGTGCCGGAGCGCCCTCGGCAGCGTCACCGCGGGTAGCGCTCATGTGCTCGGCCCTTCCCGCCTCGTGGTCGCCGCCGACGGCCAGGTGCCCACTACTCTGGCGGAACCGCTTGGGCCAGTAGTGCGCAACGGGCACAACAGCGTTCTGCCGCCGGGTTATCGTCGGCAACCGTACAACGCCGAGGGGCTGGGGAGGGTCGATGGCGGCAACACCGACGACGAAGTCGCAGGTGCAGGCCTATCGCTTCATCCTGCGGCGGATGGAGCACGCGCTGGTCCGCAAGGACGCGGTGATGCTGCACGACCCGATGCGCACCCAGGTGCGGGCCACGGTGGTCGGGCTGGTGCTGGCCATCATCGGCCTGGCCGGCTTCGCCCTCTTCGCGCTGTTCCGTCCCGCCGGTGGGCTGGGTGACCAGGCGATCGTCACGGTCAAGGACTCTGCTGCCACCTACGTCCGGCTCGAGGGTGTGCTGCACCCGGTGCTGAACCTGGCCTCGGCGCGGCTGGTGGTCGGCCAGGCCGTCGCTCCCAGCGAGGTGTCCGCCGCCGCGCTGGCAGACCTGCCGCGCGGGCCGCTGCTGGGCATCCCCGGGGCGCCCGCCCTGCTGCCGGGGGAGGACGCCCGCCCGGAGGCCACCTGGACGGTCTGCGACACCCTGAGCACCGACGCCACCGCGCGGTCCGCCAGCCAGCAGGCCAGCGCCACCACGACCACCACGGTCATCGCCGGCAGCGTCACCGCGCCACCGGTGCCCGCCGACGGCGCGCTGCTGGTGCAGGGCCCGCCCGAGCCCGGCTTCGTCGAGGGCGCCACCTACCTGGTGCAGGACGGGCGGCGGGCCCGCATCGACCTGGCCGACAAGCGGGTGACCCGGGCGCTGGAGCTCGACGGCGCCACCGCCCGGCCGATGAGCGCCGCCGTGCTCAACGCGATTCCCGCAGTGGGGCAGCTCAGCCCGCCCACGGTGCCCGGCGCCGGGGTGCGGCCCAGCTTCGCCGGGGTGGACGCGCTGCCGGCGAGCGCGGTGGTGGGCACCGTGCTGCAGGTCAGCAGCGGAGCCGACCAGCAGTCGTACGTGGTCCTCGCCGACGGGGTGCAGTCGGTGTCGCCCGTGGTGGCGCGGTTGCTGCAGTACGCCAGCTCCGGGGACCCGGTCACCGTCTCCTCATCGGCGATGGGGGTGCCGCCCACCGCGCAGACCACGTTGGCCGTGGACGACCTGCCGAGCCGGATGCCCGCCCTGGTGCAGGCCGACACCGCCCCGGTGGCCTGCATGTCCTGGGACGGCACGGGCACCGAGCCGCAGCCGGCCGCCGCGGGAGCAGCGCCGCACACGCTCAAGCCCACGGTGCGCGTCGGCGACAGCCTGCCCGTGCCCACCGGGGCCCAGGTGGTGCCGCTGGCCCAGGCCGACGGACCGGGCCCGCAGCTGGACTCGGTGTACCTGCGCCCGGGCCAGGGGGCGCTGGTGCGGGCGGTGAGCCCCGGCACCGACGTCGGCGAGCTGTTCCTGGTCAGCGACACCGGGGTGCGCTACGGCATCCCCAACGTCGAGACCGCACAGGTGCTGGGGCTGGGCAGCCGGGTCGACCTCGCGCCCAAGCAGGTGCTGGCGCTGCTGCCCATCGGCCCCGAGCTGAGCCAGCAGGCCGCGCTGCTCGCCCACGACGGGCTGGCGGGCGACCCCAGCCCGTCCGCGGTGCCGCTGCCCGGCGACTAGTCGGGCTGCTGGTTGCGGCGGTGCCGGCGCACGGCGTCGAGCACCGCGAAGGTGATGAGCACCAGGGCCAGTGCGGTGGCCGAGCCCACGAAGGCCACCGTCCGGGCCGTGTGGTCGGGCGCCGGCGCCGGCGGCGGCGCGCTGAGCTGGGTGGTGCTGGTGCTGGCGGACTGGGCCGAGACCTCCTCGGGCAGCACGTCGGCGACTGCGGCCACCGGGTCCACCACGCCGTGGCCGACCTGGGGCGTCCAGCCGCCGGAGGGGGTGCGTGCGGTGGCCTTGATCCGGGCCACGACCTGCTTGGCGGAGAGGTTGGGAAACCGGGCCCGCACCAGTGCTGCCGTGCCGGCGACGTAGGGCACTGCGAAGCTGGTCCCCTGGATGGGGGCCAGCTTCAGGCCCGGGGGCTCGGCGAGCCGGTTGGTCAGCCCGGTGGCGCCGGGGGCGGGGTCCAGCGAGGTGATGTCCTCTCCCGGGCCAGCCACCCCGACCCACGGCCCGGCCAGGCTGAAGTCGGACGGGCTGCCGTCCTCGGCGACGGCCCCCACGGTGAGCACGGAGTCGCTGTACCAGGCGGGGCTGACGATGGTGGCGACCGCGGACCGGCCGGCCACCCCGGGCTGGCTGGGCGACGTGGAGTTCTGCGTCTGGCAGGCCCCCGCCGAGCCGGCACCGGTGTTGCCGGCCGCGGCGACCACCACCACGTCGCGGTCGGCGGCCTGGCGCAGGGCCGCCCCGAGGGCACTGTCCTGCAGGCGCACGTTCGCCGGGGCGCAGGCCGCCTCGGAGATGTTGATGACCCGTGCGCCCAGCTCCACCGCTCGCGTCACCGAGCGGGCCAGGGTGTTGAGGTTGCCGTAGCCGACGGTGCCCGAGCCCTGCTGGCCCACCGTCTCGTAGTACTTGCTCGACTGGCGGATGCTGATGATCGTGGCGCCCGGTGCCACCCCGGCGAAACCGGTCTGCTCGGTGGTGTCCACCGATGCCGCGATGATCCCCGCGACGATCGTGCCGTGGCCGTCGCAGTCGGTGAGACCTTGGCTGTCGGAGACGTAGTCGCCGCCCGGGGCCAGCCGGCCGGCCAGCCGGGGGTGGGCGTTCACCCCGGTGTCGATCACGGCCACCGGCACGCCCGCGCCGGTGCTCAGGGCCCACGCGTCCTCGAAGCGCAGCTGGCTCTGGCCCCACGGCACCGCGGCGATGGTCGACCCGGCCGTGCCCGGGGCGGCCTGCACGCACGCCACGTTCGTCCGGACGGTGGGGGCGTCCGGGGCGATCGGCAGCGCGGTCGGCGTGATCAACGGGTCGGGCGGGGCCGGCGTGGTGTAGCTGGGCGACGGAGTGGGGGTGGGTGCCGGCTGGGCAAGGACCGGTGGGGCCAGCGCGGCGGGGGAGCCCAGCGTCAGCACGACCGCCGAGGCAGCCACGGCAGCCGAGCAGCGGCGCGCACGTCGCGTCACAGGTGCCGCATCGTGGAGTAGAGGTCCATCACCGCCAGGGCCAGCGGCAGCACCACCGCGATGAGCACCGCCTCGACCAGCTCGACCGTGCGCCGCAGCACCGGGGAGAACCGCTGGCGGGGGAACACCACGCCGAGCACCAGCGCGGCGGCGGCCAGCAGCAGGCAGGTGGCGAAGACCCATGTCCCGAGGGTCCGCTGCTCGCCGGTGCACAGCCACCCGACGACGAGCCCGGCACTGGTGGCGGTGCCGGCCAGCAGCAGGGACACCGCCTGCGTGCCGTTGGCGTAGGTGCGGGCCCGCAGCATCAGCACGGCGGCCACGACGATGGCGAAGGCCACCCCGAACCGGCCCTGCTCGGCGGCCAGCAGCGCCCCGGCGCCGGCGGTGACGCCGAGCCCGATGACCAGGCCGGACAGGTACTGGTGGCCCAGCGCGGCCTGGCGCTCGATGCTGGCACCGTCGGGGAACTCGGTGTCGTCGTCCTGGTTGAGCTCCTGGGCCGAGATCGGCACCGAGGGCAGCGGCAGGCGAGCCAGGTGGATGGTCAGCCGTGGCGCCACGGACAGACCGACCAGCGCAGCGGCGGCCATCCCGGCGCCGATGCCCCACTGCGGGTGGGCCACCAGCACGGCGACCACGCTGGCCCCGGCCCCCAGCAGGCCCGCGACGACGACGGCCACGAAGGGGGTGACCCCGGTGGCGGTCAGCGCCAGCGCGGCGGTGGCCAGCACGGCCGCCACCACGCAGGCCAGCAGCAGGTGTGGGCGGCCCAGCTCGCCGGGCACCGCGAACAGCCCGGCCAGGGCGCCCAGCGGCAGCGCCCCCACTCCGATCACCACCGCGCTCCGGCGGTCCCGGTATACCCGGGCCACCACGGCGGCCACCGCCACGAGGACCGCAGCGGCACCAGCGGCCGCGATCGCCTCGCCGGTGCCCGGACCGGCGAGGTACAGCGCCACGGTGGCGGCCAGCAGGGCCAGCAGCGTGGTTCCCGCGCCCAGGGCGCGAGCGGTCTGGGCGGTCCACGGCCGGTAGCCGTCCGGCGCGCTCAGCGCCACCGCGTCGATCACGTCGTCGTAGAGAGGCGGCGGCGGTGACTCCGAGCGCTTGCGCAGCTGCAGCAGCTCACCGTCGAGCACGCCCTGGGCGGCCAGCGTGCGGGTGGCGTCCAGCGGGCCCTGCGCCACGCGGGCCAGGCACCAGCCGCCGTGCGGGGCGCCGCCGTCGGCGGTGGTGGCACGGCCCATGTCCAGCAGCATGGGCAACAGGTCGGCCACCGCGACGTCGGAGGGCAGCGCCACGTCGATCCGGGTGCGCGGGGCCAGCACGGTGGTGCGGGTGTACGCCGCCCCCGTGGCTGCGGGCGCGCCCGGCGGGGTGGGGGAGACGGTGCTCCCGGGTGCTGGTGCCACTGCCGTCACTGGTGGGTCTCCTCGTCCTGGTCCGCGCCCGCGGCGGCCCCGTCCGGTGCGTCGTCGAGATCGGCTCTCGCTCGAGTCAGTTGTCCCCGAGTGCAAACGGAGCGTGCACAGTGGACGACTCGTTGTGACGATACGGCTCGCGGGGACCCTGCGCGGCCCTATTATGGCTGCGACTGGCGGTGCTCGGCGGGGTTCGTCACGAATTGGCCCGAACGCCACCTGGGGGGAGTTGCGACGGTGAGCACCATCCAGTTTCGCCGCACGGCACGGATGAGCGCTCCCCGGACCCCGGGCGGCGAGGTGCACCTGGAGCCGCCGCCGGAGGTGCCTCGCCTCGTCCCCGGTGGGCTGCTGATGAAGCTCATGCCGGTGGTCATGGTGGTGGCCGTGGTGGGCATGGTCGCCCTGCTGATCACCTCCGGTGGAGGTCTGAACCCGGCGTCGCTGCTGTTCCCGATGATGATGCTGATGTCCATGGTGGGAATGTTCGCCGGCGGCGGTGGGCGCAGCGGGGGCCAGCGCAAGGCCGAGATGAACGAGGACCGCAAGGACTACCTGCGCTACCTGGGCCAGATGCGGGGCCGAGCGCGCCAGGCCGGCAACGACCAGCGTGCCGGCCTGGAGTGGGTGCACCCCGATCCCGAGGCGCTGTCCTCGATGGTGCGCACCCGGCGGATGTGGGAGCGCCGCACCAGTGACGCCGACTTCTGCCACGTGCGAGTGGGCCGCGGCCACCAGCGGCTGGCCACCCAGCTGGTGCCGCCGCAGACCGGGCCGGTGGAGGAGCTCGAGCCGATCGCCACGGTGGCGCTGCGCCGCTTCGTGCGGGCGCACTCGGTGGTCAGCGAGCTGCCCATCGCCATCTCGGTGGGCGGCTTCGCCGCCGTGGAGGTGGGCGGCGACGAGGACGCCGCGCGGGCGCTGACCCGGGCGATGCTGGCTCAGCTGGTCACCTTCCACTCGCCGGAGGACGTGCTGGTGGCCGTGGTCGCCGGCCGGGTCCAGCGCGCCGAGTGGGAGTGGGTGAAGTGGCTCCCGCACGCCCAGAACCCGCACCGCACCGACGCGCTGGGGTCGGAGCGGATGCTGTTCTCCTCGCTGGCCGAGCTGGAGGAGTCGCTGCAGGAGGTGCTGGCCGACCGCGGCCGCTTCAGCCGCAACGCCGCGCCCGTGCCCGACCAGCCGCAGCTGGTGGTGGTGGTGGACGGTGGCGACGTCACCGGCACCGAGCACGTCCTGCTGGAGGAGGGTCTGGCCGCGGTCACCCTGCTCGACCTCTCCGCCTGCCTGGGCACGCTCGCCTCGCGCCGCGGCCTGCGCCTGGTGGTCACCGCGGAGGGTGTCGGCGCCCGCAGCGCTGCCGGGGTGGAGCGCTTCGCCGATCCCGACGCGATGAGCGTCGCCCAGGTCGAGGCGCTGGCCCGACGGCTGGCCCCCTACCGGCTCGGCGCCGGCGGTGCGGACAGCGGGGAGGACCCGCTGCTGTCCAACGTGGGCTTCCTGGACCTGCTGGGCCTGCCCGACGCCATGACCTTCGACGTGGCCCAGGCCTGGCGCCCCCGTCCGCTGCGCGACCGCCTGCGGGTCCCGGTGGGGATCGGCGAGCACGGGGAGCCGGTGGAGCTGGACATCAAGGAGTCCGCCCAGGAGGGCATGGGACCGCACGGGCTGTGCATCGGCGCCACCGGCTCGGGCAAGTCGGAGTTCCTGCGCACCCTGGTGCTGGGCATGATCACCACCCACTCCTCGGCCGCCCTCAACCTGATCCTGGTGGACTTCAAGGGTGGCGCGACGTTCCTGGGGCTGGAGAGCGCGCCGCACGTGGCGGCGGTGATCACCAACCTGGCTGACGACCTGACCATGGTCGACCGCATGAAGGACGCTCTGGCCGGGGAGATGAACCGTCGCCAGGAGCTGCTCAAGAGTGCCGGCAACTTCGCCAACGTCAAGGAGTACGAGCGGGCCCGGGAGAACGGGGCCAACCTCGACCCGCTGCCCGCGCTGTTCATCGTGGTGGACGAGTTCTCCGAGCTGCTCAGCCAGAAGCCCGACTTCGCCGATCTGTTCGTGGCCATCGGCCGGCTGGGCCGCTCGCTGCAGATGCACCTGCTGCTGGCCAGCCAGCGGCTGGAGGAGGGCAAGCTGCGCGGGCTGGACAGCCACCTGTCCTACCGCATCGGGCTCAAGACGTTCTCCGCGTCGGAGTCGCGCACGGTGCTCGGCGTCCCGGACGCCTACGAGCTGCCCAGCATCCCCGGGTCGGGCTACCTGAAGCTGGACACCTCCACCCTGGTGCGCTTCAAGGCCGCCTACGTCTCCGGGCCCTACCGTGCTGCCGACAACGGCCAGCCGGCGGTCACCGCGCCGGTGACCGCCACCCGCCGCCCCCGCTGGTTCGGTCCGGAGCGCACCGAGCCCGACGCCGTGGAGCCGGTGCTCGCCGAGCCGGCGCTGCCTGGCGCCCCGGCACCGGTGCCCGAGTCCGGTGTGGAGGACACCCTGCTGGACGTGGTGGTGCGTCGCCTGGAGGGGCAGGGCCCGGCCGCGCACGAGGTGTGGCTGCCGCCGCTGGAGGTCTCGCCCACCCTGGACCAGCTGCTGCCCCCGCTGGCGGCCACCCCCGACCGGGGGCTGAGCCCGGTGGGCTTCTTCGGCAACGGCCGGCTCACCGTCCCCATCGGCATCGTGGACAAGCCCTTCGAGCAGCGGCGCGACCAGCTGTGGGTGGACCTCTCCGGCGGTCAGGGCCACATGGCGGTGCTGGGCGGACCACAGACCGGCAAGTCCACCGCGCTGCGCACGTTCATGCTGGCGCTGGCGCTCACCCACACCCCGGCGGAGGTGCAGCTGTACTGCCTGGACTTCGGCGGCGGCACCCTCGGGCCGATGGCGGCCCTGCCGCACGTGGGCTCGGTGGCCGGCCGGCTCGACGCCGACCGGGTGCGGCGCACCGTGGCCGAGCTGACCGGCCTGGTGCGCCGCCGCGAGCAGCGCTTCCGCGACCTCGGCATCGACTCGATGGCCGAGTTCCGGGCCCGCCGGCGTCGGGGCGAGCTCCCGGAGACCGCCGAGGACCCCTTCGGCGACGTGTTCCTGGTGATCGACGGCTGGCTGGCGTTCAAGACCGAGTTCGAGAGCCTCGAGCAGTCGGTGATGACGCTGGCGGCACAGGGGCTGTCCTACGGCGTGCACCTGGTGGTGGCCAGCGCCCGCTGGGCCGAGATCCGCCCCGCGCTGAAGGACCTGCTCGGCACTCGGGTGGAGCTGCGCCTGGGCGACCCGTCGGAGTCCGACGTGGACCGGCGGGTGGCTGCCAACGTGCCGCAGGGCCGGCCTGGTCGCGGCCTGTCCCGGGACAAGCTGCAGATGCTCGTCGCGCTGCCGCGGGTGGACTCCCGTGCGCAGGCTGACGACCTCACCGCCGGCATCGCCGACGCCGCGGCCCGCCTCACCGAGGCCTGGCCCGGGCGCCCCGCCCCGCCGGTGCGGATGCTGCCGGAGCGCTACCCCTTCGAGGCGCTGCTCGCCGCGACCGAGCAGGACCCGCGTGACCCGATGCGCATCCCCATCGGTATCGACGAGGACGAGCTGGCGCCGGCTTACCTGGACTTCGCGGCGGAGCCGCACCTGCTGGTCTTCGCCGACAGCGAGTCGGGCAAGACCGCCCTGCTGCGCAGCCTGTGCACCCAGGTGATGGCCCGGACGACGCCCAAGCAGGCCAAGTTCATCGTCGCCGACTACCGGCGGACGCTGCTGGGCGTGGTGTCTGGTGACCACCTCGCCGGCTACGCCGCCTCCGCAGCGGTGCTCACCGACATGATCAACGAGATCGTGGTGTACCTCAACGCGCGCATGCCGGACAGCTCGGTCACCCAGGAGCAGCTGCGTGACCGCTCGTGGTGGAGCGGGCCGGAGATCTACGTCGTGGTGGACGACTACGACCTGGTGGCCACCGGCAGCGGCAACCCGCTGAGCCCACTGGTGGACCTGCTCGCCCAGGCCAAGGACGTCGGCCTGCACCTCGTGGTCACCCGACGCAGCGGCGGAGCCGCGCGAGCGCTGTACGACCCCGTCATCGCCCGGCTGCGCGACCTCGCCTCACCGGGTCTGGTGATGAGCGGCAGCCGCGACGAGGGCGCCCTGGTCGGCACGGTCAAGCCCTCCGCGCAGCCGCCCGGGCGTGGGGTGCTGGTGAGCCGCAAGCTGGGTCAGCGGCTGGTCCAGCTGGCGTGGTTGCCTCCGCAATGAGTCTCGCGGTGGCCGTGGACCTGGGCAGTGCCTCCACTTGCGTGGCCATCTCGGTGGACGGTGAGCCCGCCCGGATCGTGCCGATCGACGGGGCACCCACGATGTCCAGCGCGGTGTACGCCGACGGGCACGCGCTGTTCGTGGGGGCAGAGGCGGATGGTCAGGCGGCGCTGAACCCGGCTCGCTACGAGCCGACGCCCGTGCGACGCATCGACGAGGAATCGCTGCTGCTGGGCGAGCAGGTGGTGCCGGTGCGGCGGGCGCTGGCCGCGGTGCTGGCCAGGGCGGTGCGGGAGGCCGTGGCCGCGGCCGACGGCGAGCCGGTGGACGTGCTGGTGCTGACTCACCCCGCCGAGTGGGGCCCGGTGCGGCTGGAGGTCCTCACCTCGGCAGCACAGGGCCTGGCGCCGCGGGTGGTGGCCGTGCCCGAGCCCGTGGCGGCGGCCCTGGCCCACGAGCCGCCACGCACCGGTGCGCTCGTGGCGGTGGTGGACGTCGGGGCCGGCAGCACGGACGTCGCGGTCCTGGAGGGTGGTGCCACCGGCTACCGGGTGCTCACCACCCGCACGGACGGAGCTCTGGCAGGCGCGGAGATCGACCTGCTGCTGCTGGCCGAGCTGGGCCGGCGAGTCACCCCGCAGCAGCGGCCCCGCTGGGACGCGGTGCTGCGGGGCAGCGGGCTCGGGCCGCGGCAGCGCTACCTGGCGCTGCGCGCCGACGTGCGGACCGCCAAGGAGAGTCTCTCCCGCCACTCCTACGCCGACGTCCCGCTGCCCGGTGGGCTGCTGGACGGCCACCTCACCCGCGCCGACCTGGAGCGGCTGGTCGGCCACCGGGTGGATGCCGTGGTGGACCTGCTCGAGGACGCCCTGCGCCAGACGGGCGCAGTGGACCGCCGTGGCGGCTGCCGCGCCGAGGTGCTGCTGGTGGGCGGTGCCTCGCGCACGCCGCTGGTCGCCTCCCGGATCCACCAGCGGCTCGGTGTGCTGCCGCGCACCACCGAGCACCCGGAGACGTCGGTGGCCCGCGGGGCGCTGCGGGCAGCTCCCCCGGAGCCCGAGAACACCGCAGAGAGGGTGCCCGAGCGGGCCCGGTCGGCCGCGGACCGGCCGGTGTTCGGTGCGGTGGACGACAGCCGTGCCGGGCGGCGGCGGGCCCGGCGCCGGCGGCGGCGCGTGGTGGCAGCCGCGGTGCTCGTCCTGGCCGCGGGTGCGGTGGGGGCGGTGCTGGTGGCCCAGCGCCCGACGGCACCGACCACCCAGGTGGTGGCCTCCGGTCGCGCCACCATGACCGTGCCCGTCGACTGGCAGGAGTCCTACCGGGGTGAGAGCACGACTCGTGCTCGCCTGGAGCTCACTCCCACCGGCACCCCGCCGGAGCCACAGCGCATCCTGCTGGTGCAGATCACCGTCGGCACCTCGCTGAGCCAGGCCGAGCTGGCCACCGCGCTGCAGCAACAGCTGGCGGTGGAGCAGCGGGCTGGCAAGCAGTACGCCGACTTCGCAGCCGACACCCGCTACGCCGACCGGGCGGTGACGTCCTACCGGGAGCTGCGCCCCGACGGTGCCGTCGTGGACTGGTACGTGCTGGTGCAGCAGGGCACCCAGGTGAGCGTGGGCTGTCTGCACGCTCCTGGTGACTCCAACCTGGACGCGGCGTGCACGCAGGCGGTGCGCACCGTGCGGGTGGGCCAGGGCTGAGCGGAGCTCAGATCTTGTGCGCGGCCTCCAGGCCGTCCAGCACCACTCCCGCGGCGCGCCAGGTCCCGTCGATCTTGGCCGTGGTGAGAGCCCGGGTGAGCGGGCTCTTCAGGCCGATGCTGTTGGCCCAGGCCACGGCGCGAACGGACTGGAACAGCGCCGTCGTGGTCTGCGTCTGGCCGAAGACGTCGCCCACCAGCCACAGCTGGAAGAACGGCTCCAGGTCCACTCCGTAGACCGCGCGCATGCGCTCGACGATCGACGGAGCGGCGGCGACCAGGGACTCGCCGTACACCACGTAGTCGCGCAGGTGCGAGTGCTTGGTGTCCACTGCTACCAGCGACTGGGGGAAGTCCACCACCAGGTGGGTGGCGATGCCCTCGGAGACGATGCGTCCGGGGCTACGGTCGCACTGTGCCGTCAGGTCGTAGTACGCCTGCCAGTACGGCGTGGGCTGGCCGCCAGTGAGGTGGCGGTGGAAGTTGTCCAGGTAGGTGGCCACGAAGTGCACCGACAGCGCGCGTGCCCAGGCCGGGTCGGCGAAGGTGCCGTCGTCCAGCGCGGGAATCGTCTTGTCCAGGATCTCCTGGTAGACGACCGCGAAGGTGCCGCGGTAGTCACCGGCGTCGGTGAGGCGCTGGACCAGCTCGCCCACCCGCGCCCTGGCGTCCTCGATGCCGGTGAGGGTGGAGGTGTCGGTGAGCGTGACCAGGCGCTGCTGCTGCTCGGCGGCGAAGTCGACCCGGCACACCGACGAGCTGGCCGGCCCGGCGGGTGCGGCCGAAGGTCCGGCGACGGCGGCTGCTGGCGGCGCGAGCACCGCCAGGGCCAGGGTGATGCCGGCGATCTTCGAGGCCTTGCGCACGAGAAGTTCCTCCTTGACGACGAGCGTGGTGGGTCCCCAACCAGAGGTGCGGAGTGGTCGGGCGTCACAGAGAGTAGCGCCCCGGATCAGGCGCCCAGGAGGCTGTTCCGGACAACGTTGCGGCGGACCAGCTTCCGAGTGATTTGCAGAAGCAACCGACTTGACACGTTCTCGGAGACGACGGGAACCGTTCCGCGAAGCCCCTGCGTCGTAGTGGTTGCCAACAGCAAGGCCAGCGCCGCCGGGTGCCGGTCACCGCAACCCGAGGCGAACTACTCCAGGAGGATCCGCATGTCCGCAACTGTCGCAACACCGGAAGAGCTGGCCACCGCGTCGAGCAAGGCTCAGGACACCGCCCAGCAGGTGCAGGGCGAGCTCAGCAAGCTGCGCGGCACCGTCTCCGGCATCAGCGCGTCGTGGGCCGGCGACGCCCAGCGCGCCTTCGGGGCCCTCATGGAGCGCTGGGACGTTGACGCCAAGAAGCTCAACGAGGCGCTGCTGGCCATCAGCGACAACCTGGCCGCCGCGGGCAAGGGCTTCGACGCCACCCAGCAGGACCACGTCAGCTCGATCAACAGCGTGGGCAGCTCCCTCAACCTCTGATCCGGCCGTTCCGCCCGGCTCACCAGCAGCACCTGGCCGCCCCGCCACCGGGGTCCGGCCGGCACCACCCCACTGACCCGCAGCACTTACCCAGGAGGACCAGATGAGCGGTTTGATCAAGTACAACCACGGGGCCATCGACACCGCCAGTGCGGAGATCGCCACGTCCAGCCGGGCCATGAACGGCCAGCTGGACGACCTCAAGGCCGCCCTGCGCGACATCGAGAGCCGCTGGGAGGGCTCCGGCTCCGCTGCCTACCTCGCCCAGAAGGCGAAGTGGGACCAGGCGGCCGCGGACCTGAACATGGTGCTCGCCCAGATCAGCCAGGCCGTCTCCCGCGGCAACGAGGACATGCAGGTCAAGGACGGTCAGGTCAGCAAGTCCTTCGGCGGCTGAGCAGGCCCACGGGCAGCTCCTCGGCGCTCCGACGACCCGGACACCCCGCGGCGCTACAGTCGTGGGGTGTCCGTGTGTCAGCCAACCGCGAGGGGGCTCTCACCAGCACGGGCAGGGCCCTTTTGACCCATGGGGACCCGGGACGGTATCGTCTGAGGTCGGCGTGCGGAGCGCTGTACCTGAGGCTGCTTCACTGGCCCAGGTGCACGAGCCCCGGTCGTTCCCGACCGGTTGGCCGACACCCGGCCGGCTTCGGCCACCGGGTACCAGCCCAGCCGCACCGTCAGACCTGCACCACCCGAGAAGACGAGGAAGTCCTGTGCGTACGTACAGCCCCAAGGCCGGTGACGTCACCCGTACCTGGCACGTCATCGACGCCACTGACGTGGTGCTCGGTCGCCTGGCGACTCAAGCGGCAACCCTGTTGCGCGGAAAGCACAAGCCGATCTTTGCGCCGCACGTCGACACCGGTGACTTCGTCGTCATCGTCAACGCGGAGAAGATCGCCGTGAGCGGCAACAAGCGCGACGCGAAGTTCATCTACCGCCACTCCGGTCACCCGGGCGGCCTGCGTCGCCGGTCGGTCGGCGAGATGATCGAGAAGCAGCCGGACCGCTTGGTCGAGAAGGCCATCGAGGGCATGCTGCCGAAGAACCGTCTCGGCCGGGCCATGATCAGCAAGCTCAAGGTCTACGCGGGTCCCGACCACCCGCACACGGCCCAGAAGCCCACCCCGTTCGAGATCACCCAGGTTGCCCAGTGACGGCACCGGAGGAGCAGCAGATGAGCACGCCCGAGTTCGCTGACGACGTGGTCGTCGAGCAGGTGGACGAGACCGCGGAGACCTTTGAGTCGGCGCCCGTGGCTGCCCGCCCCGCCCCCATCGTGATGGACCGTCCGGTCCAGACCGTCGGTCGCCGCAAGGAGGCCGTCGTTCGGATCCGCCTCGTGCCCGGCACCGGCAACTACACCCTGAACGGCAAGTCGCTCTCCGAGTACTTCCCGAACAAGGTGCACCAGCAGCTCATCAACGACCCCTTCGTGGTCGCCGAGCGCACCGAGATCTTCGACGTGCACGCCCGCCTCACCGGCGGCGGCACCTCGGGTCAGGCCGGCGCCCTGCGCCTGGCCATCGCCCGTGCGCTCATCGAGGTCCAGCCCGAGGACCGTCCGGCGCTCAAGCGCGCTGGCTTCCTCACGCGTGACCCGCGCATGACCGAGCGCAAGAAGTACGGCCTGAAGAAGGCGCGCAAGGCGCCTCAGTACTCCAAGCGTTGATCCACAGCCGGCCGCGAGGCCGGTGAGGCTCGACAACGACACCACACGTGCAGGCGCTCCGCTTTGTCGGGCGCCTGCACTTGTGCGTTCAGCGGCTGCCTCGCGGGGGCGGTCGCAACCAGGCCGTCACACCAGGAGGTTGTGCAGTGTCCGAAGCTCCCCCCGTCACCGAGACCCCGGCGGCACGCCTGTTCGGCACCGACGGCATCCGTGCCGAGGCCAACTCCACCCTCACGGCGGAGCTGGCCCTGCGGGTGGCCGAAGCGGCGGCCCGGGTGCTGCGCGAGTCCGGGCTGGACCACCGCCCGGTCGCGGTGGTCGGACGTGACCCCCGGGCGAGCGGGGAGATGCTGGAGGCTGCGGTCACCGCGGGCCTCACGGCGGCAGGAGCCGACGTCCTGCGGGCTGGCGTGCTGCCGACTCCCGCCCTGGCCCACCTGGTGGCCGACGCCGGCGCGGATCTCGGCGTGATGATCTCGGCCTCCCACAACGCCATGCCCGACAACGGCATCAAGCTGTTCTCCGCCGGCGGCCACAAGCTGGACGACCGGGTGGAGGACCAGGTCGAGCAGCACGTCGGGCTCTCCTACGAGCGACCCGTCGGCGCGCGCATCGGCCGGGTCCGTGACCTGGCCGACGCCGACGAGCGCTACCTGGCGCACCTGCTGCAGGCCACCGACGGCAGCCTCGCCGGCCTGCGGGTGGTGGTGGACTGCGCCAACGGCGCGGCCTTCGCGGTGGCTCCGGAGGCGTACCGACGCGCCGGCGCCGAGGTGATCGCCATCCACGCCGAGCCGGACGGGCTGAACATCAACGACGGGTGTGGCTCGACCCACCTGGAGGACCTGCAGCGTGCGGTGGTCACGCACGGGGCCGACCTGGGGGTGGCCCACGACGGTGACGCCGATCGCTGCCTGGCCGTGGACGCCACCGGTGCAGTGGTGGACGGCGACGCGATCCTGGCCATCCTGGCGATCGCCATGCGCGACGCCGGCACGCTGACCGAGACCACCCTGGTGGCCACGGTGATGAGCAACCTCGGCCTGCACCTGGCCATGCGCGAGGCCGGGATCGCCGTGCGCACGACGGGCGTGGGTGACCGCTACGTGCTGGAGGAGCTGCGCAGCGGTGGGTTCGCGCTGGGCGGTGAGCAGTCCGGGCACGTGGTGCTGCCCGCCCACGCCACCACCGGTGACGGCACTCTCACGGCGCTGCGCCTGATGGCGCAGATGGTGCGCACCGGCTCGTCGCTGGCCGAGCTGGCCGGTGTGTTGCAGGTGCTGCCGCAGGTGCTGGTCAACGTGAAGGTCGCGGACAAGGCCGCCGTCAGCCGCGACCCCGAGGTCGAGGCGGCGGTCGTGGCGGCCGAGGCTGAGCTCGGCGACACCGGCCGGGTGCTGCTGCGTCCCTCCGGCACCGAACAGCTGGTCCGGGTCATGGTGGAGGCCCCCACCGCAGAGACCGCCCAGCGGGTGGCCGAGGCCCTCGCAGCGCAGGTGCGCGCCGTCTAGCGCTCCAGCACCGGGAACCGCGTGCGAGCACTCCGCGTCTCACCGGCCAGGCGTCCTCGGTGGACGCCCTGAGCTGGGGGGAGCTGTTCGAGTGAGTGCACCGGTGAACATCGAGCGGGGCGCGATCGGTCTGCTGGCGTCCAACTTCGACCTGACCGCCGACGCCCTCGCCGCGACCGGCACGGCGATTGGCCACTGCGGGTTTCGGTCGGCCTCCGCCGGTCGCGCCTACGCCGAGGCCGGCGCTGCGCTGCAGACCGGCTATGCCACCGCGGCCTCCGCGGTGCAGGACTGGACGCTGCAGGCGCGCTGCCTGGCCGAGGCGTTTCGTGCCGCGGCCGCTGGCTACTCCGGCACCGACGCCAACACGGCCGACGGACTGAGCGGCCCCCCGCGGTGAGCGCGCCCAGCGTGGACGAGGTCAAGGCGCTGGTCGCCAGCCCGGGTCTCTCCGACCAGGCCAAGCGAGACCTGCTGCAGTCCTACCTGGCTGCGGCCCCGGGTTCCGACGATGACGAGCTGTACGCCGCCGCTGATCGTCTGGGGGCTGCGCTCCTGCCCGGTCACCTCTCGGTCGTCGAGGCCAAGCAGCTGTCGGAGCGGGTGGCGCAGGCGCACCGGGAGGTGCAGAGCCAGCAGGGCCGTCAGGCGCTGGAGGGGGCACGGCTCGGCGCGGCCGGCTCCAACGACATCCTCGACCAGGGGGCGCCGGGGCTGCGGTACTTCGAGCACTTCGCCCCGCTGTACCAGCGCTGCATCTCCGGTTCCGACATCAGCCGGGACAAGGCGGTGCAGCTCTACGACGAGCAGCGCGACATCGACCTCGCCACCCTGCGCGCCGATGCCGCGACGATGACGTCGGGAGCGGACCGGTTGGGCGTTGAGCTCGCCCGGCAGCGAGCCGCCTGGGACGCGGTGTCGAGCATCTGGACCGGCCGGGGCGGTGTGGCAGCAGACGCCTTCGTGCGCACGTACCTGACTGAGGCGGACAGCGCCCGAGGGCGGACGGCCGACCTGGCTGCCGCCCTGGGCCCGGCGGCCGACGGGATCGAGGAGTGCGTGCGGGTCCGGGCGAGCGCCGTCGCCGAGCTCTACGCCGCCACCGTGGGCGGCAAGACCCCCAGCCAGATCGACGAGATCATCAGCTTCGCCAAGGACCGCCACTCGGTCACCTCGGCACCCCAGGCCGGGCGCATCCTGCAGATGTTCGGCGGGGACGTCGGCCCCACCGGTGACGAGGTCGGCGCCGTGGCGAACACAGGGTTGCGCCTGTCGTCTGGCGCGGGCCTCCTCTCCGTGGCTCAGGCGCTGGCCGGACAGACCGAGGCCTACCTCCAGCGGCTCGTGGACCAGGCGGTGCAGTGCAGCCGTGACTTCGTGACCACCGTGTTCATCCCCGACGTGGAGTCGAGGTGGCGCCTGCTCACCGAGGTGTGCGCCAGCACCGACACCGCCGTGCGAGACCTCTACCGCAGCGTCACCGCGGTGGCCGGTGCCGCCGAGGGGCACCCGTTCAGCGGCACTCCCGGTGCCTTGCCCGCGCTCCCCGGACCCGGGGTGACTGGTCCGGCGGCCCCGGGCTCGCACAGTCCAGTGGCGCCGAGCGGGACCGGTGGGCCGGACGGCTTCGTCGGAGGTGGGCGCACCTCGTCCGACGCCGATGGCTGGGGGCAGACCATGGGGTCGACGCAGTGGGCGGTCGGTACCCGCGCGGCGATGCCGGCCGACGGGCTGCTCAGCCTGGGCGAGTCCGGTGCGGCGGACGCCGTCAGGCCCGCTGGCACGGGCACCAGTGCGGAGGGGACGCAGGTGGGGGGCGTCTCCAGCACAGGTGGGGCGCTTGACGCCACGGCAAACCCGGCGGCACCTCCCGAGGACGAGGTCGGACAGGTGCGCGCGGCCGGTGCTGGCTCCGGCGGCGGCGCGGCGGAGGGTGCTTCTGCCGGTGGACCCGCGGATGTGCCGGCGCGGACGGACGCCGGCACGGGCGCCGTCGCGGCCAGCGGTGGCTCCGGCACCGGGGTCGACTCGGTGGCCGCCGAGTGGGTGGGTGCCAGCGCCCCGATGGCGGCGCTGCACCGTCAGGACGAGCTCACCCCAGCGATCAGCGGCGACCAGTGGATCGTGGAGAACCAGCGGGACGAGGGTGCGTGGACCAGCGTGGGCTCGGCCCTCACCCCGGGCACCGCCGCGTCGGCAGGCTCCGATCCCACCCGGGACCGGGGCGAGGCCGGGCAGGAGCACTCATGAGCGACGAGGTAGCCCGTCGGTACGCGGAGATCGCCACCCGTCGCGACGAGGCCGTGACGGCAGCCCTGGCCCGGTGGGCCGCCAGCAGAGCGGCCACGACCCGGTCGACAGAGGCGATCGACGCCCGGGCGCAGGCGGCGCTGAGCGCACCGGCAGACACCTGGGTTGGCCCCAGCGGGACGCCCCGGGTCGGTCCGGAGCTGGACGAGCTGGACGCCAACGAGCAGGTCAGCTCCTGGCTGCGCTGATCAGGTTGCCGATGCTGGGTGCGTGGTGCTGCTCGTCCTTCTCCGCGGTGAGGTCCACGACGCGTGCGCCGGGCAGCACGGCCTCGGGCGAGGCCAGCTCGGCGTAACGGTCGTCGCCGGTGAGGGTGGCGAGCAGGAAACCAGTGAACAGCGCCCGCACCAGTGCCTGGGTCTTGCGCTCCGGGCGGCCGTCGATCACCGGGTTGGTCCAGTGCCAGCCCTCGGTGAGGCCCAGGTCGTTGGCCTTCGCCACCTCTCGCAGCGACACGGGGCCGGCCCAGGCGCGCGCGATGCGCTCGGCGTCGCTGTCGCCGGGGGTCTTCTCGTCGCGGGGGGTGCTGAGCAGCAGCGCCGGCGCTCGGCAGTCCTGGGCCGCCTGCACTGCGGACGGACTGGTGTCCGCGGGGGCGAAGCCGGCGACGGCCTTCAGCGCCGGGTTGCGCCGCGCGGCCAGCACGGCAGCGCCCGCCCCCATGCCGTGGCCGGCCACGGCCAGGCGGTCGGGCTGCACGCTGATCTCGCCGGGGCCGAGCCGGACGCTGCTGCAGATCTCCAGCGCGGTGGCGAGGTCGGCGGCCATCTTCAGGTGGGACGGCACGGGGCCGCGCTGGGTGGCGGGTGCGGCGGCCACGATGCCCCAGGAGGCGAGGTGCTGCAGCGTGCCGAGGTAGCGCGACACCGGCTGCAGCCACTCGTGCCCAAAGGCCACCGCGGGCAGTCCGAGGCCCTCCTCGGGGGTGAGCACCACGCCCGGCAGGCCGGCCAGGGCCAGGTCTCCGCGCAGCACCCGGTGCGGACCACGCCGGCTCAGGGCCTTGATCAGGTTCTTCGCGTCTTCTGGGGTGTGCTTGGTTCGGGCCACGGGCAGTGACGGTATCCGATTTGTCACTGGCTCACCCTGGGTGTGGTGCTCAGCAACGGACGGCAGCGCCAGTAGTCTCAGAGGTATGTGCGGAATCGTGGGGTACGTGGGCCATCGCCAGGCGGCTGAGGTAGTCATGGAAGGGCTGCGGCGAATGGAGTACCGCGGCTACGACTCCGCCGGTATCGCCGTGGTGGACGGCGCGGGTCACACCATCGTCGACCGCAAGGCTGGCGCGCTGGCCAACCTGGAGGCCCAGCTGACCACCCACGCTGACGGCGCGTTCGCCGGCACCACCGGGATGGGGCACACCCGCTGGGCCACCCACGGCAAGCCCACCGACCGCAACGCCCACCCCCACGTCGATGCCACCGCCAAGGTCGGGGTGGTGCACAACGGCATCATCGAGAACTTCGTGGACCTGCGGGAGGAGCTGGAGAGCGCCGGCGTCGAGCTGCAGAGCGACACCGACTCCGAGACCGCCGCGCACCTGGTGGCCCGGGCCTACGCCGCCGGGGAGAGTGCCGGCGACTTCCCGGCCTCCGTGCGCGCCGTCTGCCGCCGGCTGGAGGGCGCCTACACCCTGGTCTTCACCCACGCCGACCACCCGGACACCATCGTCGCCGCTCGCCGCGCCACCCCGCTGGTGGTGGGAGTGGGCAAGGGCGAGACCTTTGTGGCCTCCGACGTCGCCGCCTTCTTCACCTACACGCGTGACGCGGTCGAGCTGGGCCAGGACCAGGTGGTGGTGGTCACCGCCGAGGGCTACCACGTCACCGACTTCGCCGGCAACGACGTGGAGACCCGTCCGTTCCACGTGGACTGGGACCTGGAGGCCGTCGAGAAGGGCGGCCACGACTACTTCATGCTCAAGGAGATCGAGGAGCAGCCGGCAGCGGTGGCCAACACCCTGCTGGGGCACTTCGTCGACAACCGCATCGTGCTGGACGAGCAGCGCATCAGCGACGGCGACCTGCGTGACGTGGACAAGGTCTTCGTGGTGGCCTGCGGGACGGCCTACCACGCTGGGCTGCTCGCCAAGTACGCCATCGAGCACTGGACGCGCCTGCCCGTCGAGGTGGAGTTGGCGAGCGAGTTCCGCTACCGCGACCCGGTGCTGGACCGCTCCACGCTGGTGGTGGCGATCTCCCAGTCCGGCGAGACCGCCGACACCCTCGAGGCAGTGCGGCACGCCAAGGACCAGAAGGCTCGCGTGCTGGCGGTGTGCAACACCAACGGCGCCCAGATCCCGCGCGAGGCTGACGCCGTGCTCTACACCCGGGCCGGCCCGGAGATCGGGGTGGCCTCCACCAAGTGCTTCCTGGCCCAGATCACCGCGAGCTACCTGGTGGGTCTGGCGCTGGCGCAGGCGCGGGGGACCAAGTATCCCGACGAGGTGGCGCGGGAGTTCGCCGAGCTGGAGGCCATGCCCGACGCGATCGCTCGGGTGCTCAAGACGGTGGAGCCGGTCCGTGCGCTGGCCCGTGAGCTGGTCAACGCCCCCGCCGTGCTGTTCCTGGGGCGCCACGTGGGGTACCCAGTGGCGCTGGAGGGTGCGCTCAAGCTGAAGGAGCTCGCCTACATGCACGCCGAGGGCTTCGCGGCCGGTGAGCTCAAGCACGGTCCCATCGCGCTGATCGAGGACGACCTGCCGGTCATCGTGGTGATGCCCTCGCCCAAGAGTCGGCCGCTGCTGCACTCCAAGATGATGAGCAACATCCGGGAGATCCAGGCGCGCGGGGCGCGCACCGTGGTGATCGCCGAGGAGGGCGACGAGACGGTGCGTCCCTACGCCGACGACCTGATCGAGATCCCGGCCGTGCCCACGCTGCTGCAGCCGTTGGTGTCCACGGTGCCGCTGCAGGTCTTCGCCGCCGAGGTGGCGCAGGCCCGCGGGTACGACGTGGACAAGCCGCGCAACCTGGCCAAGTCGGTGACCGTGGAATGACCTCGCGCGCGCAACGAGCAGTCCGGGAGTGACATCGCGTGCTTGAGGCGCACGACGTAGCAGCCGTCCGGGCCGCCGAGGGAGCCGTCCTCGCTCGCACCCCGGAGAACGCGCTGATGCGTCGGGCCGCCTTCGGCCTCGCCACCACGGTGCTCGCCGAGCTGCGCACGCGCTGCGGTGGTGCGAGCGGGCGGCAGGTGGTGCTGCTGGTCGGCGCCGGCGGCAACGGTGGCGACGCCCTGTGGGCGGGGCACTTCCTGCAGCGGCGGGGAGTGGGGGTGCGCGCGGTCCTGCTGTCCCCGGACAAGACCCACGCAGCTGCCCTGCGAGCCTTCCTGCTCGCCGGCGGGCAGGTGGTGACTGCGCCGGAGGACCCCGAGGTGCCGGTCCCTGAGCTGGTGGACACGGCCGGAGTGGCGGAGGCCGACCTGGTGGTCGACGGCATCGTGGGCCTGGGGGCCAGCGGAGGCCTGCGCCCCACCGCGGCAGCGCTGGTCGCGGCGGTGCGGGCGCCCATCGTCGCGGTGGACCTGCCCAGCGGCGTCCACCCCGACACCGGCGTGGTGCAGGGGTCAGCCGTGCGCGCCGCGGTGACGGTGACCTTCGGCTCCCGCAAGCCGGTGCACCTGCTCGCCGCGAGCCACTGCGGACGGGTGGAGCTGGTGCCGCTGGGGCTGGAGCTGCCGCCGGCCACGCTGGGCAGCCTGGAGCGGGCCGAGGTGGGCCGACTGTGGCCGGTGCCGGGCCGCGAGGACGACAAGTACAGCCAGGGTGTGGTCGGGGTGGCCGCCGGCTCCGCGCAGTACCCCGGCGCCGCGGTGCTCGCCACCTCCGGTGCGGTGGCCGCCACCTCGGGGATGGTGCGCTACGCCGGCACCGGAGCGGACGCGGTGCTGGCGCACCGGCCCGAGGTGGTGGCGGTCAGCAGCGTCGCCGACGCTGGTCGGGTGCAGGCCTGGGTGGTGGGTCCCGGCCTGGGCACGGGGGCGGAGTCCGTCGCCGTGCTGGAGCACGTCCTCGCCGCAGGGGTGCCCGTGCTGGTGGACGCCGACGGCACCACGGTGCTCGCCGAGCACCCCGAGCTGTTGGCCCGGCGCACCGCGCCGGTGCTGCTGACTCCGCACGCGGGGGAGTTCGCCCGCCTGGTGGGCGGTGACGTCGGCCCCGACCGCCTGGGTGCGGTGCGCGCGGCCGCCCGGCGCCTGGACGCCACGGTGCTGCTCAAGGGTTCCACCACCATCATCGCCACCCCCGCCGGCGACGCGCTGGTCAACGTCGCCGCCGGTGGGTGGGCAGCGACCGCCGGCTCGGGGGACGTGCTCTCCGGGGTGCTCGGCGCCCTGCTCGCCAGCGGGTTGGACCCGCTGACCGCCGCTGGCGCCGGAGCCCACGTGCATGCCCTGGCCGCGGAGCTGGCCGCGGCAGGTGCGCCGACGTCGGCCACCCCGCTGGCGGACCACCTGTCCGAGGCCATCCGGCAGTGCCGGGCGGCCCAGCACCACGACACCACGAGCACCGACGCAGGAAGAAGCAGATGAGCGGGATGAGCGGGGCACTGATCAACGACACCGAGGCGACCACGAGCACGCCGCGAGCCGAGGCCCTGGTGGACCTCGATGCCATCGCGCACAACGTGGGCGTGCTGCGCGAGCACGCCGGCAGCGCCGCGGTGATGGCGGTGGTCAAGGCCGACGGCTACGGCCACGGCGCCGTCGAGGTCGCCCGCACCGCGCTCGCCGCCGGAGCCCGCGAGCTCGGCGTGACCACGCTGGAGGAGGCGATGGTGCTGCGCAACGCCGGCATCACCGCCCCGGTGCTGTCCTGGATGCACCTGGTGGACGAGGACTTCGCTCCCGCCATCGCCGCCGACGTCGAGCTGGGCGTGTCCTCGCGCCGCCACCTCGCCGCCATCGTCGCCGGCGCCCGCACGGCCGGGCGCACCGCGGTGGTCACCGTCAAGCTGGACACCGGTCTCAACCGCAACGGCGCCAGCACCACCGAGTGGCCCGAGCTGCTGGCCGAGCTGGTGCGCGCCCAGGCGGAGGGCGCCATCCGGGTGCGCGGGATGTTCTCCCACCTGATCTTCGCCGACGAGCCCGAGCACCCCGTGATCAGCGTCCAGGCCCAGCGGCTGCAGGCCGGCGCCGAGCAGGCCCGCCGGGCCGGGCTGGACCTCGAGGTGGTGCACCTGGCCAACTCCGCCGCCACCCTCACCCGCAGCGACCTGGCCTTCGACATGGTCCGCCCGGGCATCGCCGTCTACGGACTCTCCCCGGTGCCCGAGGCGGGCGGCTTCGGGCTGCGCCCGGCGATGTCGCTGCGCTCCCGGGTGGCGCTGGTCAAGCGGGTGTCTGCGGGGGAGGGCGTGTCCTACGGCCACCTGTGGTCCGCCCCGCAGGACACCACGGTGGCCCTGCTGCCGATCGGCTACGCCGACGGGATCCCGCGGGTGCTCAGCAACAACCTCGAGGTGCAGCTGGGGGGCCGCCGCCGGCCGGTGGTCGGGCGGGTCTGCATGGACCAGGTGGTGGTGGACTGCGGCCCCGACGGCGGTGGGGTGCAGGAGGGCGACACCGCGGTGTTCTTCGGCTCGGACGAGCGCGACGAGCCCCTCGCCCAGGAGTGGGCCACCAAGCTGGGCACCATCCACTACGAAGTGGTCACGTCCGTGCGGGGACGGGTGCGGCGCAGGTACACCGGCGGCCGGGCGTGAGCGGCTGGCGGCGCGCCGGTCTCGCCAGCGGCGCGGTGGGGGTGGCAGCCGCGGCGACCGTGCACCTGGAGGCCGTCCGCCGGCTCGGCGCCTCCCCGTACACGGTGGACGGCTTCGGCCTGCTGCCCGTGGACCGGGTGTCCACGGTGGCCGCGGACGACGGTGTGCCGCTGCGGGTGGAGGAGACGGGCAGCCCGGACGCCCCGCTGACCGTGGTGTTCGTGCACGGGTTCTGCCTGAACATGGGCTCGTGGTACTTCCAGCGCCGCGACCTGCCGCAGCGCACCGACGCCCGGCTGGTCTTCTACGACCAGCGCAGCCACGGACGCTCCGGCACCTCCGACGCGGAGAACTGCACCATCGACCAGCTGGGCCGCGACCTGCAGGCGGTGCTGCGCACCGTCGCCCCGACCGGCCCGGTGGTGCTGGTGGGTCACTCGATGGGCGGCATGACCATCATGGCGCTGGCCCGGCAGCGCCCGGAGCTGTTCGACTCCCAGATCGCCGGAGTGGCCTTCATCGCCACCGCGGCCAACGGCATGGCACCGTCGCGGATGAGCCTGTCCGCCCGCAACCCGCTGATCGGGGCGCTGCGCTGGGCGGGAAACCTCGGCCCCGACCTGGTGCAGCGGGGCCGGCCCCCGGTGAACGTCCTGCTCGCGCCCATCGTCCGGGCCATGTCCTACGGCGACCGCACCACCAGCCGGACCGTGGTGGAGTTCACCGAGCGGATGATCGCCAGCACCCCGGCGAAGACGGTGTTCGACTTCCTGCCTACCCTGGCCGACCATGACGAGCTGGATGCACTGGGCGCCGTCGCCGGTCGGCCCATCATCGTGCTCTGTGGCGACGCCGACCGGCTCACCCCGTACCGGCACACCGCGGTGATCGGCAAGGCGCTGGCCGACGCGCGGCTCACCCGGGTGCCCGGGGCCGGGCACCTGCTGCAGCTGGAGCGCGCGACCCTGGTCAACGGCGCCGTGCTCGACCTGATCACCGAGGTGCGCGGCCCCCGCCGCCGGCGCACCGCCGCTCGTGCCTGAGCTGCCGCCCGTGCCTGAGCTGCTGCCCACCGTCGCCGACACCGAGGCGCTCGGGGTGCGGCTGGGCCGGGAGCTGTCTGCGGGGGACCTGGTGGTGCTGGACGGGCCGCTGGGTGCGGGCAAGACCGCGCTGGTGCGGGGGATCGCGGCAGGGCTGGGCGTGCGCGGACCGGTCACCTCGCCCACGTTCATCATCGCCAGGGAGCACGCGGCCGGGACACGGGGCATCCCGCTGGTGCACGTGGACGCCTACCGGCTGGGGGTCACCGAGGCGCTCAGCGGCGACCTCAGCGGGGAGCTGGACGCGCTGGACCTGGACAACGACCTGGTGGACGCGGTGGTGGTGGTGGAGTGGGGCCAGGGAGTGGTGGAGCACCTGGCCGAGCGCCACCTGCTGGTGCGGCTGGAGCGCGCCCCCGACAGCGAGGTGCGCACCGCCACCGTGCAGTGGGTGCAGGGCCGGGAGCCCGAGAGCCGCGGGCCCGGCCCGGAGCGGCGGGGCACCGGTGTGACCAGCACCGCCGAGTAGCCTGAACCATCATGCTGGTGCTCGCGGTGGACACGTCCACCCCCACGGTGCTCGCGGCGCTGGTGCAGCTGTCCGCCGAGCCGACTTCCCACCCCGAGGTTCTCGCCGCACGGCAGACCCACGATCCCCGTGCCCACTCCGAGGTGCTCACGCCTCAGGTGCTGCAGTGCCTGGCCGAGACCGGGCGGACCCCGGCTGACCTCGACGCGGTGGTCTGCGGCACCGGGCCGGGTCCGTACACCGGCCTGCGGGTGGGCATGGTGACGGCGGTGGCCTTCGGCGACGCCCTGGCGATCCCGGTGCACGGCGTGTGCAGCCTGGACGCCGTCGCCGGTGCCGTGGAGAGCCCAGCCGCGGACGCCGAGCTGCTGGTGGTGACCGACGCACGCCGGCGCGAGCTCTACTGGGCCCGCTACCGCGACGGTGTGCGAGTCGCCGGCCCCGCCGTGGCCCGCCCGGACGCGGTGGACGCCGCGGGCGCCACGGCCGTGGCGGGCTCGCCCACCCACGCCGCCCTGTTCGACCTGCCCGTGGTGGGCCCGACCAGCCCGGACCCCGCCGCGATGGTGGCGCTGGCGGCCCCCGCGCTGCGCAGCAACGCCGCTCCGGAGCCGCTCGTCCCGCTGTACCTGCGCCGCCCCGACGCGGTGGCCGCTGCCCCGCGGGTGCCCGCGGTACCGCAGCGATGACGGGCCAGGACGTGGTGCTGGTGGCCATGCGCCCCGCCGACGCCGCCCGCTGTGCCGAGCTGGAGGAGGTGCTGTTCCCCGGCGAGGACCCGTGGAGCGAGCAGGCCTTCCACAGCGAGCTGGCCCAGCCGCACAACCACTACGTCACCGCCCACCTGGGCGGGCCGGACGGGCTGCTGGTGGGCTACGCCGGCATCGCCCGGCTGGGCCGGGCCGGCGACCCGGAGAACGAGGTGCACACCATCGGCGTCGACCCCGCCCACCAGCGCCACGGCATCGGGGCGCTGCTGCTGACCGAGCTGCTGCGGGTGGCCGACGCGCACGGCGGCGAGACCTGGCTGGAGGTGCGCACCGACAACACCGCGGCGCAGGCGCTGTACGCCGACCGCGGCTTCGAGGTGGTGGGCCGACGGCCTCGCTACTACCAGCCCAGCGGGGCGGACGCCTTCACCATGCGCCGGCCCGCCGCCACCCGCACCGGCGACTCCGAACGACCCGCCCAGGAGGCGCAGCCATGACCATCGTGCTCGGCATCGAGACCAGCTGCGACGAGACCGGTGTCGGCGTGGTGCGCCTGGCCGACGACGGCTCGGTGACCCTGCTGGCCGACGCGGTGGCCTCCAGCGTGGACGAGCACGCCCGCTTCGGCGGCGTGGTGCCCGAGGTCGCCTCGCGGGCCCACCTGGAGGCGATGGCCCCCACCGTGCACCGCGCGCTGGCCCAGGCCGGCGTGCGGCGCCCGGACGCGGTGGCGGTGACCGCCGGCCCGGGCCTGGCCGGCGCGCTGCTGGTCGGCGTGGCCGCGGCCAAGGCCTACGCCGCCGCCTGGGACGTGCCCTTCTACGGCGTGAACCACCTGGGTTCGCACGTCGCGGTGGACACCCTCGAGCACGGCCCGCTGCCGCCCTGCCTGGCGCTGCTGGTCTCGGGCGGGCACTCCAGCATCCTGGAGGTCACCGACCTCGCCCAGCCGGTGCGCCCGCTCGGCTCCACAGTGGACGACGCCGCGGGGGAGGCCTTCGACAAGGTGGCCCGGCTGCTCGGCCTGGGCTTTCCCGGTGGGCCGGCCCTGGACCGGATGGCACGGGAGGGCAACCCCGACGCGGTGGCGTTCCCGCGGGCGATGATGGGCCCCCGCGACTCCCGCCACGACTTCTCCTTCTCCGGGCTGAAGACCGCGGTCGCCCGGCACGTGGAGGCCCTGGAGCGGGCCGGCACGCCGGTGCCGCGCGCCGACGTGGCCGCCTCCTTCCAGGAGGCGGTGGCCGACGTGCTGACCCGCAAGGCGATCCGGGCCGCCAGGGACGTCGGCGTGGACACGCTGATGATCGGCGGCGGCGTGGCCGCCAACTCCCGGCTGCGGGCGATGGCCGAGTCGCGCTGCGCCGATGCCGGCCTTCGGCTGCGGGTGCCCCGGCCGGGGCTGTGCACCGACAACGGCGCGATGGTCGCCGCGCTCGGCGCTCACCTGGTGGCGGCAGGCGCCCCGGCGTCGCGGCTGGACATCGCCACCGACCCTGCGCTGGCGGTCACCACCAGTCTGCGGTGAGCGAGCGGGGAGCAGTGGCCATCGCACGTGCGCCCAGCGGGTTGGGCACCAGCAGCTCGGTGTTGTGGTCCGCCGGCGCCCCCATGCGCTCGGGGTCGGCGTGGATGTCGTTGAACGCCAGCTCCCGGTACAGCGAGGCCAGCCCCTGCGGGGAGCCGTCGGTGTAGCTGGCCTGGTACGGGCTCTCCGCCTCCACCAGCGTGGTGAAGAGGGACAGCGTGCCGTCGGCGTTGTCCACCACCTCCAGCAGGCGCGCGTGCTGCGGGTAGTCGATGTGCGAGGCGGTGTTGATCTCCCAGAAGCTGCGCTCGGGGTCCGGACCCCGCCGTGCGGTGATCAGGTTCTGGTGGCTGTGGCCGTTGACCCAGGCGAGCACGTTGGGGAAGCGCTGCAGCAGCGCCACCAGCTCCGCCCCGCTGTGGCGCGCCTCCAGGAGGTTCTCCGGGTCGGGCAGCAGGTTGTTCATGGTGGTCGAGGTGTGGTGGCTGAACAGCACGAAGTAGGTGTCGCTCACCGAGTGGCGGGTCTCGTTGCCCGCGGCGTCGAAGTAGCGGCTGCTGCCGGCGACCAGGGTCCGCTCGATCCAGCGCAGCTGTGCCTCCCCCAGGGACCCCTCGGTGAAGCCGATGCGGTTGGTCGAGTCCATCGTGATCCCCACGACGCCCGGGGCGATCTCGAACGTGTAGTAGGCGATGCCGCTGACGTCGCTGCCCGGGGTGAAGCCGTGCCCCACCGGGCCGTGCCGGCCGGCGTTGGCGGGGTCGAGGTGGGCCCGGATGTACTCCCGCGGGGTGAACGGCCGCCGCCGCGCGTCCGGAGTGACCGTGCGGACCAGGCCAGCGGTCTCCGGGACCATTCCGGCCACTGCCTGCGGGTCCGTCTCCATCGCGGACACCAGCTTCTGCGCCGCCGCCATGGAGCTGGGGCCCATGATCTTCTGGTTGCCGGTGAAGGCGTCGTCGAAGAACGGGATGCCAGGGGGCAGGGTGCCCTGCACGCTGTTGTCGTGGTTGCCGAACACGCTGTACCAGGGCAGGTCGATGCCCTCGGTGGTGAAGGGACGGATGGCGGCGTCGAGCAGCCCGGGCAGCTGGGGGAAGCCCTTGTCCTTGTAGAGGTCGGGTGACGGCGAGGCCGGGTTCCAGTACAGCGGCACCCCGGAGCTCTGCACGCCCTCGTAGCGGGTCAGGTCGCCAGTGGTGGGGGTGATGGTCCCGCCGTTGTAGGAGGTGAGGAACCAGTCCAGCTCCACCTGCTCGTAGTTGTCGGTGTTGTCCCCGGTGGACACCAGGCAGTCGAACGGGCGGCCGGTGAACGGGCCGCCCGTGCGCGCCAGCGAGTTGATCCGGCGGATCAGGGCCGAGGTGCCCTGAGTCCCCAGCGTCTCCTGCGGACGGTGGGCCGAGCCGTTGAAGGGGTGCACGTACTCGAAGCGCACCGGGCTCTCGGTGTCGATCACGTGCACGTCGGTCAGCTGCACGAAGGACGCCAGCGGGGTGCGGGCGTCGTCGCGGCCGGCGCCAGCGGGGGCCAGGTCCGTGCGCACCACCAGCGGCCAGCCAGGACCGGCAGTCAGGCGGGTGTAGCCGGTGGCGGAGACTCGGGTGGCCACCGCCTCCAGGGTGGTGCCCGCGGTGGTCACCGCGCGCGCCGCGGTGCGCCGGACGGCGCGGTCGACGGCCTGGGCGGGGCCTGCGGTGCCGACCGCCCACAACGCCCCCGCTGCGCCTGCGGCACCGAGGAACTTCCTTCTGCTCCAGCCGTTCTGCCCGTGCTGAGTCACCGCTGCTCCTCGTCTGACACCTGCGTCGTGCTGCTCCGCCGCCATCCTGCCCGCTGGGGCACTGGATGTGGTGACGGACACAGCGGGCGACACGACGCTGCTGGGCGCACCGTTCACCGCCGCCCGCGCGGCTGTTGTTGAGGGCTGGCACTCGCACGTATAGAGTGCCAACCAACACCCGGCCGGCATCGGCTCCCGCGACGACGACGCCGTCGGGTTGTTGCACTGAGCTGTGATCACCCCAGTGCCGGGGATGGCCCCGGCACGTTTCGACCCCTGAAAGTGGAGGTCTACCGTGGCGAACATCAAGCCGCTCGAGGACAAGATCCTCGTCCAGGCCAACGAGGCTGAGACGACGACCGCCTCCGGCCTGGTCATCCCTGACACGGCCAAGGAGAAGCCCCAGGAGGGCACCGTCGTCGCAGTCGGCCCCGGCCGCATCAGCGAGAAGGGTGACCGCATCCCCGTGGACGTCGCCCCCGGCGACGTGGTCATCTACAGCAAGTACGGCGGCACCGAGATCAAGTACTCCGGCGAGGAGTACCTGATCCTCTCGGCCCGCGACGTGCTGGCCGTCGTCAGCAAGTAAGAAGCCTCCACGCCCCGCCCCGGCGGCCCGGTTCACTGAGCCGAGCCCCGGGGCGGAGCGCATTGATCACGTCACGCACGGATCTCCACCGGTGCGGGGTGGTCCCCGCACAGAATCCACCAGGCGCCAGCGGCGCCGAACTTCCCGGACAGGGAGCATAGGAACAACATGGCGAAAGAGATCGAGTTCAACGAGACCGTCCGCCGCGCGATGGAGCGCGGCGTCGACAAGCTCGCCGACGCAGTCAAGGTCACCCTCGGCCCGCGCGGCCGGCACGTGGTGCTGGCCAAGAGCTTCGGCGGACCGACGGTCACCAACGACGGTGTGACCATCGCTCGCGAGATCGACCTCGAGGACTCCTTCGAGAACCTCGGCGCGCAGCTGGTGAAGAGCGTCGCGACCAAGACCAACGACGTCGCCGGCGACGGCACCACCACCGCGACCGTGCTGGCCCAGGCCATGGTGCGGGCGGGGCTGCGCAACGTCGCTGCCGGTGCCAACCCGATGGCCATGGGCAAGGGCATCGAGGCCGCTGCGGCCAAGATCGCCGAGACACTCATCGAGCGCGCCACCCCGGTGGTCGGCGCCGAGGCCATCGCCCAGGTCGCCACCGTCTCCTCGCGCGACGAGGGGATCGGCCACATGGTCGGCGAGGCCATGACCGTGGTCGGCGTGGACGGCGTCGTCACCGTGGAGGAGTCCTCCACCCTGGCCGACGAGCTCGTGGTGACCGAGGGCGTGCAGTTCGACAAGGGCTACATCTCGCCCTACTTCGTCACCGACACCGAGTCGATGCAGGCTGTGCTCGAGGACGCCTACATCCTGCTGCACCGCGAGAAGATCAGTGCCCTCGCCGACCTGCTCCCGCTGCTGGAGAAGATCGCCGAGAGCGGCAAGCCGGTCCTCATCATCGCCGAGGACATCGAGGGCGAGGCCCTGTCCACCCTGGTGGTCAACTCGATCCGCAAGACCGTCAAGGCCTGTGCGGTCAAGGCGCCGTTCTTCGGCGACCGCCGCAAGGCGTTCCTGGACGACCTGGCGGTCGTCACCGGCGGCACGGTCATCACCGCCGAGGTGGGCCTGACCCTCAAGGACGCCGGTCTGGACTCGCTGGGCCGCGCCCGCCGCATCGTGGTCACCAAGGACGACACCACCATCGTGGACGGTGCCGGCACCGAGGACGACATCGCCGGCCGGGTGGCGCAGCTGCGTCGCGAGGTCGAGGAGACCGACTCCGACTGGGACCGCGAGAAGCTCGAGGAGCGCCTCGCGAAGCTGGCCGGTGGCATCGCCGTGGTCAAGGTTGGTGCGGCCACCGAGACCGCGCTCAAGGAGCGCAAGCATCGCGTGGAGGACGCTGTCGCGGCCGCCAAGGCTGCGGTGGAGGAGGGCATCGTCCCCGGCGGCGGCTCCGCGCTGGTGCACGCCTCCCAGGTGCTGTCCGACAACCTCGGCTTCACCGGCGACGAGGCTACCGGCGTCGGCGTCGTGCGCACCGCGCTGTCGGCCCCGCTGTTCTGGATCGCCAGCAACGCCGGCGAGGAGGGCTCGGTCATCGTCAGCAAGGTCGCCGACCTGCCGCAGGGCCAGGGCTTCAACGCCGCCACCCTCACCTACGGCGACCTGATCGCCGACGGCGTGGTGGACCCGGTCAAGGTCACCCGCTCCGCCGTGATCAACGCCGCCTCCATCGCCAGGATGGTGCTCACCACGGAGAGCGCCGTCGTGGAGAAGAAGGAGCGCGAGCCCGAGGAGGCCGGCAACCACGGCCACGGGCACGGCCACGGCCACGGTCACTGACCCACCGGACACCAGATTCACCAGGTAGGCACTGACGGTGCCGACCAGAGGGCCGCTCTCCCGTCTCGGGGGAGCGGCCCTCGTCCGTCCGGTCGGACTTCGCGAACTCGCGAACGGATGCCGGCACACCACCAGGCAGGGGACACAGTGGACAGCGTGATCGACAACCCGGACACCGTGCTGTGGCAGGCGGCCTTCGGCGGCTGCCCGGAGCGCGCCGTGCTCCCGGAGCCCTCCTCCCAGCACGGTCGGTGGTGGCGAGCGGTCGCGCTGGGCGGGCAGGGCCGGTACGCGGCTGCGGAGGCTGAGCTGCGACTGGTGACTGCCGGGGCCGGCACCGACTCGTTGGCGTCCCTGGCCAGCAGCACCCGGGCGTCGCACCTGCGCCAGCTGGGCGGCCACACGGCGGCCAAACCCTGGGACGGGCGTGCCCTGCTGCTGGCTGGGTCGGCCCCGGAGGCCGCGGCCGCGCGCTGCGACGCGCTGCTGGGGCTGGCCGCGGACGCCCTCGGCAGCGCCCAGGTACGAGTGTCTCAGCGGCTGCTCGCCCGCTGTCGGGACGAGCTGGACGTTGCCGAAGAGCTGGGTGCCGAGCTGGCCGCTGCCGAGGCGGGAGCAGGGTGGCGCGCCCGCCTGCGGTGGCACTGGGTGAGCGCCGAGACCGCGCTCTGCGCCGACGACATCGCCGGGGCCCGCGAGCACGGGGAGCTGGCCGACGCGCTGGCGCACCGGTGCCCGTCGGTGCGGCACCAGGTGAAGTCGCGGCTGGTGCACGCCGCGGCCCGTGGCACGGACGGCGGTGCGCCACTGGCCGCGGAGGTGCTCGCCCAAGCCCACCACCACGGGCTGCTGCCGCTGGAGTGGGCGGCCGGGATGCTGCTGCGGGCGCTGCAGCCGACCGGGTCGGTGCGCGCCGAGGCCCTGGGGGTGGACCTGGCCGCCGCCGAGCAGCGCCTGGCCCGTCGGGGCGGCCCTTTGCGCTGAGCCTCGCCGGTGCTTGTCTGGCCAAGGTCGTGATTCCGGAGGGCCCCAACGACTACGGTGTGAACAGCGGAGAAGATCCGGGCTCCGACCGCTGTCTCCACCACGTAGCGCGTGGAGGTGTAACGCTGGAGATAACAGACGCGATGGACATAGCGGGAGACAGGTTGGATGCCGACGCCTCCGCTGCCGCGCGCGGCGACCGGGTCGCTCTGGCTCGTCTCCTGGAAACGATCCGTCCCATTGTCGCCCGGTACTGCCGGGCGCGAGTGGGCTCTTCGCAACGGGGCTACGTCTCGGCGGATGACGTCGTCCAGGAGGTGTGTCTCGCCGTGATCACAGCGCTCCCGCGCTACCGCGACGAGGGCCGTCCGTTCTTGGCGTTCGTCTACGGGATCGCCTCGCACAAGGTCGCCGATGCTCACCGCGGCGTCGCTCGAAACAAGTCGGAACCGGTGGCCGACGTACCTGACACCCCGACTGAGCTGGACGGTCCGGAGCAGCGGGCCCTGGACTCCGAGGCTGCCCGGCGGATGACGGTCCTGCTGGACACGCTTCCGGAGCGCCAGCGCGAGATACTGGTGTTGCGGCTGGTGGTGGGAATGTCCGCCGAGGAGACCGCGGCAGCGGTGGGCAGCACCGCCGGTGCGGTCCGCGTGGCCCAGCACCGAGGACTGGCCAAGCTCAAGACGACGCTAGCGGCAACGACGGAAGGAGATGACCTGCGATGAGCGACGAGCCACGACGCCCCGACGACTTCCAGGCATCGGACCTTCCCGTGCCCGAGAGCCTTGCCGACCTGCAGGCGGACGAGAACCTGATCCAGTCCCTGCAGCGGTTCGAGACCCGACCCGGCGACGACGCCCTGGCCCGGATGGTCCTCGCGTGGCGGCGCGACATCGAGTCCGAGCCGCTGCCCGTGCAGCCTGACCTGTTCACCGCGGAGAGCGCGCTGGCCACGGTGCAGCGCCCGGCCCACCGCCGCCGGCTGCTCACTCCGGTCACCGCCGCTGCTGCGGTCGTGGGCATCGCCCTGTCCGGCGTGGCGCTGCTGGCCCACGACGCACGGCCCGGCGACACGTTGTGGGGCGTCACCCAGGTGGTCTACGCCGAGCACGCCAAGTCCGTGGTGGCGGCCGACCAGGCCCAGAGCGACCTGCAGGTCGCGGCCCGGGAGATCCGCGCCGGCTCACCCGCCGCCGCGGCGGAGGCGCTGAGTCGTGCCGGCGAGGCGCTGCGCTCGGTGGGTTCCGGAGAGGGCCGCGAGCTGCTCGCCACCCTCTACGTGGCACTGTCGGCGCAGGTGGCCCACACCGGTGCACCGGCCGTCCCCGCCCCGGCACCGCCGAGCACCACCCCGCCGAGCCCGGCCACCACCACCACCCCGCCGGACCCCACCACCAGCACCACACCGGGCGCAGGGTCCTCCACCACACCGCCCAGGACGACCACCGAGCCGACCGACACCCGTGGCACCACCAGCCCGCCGTCGCCGTCGCCCTCGCCGGCCAGCCCCACCCTGACCGAGACGGTGGTCGTGCCGCCGCCGGCCACCGTGCCCCCGCCGGAGGTGGTGCCAGCTCCGGGGACCACCACCACCGAACCGCCGCTCCCGTCACCGCCTCCGCCGGTCACCACCGACGAGCCGCTGCCGCCGTCGACGATCCTGGACACCCCGGCCGCGCCGGACACCAGCGAGCTCACCCCGAGCGGCGCCACGCCCAGCGGGATGACCTCCAGCAGCACCGCGACCACCGGCTTCACCACGGTCCAGCCCGGCGGTTGAGCGGCGGTTCGTGGCGATTCTGGTCACTCTGTGACGAGGTAGTCACTGAGCCGCGACAAGGCAGCACAGTGCGCCCCCACCCGCTGGGTGGGGGCGCACTGTCGTGGTGCTGGCAGCCCCGGACTGCTCCTCCGAGGGGCGCCGCCGGCTAGGAACCGATCGGGTCGTTGCCGGTGACCGCGTCGGCGTAGCCGCGGCAGTAGTCCCAGGTGACGTAGGAGTCAGGCTGCGGATCGTAGGCGGGCTCGTGCGGGCGCACCGTGCCGTCCACGAGCAGCTGCAAGAGGTTGGCGCGCAGCATGTCCCAGTCGTGGTAGTGCTCCTGCTGGCAGTCCTCGCAGGAGACCACCAGGCCGCGCACGCCCCGGTGGCCCAGCAGGGCCTCGTAGACGGCGAGGTCGGCGAGGTCCTCCTCCACCGCGTGGCGTTCCTCGTCGTCCAGCGGCTCGCCGGGCTCCAGCGCATCCAGGGCAGCAGAGGGGTCCGCCGGGTCGCCTGCGAAGGGGTCGGGCGGCAGTCCAGGAGGCAGTTGATCACGCACGCCTACACGGTACGCAGGAGAAGGCCCGAACTGCTAGCCGATACGATGCAGGTCTAGCACTTCGGCCCCGATGGGGCCGGCTGGGCGAGCGTGGGCAAAGCAGGAGGCCGAACTGATGAGCAGTGCAGCAGGACCCGTTCACACCGGGGGAGACGACCCAGGCAAGGTCGCGATGCTGGGGCTGACCTTCGACGACGTGCTGCTGCTGCCGGCAGCGTCGGAGATCATGCGCAACGAGGCGGACACCTCCACCCAGCTGACCAAGGGCATCCGGATCAGCGTCCCGCTGATCAGCTCGGCGATGGACACCGTCACCGAGTCGCGGATGGCCATCGCGATGGCCCGCGTTGGCGGCATGGGAGTGCTGCACCGCAACCTCTCGTGGCAGGACCAGGCCACCCAGGTGGAGACGGTCAAGCGCTCCGAGGCCGGCATGGTCACCGATCCGGTGACGTGCTCGCCCGAGGACACCCTGGCCACGGTCAACGCGATGTGTGCGCGCTTCCGCATCTCCGGGCTGCCCGTCACCGACGACGCCGGCGCGCTGGTCGGCATCATCACCAACCGCGACATGCGCTTCGAGCCCGACCAGAACCGCAAGGTCGGCGAGGTGATGACCCGGGCCCCGCTGATCACGGCGCAGGTCGGGGTCACCGCGGAGGCCGCGCTCGGCCTGCTGCGCCGGCACAAGCTGGAGAAGCTGCCGATCGTGGACGGTGACGGTGCGCTGCGCGGACTCATCACGGTCAAGGACTTCGTCAAGACCGAGAAGTACCCGGACGCCACCAAGGACCGCGACGGCCGCCTCCTCGTCGGTGCCGCGGTCGGCATCGGCGACGACGCCTGGCAGCGCTCGATGGCCCTGATCGACGCCGGGGTGGACGTGCTCGTGGTGGACACCGCGCACGGGCACAGCCGCCCGGTGCTGGACATGGTGGCCAAGCTGAAGTCCGAGGTCGGTGACCGCGTGCAGGTGATGGGCGGCAACGTCGCCACCCGCGAGGGCGCCGCAGCGCTGGTCGAGGCCGGCGCGGACGCGGTCAAGGTCGGGGTCGGTCCCGGCAGCATCTGCACCACCCGGGTGGTCGCCGGCGTGGGCGCCCCGCAGGTCACGGCCATCCTGGAGGCGGCTGCTGTGTGCCGGCCTGCTGGTGTGCCGGTGATCGCCGACGGTGGCCTGCAGTTCTCCGGCGACATCGCCAAGGCGCTCGCCGCCGGGGCGAGCAGCGTGATGCTCGGCTCCCTGCTGGCCGGCACCGCCGAGTCACCGGGTGAGCTGGTGCTGGTGGGCGGCAAGCAGTTCAAGACCTACCGAGGCATGGGCTCGCTGGGCGCCATGCAGAGCCGGGGGCAGACCCAGTCCTTCTCCAAGGACCGCTACTTCCAGGACGACGTGCTCTCCGAGGACAAGCTGGTTCCGGAGGGCATCGAGGGCCGGGTGCCCTTCCGCGGCCCGCTGGAGCAGGTGACGCACCAGCTCATCGGCGGTCTGCGCTCGGCCATGGGCTACACCGGCTCGGACACCATCGAGCAGCTGCAGCAGGCCCGCTTCGTGCAGATCACCGCAGCGGGGCTCAAGGAGAGCCACCCGCACGACGTCACCATGACCGTCGAGGCGCCCAACTACGCCAGCCGCTAGCCGGCCAGCCGCGCTGGACCGCCCGACGCTCGTCGGGCGGTCCACCTCCCTGAGCACCAGTCCCTGAGCACCACCTGACACCCCAGAAAGGGGCGCACGTGCGCGACCTCGTTGAGATCGGCATGGGCCGCACCGCCCAACGCACCTACGAGCTGAACGACGTCAACATCGTTCCCTCCCGCCGCACCCGCTCCTCCAAGGAGGTGTCGACGGCCTGGCAGCTCGACGCCTACCGGTTCGAGGTGCCCGTGCTGTCCCACCCCACCGACGCAGTGGTGTCGCCGGCGATGGCCATCGAGCTAGGCCGCCAGGGCGGGCTGGGGGTGCTCAACGCGGAGGGGCTGTGGGCCCGGCACGCCGACGTGGAGTCGCAGCTGGAGCGGGTCACCGACCTGGCCGCACGCGCCCACGACCCCTCGGAGGTCATCCGCCTGCTGCAGGAGCTGCACGCCGCTCCGCTGCAGCCGGACCTGCTGGCCGAGGCCATCGCCAAGGTGCGCGCCGCCGGGGTCACCACCGCGGTGCGGGTCAGCCCGCAGAACGCCGCGTCGCTGACCCCCACCCTGCTCGCCGCGGGAATCGACCTGCTGGTGGTGCAGGGCACCATCATCTCCGCCGAGCACGTGGGCCGGGAGTCCGGCAAGCCGGACGCGCTCAACCTCAAGACCTTCATCGCCGAGCTGGACATCCCCGTGGTGGCCGGCGGCGTGAGCGACCACCGCACCGCGCTGCACCTGATGCGCACGGGTGCCGCGGGCGTGATCGTCGGCTACGGCGCCTGCGAGGGTGCCACCACCACCGGTGACGTCCTGGGCATCGGCATCCCGATGGCCACCGCCATCGCCGACGCCGCCGCGGCGCGCCGGGACTACCTGGACGAGACCGGCGGGCGCTACGTGCACGTCATCGCCGACGGCGACATCTACGGCGCCGGGGACATGGCCAAGGCGATCGCCTGCGGTGCCGACGCCGTCATGCTGGGCGCTCCGCTGGCCGCGGCCGCCGAGGCGCCGGGAGCCGGCTGGTACTGGCCCTCCGCCGCTGCGCACCCCTCCATGCCCCGTGGCGCGGTCATGCCGGTGGCGGTGGCGCAGAACCGCCCCCCGCTGCAGCAGGTGCTCGCCGGCCCGTCGGACGACCCGTTCGGCACGGTCAACCTGGTCGGTGGACTGCGTCGCTCCATGGCCAAGGCCGGCTACTCCGACCTCAAGGAGTTCCAGCGGGTCGGGCTGTCCGTCCGGGCCTGACCCGGCTGCCGAACCTCCCGTGCCCTTCCGGACGAACGTTTCCGGTGGCCGGGTTAAGGTGACACCCGTTCACAGGTAACTGACGTTCGAGCGGGTAGGAGCACGGGTGAGCAAGCCACCGGGACAGCAGACGGACTACGACGTGCTGGTGGTCGGGTCCGGCTTCGGCGGCAGCGTCGCTGCCCTGCGGCTGACGGAGAAGGGCTACCGCGTCGGCGTGCTCGAGGCCGGCCGCCGCTTCACCGACGAGGACTTCGCCACGACCTCCTGGGACCTGCGCAAGTACCTCTGGGCGCCCCGGCTCGGCTGCTTCGGCATCCAGCGGCTGCACCTGCTGCGTGACGTGCTCATCCTGGCCGGATCCGGTGTGGGCGGCGGATCGCTGGTCTACGCCAACACGCTGTACCAGCCGGGTGAGCCGTTCTTCCGGGACAAGCAGTGGGCGCACATCACCGACTGGCGGGCCGAGCTCACCCCGTTCTACGAGCAGGCGCAGCGGATGTTCGGCGTGATCTCCAGCCCGAACATGACGCCGTCGGACCACGTGATGAAGGCCGTCGCCGAGGAGATGGGGGTGGGCGACACCTTCGGCCCCACCCCGATCGGGGTGTTCTTCGACAAGCCCGGCGAGGTCAGCGCCGATCCCTACTTCGGCGGCGTGGGACCGGAGCGCACCGGGTGCACCGAGTGCGGTGCCTGCATGACCGGCTGCCGGGTGGGCGCCAAGAACACCCTGGTGAAGAACTACCTGGGGCTGGCCGAGCGGGCCGGCGCCGAGGTGCTGCCGCTGACCACGGCGACCGCCGTGCAGCAGCGCGCCGACGGCACCTGGGCCGTCACCACCGAGCGCACCGGTGCCTGGGCCCGCAAGCACCGACGCACCATCACCGCTCAGCAGGTGGTGCTGGCGGCGGGCACCTGGGGCACCCAGAACCTGTTGTTCGCGATGAAGGACTCCGGCGTGCTGCCGAAGCTCTCGCCCAAGCTGGGTGAGCTCACCCGCACCAACTCCGAGTCGATCGTCGGTGCCGGGCGCTACACCGTCGACCCTGATCGCAACTTCAGCACCGGCGTGGCCATCACGTCCTCCTTCCACCCCGACGAGATGACCCACATCGAGCCGGTGCGGTACGGCAAGGGGTCCAACGTGATGGGCCTGCTGCAGACGCTGCAGACCGACGGTGGTGGCCGGGTGCCGCGGTGGGCGAAGTTCCTGGGCTCGGTGGCCCGCCACCCCGTCCTGCTGCTGAAGATGCTGCCGGTGAAGCGGTGGAGCGAGCGCACCATCATCGCGCTGGTGATGCAGAACCTGGACAACTCCATCACCACCTTCACCAAGCGGGGCCTGTTCGGCCGCAAGCTCAGCAGCAGGCAGGGCCACGGCGAGCCCAACCCCAGCTGGATCCCGGCCGGCAACGACGCCGTGCGCCGGATGGCCAAGCAGATCGACGGCATCCCGGGCGGCACCTGGGGGGAGATCTTCGACATCCCCCTGACCGCCCACTTCCTGGGCGGCTGCGCCATCTCCGACTCCCCGGAGAACGGCGTGATCGACCCGTACCACCGGGTGCACGGCTACCCGGGCCTGAGCATCGTCGACGGTGCCGCGATCTCGGCGAACCTCGGCGTGAACCCGTCGCTGAGCATCACCGCCCAGGCCGAGCGCGCCTTCTCGCTGTGGCCGAACAAGGGTGAGGTGGACCGCCGGCCGAGCCAGGGCGCTCCCTACCAGCGCCTGGCGCCGGTGGCTCCGGTGCGCCCGGTGGTGCCCGCCGACGCCCCCGCAGCCCTGCGGCTGCCGCTGACCGTGGTGAACCCGGCCACCAAGACCGACACGGCCGTGAAGGCGAGCTGAGCCGGTCTCTAGGCTGGGGCCCGTGCCCGAGAACTCCGAGAACCCCGAACAGCTGCTGGACGACGCCCACCCGGTGCTGGTGGTCGACTTCGGCGCCCAGTACGCGCAGCTGATCGCGCGCCGGGTCCGCGAGGCGCAGGTCTTCTCCGAGGTGATCCCGCACACCACCTCCGTGGCGGACATCATCGCCCGCAAGCCCGCGGCCGTGGTGCTCTCCGGCGGGCCCTCCAGCGTCTACGTCGAGGGCGCGCCGCAGCTGGACGCGGAGCTGTTCGACGCCGACATCCCGGTGTTCGGCATCTGCTACGGCTTCCAGGCCATGGCCGGCGCGCTGGGCGGCACCGTCGCCCACACCGGCACCCGGGAGTACGGCCGCACCGACCTGGCCGTGGCGCCCGAGCCCGGCCTGCTGCACGCTGGTCTGCCCACCACCCAGCCGGTGTGGATGAGCCACGGCGACGCCGTCACCGCCGCCCCGCCCGGCTTCACCGTCACCGCCACCAGCTCTGGCGCCCCGGTGGCCGCGTTCGAGGACCGGGCCCGGCGCCTGGCGGGCGTGCAGTACCACCCCGAGGTGCTGCACTCACCGTTCGGCCAGGAGGTGCTGCGGCGCTTCCTGGTGGACGTGGCCGGCATCGAGGCGTCCTGGACCCCGGCCAACATCGCCGACGCCCTGGTGGCCCAGGTGCGCGCCCAGGTGGGCGACAAGCGCGCCATCTGCGGGCTCTCCGGCGGGGTGGACTCGGCGGTGGCCGCCGCGCTGGTGCAGCGCGCCATCGGCGACCAGCTCACCTGCGTGTTCGTCGACCACGGCCTGCTGCGCGCCGGTGAGCGTGAGCAGGTGGAGAACGACTTCGTCGCTGCCACCGGCGCCAAGCTGGTGACCGTGGACGCGGTGGACACCTTCATGGCCGCCCTGGCCGGCACGTCCGACCCGGAGACCAAGCGCAAGGCCATCGGCCGGGAGTTCATCCGCAGCTTCGAGGGTGCCACCGCCGAGGTGCTCGGCGACGCAGCTGAGCACGGCGAGAGCGTGGACTTCCTGGTGCAGGGCACGCTGTACCCCGACGTGGTGGAGTCCGGCGGCGGTACCGGCGCGGCCACCATCAAGAGCCACCACAACGTGGGCGGGCTGCCCGACGACCTCGAGTTCCAGCTGGTGGAGCCGCTGCGCCTGCTGTTCAAGGACGAGGTGCGGGCGGTGGGCCGCGAGCTGGGCCTGCCCGAGGAGATCGTCTCCCGCCAGCCCTTCCCCGGGCCGGGCCTGGCCATCCGCATCGTCGGCGAGGTGACCCTGGACCGCCTGGAGACGCTGCGCGCGGCCGACCTGATCGCCCGCGAGGAGCTCACCGCGGCCGGGCTGGACAAGGAGATCTGGCAGTGCCCCGTGGTGCTGCTGGCCGACGTGCGCAGCGTCGGCGTGCAGGGCGACGGCCGCACCTACGGCCACCCCATCGTGCTGCGTCCGGTGAGCAGCGAGGACGCCATGACCGCGGACTGGACGCGCCTGCCCTACGACGTGCTGGAGCGCATCTCCACCCGCATCACCAACGAGGTGGCCGAGGTCAACCGGGTGGTCCTGGACGTGACCAGCAAGCCGCCGGGCACCATCGAGTGGGAGTGACACCCGGCCGCTGAGCCCTGGGCTCAGTGCTGGTGGTGCTTCTTGCGCATCGGCGCGGCCACCAGCAGCACACCGACGCCGACCACGACGGCGACGGCGACCCACCGGCCCACACCGGCGTCGGGGCGGTTCTCGAGCACCCAGGGAATGAGCCCGGTCAGCGCGGCCACGCTCACCAGCAGCGCCACGACACCCGCCAGGAGCAGCACCACCGACGGCCGGCGTGCCTCGGTGCCCACCTCGGTGGCTCTCGGGTCTGGCTGGTCCACGGTGTGCGCTCCTGGGTGGTCAGGGATCGGGTCAGTGGTGCGGGGCTCGACGGTCGGCAGCGGCTGCTCGGCCTCGCGGGGGAGCTGGTCGCCTGGGTAGTCCTCGTGCTCAGCCACGGTGCACCTCCACGTTGCCGATGCCGGAGCGGATGGAGACGTCCAGGGTCGGGCCCTGCAGGCCCTTGTTGGACGGGGTGTCGCAGCGGGTGTCGCCGATCCCGGACTCGCACGTCAGCGTCACCGGCACGTCGCGGGGCAGCAGCACCGTCACGTTGCCGATGCCGCCGCGGACGGTCACCTCGCTGTTGCCGGTCAAGGTCAGGCTGGTGAGGTCGAGCAGGGCGTTGCCCACCCCGAACTGGTAGCTGTCCTGCAGCTGCTCGGGCGTCTGCACCACCAGGTTCTGGTTGCCGACGCTGTGCAGCGGGCCCACGTGGTCCACCGCCGAGGCGATCACCACGAACGCGATCAGCGGCCCGGTCAGCGGCAGCAGCCCCCAGCCGCGGCGGCGGAACGCCCCGACCACCAGGCCGGCGCCGATCACCGCCAAGCCGATGGCCCCGATGCGCGCCGGAGTGAGCCACTCGGTGTCCGCGGCCAGGCGCACCGCGATGGCGGCGCCCACCAGGATCAGGGCGAGTCCCAGCGTCACCGGGGTGTGCCGGGAGCGCCGCCTGGGCGGTGCCGGGGGTGCGGGCTCGGGCAGGTCCCAGGCGAACGGCGCGGCCCCCAACGGGTCCCAGCTGGGCGGCGCCTGTTGCCCGCTGCCCGCGGCCGCGCCCGGCTTGGTCAGGTCGACCTTGGGCGCGGGCGGTGGCGGCGGGACGGGCTGGCGGCGGTGCATCAGGTACAGCGCGCCGAGCATCAGGGCCAGGCCCAGCACGCCGCTGCCCCCCACGTCCTGCCAGAACGGCGCGCCCACCACCCCCGACCAGGTGAAGACGCAGGCGACGACCAGGACGATGGCGTGGTGGCGCGACATCGAGCTGCGCCCCTTGCCGGCCATCGCCTCGGCCGCGGACACCTCGTCGCCGGCCGCGGGCAGCAGCAGCCACAGCGCCAGGTACAACGGGATGCCGGCGCTGCCGAAGAGGGCAGACACCACGAACGCCACCCGCACCAGGACCGGGTCGACGCCGTAGCGGTACCCGATGCCGGCGCAGACCCCGCCGATCTTGCCCTCGGCGCGCAGCCGGTGCGGACGGGTCCGCCACATCTCCTGCAGCAGCGAGCTCAGCTGGGGTGCCTGGGTGCCTGGTGTGGTCATGTCGGCAAGCGTGCGCGCTGGTGGCCCCGCTGCACATCAGTGATCACCCTGAACTTCACCGCGCCAGATGTCGGGGCTGAGCCCGGGTCCCCACCCGGGGTGCCCGTGTGAGGATGGTGACGTGCCCACCGCCACCTCCACCCCGGCGCTGCGCCGCCGCACCGGTGCGCGGGTGATCGGTGGTGTGGCGGGTGGGGTGGCTGAGCACCTGGGCGTAGACGTCTTCCGGGTGCGCGTGGTGTTCGTGCTGCTGGCCGCGCTGGGTGGGGCCGGCGTCGTCGGCTACGGCCTGCTCTGGATCTTCACCCGCCCTGGCGACGACGTGGCCCCCGCCCCGCCGGGGGAGCGGCGGCGGGCGCTGGGGCTCGCCGTCATCGGCCTCGCCCTGGCCGGCGTGATGTCCATGCTGCTCAGCGGCAGTGCCGGGGCACTGGCGCCACTGCTGGTGATCTCCGTCGGCGCGGCCCTGGTGTGGCAGGAGGCGGACGCGGGCCGGGGGTTGCGCACCCGCCCCAAGATGCTGACCCTGGCGCGGGTGGTCGCGGGCGTGACCCTGGTGGTGGTCGGGTTCGCGGTGGTGGTCCTGGGCCAGCTCGACCTGGGGGCGCTGCGTGCCGGCGTGCTGGCGGTGCTGGCGACGCTGCTCGGGGTGGCCCTGCTCAGCGTGCCGTTCTGGCTGCGGCTGGCCCGCGACCTCGCCGAGGAGCGCCGCGTGCGCATCCGCAGCGAGGAGCGCGCCGACATCGCCTCGCACCTGCACGACTCGGTGCTGCAGACGCTGGCCCTCATCCAGAAGCAGGCGCACAGCCCCACGGAGGTGAGCCGGCTGGCACGCGCCCAGGAGCGGGACCTGCGCAGCTGGCTGTTCAGCGAGGAGAGCTCCGACGACCCGGCCGCGCCCACCCTGGCGGCCTGCCTGCGCGCCGTCGCGGCCGAGGTGGAGGACGACCACGGCGTCACCATCCGACCGGTGATCGTGGGCGACGCCGACCTCACCGCGGAGCTGCGCGCGCTGTGCGCCGCGGCCCGGGAGGCGATGGTGAACGCGGCCAAGCACGCCGGGGTCCAGGAGGTCGACGTGTTCGCAGAGGTGGAGGAGCAACGGGTGAGCGTGTTCGTCAGGGACCGGGGCAAGGGCTTCGACCCGGAGGCGGTGGCCGCCGACCGGCACGGCCTGCAGCGGTCGGTGCACGACCGGATGGTCCGCCACGGCGGCACCGCCGAGGTGATCAGCGCCCCCGGTCGCGGCACCGAGGTGCGCCTGGGCCTGCCGCTGGGGACCAGCGATGACTGAGGCGCCGCCGGCCAGCCGGCTCCGGGTGTTCCTGGTGGACGACCACGCGGTGTTCCGGGCCGGCGTGCGCGCCGAGCTGGGCGTGGAGCACGACCTGGAGGTGGTCGGCGAGGCCGGCACCGTGGCGGAGTCGGTCGCCGGCATCAACCGGTTGCGCCCGGACGTGGTGCTGCTGGACGTGCACCTGCCCGACGGCGGTGGGCAGGCCGTGCTGGCCGCGCTGGACCCCGGGCCGGTGTGCCTGGCGCTGAGCGTGTCCGACTCCGCCGAGGACGTCATCGCGGTGATCCGCGGCGGTGCCCGCGGCTACGTCACCAAGGTCATTTCCGGGGTGGAGCTCGCCGCGGCCGTGCGCCGGGTGGCCTCCGGCGACGCGGTGTTCAGCCCGCGGCTGGCCGGGTTCGTGCTGGACGCCTTCACGGGTGCCGCGCCCGAGCCCGCCACGGCCAGCGACCCGGAGCTGGACGCGCTCACCCCACGGGAGCGGGAGGTGCTGCGGCTGTTGGCGCGGGGCTACACCTACCGGGAGATCGCCGAGGAGCTGGTGATCTCGGTGAAGACGGTGGAGACGCACTCCTCCAACGTGCTGCGCAAGACCCAGCAGTCCAACCGCAACGCGCTGACGCGGTGGGCCCACCGCCGCAAGATCGTCTAGCTGGTCGGGGTCAGCGCCCGGAGCGGGAGCTGACCAGGGTGTCGCTGTCGATCACCGGGGCGCCGTCGGGCCCGGTGGACATCTGCAGCCGGTGCGTCTCGGCCACCGTGCTGCCGTTGGGGCGGGTGAACACCACGTCCACCAGCACAGTGGCGCCGTTGTCCGGGGAGCTCGCGGAGGTCAGCGAGATGTCCCGAAAGCCCTTCCAGAAGGAGTTGAAGGACCCGAAGCCCTGGGCCTGCAGCCCGGGACCGAGGCGGCTCCACGCTGCCTGGGTGTCGGCGGGCAGCATCCCGTAGTAGTCGCGCACCAGGGCCTGCGCCGCATCACCTGAGGCCGCTGCCGCCGCGGTGGTGGCCGGCGGTGGGGTGGTTGTCGGTGCCGGGGTGGTGGTCGTGGGCTCGGGGGTGGTGGTGGTCGGCGTGCTGGACTCGGCCGTCGTCGTGGCCGCCTTGGTCGCCGTGGTGGAGGTGGCCGGGACTGGGGTGGCCGGGGCTGAGGTGGCTGCGGCCGCGGGTGCTGCGGTGGGGGACGCGCCGGTGCTGGTGTCGTCGGAGCCCAGCGACACGGCGAGGGCCACCCCGGCAGCGACGAGCACGGCGGCCACGGCCACCCCCAGCACGCGCCGCCCGCGGCGGGGACCGGGCTGCGCGGAGGTGCGTCCGTCCTGCGGGTCGGTCACCGGGGCGTAGCGCGCGGTGGGCGGCGGGGGACTGCTGGGTGCAGCCGCGACCGAGGTGCGGGCCGACAGCACCGAGCGGGTGTCGCCGCCGCGGCCGGCCGCCACCCGGGCCAGCTCGTCCCTGGCCTGGGGCATGGTCGGCCGGCGGGCGGGGTCGGGCTCGAGCATCCACAGCAGGGTGGACGTCATCGCCCCGGCGTGGTGCGGCTGGTCGATCTCGCCGGCGGCCACCCGGTGCAGCAGGGCCATCGGGTTGGGGTCCAGCCCGAACGGCGGGGTGCCCTCGACGGCGGTGAACAGCGTCGCCGCCAGGGCGAACACGTCGCTGGCCTCGGTGGGGTCGTGTCCGCGCGCGACCTCCGGCGCCAGGTAGGCCGGGGTGCCGTTGATGATCCCGGTCTGGGTGAGCGCCACGTCGCCGTGGGCCCGGGAGATGCCGAAGTCGGTGATCTTCACCGTGCCCTCCGCCGGTCCAGCGTCGGCGATGAGCACGTTGCCGGGCTTGACGTCGCGGTGCACGATCCCGGCGCCGTGCGCGGCAGCCAGGGCGTCGGCCAGCTGGGCGCCGATCTGGGCCACCTCGTCGGCGGGCAGGGTGGCGCCGTTGGCGAGCACGGTGGCGAGGCTGCGGGAGGGTAGGTACTCCATCACCAGCCAGGGCTCACCGGCCTCCACCGCCACGTCGTACATGGCAATGGCGTGCGGGTGGGTGAGCCGAGCGGCGATGCGGCCCTCGCGCAGGAAGCGCTGCTTCTGCTCCTCGGCCTGGGCCTGGCTGCTGCCCGGGGTGGGGGTGATCTGCTTGAGGGCGACCTCGCGGGCGAGCAGCTGGTCGTTGGCCAGCCACACCGAGCCCATGCCCCCGCTGCCGATCCGGCGCAGCAACCGGTAGCGGCCGGCGACGAGGTACCCCGGCGCCGCGCGCCGGTTGTCGCCACCGTTGCCAGACATGGTTGCTGAGGCTAGTCGACCGGCCCGACGGCGAGGGACGGGCGGCGCTCACGGCGCCGCCGACCCACGGCGCGGATCAGTGACCGAGGCGGCCGCGGCCGAGGTTCAGCAGCAGCATGCCCAGCTTGCGGCCCTCGGGGCCCAGCTCGCCGAACCGCTCCAGCACCGCCATCTCCCGGACGTGCACCAGCTTGGTGCCGCCGGAGGCCAGCCGCGCGGCGCCGATCTGGCGGGACACCTCGGTGCGGCGCTTCACGGCGTCCAGGATCTGCCGGTCCAGCTGGTCGATCTCCTTGCGGAGCTCGTCGATGTCCGCCTGCGCCATGGTGGTCTGGGTGCTGCCGTGCGGGGCGCTGCTCGGGTTGGTCATGTTCGTGCTCCTCATGTGGGTTCCAACCGCCGCGGTGCACCCGGTGCCGCGGGCCGCTCACGGAACGAGCCCCGGATCCGGATGCGGACCGCGGGGCTCGTGGTGGTCGTGCTCAGGCCACGGGCACCGGAGTCCGGTACCCGTAGAAAAATCGCCAGGCGCTGTGCACCAGGTCAGTCTGCCACGCGGGCGCACGGGGTGGAAGCCGGTGTTCCCGCTCACCGGCGCATCCCGTGGCAGGCCCACCAGCGGGGCGAGGGCTCAGGACTGTCGTGGTCCGCCGGTAACGTGGTCAGGCGATGAACACCGTGCCCGCACTGCCCACTGACGCCCCCGCCTCCACCGACGAGCTGCTGGCCGGGCTCAACGCCCCCCAGCGCGAGGCGGTGCTGCACTCCGGCTCCCCGCTGCTCATCGTGGCCGGCGCGGGGTCGGGCAAGACGGCGGTGCTCACCCGGCGCATCGCCCACCTGCTGGCCGAGCGCGGCGTGCACCCCGGCCAGGTGCTGGCCATCACCTTCACCAACAAGGCGGCCGCCGAGATGCGCGAGCGGGTCGCGGCGCTGGTGGGGACCCGGGCGCGGGCGATGTGGGTGTCCACCTTCCACTCCACCTGCGTGCGCATCCTGCGCCGCGAGGCCCAGCACCTGCCCGGCCTCACCTCGTCGTTCTCCATCTACGACTCCGACGACACCCGGCGGCTGATCACCCTGGTGGCGCGGGACCTGGACCTCGACCCCAAGCGCTACCCGGCCCGCAGCCTGGCCACCCAGATCTCCAACCTCAAGAACGAGCTGGTCGACCCCGACACCGCCGCCTCCGACGCCGCCGACGACATGCAGCGGCGGGTGGCCGAGGTGTACCGCGACTACCAGCGCCGGCTGCGTGCGGCCAACGCGCTGGACTTCGACGACCTGATCGGCGAGACGGTGGCGCTGCTGCAGGCGTTCCCGGACGTGGCCGAGCACTACCACCGGCGGTTCCGGCACGTGCTGGTGGACGAGTACCAGGACACCAACCACGCCCAGTACATGCTGGTGCGCGAGCTGACCAGGGCCAGCTCCCCCGGCGAGGCGCACGCGGTGCCGCCGGCCGAGCTGGTGGTGGTCGGTGACGCCGACCAGTCCATCTACGCCTTCCGCGGCGCCACCATCCGCAACATCGTGGAGTTCGAGCGGGACTACCCCGACGCGCGCACCATCCTGCTGGAGCAGAACTACCGCTCCACCCAGACCATCCTCAGCGCCGCCAACGCGGTGATCGCGCGCAACACCGAGCGCCGGGACAAGCGGCTGTGGACCGACGCCGGCGACGGCGAGCTCATCGTGGGCTACGTCGCCGACAACGAGCACGACGAGGCCGCGTTCGTGGCCAGCGAGATCGACCGCCTGGTGGACAACGGCGACGCGGTCTTCGGCGACATCGCGGTGTTCTACCGGACCAACAACTCCTCCCGGTCGCTGGAGGAGGTCTTCATCCGCCTCGGCCTGCCCTACAAGGTGGTGGGCGGGGTGCGCTTCTACGAGCGCAAGGAGGTCCGCGACATCGTGGCCTACCTGCGAGTGCTGGCCAACCCCGACGACGAGGCCAGCATGCGGCGCATCCTCAACACCCCGCGCCGCGGCATCGGCGACCGGGCCGAGGCCTGCGTGGCCGCGCACGCCGAGCGCAACCGGGTCAGCTTCGCCCAGGCCCTGCGCGACGGTGCCCGCGGCGACGTCGCGCTGCTGAACACCCGGTCCCAGCGGGCCATCGGCTCCTTCGTGGAGCTGCTGGACGGGCTGCGCACCCTGCTCAACGGCGACGGCAACACCCCCGGCGTGGACATCGCCGCACTCACCGAGGCGGTCCTGGACCGCACCGGCTACCGGGCCGAGCTGGAGGCCAGCAGCGACCCGCAGGACGAGTCCCGGCTGGACAACCTCACCGAGCTGGTCAGCGTGGCCAGGGAGTTCGCCGAGGAGGCCGGCGGGGTGGACACCGTCGACCTGGCGGCCGCCGAGGAGGGACTGCCGCAGCCTGGCTCGCTGGCCGCCTTCCTGGAGCGGGTGTCGCTGGTGGCTGACGCCGACCAGCTGCCGGAGTCCGGCGAGGGCGTGGTCACCCTGATGACGCTGCACACCGCCAAGGGCCTGGAGTTCCCCGTCGTGTTCGTCACCGGCTGGGAGGACGGGCAGTTCCCGCACATGCGGGCGCTCGGCGACCCGCAGGAGCTGTCCGAGGAGCGGCGGCTGGCCTACGTCGGCATCACCCGGGCCCGCCAGCGCCTGTACCTCTCGCGGGCGATGGTCCGCTCCGCGTGGGGCCAGCCGATGACCAACCCCGCCTCCCGCTTCCTGCAGGAGATCCCGGAGCACCTCATCGACTGGCGACGCCTGGAGCCGCAGCGCACCTCCTCGGGCCGCTCCCTGGGCGGCGACCGCACGGGCAGCGACTCCGCCCAGGCCGGGCTCTCGGCGCGCGGCATGCGCAGCACCGGGTTCAGCGGCTGGGGCAGTGGCGGGGGCGGCAGCAAGCAGGGTCTGGTGCTGGCCGTCGGCGACCGGGTCAGCCACGACAAGTACGGCCTGGGCACGGTGATCGCCGCCGACGGGGTGGGCCCGCGCGCCACCGCCACCATCGACTTCGGCACCTCGGGCACCGTCCGGCTGATGCTCATCGGCGGCGTGCCCATGGTGAAGCTCTAGTCCGGGCCCCGCGAGCGAGGCCCTACCGCACGGACAGGCCGTGCAGCGCCAGCCACGGCAGCGGGTCGAGCTTCAGCGGACCCAGGTGGATCTCGAAGTGCAGGTGCGGCCCGGTGGACTGGCCCCGGTTGCCCATGGTGGCGATGAGGTCGCCGGCGCGGACCTGCTGGCCCACCGCCGTGCGGATCTCGTCCACGTGGCCGTAGACGGCGACCGTGCCGTCGGTGTTCTGCACCCGCACCCACAGCCCGAACCCGTTGGCCGCGCCGGCGTCGATCACCACGCCGTCGGCCACCGAGACGATGGGCGTGCCGATGGCGTTGGCGATGTCGATGCCGGCGTGCTCGGTGCCCCAGCGGTGGCCGTAGCCGGAGGTGAAGGTGCCGACCGCGGGCAGCACGTACAGCGGGCGACGAGCCTCCGCCTCGCGTGCGGCCCGGGCTGCGCTCATCCGCTCGCTCTTGACCAGCTGGTCCAGGGCGACGACGTCAGCGGCCTTGGCCACCGGCAGCACGTTGGGGGAGGCCGCCGCGTCCAGGCGCGTGCTGTCCAGGCTGGCGCTGCGCACGGTGGCGGCACCTCCGGTGGTGCCGGCGAGCGGGGTGGCCGGTCCGGCGGCCAGCGAGACCGGCCCGGAGGCAGCGGTGGTGCTGGCGGCGACGGGAGCCTGGGTCAGGTGGCCCACGGCGACCGCGGCCCCGACGGTGAGGAAGGCGGTGGCCACCCGGCCCCGCAGCAGGGGCGAGGTGGCGGCCCGGTGACGGGCCACGCCGGTGCGCGGGTAGGCGGCGATGGCCTGCAGGATGTCGTGCGGCGCGGCGTCGACCGGGGGCGAACCCTGGGCCGAGCCGAGTGCTGGGGTGGAGCTGCGACCACCAGTGCTGCGGTGACCAGTACTGCGATGACGCGCCAAGACCTGCCCTATCGTCCGCGATGACGTCCAGGCACAGCCGGGGGCCAGTCAGACTCGGAGCGTCGGAACCTGGTGCCTCGGAACCTGCTCGTTGCCTGTCCGTGACCATCTCGTGATGTCGTGTGTCGTCACGCTAACTAGCAGTCACATTGGGCGCAAGCACCTCTCCCGGCGCAGCGGCCGGGGGTGAGTGATCCCACAGCGTGGGGGGAGCCCGGCGGTGTGGGAGGTGGGGCGGCGCTGGGCGAGCGGTTAGCGTCCCTCCCGTGTCAGCGCCCAACCTGGAGACCAACCACCCTGCCGCCGTGCGCGGACCCGACCTGGCGGTGGGCGTCGGGGGCACCGCGGTCGCCGCCACCACCGCCCTGATCGGCGGGGTGGCCGTCGCCTGTGCCCCGCTGCTGGAGGTGGTCACCTCGGTGGCTGCCCCGGCCGGTCCGCAGGGCCTGGCGGCCGCGGTCACCGCGCTGCTGGCCGTGGGGACGCCCCTGCTAGCGCTGTGGCTGCTGCGTGGCGGGCGCGTGGTGGGAGCGGTGGGAGTGCTGCTCGGCTGGGCCGGCGCGAGCCTGGCTGCCGCCGTGCTCGACCTGCAGCTGTTCACCGGGGCGATCGACGCCAACCGCCTCGAGCTCTTCCGGCCCACCGGCGCCGCAGCCCTCGAGGCGGGGGCGGGCGTGGTGGCCGTGCTAGTCGGCCACGTGCTGGCGGTGCTCGGCGGCGGGCTGGCCCTGTGGACGCTGCGCCGCACCGCCCTGCTGGACGACCCGGACGTCTTCGACATCGGGCTGCTGGGTGGCGGTGAGCAGGAGGCCCGCGGCACCTCGCTGGCCGGCAAGGCCGGGCGGGGCACCACCGCCCTGGTGATGGTGGCGGCGGCGGTCACGGCCGCCGCGGTGTTCGCCCCGCCGCTGCGCTCGACGGACCCGGTGATCCTGGTCGGCAGCGTCGTGGAGTCACCCGGCCCGGTGCTGCTGGGCTCTGCCCTGCTCGCGCTGGCGGTGCTGGTCACCGTGGCGCTCGCGCTCGTCTCCACCAGTGCCGCCGCCGGGGCCGGCGCGGTCGCCGGGGTCGCCCTGGGGGCGCTGGCCGTCCTCGCACCACGGCTGGTGGCCGGCACGCTGCTCGATCGGCTCGGCGCCGGCGCCGGCTCGCTGGTGGGCACCGCAGGGGCTCTGCTGCTGGCTGGCTGCGCGCTGCTGCTGGTGCGCCGCAGCCGGTTCGGCACCCCACGCTCGGCCACGGAGCGGGCCGCCACCGAGGTGCAGCTCCCTGCGCTGTCGCGGCTGCACCGGCTGGCCGGCGGCAGCGCGGTGGCTGCCGGCGCGGTCGCCGTGGTGGCGGCGCTGCTGCCGGTGCTGGCGGTCCCCGCCGGCGTGCCGCAGCCGGACGTGCACGCGGTGCGGGTGCTGCTGCTGGCCGGCGTGCTGCTGGCCGCGGCCGGCGTGGCCATGCTGCCCAGCGAGCTCGGTGCGGAGGTGCGGCCGGTGGTCGCGGTGCTGTGGGCGGCGCCGCTGCTGGGGGCCGGCGGAGTGCTGGAGGCCGTGCGCGTGGCCGTGAGCGTGCCGGGTGTGGGCCTGGGCGCCGGCGCCTGGCTGACCGTGCTCAGCGTGCTGCTCGCCGGGGTGGCCGGTGCCGCCGCGGGCCTGGCGGGGGCGGTGGAGCGCGACGAGGTGGACCTCTCCCGCCAGCGCGACCCGCTTCCCGGGGTACGGACCTGCGCGGGCGTGGCCGCAGCTGCGGCGCTGCTCGGCCTCGGACTTCCGCTCTACTCCGGCGGAGAGGCGGAGGCGGCAGCGATCTTCTCCACCAGCTGGGGGTGGGACACCTGGACGCTGGCGGTGGTGGCGCTGACGGTGCTCAGCGCCCTGGGGGTGGCCACGAGCGCCCGGCTGCCGCGAGCGCTGGCTCTGCTCGCCGGGGTGGAGCTGGTGCTGGTGGTGCACCTGCTCAGCTGGCCGCTCACCGCCGGCCGGCTGCCCGACCCGACGGTCGGCCTCGGCGTGGTGCTCACCGGGCTGGCGATGGTGGTCACCGCCGTCCTCGCGGTGGCGCTCCACCGGCAGGGCACGCAGCGCCCGGTCGCGGAGGAGTCGTGATCCGGGTGCTGCTGGCCGGGCTCGGTCCCGAGCCCGAGACGGAGGGCGAGGGCGGGGGCCGCGTCTCGGCGGCGGCGGTGGCTCGGGCGCTCCGCAACGCCGGGTTCGAGGTCGTCCTCGCCGGCTGGGGCCACGCCGTCGAGCACGTGCTGGGCAGCGCGCTGCAGGAGGACGTCGACGCGGTGGGGCTGCTGCAGGCCACCGTCGCCGACCGCGCGGAGCTCGTGGCTCGGCTCGCCGAGCAGGGAGCGGCGGACATCGGCGTGCTCGCGCTCACCCCGGAGGCAGCGGCGGAGTCCGACCTGGACGGTGTCCTGCCCGCGTCGGCCGACGCCGATGCCGTGCCGCGCTGGGTGTTCGAGCACGTCGGCCCGGCCTCCTGAGTGGAGCGGCGCCGAGCCGGATGACGGGTGACCTGGACCACTAGCGCGACCCGCCATCCCCGCTGCGGGGCCAGACGTCGATAATGTGCCCCGAGGATCCGGCCATCCCCTGGTCGGGCGTCAACGTAGACGAGATGGTGAGCTGATGGATCTCTTCGAATACCAGGCGAAGGACCTTTTCGCCAAGCACGGAGTACCGACCACCCCCGGCCGGGTCGCTGAGACCGCCGAGGAGGCCAAGACCATTGCCGAGGAGATCGGCAAGCCCGTCATGGTCAAGGCCCAGGTGAAGGTCGGTGGGCGTGGCAAGGCCGGTGGCGTCAAGTACGCCGCCACCGCCGAGGACGCGCACAAGGAAGCCCAGAACATCATCGGCATGGACATCAAGGGCCACGTCGTGCCCAACGTCCTGGTCGCCGAGGCGAGCGACATCGCCGCCGAGTACTACATCTCCTTCCTGCTCGACCGCACCAACCGCACGTTCCTCGCGATGTGCTCGGTCGAGGGTGGAGTCGAGATCGAGGTCACGGCCGAGGAGAACCCCGACGCGCTGGCCAAGGTGCCCGTGGACGCGAACAAGGGTGTCGACCTGGCCACCGCGCGCAGCATCGCCGAGAAGGGTGGACTGCCCGCCGAGGTGCTCGACTCCGCGGCCGAGTGCATCACCAAGCTGTGGGACGTCTTCGTCAACGAGGACGCGCTCCTCGTCGAGGTGAACCCGCTGGTGCGCACCCCGGACGACCGGATCCTGGCCCTCGACGGCAAGGTCACCCTGGACGCCAACGCGGACTTCCGCCACGCCGACCACGCCGACCTGGAGGACAAGGGTGCAGCTGACCCCCTCGAGGCCAAGGCGAAGGCCAAGGGCCTGAACTACGTCAAGCTCGACGGCGAGGTCGGGATCATCGGCAACGGCGCCGGTCTGGTCATGTCCACCCTGGACGTCGTCGCCTACGCGGGCGAGGACTTCGGTGGCGTCAAGCCCGCCAACTTCCTGGACATCGGTGGCGGCGCCTCGGCGCAGGTCATGGCGGACGGCCTGGACGTCATCCTCGGTGACCCGAGCGTGAAGAGCGTCTTCGTCAACGTCTTCGGTGGCATCACCTCCTGCGACGCGGTCGCCAACGGCATCGTGCAGGCGCTGGAGATGCTCGGTGACTCGGCTACCAAGCCGCTGGTCGTCCGTCTGGACGGCAACAACGTCGACGAGGGTCGACGCATCCTCGCCGAGGCCGCGCACCCGCTGGTGCAGCAGGCCGACACCATGGACGGCGCGGCCAGCAAGGCTGCCGAGCTCGCGGCCGCGAAGTAAGGGAATCGATCACTGTGGCTATTTTCCTGACCAAGGACAGCAAGGTCATCGTCCAGGGCATCACCGGCTCGGAGGGCACCAAGCACACCCGCCGCATGGTCGCCTCCGGCACCAACGTCGTGGGCGGTGTCAACCCGCGCAAGGCGGGCACTGACGTCGACGGCATCCCGGTGTTCGCCAGCGTCGCCGAGGCCATGAAGGAGACCGGCGCCGACGTCAGCGTCATCTTCGTGCCGCCGGCGTTCGCCAAGGCTGCCGTCGTCGAGGCCATCGACGCCGAGATCGGCCTCGCCGTGGTCATCACCGAGGGCATCCCGGTGCACGACTCGGCCGGCTTCTGGGCCTACAACGTGGAGCAGGGCGAGAAGACCCGCATCCTCGGCCCCAACTGCCCCGGCATCATCAGCCCCGGACAGTCCAACGCCGGGATCATCCCGTCCAACATCGCCGAGTCCGGCAAGATCGGGCTGGTCTCCAAGTCCGGCACGCTGACCTACCAGATGATGTACGAGCTGCGTGACTTCGGCTTCTCCACCGCCGTGGGCATCGGCGGCGACCCGGTCATCGGGACCACCCACATCGACTGCCTCAAGGCGTTCGAGGAGGACCCCGACACCGCGGCCATCGTGATGATCGGTGAGATCGGTGGCGACGCCGAGGAGCGTGCCGCCGACTACATCAAGGAGCACGTGACCAAGCCCGTCGTGGGCTACGTCGCCGGCTTCACCGCCCCCGAGGGCAAGACCATGGGCCACGCTGGCGCCATCGTGTCCGGCTCCTCGGGCACCGCGCAGGCCAAGCAGGACGCTCTCGAGGCCGCCGGGGTCAAGGTCGGCAAGACGCCGTCCGCCACCGCGGACCTGATGCGCGAGATCATGAAGTCCCTGTAGCACTTCGTGCTGCACGGCTGATCATCAGCGCAGATCGTCGCTGAACGGGCCGACTCCCTCCGGGGGGTCGGCCCGTTCTCGTCCCGGATGAGGGTGACGATCCGTTACCGTGGGCGAGAATGATGCCGTTCCAGGCGGCTGCGGCGCGCAGAGATGCTCCGCAGCAACCTGTTCCGGCAGACCACTGCCTCTACAGACACGGAGAAGTGATGACCTACCAACCTTCCAGCGCGGGTCAGGGCTCGTCCGCCCCCGCGGGCGCAGGCCGGCCCGGAACGGGTGCTGACGTCGGTCTCGGGCGGCTGCTCGGCCTGGTGGCCGCCGGCCTCGGCCTGCTCGTCCTGCTGCTCGGCTTCCTGCCCCACATCAAGTCCAGCGCCAGGGGCTCGGACTCCAGCGGCAACTTCTACGAGGCGGGCAACGCTGGCCCGCTCGTGGTGCTCTTCATCGCCGGCCTGCTCCTGGCGCTCCCGCTGCTGCCCCGGCAGGAGCGGTACACCGGCCTGGCCGCCGTGCTCGGCGTCTCCGGCTTCATCTACCTGGTCTTCTCCACCATCGGTGCGGCGACCGCCAGCGACGGCACGGACCTGGCCTGGGGCAACTACCTCGAGCTCGTGCTCGGTCTCGTGCTCATGCTCGTGACCGTCGGTGCGCTGCTGCTCGAGCTCGGCGTGGTCAAGGCACCGCGGAAGTCCAGCCAGGGCGCCGGTGGCGCCGGCCAGTTCGGTCAGTCCGGGCAGCAGGGCCAGTTCGGCCAGTTCGGCCAGGGCGGCGCCCAGCAGCAGCAGTCCTACGGCCAGCCGCAGCAGGGCGGCTACTACGGCGAGGCGCCGCAGCAGCAGCAGCAGCCTTACGGGCAGGCTCAGCAGCCCTACGGCCAGCAGCAGTCCTACGGCCAGCAGCCCTACGGCCAGCAGGGCCAGGAGCAGTCGTGGCCGCAGGACAACCCCGAGCAGGGGCAGCCGTCCGGGTCGTACGCGCCCCCGACGCAGGCGTTCGGCGCCACCCCCGCGGAGGGCTCCGGCCCGCACCCCCGTGACTCGCAGTACGGGCAGCCCAACCAGCAGTAGCTGCTACTGAACACTCGAACACCCGGACGGGGCACCACGCAGCACGCGTGGTGCCCCGTTCGGCGTTCGGCGCGCCTGCCCAGCGGTGCCCGGCCGCGGTGCAATCCTTGCAAGAGTGACTGCTCTGCTCGAACGCCCCGACCGCAACGACTCCGGCTCCAGGGGCGCTGAGCGGTCGAGGGGGGCCGAGCTGCGCGGCCTGCTCGCAGTCGCGGTGGGGCCCGCGGGTGCCTCCGCCGCCATCGCCGCCGCGCTGGTCCTGCTCACCTTGGTCACTGCGGGTGCCCAGCTGGGCGGGGTGGCCGCGTCCACCGCGATGACGTGGCTCGCCATGCACCAGGTCCCCGTCACCCTCGGCGGCAGCGTGCTCGGCGTGCTGCCGCTGCTGCCCACCGCGCTGCTGGTGTGGGCCACGGCCCGCAGCACTGCCGCGGCGCTGCGCCACGACCACGACCCGCGCCGGGCGCTGGGCGCGGCGGTGGCGGGCCCGGTGGTGCTCGCGGGCCTCGCCCTGGCCCTGGTGCACACCCAGTCCGCTGACCTGCCGCTGGAGAACCCCAACCCGGTCGTGGCCCTGCTCGCGGTCGCCGGGGTGCACCTGCTCGGCGCGCTGCTCGGTGCGGCCGCCCAACCGCGGCTGCGCGAGCGGGCACTGGCCCCGCTGCCCGACTGGTTGTCCGCGGCGCTGCTGCTGGTCCCGCGGGCGGTGGCCGAGCTGGTGCTCGGCGCCGCGGTGCTCACCGTCCTCAGCCTGCTGCTCTCCCTCGGCACGGTCGCCGACCTGGTCTCCAGCGGCGGGGGCCTGGCTGGCGGGCTGGGCCTGGTGGTGCTGTCCCTCGGCTACCTCCCCAACGTGGTCCTCGGTGCCGTCTCGGTGACGGTGGGCCCCGGCGCGGTGCTCGGGCAGAGCACGGTGACGGCCTTCGGCTCGGTGGATGCGCCCCTGCCCGCCCTGCCCGTGCTGGCCGCGGTGCCCTCCGGCAGCGGCTCCTGGTGGTGGCCGGTGGTGCTGGTGGTGCCGGTGGTGGTGGCTGCCCGGCTGGGCGCCCGGGTGGTGCGCGCAGCCGGCGGGGACACCGGTGGTGGCCGGCAGCGATCGGTGCTCGCGGTGCTGGGCGCCACGGCGGTGCTCGCCGGACTCGTGGTGGCGCTGCTGGGGGCACTGGCCGGGGGCACCCTGGGTTCCGGGACGCTGTCGCCGGTGGGTGTTCCGGTGCTCGCCCTGGGCGGGGCCACGGCGGCGTGGTTGCTGCTGGTGAGCGCCAGCGTGGCGCTGCTGCGCGAGCACGACGAGCCGGAGCGCGCCGAGCGGAAGGCGGCCAAGGCTGAGGCTGTCACGGTGCGGAAGGCGGCCAAGAAGGTCAAGCCGCACAAGGCCAAGCCAGTGAAGACCGCCGAGGAGAAGGCGAAGCTGCGCGCGAGTCGCCCGTCGCGGCGGGCTGGCAAGCCGTCCACGGCAGAGGCCGCCAAGGCGGCGCGGGTCGAGCGGTTGTCCAAGGCCGAGGAGAAGGGGCGCCGCGGCTCCCAGGACTGACCAGCGCCTTCCGGACCGACCTGGACGGAAGCGGCGTCCTGGGTGCCGTCTAGGCTGACGACCAGTCCGCGCCCGGGCTGTCCGTCGAGTAGCCAGGAGTTCTGCCCTGAACGCGCCCCGCGAGGATCAACCGCCGGTCGCCGGGGCACCGGCCCGCGTCGTCGTCCTCGTCTCGGGTGCCGGCAGCCTGATGCAGGCGCTGGTCGCTGCCGCCGGTTCTGCCGAGCACCCCTTCCAGGTGGTCGCCGTGGGCACCGACCGTGACTGCCCCGCTGTGCAGCACGCCACCGACGCCGGCCTGGCTGCCTTCACCGTCCGCCTCGGCGACCACCCGGACCGCGGGGCGTGGGACCACGCGCTCGCCGACGCCGTCGCCGCGCACGCCCCCGACCTGGTGGTCTCCGCCGGCTTCATGAAGGTGCTCGGCCCGGCGTTCCTGGCTCGCTTCGGCGGGCGCACCCTCAACACCCACCCCGCGCTGCTGCCGTCGTTCCCCGGCGCGCACGCGGTGTCCGACGCCCTGGCCTACGGGGTGAAGGTGAGTGGCTCCACCGTGCACCTGGTGGACGCCGGTGTGGACACCGGTCCGATCCTGGCGCAGGAGGCGGTGGCGGTCCTCGACGACGACGACGAGGCGAGCCTGCACGAGCGCATCAAGGTTGTGGAACGACGGCTGCTGGTGGACGTGGTGTCCGCCGTGGCCGCCAGAGGAATCAGCACCGACGGACGGAAGGCCCGAATCCATGAGTGAGGCAGCCCAGATGAGTGGTACGCGAAAGTCCGTCCGGCGTGCGCTGGTCAGCGTCTACGACAAGACGGGGCTCGCCGAGCTCGCGCAGGGGCTGCACGCCGCGGGAGTCGAGCTGGTCTCCACCGGGTCCACCGCCCAGCAGATCGCCGCCGCCGGTGTTCCGGTGACCCCGGTGGAGGAGCTCACCGGCTTCCCCGAGTGCCTGGACGGTCGGGTGAAGACGCTGCACCCCCGCGTGCACGCCGGCCTGCTCGCCGACACCCGTCGCCCCGAGCACCTCGCCCAGCTGGAGGAGCTCGGTGTCGCCGCCTTCGAGCTGGTGGTGGTGAACCTCTACCCCTTCACCGCGACCGTGGCCTCCGGGGCCAGCCCGGACGAGTGCGTGGAGCAGATCGACATCGGCGGGCCGTCCATGGTGCGTGCCGCCGCCAAGAACCACCCGTCGGTGGCCGTGGTGGTCGACCCGCAGCGCTACGCCGAGGTGCTCGACGCGGTGTCGGCCGGGGGCTTCACGCTGGGCGAGCGCACCGCGCTGGCCGCGGACGCCTTCCGCCACACCGCCAGCTACGACGTCGCCGTCGCCACCTGGATGGGCTCGGTGCTGGCGCCGGAGCCGGACCAGCTGTTCCCGGCGTGGAGCGGGCAGACCTGGGAGCGCTCGGCAGTGCTGCGCTACGGCGAGAACCCGCACCAGGCCGCGGCGCTGTACGCCCAGCCCGGTGCGCCCGCCGGCCTGGCCCAGGCCGAGCAGCTGCACGGCAAGGAGATGTCCTACAACAACTACACCGACTCCGACGCCGCCTGGCGGGCCGCCTGGGACCACGAGGGGCCGTGCGTGGCGATCATCAAGCACGCCAACCCCTGTGGCATCGCCGTGTCCGCCCTGGACGGTGCCGGGGCCATCGCTGAGGCGCACCGCAAGGCCCACGCGTGCGACCCGGTGAGCGCCTTCGGCGGGGTGATCGCGGCCAACCGCGAGGTGACCGTGGAGATGGCCGAGCAGGTGGCGGAGATCTTCACCGAGGTGATCGTCGCGCCGTCCTTCGCCGACGGTGCGCTGGAGGTGCTCAGCCGCAAGAAGAACGTGCGCATCCTGGTGGCGCAGGCGCCGGAGCGCGCCGGCACCGAGCTGCGACCCATCTCCGGCGGCGCCCTGCAGCAGCAGCGCGACATCCTCGACGCTCCGGGCGACGACCCGCAGAGCTGGACGCTGGCCACCGGTGAGCCGGCCGACGCCCAGACGCTGGCTGACCTGGTCTTCGCCTGGCGCGCCTGCCGTGCGGTCAAGTCCAACGCCATCCTGCTCGCCGCCGACGGCGCCAGCGTGGGCGTGGGCATGGGTCAGGTCAACCGGGTGGACGCCGCCCAGCTGGCGGTGCAGCGGGCAGGGGAGCGAGCCACCGGGTCGGTGGGGGCCTCGGACGCCTTCTTCCCGTTCCCGGACGGGCTGCAGGTGCTCATCGACGGTGGGGTGCGGGCCGTGGTCCAGCCCGGCGGCTCGGTGCGCGACAACGAGGTGATCGCGGCGGCGCAGGAGGCCGGCATCACCATGTACCTCACCGGGGCACGGCACTTCGCCCACTGAGCTCGGGTCTTGCCCGATGGTTGTGACCCAGGTTACATTCGCGACTGGAACCGGTTCTAGTCCTGCTGGTCCCGCCCCTGTGGACCGAGCAGAGCTGGGTGGTCGTCGTGACCTTGGAGAAGCACCGCATCACCACCACGGCGCGCTCGTTCGCGTCGCTGCAGGAGCCGCTGCGGGCCTGGCTGGCGGATCGGGTCGGTGACGCCACGGCGGAGCTGACCGTCGCCGACCAGGACGACGTGATGGGCTTCTCCAGCGCCTCGGTGCTCTTCGACGCCAGCTGGACGGTGGACGGGCGCAGGCACAGCGGGTCGTTCGTGGCCCGCACCGCGCCGGAGTCCACCGCCATGCTGGTCTTCCCGCGCTACGACATGGCCCAGCAGTTCGAGATCCTGCGGCGGGTGGCCGCGCTCAGCGACGTGCCGGTGCCCGGGCTGTGGTGGCTGGAGACCGACCCGGCGGTCCTGGGGGCGTCGTTCTTCGTGATGGAGCGCGCCTACGGGCAGGTGCCGCCGGACAACCTGCCCTACGTCTTCGACAGCTGGGTGCTCGACGCCACTCCTGAGCAGCGCCAGCGCCTGCAGGACAGCACGCTGCAGGTGCTGGCGGACATCCACGCCATCGGGGAGCCCGAGACCGTCTTCGACGACCTGTGCCCCGGCGACCCGGCACAGGCGCTGCGCCGCCACGTCGACGACCAGCACGCCTACTACCGGTGGGCGCTGCTGGACGACGGCATCCGGGTGCCGATCATCGACCGCGCCTTCGCCTGGCTGGAGCAGCACTGGCCGGCCGAGCCCGGGCCCAACGTGCTGCTGTGGGGCGACGCCCGCATCGGCAACGTGATGTACCAGGACTTCGAGCCGGTGGCGGTGTTCGACTGGGAGATGGCCGCGGTCGGCCCGCGCGAGATCGACGTCGCCTGGTTCATCTTCCTGCACCGCTTCTTCCAGGACTTCGCCGACATGGCCGGGGTGCCCGGGCTGCCGGACTTCCTGCGCCGCAGCGACGTGGTGCGCAGCTACGAGCAGGCCTCCGGCGCCACGGTGGCCGACCTGGACTTCTACCTGGTCTACGCCGCCCTGCGCCACGCCATCGTGATGGCCCGCATCAAGCGTCGCAGCATGCACTTCGGCGAGGACACCCTGCCGGAGGACCCGGACGACTTCGTCATGCACCGAGTGGCGATGGAGAAGCTGCTGGCCGGCACCTACGGCTGGTCCTGACCCTTTCCTGCGACATCCCTCCTGACGGAAGAGACGACCCATGCCCTCTCCGCTCGACGAGCTCCCCATCCACCAGGCCCCGCTGACGATGGACCGCGTGGCCAGCAGCGACCGGAACTTCTACGACCGGTCCTACCTCAACGCGCACAACCAGGACGGCGGGATCTTCCTGGTCACCGGCTTCGGGGTGTACCCCAACCTGGGGGTCACCGACGCCTTCCTCACCGTGCGGCGCGACGACTGCCAGCACGTGGTGCGCTTCTCCGACGCGCTCACCGAGCGCAGCCTGGACCTGGCGGTGGGCGGGTACCGCATCGAGGTGCTGGAGCCGCTGAAGATGCTGCGGCTGGTGTGCGAGCACGAGACGCTGAGCGCGGACATCACCTGGACCGGCGCGTTCCCGGCGGTGGACGAGGAGCCGCACCTGATGCTGAGCGGGGCGCGCCCCACCCTGGACGCGCAGCGCTTCGCCCAGCTGGGCACCTGGAGCGGAACCCTGTCCATCGCCGGGGAGGACGTCGCGGTGACCCCGGACGTGTGGTCGGGGACCAGGGACCGTTCCTGGGGCATCCGTCCGGTGGGGGAGGGCGAGCCCGCGGGCCGGGCCGCGGCCGAGCCGGCCGAGGGGTTCTGGTGGCTGTACGTGCCGCTGCGCTTCGACGACTTCGCGGTGGTGGTGATCATCCAGGAGCGCCCGGACGGCTACCGCACCCTCAACGACGCCAAGCGGATCTGGCCGGACGGGCGGGTGGAGCAGCTGGGCTGGCCGCGGCTGGACATCACCTACCGCTCCGGCACGCGCCACCCCGAGCGTGCTCGCCTGCACCTCACGGCGGGCGACGGCTCCCCGGTGACCATCGACGTGGAGACGGTGAACCACGTGGCGCTGCACGTGGGCGCGGGCTACGGCGGCGACCCGGACTGGACGCACGGACAGTGGAAGGGGGCGGGCTGGGTGCAGGCGCAGGCCTACGACCTCACCGACCCCGAGGTGGTCGCCCGGGTGCCCTGGGGCGTGATCGACCACGTCGCGCGGGCCACCTGCGACGGGGCCGTGGGGTGGGGGATGCTCGAGCACGCCAGCATCGGTCGGCACGACCCCAGCGGGTTCGTCGACTACTCCTCGGTGGCCGACTGAGGGATGGAGCGGCGGTCTGCGCGGGTCTGGCCGGCGGCATCCGCCGCGAGGATCTGCTCGACCAGGATGTCGGCGTGCCCCGCGTGGCGGGCGAGCTCCTCGATCATGTGCGCGCAGATCCAGGAGAAGCTGACCGCGCCGCGGCGGTAGTGGACGAAGAGGTCATCGTCGGCGACGGTCCGGGCGATCGCCCGCGACCGGGCGGCAGCGGCCTGGTACTCGGCGATCACCTGGGTCAGGGTCTGCTCGGGCGGCACCAGCCAGCCGCCGTCATCACCCCTGGCGTAGCCGTCGCACTGGCCCTCTGCCAACCCACCGATGGTGCGCTGGAACCACACCCGCTCAGCGGCGGCGCAGTGCTTGACCAGTCCTGCCGGCGTGGTCAGCGAGGGCACCAGCCGCCGGCGGCTCTGTTCGTCGGTGAGCGGCTGCACCGCTCGGACCAGGGCCGCGCGGTTGGACTCGAGGACCGCTTCCCACTCCGTGCGCAGCACCCGACCAGGCTAGGTGGGGCAGGGCCGCCCCACGACTCGGGTCCTGCTCCGCGGACATCTCGGCACGGCCCGAGCGCCTCGCCCTCGCCCTCGGTCGTGCTCCGGTGATCCGCCGGATCCGCACTTGACGGAGCACCCTCCGAGGGGGTGTACTTGGTCCACGTTCGAACACACGTTCGAATAAGTGAGTCAGTGCAGTTGTTGGTGTGCGCCGTGCCTTCCCCGCGGTACCTGCCCAGCGGTTGGGGATGTGCGGAGGTGGTGTGGTGATGACGGCTGCTCTGACGGTGCCGGCAGGTGCGGGCGAGGCTACCCGCGAGGAGCGGCTCGCGGCGCTGCGACGGCTGGTGGCTGTGCCGGGGAAGGGCGCAGGCGCCAACGCCGCCGAGGTGTCGCGGCCCCGTCCGGTGCTGCCCGTGCCGGAGGCGCTGGCCGCCCTGCTGCCTCGGGGTGGGCTCACCCGCGGCACGGTGGTCTCGGTCAGTGGCGCCACCTCCTTGCTGGTCGGGCTGATCGCGTCGGTGACGGCGGCGGGCAGCTGGGCGGCGGTGGTGGGCCGGCCCAGCCTGGGTCTGCTCGCGGCGCAGGAGATGGGGGCCGACCTCGGCCGGGTGGCGCTGGTGCCCGAGCCCGGCGAGGACCCGGTGGACGTGGCCGCGGTGCTGCTCGACGGGATGGACCTGGTGGTGCTCGACCTGGGCGGGGCCACCGTGGCGCCCACCCGGGCCCGCGGGCTGGTGGCCCGGGCCCGGCACCGAGGCGGGGTGCTGGTGGTCACCGGGGGCACCTGGCCGGGTGCTGAGCTGCAGCTTCGGGCCCAGGTCCGCGGGTGCCGCGGGCTGGGTCGGGGGCACGGCCGGCTGCGCAGCCGGGAGCTGGCGGTGCAGGTGCGTGGACGCGGGCAGGCGGTGCGGGCTCGGGGCACCCACGTGGTGCTCGGGGCCGGGACCCCCTCCACGGTGCAGTGGCAGGGCGGTGCTCCCGCAGCCGCCCCTGGGCCCCTGCCCCCTGGATCCGTCCCGGTGCGGGCGGTGCGCGCGTGAGCGGACCGGAGGAGGTGACGCGGCGGCGGTCCCGGACGCTGGCGGTGTGGTGCCCGGACTGGCCGGCCGTCACCGCCGCCACCGCCGCCGGTCTCTCGGCCGCGGCGCCGGTGGCGGTGGTCTCGGCCAACCGGGTGGTGGCCTGCACGGCTGGTGCCCGGGCCGACGGGGTGCGCCGGGGGCTGCGTCGGCGGGAGGCGCAGGGCCGGTGCCCGGAGCTGCACGTGGTGACGGTCGACGCCGACCGCGACGCCCGGTTCTTCGAGCCGGTGGTGGCGGCCGTGGACGCACTCGCCCCCGGGGTGGAGATCCTGCGCCCGGGGTTGCTGGTGCTCGCCGCGCAGGGGCCGGCAGGCTACTTCGGCGGTGAGGAGGCGGCGGCCGAGCGGTTGGTGGACGAGGTGTCCGGGGTGGGGGTGGAGTGCCAGGTGGGCATCGCCGACGCGATGTCCACCGCGGTGGTGGCGGCCCGCACCGGCCGAGTGGTTCCGCCCGGCGGGGGTGCGGAGTTCCTGGCCCCGCTGCCGGTGGCCGAGCTGGCCCGCGAGCCGAGCCTGGCCGCCCCGGCCCGGGTGGAGCTGGTGGACCTGCTGCGCCGGCTGGGCCTGCACACCGTGGGGGACTTCGCCGCGCTCACCGCCACCGACGTGGCGTCGCGCTTCGGTGCTGACGCCGTGCTGGCCCACCGCAGCGCGCGCGGGCTGGCCGAGCGTCCCCCTGCCGCCCGCCGGGCCCCGGTGGAGCTGGAGGTGGAGCTGGACTGCGACCCACCGGTGGAGCGGGTGGACGCCGCGGCGTTCGCCGGCCGCGCGCTGGCGCAGCGGCTGCACGCCACGCTCTCGGCGGCCGGGGTGGCCTGCACCCGGTTGCTGGTGCGCGCCCGCACCGGCAACGGCGAGGAGCTGGCTCGCACCTGGCGCTGCGCGGAACCGCTCACCCCCGCGGGCACCGCTGACCGGGTGCGCTGGCAGCTGGACGGGTGGCTGACCGGGCGCAGCAGCTCCCGGCCGACCGCGGGAGTGGTGCTGCTGCGCCTGGAGCCGGTGGAGGTGGTCTCCGCCGGGGCCCTGCAGCTGGGGCTGTGGGGCGGGGTCGGCGAGGGCGACGAGCGGGCCCGGCGCGCCCTGGTGCGGGTGCAGGGCCTGCTCGGGGGGACGCGGTGCAGGTGGGGGTGCCCAGCGGGGGCCGCGGGCCGGCCGAGCAGGTGACCCTGCTGCCCTGGGGTGACGAGCGGGTGCCCGCCGCCGACCCGGCCGCGCCGTGGCCGGGTCGCCTGCCCGCCCCTGCGCCGGCCACGGTTCCCCCGGAGCCGCTGGTGGTGGACCTGGTGGACGCCGCCGGGCTCCCGGTGGAGGTCACCGGCCGGGCGGAGGTCAGCGGGGAGCCGGTGGCCGCCCGCTACGACGGCCGGCTGCGGCCGGTGCTGGCGTGGGCCGGGCCCTGGCCGGTGGACGAGCGGTGGTGGGATCCCGCCGAGGCGCACCGGGCCGTGCGCGCCCAGGTGCTGCTCGGTGAGTCAGGTCCAGGGGGGTCAGGTCCAGGCGAGGCGGGTACAGGGGAGCGGCTGGCGCTGTTGCTGCGGTGCTCGCAGGGCCGGTGGCAGCTGGAGGGTGTCTACGACTGAGCCGGCTGCTGGCCGGCCAGGCTCACTTGGTGTGCTTGGTCAGCTCGTCGGAGGAGCGCGGAGTGGGCTTGGCTCGCTTGGTGCGGCCCTTCTTGGTGCGGTCCTGGGCCAGCCGGTCCAGGTCGGCGAGCATCGCGTCGGCCCGGTCGCGCTCGGACTCGTAGTACTGCTCCGACCAGCGCAGCACCATCTCCGGGTAGGCCCAGCCGGGCTCCTCGGCGGCGCCCACTGCATCGGCGACCGCCCGTACCCGCATCTTCTCCGACTGGTCGCGGTGCTCGGCCAGCACCTCGCGCAACCGGTCCGGGTCACCGAGGTGGCCCAGCCACATGCGCAGCATCACCCCGTGCTTGAGCACGGCGGGCTCCACCGGCGACTCGTTGGCCCAGTGGGCCACGGCCTCCCTGCCCTCCTCGGTGATGGAGTACAGCCGCTTGCCCCGCACGTCGTCCTTGCTCACCACGCGGGAGGTGGCGTAGCCGCAGTCCTCGAGCTTGCGCAGCTCGCTGTAGATCTGGCTGTAGGAGGGGGCCCAGTAGAAGAAGCGCAGGCTCCAGTCCGCCCACTTCTTGAGGTCGTAGCCGGAGAGCTCGGAGCCGAAGGACAGCAGACCCAGCACGGCCCAGCTCGTCGGCCGCAGCGAGGGGAACTCGGTCGCCGCGTCGTCATCTGCCATGGCACAGAACCTACCCGTTGGTAGCAACCGCCTGCCGGCGAACCGCCGCTAGACACTACTATTACTAATAGGTATAGTCCTCCGCGAACGTAAGCCCTCCTCGGGGGGCAGTCGGAACAACGCATCGGGGGATCACCCATGACCAGCACCGCTCCTGCGCCGCAGTCGGTCCACGACGTCCTCGTGGTGGGGGCGGGCTTCGCCGGCCTGTACGCCGTGCACCGCGCCCGCCAGGCCGGGCTGGACGTGCTGGCCGTGGAGGCGGGCACGGGCGTGGGAGGCACCTGGTTCTGGAACCGCTACCCGGGCGCCCGGTGTGACGTGGAGAGCGTCGACTACTCCTACTCCTTCGACGAGGACCTGCAGCAGAGCTGGATCTGGTCCGAGCGCTACGCCGGGCAGCCGGAGATCCTCGCCTACCTCGAGCACGTGGCCGACCGCTTCGACCTGCGCCGCGACATCGTGCTGGGCCAGCGGGTCACCAGCGCCCACCTGGACGAGGACACCGCGGTGTGGCACGTGGGCACCGACACCGGCCAGACCTACCTGGCCCGCTTCGTGCTGATGGCCACCGGCTGCCTGTCCGCGCTGAACAAGCCCGACATCCCCGGCACGGACAGCTTCGCCGGCGAGGTGTACTTCACCGCCGCGTGGCCGCAGCAGGAGCCTGACCTCACCGGAAAGCGGGTGGGGATCATCGGCACCGGCTCCTCGGGAGTGCAGTCGGTGCCGCTGCTGGCGGAGCGGGCCGCCTCGCTCACGGTGTTCCAGCGCTCGGCCAACTACAGCGTCCCCATGCCCAACCACGTGCTCACCCCCGCCGACCAGGAGCGCATCCGCGCCGAGTACCCCGCGCGGCGCAAGAAGTCCGCCTACGCACCGGCCGGGACTCCGCACGAGAGCTACCCGCACAACGCGCTGGAGCTCAGCGAGCAGGAGCGGCTGGCCGCCATGGAGGCGCGCTGGGCCGAGGGTGGGGTGCTCTTCGGCAAGACCTTCCCCGACCAGAACGCCAACCTCGCCGCCAACGACGTGGTCCGCGAGTTCGCCGAGGCCAAGATCCGCTCGGTGGTGGCCGACCCGGAGGTCGCCGACGCGCTGGTGCCCACCGACCACCCCATCGGCACCAAGCGGATCTGCACCGACATCGGTTACTACCAGACCTTCAACCAGCCCCACGTGCGGCTGGTGAACCTGCGCACCGACCCCATCGTGGAGATCACGCCCACCGGAGTCGTCACCGAGCACGACGTCCACGAGCTGGACGTGCTGGTCTACGCCACCGGGTTCGACGCCATGACCGGGGCGCTCCTGCGCATCGACATCCGCGGAGCCCGGGGCACCACCATCGCCGACGCCTGGGGTGCAGGCCCGGTCACCTTCCTGGGCATGGCCATCCCCGGCCTGCCCAACCTGTTCAACCTCAGCGGTCCGGGCAGCCCGTCGGTGCTGGCCAACATGGTGCTGCACGCCGAGGCTCAGGTGGACTGGCTCGTCGACCTGGTGGCGAGCTGCCGGGAGCGGGGAGTGGCCACCGTCGAGGCACGGCGCGAGGCCGCCGAGGAGTGGACCGAGCACGTGGACGCCGTCGCGCAGGGGACGCTGTTCCCGCAGGCCCGCTCCTGGTACATGGGAGCCAACATCGAGGGAAAGAAGCAGATGTTCATGCCCTACATCGGGGGCTTCGGCACCTACCGTCGGGCCTGCGACGAGGTGGCGGCCAAGGGCTACGAGGGCTTCACGCTCAGCTCGTGAGGCCCGTGTCGTCGCACGGGCGGTCGCCCGGGTGGATTGCGTCCTCGGGTGATTCAATGCCGGCATGAGTCCTGAGGGTCGGCCGACTCTGACCAGCCCGTTGCTGCCGGTTGCGACGACCTTGCCCGAGCTGTGCCGGCGGCGTGCCGTCACGCACGGGACGCGGCTGGCCGTGCGCGACACCGACCGCAGCCGCACGTACGCGGCGCTGGCCGAGCGGGCCGGGCAGGTGGCCACCGCGCTCGCCGCCCGGGGCGTGCGGGCGGGGGACGCCGTGGTGGTGTGCGGGCGCAGCTCGGTGTCCTGGGTGGAGGTGGCGCTCGGCGTCGTCTTCGCCGGTGCCGTCCTGGTGCCGGTCGGCCACGCGGCGTCGAGCCGCGAGCGGCGGCTGGTGCTCGACCGCGTCGCACCCCGGCTGGTGCTCTCCGAGCAGCGGGACTGGGAGCCCGACGTGGAGGTGCACACCTTGGCCGGCCTGCAGGGCGCCGCCGACGGCTGCGCCGTGGCCGAGCCGGTGGCGGTCTCGCCCGAGGCCGTGGCGGTGGTGCTGCCCACCTCCGGGACCACCGGCACCCCCAAGCACGTGCCGATGACCCACGGCCAGCTGGTGCGCTGCTACACCGACATGGCCGCGGCAGTCGGGGTCACCGCCACCGACGTCCTGCTCGGCGCGGTGCCGCTGGCGCACTCCTTCGGCTTCAACGGGGTGCTGCTGCTGGCGCTGGTCCAGGGTGCGGCGGTGCGGCTGGTGTCGCCGCACGACCGCGGGCACCTCGCCGAGATCCTGCAGCGGGAGGGCATCTCGGTGGTGCTCGGGCCACCCACGATCTTCCACGACCTGGCCACCGCCGGGGCCGACCTCACCGGGGTGACGCGGCTGGCCATCACCGGGGGCGCGGACGTGTCGGTGGACCGGATGCAGGCGCTGTGCACCTCCCTGGGCATCACCACGCTGGTGAGCGGCTACGGGCTCACCGAGGCGTGCGGCAGCGTGGCGGTGGCCACCGTGGGCGTGGCCGAGGAGGGTGCCGCCGCGGGGCTCACGCCGCTGCCCGGCGTGGAGGTGGCCGTGGTGGACGACGCGGGGCGGCCGGTGCACGGGGCGGACGGCCGCGTGCTGGTGCGCGGCTACAACGTGATGAGCGGCTACCTGCACGACGCGGCCGAGACGGCACTGGTGCTGCGCCCGCAGGGGTGGCTGGACACCGGGGACGTGGGGCGGCTGGACTCCGAGGGCCGCCTGCACGTGGTCTCCCGGGCCAAGGACACCGTGGTGGTCAGCGGCTTCAACATCTACCCCCGCGAGGTGGAGCAGGTGCTGCTGGAGCACGACGGCGTGGCCGACGTGGCGGTGCTGGGGGTGCCCGACGAGCGCCAGGGCGAGAAGCTGGTGGCCTGCGTGGTGCCGCGGGCCGGCTGGCGGCTGGACCCCGCTGAGCTCACCAGCCACTGCCGGGACCGGCTCACGCCGTACAAGGTGCCGCGCACGCTGCTGGAGTACGACCTCCTGCCCACCACGGCCACCGGCAAGCGCTCCCGGGTGGCCCTGCGGGAGTCGGTGCTGGCGCGGGCGCACGGACGGGTGTCCTCCCGCCCCTCCGGCTAGCGCGCCTTGACGGCCACCCTCGCCTGCGAGTAGAACAAGTGTTCGAACACGGGAGGTGGCGCGATGGGCTTCGGCAACCCGCCGGTGCCGTGGGCGGAGCTGGAGCGGGTGCTCTCCGGCCGGCCCCGGCACGAGGCGCAGCACCCCGGTGACGGCAGCGACAGCCCCGCCTGGTCGCGCAAGCGCGCCAGCTACCAGCCGCCTCCGGCCCCCCGCCGCCCCGGGCCTGCCCCCACGCCCTTCGCCGAGCTGCACGCACACTCCTCGTTCAGCTTCCTCGACGGCGCCAGCCAGCCCGAGGAGCTGGTGGAGGAGGCAGCCCGGCTGGGCCTGGAGGCCATCGCGCTCACCGACCACGACGGCCTCTACGGAGTGGTGCGCTTCGCCGAGGCTGCACGAGAGCTCAACGTGCGCACCGTGTTCGGCGCCGAGCTGAGCCTGGGGCTGAGCGAGCCGCAGAACGGGGTGGCCGACCCGGAGGGCACCCACCTGCTGGTGCTCGCCCGGGGACAGGAGGGCTACCGGCGGCTGTCCCGGGAGATCTCCGCCGCGCACCTCGCCGGTGGGGAGAAGGGCCGCCCCCGCTACGACCTGGACCAGCTCAGCGCGGCCGCCGGCGGGCACTGGCAGGTGCTCACCGGCTGCCGCAAGGGCGCGGTGCGCCAGGCGCTGAGCACCGGGGGACCCGCGGCGGCCGAGGCGGCGCTGGCCGAGCTGGTGGAGCGCTTCGGCGCCGAGCACGTGGCGGTGGAGCTCACCCACCAGGGCCTGCCCACCGACGACGAGCGCAACGACGTGCTGGCCGAGCTGGCCCAGCGCCGCCGGCTGCGGGTGGTGGCCAGCACGGCCGCGCACTTCGCCACCCCGTCGCGGCACCGCCTGGCCGCGGCGATGGCCGCGGTGCGGGCCCGGCGCAGCCTGGACGACGCCGCGGGCTGGCTGCCCCCGGCCGGGGGCGCGCACCTGCGCTCCGGCGCCGAGCTGGCCGCCCGCTTCGCGCGGCACCCGGCCGCGGTGCCCACCGCCGCCGAGCTGGGCCGGGAGTGCGCCTTCGACCTGCGCCTGGTCGCCCCGCAGCTGCCGCCCTTCGCCGTGCCGGCCGGGCACACCGAGCAGTCCTGGCTGCGCGAGCTCACCCTGCGGGGGGCCGCCGAGCGCTACGGCCCCCCGGCGGCCAACCCCGCCGCCTACGCCCAGATAGAGCGCGAGCTCACCGTCATCGGCGAGCTGAGCTTTCCCGGCTACTTCCTGGTGGTGCACGACATCGTCAGCTTCTGCCGGCGCAGCGGCATCCTCTGCCAGGGCCGGGGCTCGGCAGCCAACTCCGCGGTCTGCTACGCCCTGGGCGTCACCGCGGTGGACGCGGTGGCCAACGGGCTGCTGTTCGAGCGGTTCCTGTCCCCGGAGCGCGACGGCCCACCGGACATCGACGTGGACATCGAGTCCGACCGCCGGGAGGAGGCCATCCAGTACGTCTACGGCCGCTACGGCCGCAGCCACGCCGCGCAGGTCGCCAACGTCATCACCTACCGCGGCCGCTCCGCGGTCCGCGACATGGCCAAGGCGCTGGGCTACTCCCAGGGGCAGCAGGACGCGTGGGGCAAGCAGATCGACCGCTGGGGGCCGCTGGTCGGGCCGAGCGCCCAGGACAAGTCCCCGCAGGAGCAGGAGCACGACATCCCCGAGCCGGTGCTGGCACTGGCCGCCCAGCTGGAGGACTTCCCGCGGCACCTGGGCATCCACTCCGGGGGCATGGTGATCTGCGACCGGCCCATCGCCGACGTGTGCCCGGTGGAGTGGGCGCGGATGGCCGACCGCAGCGTGCTGCAGTGGGACAAGGACGACTGCGCCGCGGTGGGGCTGGTGAAGTTCGACCTGCTCGGGCTGGGCATGCTCTCCGCGCTGCACTACGCCATCGACTTCGTGGCCGCCCACGAGGGGATCCAGGTGGACCTGGCCCACCTCGACCTCGGCGAGCCGGCGGTCTACGAGATGCTGCAGCGGGCCGACACCATCGGGGTGTTCCAGGTGGAGTCGCGGGCGCAGATGGCCACCCTGCCGCGGCTGAAGCCCCGGGTGTTCTACGACCTGGTGGTGGAGGTGGCGCTCATCCGGCCCGGACCCATCCAGGGTGGCTCGGTGCACCCGTTCATCCGGCGCCGCAACGGGCTGGAGCCGGTCACCTACGAGCACCCCTCCATGGAGCGGGCGCTGGCCAAGACCCTGGGGGTGCCGCTGTTCCAGGAGCAGCTGATGCAGCTGGCGGTGGACTGTGCCGGCTTCACCGGGGCCGAGGCCGACGAGCTGCGCCGGGCGATGGGCTCCAAGCGCTCGCCGGAGAAGATGCAGCGGCTGCGGGCACGCTTCTACCAGGGCCTGCAGGAGACCAACGGCATCACCGGCGAGGTGGCCGACCGGATCTTCGAGAAGCTGTTCGCCTTCGCCAACTTCGGTTTTCCGGAGAGCCACTCGCTGAGCTTCGCCTCGCTGGTCTTCTACTCGGCGTGGTTCAAGCTGCACCACCCGGCGGCGTTCTGTGCGGCCCTGCTGCGGGCCCAGCCGATGGGCTTCTACTCCCCGCAGTCGCTGGTGGCCGACGCCCGCCGCCACGGGGTGGTGGTGCACGGCCCGGACGTCAACCGCAGCTGCGCGCACCCCACCCTGGAGCCGCTCAGCGACGACGACCGTACCCCCGCGGTGCGCCTGGGCCTGGGCGCGGTGCGCAGCGTGGGCACCCCCACGGCCGAGCGGATCACCGCCGAGCGCGACGCCCACGGGCCGTTCACCAGCCTGCTCGACCTCACCCGCCGGGTGGGGCTGAGCGTGGCGCAGACCGAGGCGCTGGCCACCGCCGGGGCGCTGGGCTGCTTCGACCTGCAGCGCCGGGAGGCCCTGTGGGCGGCGGGCGCGGCCGCCGCCGAGCGGTACGACCGGCTGCCCGGCACCGGGGTGGGCACCACCGCGCCGACGCTGCCGGGCATGAGCGAGGTGGAGCTGGCGGTGGCCGACGTGTGGGCCACCGGGGTCTCGCCGGACAGCTACCCCACCCAGTTCCTGCGCCCGCAGCTGGAGCGGCTGGGGGTGGTTCCCGCGGCGGAGCTGCTCACCGGGGTGCGGGACGGCAGCCGGGTGCTGGTGGGCGGGGCGGTCACCCACCGCCAGCGCCCGGCCACGGCCAGCGGGGTCACCTTCCTCAACCTGGAGGACGAGACCGGCATGGTGAACATCGTGTGCTCGCCGGGGCTGTGGGCCCGCTACCGCCGGGTGGTGCGCTCGGCACCGGCCCTGCTGATCCGGGGCGTGGTGCAGAACGCCGAGGGGGCGGTGACCGTGGTGGCCGAGCACGTGCAGCGGATGGACCTGCGCGTCGCCTCCACCAGCCGCGACTTCCGCTAGCCCAGGTCGCGGGCCAGCGCCCGCCCGGCGGCGCGGCCGGAGAAGATGCACCCGCCCAGGAAGGTGCCCTCCAGCGCGTTGTAGCCGTGCACCCCGCCACCACCGAAGCCGGCGACCTCCCCGGCGGCGTACAGGCCGTCGAAGGCGCTGCCGTCGCCGCGCATCACCTGCGAGTCCAGGTTGGTCTCCAGCCCGCCCAGCGTCTTGCGGGTGAGCAGGTGCAGCCGCACCGCGATCAGCGGGCCGTGCGCCGGGTCGAGCAGCGCGTGCGGCTTGACCACCCGGGTGATCCGGTCGCTGAGGTAGCTGCGGGCGGCGCGGATGGCGGCGATCTGCAGGTCCTTGCCGAAGCGGTTGGCCAGCTCGCGGTCGTGGGCCAGCACCTGCCGCTCGATGTGGTCGAAGTCCAGCAGCGGCGTCTCGGTGAGCTCGTTCATCCCGGCCACCAGCTCGCGCAGGGTGTCGCGCACCACGAAGTCCACCCCGTGCTGCTTGAACGCCTCGATGGGCGGCGGCGCACCCTTCTTCACCCGGCTCAGCGCCATCTTCAGGCTCTTGCTGGTGATGTCGGGGTTCTGCTCGGAGCCCGACAGCGCGAACTCCTTCTCGATGATCGACTGGTCCAGCAGGAACCAGGTGTGCTCGTGGCCGGTGGTGAGGATGTGGCTGAGGGTGGACATCGTGTCGAAACCAGGGAACAACGGGGTGGGCAACCGGGTGCCGGTGGCGTCCAGCCACAGCGAAGACGGCCCGGGCAGGATGCGGATGCCGTGGTTGGGCCAGATGGGGTCCCAGTTGGTGATGCCCTCGGTGTAGTGCCACATCCGGTCGCGGTTGACCAGGTTGGCGCCGGCGTTCTCGGTGATCTCCAGCATCCGCCCGTCCACGTGCGCGGGAACCCCGGTGAGCATGTGCCGGGGCGCCTCGCCCAGGCGCTTCGGCCAGTTCTTGCGCACCAGCTCGGCGTTGGCGCCGATGCCACCGGAGGTGACCACCACCGCCTGGGCGTGCAGCTCGAACTCACCCACCGCGGTGCGCGAGGACGCCACCCCGCGCGGCTGCTCGGAGACCTCCAGCACGGTGCCCCGCACCCCGCAGGCACGGCCGTCGCTGACCAGCACCTCGTCCACCTGGTGGCGGTGGCAGAAGGTGACCAGCCCGGCGCGCTCGGCGTCGAGCACCCGCTCCAGGAACACCCGCACCACCTCGGGGCCGGTGCCCCAGGTGAGGTGGAAGCGGGGCACGGAGTTGCCGTGCCCGGTGGCCGTGCCACTGCCGCGCTCGGCCCAGCCCACCGTGGGCATCAGCCGCAGGCCCAGCTCGTGCAGGTACGCGCGCTTGTCGCCGGCCGCGAACTCCACGTACGCCTGCGCCCACTGCCGCGGCCAGAAGTCCTCGGGACGGTCGAAGGCGGCGGTGCCCATCCAGTCCTGCAGCGCCAGCTCGTAGGAGTCCTTGATGCCCAGGCGGCGCTGCTCGGGGCTGTCCACCAGGAACAGCCCACCGAGGGACCAGAACGCCTGCGCGCCGAGGTTCGCCCGGTTCTCCTGCTCCACCACGGTGACGGTGCGCCCGGCCCTGGTCAGCTCGTAGGTGGCCACCAGCCCGGCCAGGCCGGCACCCACCACGATCACGTCGACGTCCACGCTCATCTGCTTCTCCCGCTCCCGGCGCCGTGCACCGCGCCGAGGCCTGAGAGTGCCACAGGCCGAGCGTGGGTTCCGGTCTGAGCGTGCGGTGCTCGCAGGCGTCAGCCGGCAGGGGCGACGGCGACGAGGTCGGCGAACACCACGATGTTGTCCCGGTAGCTGCTCGCCTGCTCGTCGAACGAGCCGCCGCAGGTGATCAGCCGGAGCCCGGCTCGATCGAGGTTGCCGTAGACGAGACCGGTGGGGAAGGCGTCCTTGTCGTGCTGCTCCACCTGGCTGACCCGGAACGTCGCCACGGTGCCGTCGGCGCGGGAGATCGCGACCTCCGCGCCGGGCCGCACCGACCGCAGCTCGTGGAAGACCCCTGGACTGCCCGCCCAGTCCACGTGCCCGGCCAGCACGGCGGGGCCCTGCTCACCTGGGGTGGGGGCGCCGGTGTACCAACCGGCCGGGAAGCCGGTGGGGGGCACCTGCATGGTGCCGTCGGGCTGCAGGCCGAGGTCCATCAGCGCCGAGTCCACCCCGATCGAGGGGATCTGCAGCCGCACCGGGGCCGACCGGTCCAGCAGCAGCGCCGGAGCCACGGTGGCAGCGGGTGCGCTGGGGGTGGGCGTGGTGGGCACGGGCAGGGTGACCGTGGCCGCAGCGGGGGCCGGGGTGGCGTCGTCGAGCGCCCGGCTGCCCGCGGTGAGCGTGCCGGTGACCGCCACCAGCACCGCTGCGCCGAGAACCGTTGCGCCGAGAACCGCTGCCCGCAGCCGCGGAACCCGGCGGTGGGTGCGGGCCCTGCGGTGGCGCCCGGTCAGCGGGCGCTGCCGTCCCCGGCGTCGACGGACCCGACCGGCACCTGGCTGACCTGGTTGCCTCCGCCCATTCGCGTGGAGGTCGCCGAGCCGGTCGTCATCGACCCGGAGTCGCCGCTGTTGCTGCCGCTGCTGGTACCCGGAGGGGCGATGGTGCCGCCCGCGCTGGTGCCCGGAGCAGGAGCGGCGCCACCCCCAGGAGATGTCGGGGTGGCGCCAGTCGTGGGCGCCGGCGTCACGGTGGTGGGCGCCGCGCTGGTGGTGGGGGTCGCGCTGGGAGTCGGGAGCGTGCTGGCTGTGGGGGCAGCAGTGGTGGTGGGCGTCACGGTGGTGGTGGGTGCAGTCGTGGTGGTCGGGCCGGCGCTGGAGGTCGGCGGGACGGTGCTCGACGGCGGGACGGTGCTCGTCGGGGGCACGGTGCTCGTCGGTGGCGTCACCGCACAGCTGGGCACGGTGATGGTGTCGTTGATCAGCGTCACTGCCCCCGCGCCGGAGGCCTGCTGGCCGGCCAGCAGCCGTCCCTCCACCGTCACGCCGTCCTTCACCGAGATGTCGTCGTGCGCCATGATCGTGCCGCGGAAGGTGGAGCCGGCGCCCAGGGTGGCGGCGCTGCCCACCTGCCAGAAGACGTTGCAGGCCTGTGCCCCGTTGATCAGGGAGACGTTGCCGGTGCCGCCGGTGATCAGCGTGCTGTCGGTCTGGAAGATGAACACCGAGCCGGGCTTGTTCGCGCCGTCCAGGACCAGCGTGCCGGTCATGCCGAAGGTGCCCGACGCCGAGCCGTAGACCCCGGCGACCAGCTTCTGCCCGGCCAGCTCGGTGGGCACCTCGGTGGTGGGGCCCTGCCCGGCGGCGTTGGTGTAGGCGGTCCTCAGGTCGGCCTTGGCCCGGCCGGTCTCCGCGTTGGCGACGCGATGGTTGGTGCCCGTGAGCTCGACGCAGTCGGCGGCCCCGGGGCAGGCGACGAAACCGGTCTGGGCGGGGGTGGGCGAGGACCCCACGTCCCCGACGATGGTGCTCGCGCCGGTGTTGGTGATGCCCGAGCCGGCAAGGACCGCGAAGTCCGCCGCTGTGTTGAGGGGGACCACGGTGGCTGCGGCCTGGGCGGTGCCGGCGTTGGCCAGCAGCAGCCCGGCGGTGGCCACCGTGACCAGTGCTGCGACGGCGGCACCGCCGTAGCGCAGTGCGGGTCGGGTCGAGGGTCGCCTGTGTGTGCTCATGTGTCACCGGTGTTCTGGGCCGAGGAGGGGCGGCGCGGGTCGTGGAACGACCTCGGCAACGGCTCCCACTCTGGCCCGCAGCCTGCGGCTACAACGTGACCCGAGTGGTCCCACCGTTTCACGATTACTCTGTGTCCACAATAGATAACAGTGAGTTACGTGAAGATTGTTCTTCCCCGCCCACGGACGGTGCCTGCGCCGCTCGCCCGTCGATGGGGCAGGATCGCCGGGCGGCGGGAGAACCCGGGCGCCGATCGGAGGAGGACCACGTGGCCGCTGGGCCGAACGACGAGACGTCCGCGCACGACGAGCAGGATGGCGCCGAGCTCATCGGGGAGAGCCTCGCGGACACGGTGCTGGCCAACGAGCACTGGACCCGGCGCAGCTACACCGACTGCAGCTTCGTCGACGCCGACCTCAGCGGGTTGCGCACCGAGAACGTCACCTTCACCGGCTGTGACTTCACCGGCGCCGACCTGCGCGACTCCGTGCACCTGGGCTCGGCCTTCCGGTCGTGCAACTTCACCCGGGCAAGCCTGTACCACAGTACTTTTCGCTTCTGCACCCTGATGGGCTCGGTGTTCGAGCGGGCCCGGCTGCGGCCGCTGGTGCTCGAGGAGGTCGACCTGTCGCTGACCTCGCTGGGCCAGGCGGACCTGCGCGGGGTGGACCTCACGGCCGCGCGGCTGCGGGAGGCCAACCTGGTGGGCACCGACCTGCGCAAGGCGGTGCTGCGGGGCGCCGACCTCAGCGGGGCGCGCACCTCGGGTGCCCGGCTGGAGGAGGCCGACCTGCGCGGCGCGCGGGTGGATGCCGACCTCTGGGTGGGGGCACGGCTCACCGGGGTGCAGGTGGAGCCCGTGCAGGCGCTGTCCTTCGCCGCTGCACACGGCCTGCGCGTCGACCTGCAGCAGTAGCTGGCCGCCGCCCCAGGTCCCTGAGACCTGTGCCGCACGCGTTCTGGAACACTGAGCGCGTGACGGCAACCCTTCTGGACGGCAAGACCACCCGCGACGCGATCTACGCGGACCTGCAGACCCGGGTGCAGGGGCTCATCGAGGCGGGCATCACCCCCGGGCTGGGGACCGTGCTCGTGGGCGACGACCCGGGTTCGCACGCCTACGTCAAGGGCAAGCACGCCGACTGCGCGCGGGTGGGCATCACCTCCCTGCGCCGGGACCTGCCCGCCGACGTCAGCCAGGAGCAGCTGCTGGAGACGGTGGAGGAGCTCAACGCCAACCCCGAGTGCACCGGCTACATCGTGCAGCTGCCGCTGCCCCGGCACCTCGACGAGGTGCGCACGCTGGAGCGGATGGACCCGCTCAAGGACGCCGACGGCCTGCACCCGGTGAACCTCGGCCGGCTGGTGCTCGGCGAGCCCGCCCCGCTGCCGTGCACCCCGCGCGGCATCGTGGCGCTGCTGCGCCGCTACGACGTGCCGATCGACGGCGCCAAGGTGGTGGTGGTCGGGCGCGGCATCACCGTCGGCCGTCCGCTGGGGCTGCTGCTCACCCGGCGCACCGAGAACGCCACCGTCACCCTGTGCCACACCGGAACCCGCGACCTGGCCGCAGAGGTCTCCCGTGCCGACATCGTGGTGGCGGCCGCCGGGGTGCCCGGGCTGGTCACCGCGGACATGGTCCGCCCCGGCGCGGCGGTGCTGGACGTGGGGGTCACTCGCACCGAGGCCGGCCTGGTGGGTGACGTCGCCAAGGACGTGGCCGAGGTCGCCAACTTCCTCTCGCCCAACCCCGGCGGCGTGGGCCTGATGACCCGCGCCATGCTGCTGGTCAACGTGGTCGAGCGGGCCGAGGCGATCCTGGCCTCGCAGCGCGGCTGATGGCGCTCGCGGCGCGGCTGCGCACCCTGCACTGGCCGTTCGTGACCGTGGTGCTGATGGTGCTGGTCGCCGGCGGATTCGTGCTCACCGACCGCTGGCGCCGCGGCGCCATCGTGCTGGGTGCGGCCATGCTGGTGGGCGCCGCGCTGCGGGCCGTGCTGCGCGACGACCAGGTGGGCCTGCTGGCGGTGCGCCAGCGCCCGGTGGACGTGCTCACCTACGCGGCGTTCGGCGTGGCCGTGCTCGCCCTGGCCGGCTCGATCGATGCGCTGGGCACGGTCTAGCGCCACCCAGGGCTAGTCCGCGGAGCGCGCCAGGGTCTCCTGGATGAGCTCGCTGACCGCATCGGCCTCCAGCAGGAACCCGTCGTGGCCGAACTCCGAGGTGATCACCCGCAGCCGGTCGCAGGTGGGCAGCCCCTCGGCCAGCTCGGCCTGCAGCCGCAGCGGGTAGAGCCGGTCGGAGTCGATGCCGCCGACCACCACCGGTCGGCGCACGCCGCGCAGCGCCGCGGCCACCCCACCCCGGCCGCGACCCACGTCGTAGGAGTTCATCGAGTCGGTCAGCCGCACGTAGCTGCCGGCGTCGAAGCGCTGCACCAGCTTGGCGGCCTGGTGGTCGAGGTAGCTCTGCACCGCGTAGCGCCCACCCTCGGCGGGGTCCTCCCCCTCCTGGGGCAGGTTGGCGAAGCGGCTGTCCAGCTCGTGCTCGGCGCGGTAGCTGAGGTGCGCGATGCGCCGGGCCAGGCCCAGGCCGGTGCGCGGGCTGCGGCCGGTGCCGTGGTAGTCCCCGCCCTGCCAGTCCGGGTCGGAGGTGATGGCCAGGATCTGGGCGGACTGGGTGCCGATCTGGTCGGCGGTGGCCCGTGCCCCGGTGGCCAGCACCAGCGCCGCGCCCACCCGGTCGGGGTGGCCCACCACCCACTCCAGGGCGCGCATCCCCCCCATGGAGCCACCCATCACCGCGGCGAAGCGGGGGACGCCCAGCCGGTCGGCCAGGGCAGCCTCCATGGCCACCTGGTCGCGGATGGTGATGGCGGGGAAGCGCGAGCCCCACGCCTTGCCGTCCGGTGCGAGGGAGGACGGTCCGGTGGTGCCCCGGCAGCCGCCCAGCACGTTGGGGGCGATGACGCACCACTCGTCGGTGTCCAGCGCCGCGCCGGGGCCGACCAACCCGCTCCACCACCCGGGGGAGGGGTGCTCCGGGCTGACCGGGCCGGTGACGTGGGAGTCACCGGTGAGGGCGTGCAGCACCAGCACGGCGTTGCTGGCGGTGGCGTTCAGGGTGCCCCAGCTCTGCAGGGCCACGGTCACCTCGGCCAGCTCGACGCCGCTCTCCAGCGTCAGCGGGCCGAGGTCGACCGTCGTCAGCGCCCCGTCCGGACGAAGCGCCCCGGCAAGGGTGGCACCGGCCGGACGGGACGCCGACGGGTGCTCGTCGTGCAGCAAGCTCACGCCTGTGCTGCTGCTTCGAACCCGGTCCGCAGGTCACCCAGGATGTCCTCGATACCTTCGATGCCGACCGCCAGGCGCACCAGGCCCGGCGTGACGCCTGCGGAGAGCTGCTCCTCCGGGGAGAGCTGGGCGTGCGTGGTGGAGGCCGGGTGGATGACCAGCGAGCGGACGTCGCCGATGTTGGCCACGTGGCTGTGCAGCTGCAGCGCGTTGACGAAGCGCTTGCCCGCCTCCACGCCACCGGCGATCTCGAAGGCCAGCACCGCGCCGGCACCCTTGGGCAGCAGCTTCTGGGCACGGTCGAACCACGGTGAGCTGGGCAGGCCGGCGTAGGCCACCGACTCCACGTCCTCGCGGGCGGAGAGGAACTCGGCCACCTGCTGGGCGTTGGCCACGTGCCGCTCCATGCGCAGGCTCAGCGTCTGCAGGCCCTGGTTGATCAGCCAGGCGTTGAACGGCGACAGCGCTGCACCCATGTCGCGCAGCAGCTGCACGCGCATCTTCAGCGCGTAGGCCGGGGCGCCCAGGTCGGCGAAGACCACGCCGTTGTAGCTGGGGTCGGGGGTGGTGAAGCCGGGGAAGCGGCCGCTGGTCCAGTCGAACGTGCCGCCGTCCACGACCGCGCCGGCGATGGTGGTGCCGGTGCCGCCCAGGTACTTGGTGGCCGAGTGCACCACCACGTCGGCGCCCAGGGCCAGCGGCTGGATCAGGAACGGGGTGGCGACGGTGTTGTCCACGATCAGCGGGATGCCCGCGGCGTGGGCGACCTCGGCCACGCCGGGGACGTCGAGGACGTCGTTGCGCGGGTTGGCGATGGTCTCGCCGAAGAACGCCTTGGTGTTGGGCTGGATGGCGGCCCGCCACTCCTCGAGGTCGTCCGGGTCGCTGACGAAGGACACCTGCACGCCGAGCTTGGGCAGCGTCTGGGTGAACAGGTTGTAGGTGCCGCCGTAGAGGCTCGGGCTGGCCACCACGTGGTCACCGGACTCGGCGACGTTGAGCAGCGCGTAGGTGGTGGCGGCCTGGCCGGAGGCCACGAGCAGCGCGGCCACACCGCCCTCGAGGGCGGCCAGCCGCTGCTCCACCACGTCGTTGGTGGGGTTCATGATGCGGCTGTAGATGTTGCCCGGCTCGGCCAGGGCGAACAGCGCCGCCGCGTGGTCGGTGTCGCGGAAGGCGTAGGCGGTGGTCTGGTAGATCGGCAGCGCGACGGCCCCGGTGGTGGGGTCGGGGGCCTGGCCCGCGTGGATCTGCTTGGTCTCGAAGCTCCAGGAAGCAGCGGGATCGGAAGTCGTGGGGTCGCTCATCGGGTCAGTCAGCTCCAAGAAGGTGCGGGCGTCGTCCACGCCCGGTGGGGGAAGGGATGCGCGGCCAGCGGGCCGCGGGCGATCTCCTGGGTGGTCAACAGTCGCTACACATGGCGAGACCTCCGACAGACGGGGGGCCAGTCGTGCGACGGGCCCGCGCTTGACGACCGGACGTTGCTCCGATCGACCCGGTCATCACCCGGGGCACCCCACCGCGGTTGGAGGGTTGCCGTCCAGCAAGCCGGGGCTACGCGCTGGCACTCATGACCTGGCAGAGATGTTAGCGGAGCCGTCGTCTCGCGCGTAACAGGTGTGGGGTGGGCGGGGCTCAGCCCAGCAGGCCCTGCTCGCGGACGGTGTCGCGCTCCTCGGTGAGCTCGGCGACGGAGGCGTCGATCTTGCCGCGGGAGAAGGCGTCGATCTCCAGGCCCTGGACGATCTCGTAGCGCCCGCCCGAGCAGGTCACCGGGAAGGACGAGATGAGCCCCTCCGGGACGCCGTAGGAGCCGTCGGAGGGCACCGCCATGGACACCCAGTCGCCGACCTGGGTGCCGTGCACCCAGTCGTGCACGTGGTCGATGCCGGCCGAGGCGGCCGAGGCGGCCGAGGACGACCCGCGGGCCTCGATGATGGCCGCGCCGCGCTTCTGCACGGTGGGCAGGAAGTCGCTCTCCAGCCACTGCTGGTCGTTGACCACCTCGGCGGCGATCTTGCCGTCGACCTCGGCGTGGAACAGGTCGGGGTACTGGGTGGCGGAGTGGTTGCCCCAGATGGACATCTTGGCGATGTCCAGCACCGGGACGCCGGTCTTCTTGGCCAGCTGGGCGATGGCCCGGTTGTGGTCCAGCCGGGTCATCGCGGTGAACCGCTCGTCCGGCACGTCCGGGGCGTTGCTCATCGCGATGAGGGCGTTGGTGTTGGCGGGGTTGCCGATCACCAGCACCCGCAGGTCGTCGGCGGCGTTGTCGTTGAGCGCGCGGCCCTGCTTGGTGAAGATGGCGCCGTTGGCGGAGAGCAGGTCGCCGCGCTCCATGCCCTTGGTGCGCGGGCGCGAGCCCACCAGCATGGCCACGTTGACCCCGGCGAAGGACTCGTTGGCGTCGTCGGAGATGTCCACGCCGCGCAGCAGCGGGAAGGCGCAGTCCTCCAGCTCCATGGCCACGCCCTCGGCGGCGCCCACGGCGTCGGGGATCTCCAGCAGGCGCAGTGCCACAGGGGTGTCCGGGCCGAGCATGGCCCCGCTGGCGATGCGGAAGAGCAGCTGGTAGCCGATCTGGCCGGCGGCACCGGTGACGGCCACCTTCACGGGGGTGTTGCTCACGACTGGCTCCTCACGAGTTCAGCGCCGAGGGCGAGGAACGCTCTGGCACACCGATGGCGGGCAGGGCTCGACGCTAGCAACTGCGGAGGACCAACGGTGATCGTGACCACCAGGGTCGCGCTGCCTGAGCAGGGCCGGCGCAGTAGCGTGCCTGCTGAGGCTCACGGACCGTGTCAGCCCCCGTACCAGTACGCTCGTCTTGCTTGGGTCACGTCAATCGCACAGGTGCGTGAGGCCCGGCGAGGAGCGAGAGGAGAGACCCACCGCATGAGCAAGATCAAGGTTCAGGGCACCGTCGTCGAGCTCGACGGCGACGAGATGACCCGCATCATCTGGCAGTTCATCAAGGACAAGCTGATCCACCCGTACCTGGACATCGACCTGGAGTACTACGACCTGGGCATCGAGCACCGGGACGCCACGGACGACCAGGTGACCGTGGACGCGGCCAACGCCATCAAGAAGCACGGCGTCGGCGTCAAGTGCGCCACCATCACCCCCGACGAGGCACGGGTGGAGGAGTTCGGCCTGAAGAAGATGTGGGTCTCGCCCAACGGCACCATCCGCAACATCCTCGGCGGCGTGGTCTTCCGTGAGCCGATCATCTGCAGCAACGTGCCGCGCCTGGTCCCGGGCTGGACCAAGCCGATCATCATCGGCCGCCACGCCCACGGCGACCAGTACAAGTCGACCAACTTCAAGGTCCCCGGGCCCGGCACCGTCACCATCACCTACACCCCCTCCGACGGCTCCGAGCCGATCGAGCACGAGGTGGTGCAGATGCCCGAGGACGGCGGCGTCGTCATGGGCATGTACAACTTCACCAAGTCCATCGAGGACTTCGCGCGGGCCTCGCTGTCCTATGGCCTGCAGCGGAACTACCCCGTGTACCTCTCCACCAAGAACACCATCCTCAAGGCCTACGACGGTGCGTTCAAGGACATCTTCCAGCGCATCTACGAGGACGAGTTCAAGGCTGACTTCGACAAGGCCGGGCTCACCTACGAGCACCGCCTGATCGACGACATGGTCGCCGCCGCGATGAAGTGGGAGGGCGGCTACGTCTGGGCCTGCAAGAACTACGACGGTGACGTGCAGTCGGACACCGTGGCCCAGGGCTTCGGCTCGCTCGGCCTGATGACCTCGGTGCTGATGACCCCGGACGGCAAGACCGTCGAGGCGGAGGCCGCGCACGGCACCGTCACCCGGCACTACCGCCAGCACCAGGCCGGCAAGGAGACCTCGACCAACCCGATCGCGTCGATCTTCGCCTGGACCGGTGGCCTCAAGCACCGCGGCAAGCTGGACAACACCCCCGAGGTCACCCAGTTCGCCGAGACCCTCGAGCGCGTCTGCGTCGAGACCGTCGAGAGCGGCAAGATGACCAAGGACCTGGCGCTGCTCATCTCCAAGGACGCGCCGTACCTGTCCACCGAGAAGTTCCTCGCCGCGCTGGACGAGAACCTCAGCGCCGCGATGCAGAAGTAGCCTCCGGCTACCTGCGCGGCTGACACGACCGCGGCCCGGTCCCGCCTCTGGCGTGGCCGGGCCGCGGTCGTGTCACCATGGCCTCCCGCACCACTTCTCCTCGCACCAGGCACTGTCCCACCCACAGAGAGGCGCCCACGATGGGTCTGACTCCGGACGAGGTTCGCGACGTCACCTTCGACCGCGCCCCGTGGGGCCAGCGGGGCTACCACGAGCATGAGGTGGACGCCTTCCTCGACCACGTCTACGAGCAGCTGCTCCAGCTGCGGGCCCAGCACCGGCTGGAGCTGTCCCGCCTGGTGCAGGAGAACGACGAGCTGCGCGACCGAGTGGCCGAGCTGACCGGCGAGCCGCTGCCCCGGCGCCGCCAGCCCAGCGTCGAGCCGGCCACCCGCCAGCACTACGCTGCCTCCAGTGAGCGCCCCACCCCCGCCAAGCATCGATAGCCCCCACCTGAGCGTCTCCAGCGTCAACGTCAACGGCGTCCGCGCCGCTGCCGGCAAGGGCCTGCTGGCCTGGCTCGCCGAGACCACGGTGGACGCGGTCTGCCTGCAGGAGACCCGCGCCGACGACACCCAGCTGCGCAAGGCCCTCGCCCCGGCGCTGGACGCCGGTTGGCACCTGGAGTCGGCCGAGCCGGCGCTCAAGGGCCGCAACGGAGTCGCGGTGCTCACCCGCAGCCAGCCCAAGGCGGTGCGGGTGGGCTTCGGTGCCCCGGAGTTCGAGGACTGCGGCCGCTACCTGGAGGTGGACCTGGCCACCGCGGACGGGGTCGTCACCGTGGCCAGCCTCTACCTGCCCTCCGGCGAGGTCGGCACCCCGCGGCAGGAGGAGAAGGAGCGGTTCATGGCCGACTTCGAGCCCTACCTGGCGAGCCTGGCCGACGGCGCTGCGGTGGTGTGTGGCGACTGGAACATCGCGCACACCGAGAGCGACCTGAAGAACTGGAAGGGCAACCGCAAGTCCTCCGGCTTCCTGCCGCACGAGCGGGAGTGGATGGACCGGGTGCTGTCCCCGGCGGGGGGCTGGGTGGACGTGGTGCGCGCGCAGCACCCCGGGGTGCCCGGCCCCTACACGTGGTGGTCCTACCGCGGCCGTGCCTTCGACAACGACGCCGGCTGGCGCATCGACTACCAGCTGGCCACCCGTGCGCTGGCCGACACCGTGGCCTGGGCCCGCGTGGAGCGCGCCGCCGAGCACGCGCTGCGCTGGTCCGACCACGCCCCCGTCACCGTCGGCTACCGCTGGGCCTCCTAGCGGGCCGACCGAAAGCTCCTGGCCGCTCCACCTGCGTGAGAGGATCACCACCCATGTCCACCCCTGCACCCACCAGCGGAGTCCCGCGCGTGCTGTCCGGCATCCAGCCGACGGCTGACTCCTTCCACCTGGGCAACTACCTGGGTGCGCTGCGGCAGTGGGCCCCGCTGCAGGACGACCACGACGCGTTCTACTGCGTGGTGGACCTGCACGCCATCACCGTCGAGCAGGACCCGCAGGTGCTGCGCCAGCGCACCCGGGTGGCCGCCGCGCAGATCCTGGCGCTGGGCATCGACCCGTCGCGGGCGTCGCTGTTCGTGCAGAGCCACGTGCCCGAGCACACCGAGCTGACCTGGGTGCTCAGCTGCCTCACCGGCTTCGGCGAGGCCAGCCGGATGACGCAGTTCAAGGACAAGTCGCAGCGCTTCGGTCACGACCGCTCCTCGGTGGGCCTGTTCACCTACCCCATCCTGATGGCCGCCGACATCCTGCTGTACCAGGCCGACCGGGTGCCGGTGGGCGAGGACCAGCGCCAGCACCTGGAGCTCACCCGTGACCTGGCGGCCCGGTTCAACACCCGCTACGGCACCACCTTCGTGGTGCCGGAGCCGCACATCATCAAGGACGTCGCCAAGATCTACGACCTGCAGAACCCCACGGCGAAGATGAGCAAGTCGGCCTCCAGCCCGGCCGGCATCGTGGACCTGCTCGACCCGGTGAAGAAGTCGGCCAAGAAGGTGCGCTCGGCGGTCACCGACGACGAGCGCGAGATCCGCTACGACCTGGCGAACAAGCCTGGCGTCAGCAACCTGCTGACCATCCACTCCGCGCTGTCCGGGCAGTCGATCGCCGACCTGGAGACGAGCTACGCGGACAAGGGCTACGGCGACCTCAAGGTGGACGTGGCCACCGTGCTCACCGAGTTCGTGGAGCCCTTCCAGGCCGCGGTGCAGGGCTACCTGGACGATCCGGCCGAGCTGGACCGCATCCTCGCTGCGGGTGCGCGCCGGGCCCGCGAGGTCGCCTCGGCCACCGTCCGTGACGTCTACGACCGCGTCGGCTTCCTGCCCCCGGCCCGCTAGGCAGTGGCCACCGAGGGGGGAGCGGGGCGGCAGGGCGCGCTGGTGGCCCGGCTGCAGCGCGAGCGGCAGGACCGGCCCTGGCTGGACCACGCGGTGCGCACGGGGCTGCGGTACAAGGCGCAGAAGGGTGACTTCTACGCCGCGGCCATCACCTACTTCAGCGTGCTGGCCCTGTTCCCGCTGGCCATGGTCGGCTTCGCGGTGGCTGCCTTCGTCCTGGCCGACCGCCCCGACCTGCTGGTGGAGCTGCAGGAGTCGATCACCCGCAGCGTGCCCGGCTCGCTGGGCGCCACCATCAACGAGCTGATCACCAAGTCACTGGCCTCCCGCGGCGCCGTGGGGGTGATCGGCCTGCTCGGTGCGCTGTACGCGGGGCTGGGCTGGATGGCCAACCTGCGCGAGGCGCTCACCGAGCAGTGGGACACCCAGCACGACCGGCAGTCGTTCGCGCGCACCAAGGTCGGTGACCTGGGCGCGCTGGTGGGCCTGGGTCTGGCGCTGGTGGTGTCGCTGAGCCTGTCGGCGCTGGGCGGTGGCGGCTACGCCGTGGTGCTGCGCCTGCTCGGGGTGGAGGACGCGCCGGGGATCTTCCTGCTCACCGCGCTGCTGGCCATCGTGCTGTCCGTGGCTGCGACGTGGGGGGTGTTCGTCTGGGTGATCGCCCGGCTGCCGCGCGAGCCGGTCACCTGGCGCAGCGCGATCCGGGCGGCCCTGCTGGCGGCGGTGGCGTTCGAGGTGTTCAAGCAGGTGGGGGTGTTCTACCTGCAGCAGGTCACGGGAGGGCCGGCCGGTGTCACCTTCGGCCCGATCATCGGCATCCTGGTCTTCTTCTACGTCACCTCGCGGCTGGTGCTCTTCGCCACCGCCTGGGCGGCCACCGCCCGGGAGAACCAGGTGCTGCTGGCCACCACGCCGGTGCCCGGACCCGCCGTGATCGCCCCCCAGGTGCAGGTGCGCCGGGGCCCCGGGGTGGGCCTGGGCGTGCTGCTGGTGGGCGTGGGTGCGGCGCTGGCCACCCTGCTGGGCCGCCGCCGCTGAGCCGAGCTCGCGCTGGGACAATGGGCCCATGAGGCTCACTCGTGGATGGTCGTTGTTCCTGCTCGCGTTCGGCGTCTGGAGCTGGTTCATCTGGCCCAGCTTCCTGCGCAACATCTGGGCCGACGAGCGCTCCTTCACCGCCGCCGAGCTGGGCGGCGGCGCCACCCCGTTCTTCGTCGTGCACGCGCTGCTGGTGGCGACGTCGCTGGTGCTGGGGACCGCCATCGGGGTGCTCGGCATCCGGGGCCTGCTCGCCGCCCGGCGCACCGCCGCCTCGGTCGAGGCCCCGCAGGTCCCTGCCGGGCGCTGAGGAGCCCGCACACGAGACAGGACCGCCCTGCTCCCCGGGCGGGGGAGCAGGGCGGTCCTGGGTGGCGCTGAGGGGTGTCAGCGGGCGAAGAGCAGGGCCCGCTTGACCTCCTGGATGGCCTTGGTGACCTGGATGCCACGGGGGCAGGCGTCGGTGCAGTTGAAGGTGGTGCGGCAGCGCCACACCCCGTCGACGTCGTTGAGGATCTCCAGGCGCTCGGAGGAGCCCTCGTCGCGGCTGTCGAAGATGAACCGGTGCGCGTTGACGATGGCGGCAGGGCCGAAGTAGCTGCCGTCGGACCAGTACACCGGGCACGACGTGGTGCACGCCGCGCACAGGATGCACTTGGTGGTGTCGTCGAAGCGGGCCCGGTCAGCCGCCGACTGGTAGCGCTCGCGGGTGGGCTCGTTCCCGGTGGTGATGAGGAACGGCTTGACCGCGCGGTAGGCCGCGAAGAACGGCTCCATGTCCACCACGAGGTCCTTCTCCACGGGCAGGCCGCGGATGGGCTCGATGGTGATGGTGGTGTCCTTGCCGTCCTTCTCCAGCATGTCCCGCAGCAGGACCTTGCAGGCGAGGCGGTTGACGCCGTTGATGCGCACCGCGTCGGAGCCGCAGACACCGTGGGCACAGGAACGCCGGAAGGTGAGCGTCCCGTCCAGGTACCACTTGATGTAGTGCAGCAGGTTGAGCACCCGGTCGGTGCGCTGCGCAGGGACCTGGAAGCTGTCCCAGCGGGCGTCGTCGGGAGCGTCGGCGTCGAAGCGACGGATCTTCACCGTCACCATCGTCGAGCCCTCGGAGACGGGCGGCGGCTTGGGGCCGGAGCTCTGCTGCGTGTGAGTCTTCTCTGCAGTGGCAGCCATCAGTACTTACGCTCCATCGGCTCGTAGCGGGTCTGCACGACCGGCTTGTAGTCCAGGCGAATGTCGGAGATGAGGTCGTCGCCCAGCTTGTACGCCATGGTGTGACGCATGAAGTTCACGTCGTCGCGCTCCTGGTAGTCCTCGCGAGCGTGGCCGCCGCGGGTCTCCTTGCGGGCGAGCGCGCCCACCACGGTGATCTCGGCGAGCTCCAGCAGGAAGCCGAGCTCGACCGCCTCGAGCAGGTCGGTGTTGTACCGCTTGCCCTTGTCCTGCACCGTGATCCGCGAGTAGCGCTCCTTGAGCCTGCGGATGTCGGCCAGCGCCTCCTTCAGCGACTCCTCGGTGCGGTACACCGAGGCGTTGCTGTCCATCGAGGCCTGCAGCTCGATGCGGATGTCGGCCACCCGCTCGTCACCGTGCTCGGAGAGGATGAGGGCCATCCAGTCCTCGACCATCTTCGACGGCGCCTCGGGCAGCTCGGTGTGCACCGTGCCGTTGGCGTACTCCGCGGCGGCGATGCCGGCGCGGCGACCGAAGACGTTGATGTCCAGCAGCGAGTTGGTGCCCAGGCGGTTGGAGCCGTGCACCGACACGCACGCGCACTCACCAGCGGCGTAGAGGCCCTTGACCACCGTGGTGTTGTCCGCGAGGACCTCACCGCGAACGTTGGTGGGGATGCCGCCCATGACGTAGTGGCAGGTGGGGAACACCGGCACCGGCTCGACGACGGGGTCGACGCCGAGGTAGGTGCGGGAGAACTCGGTGATGTCGGGCAGCTTGGCCTCGAGGACGTCGGCACCGAGGTGGGTGACGTCCAGGACCACGTAGTCCTTGTCCGGTCCGCAGCCCCGGCCCTCGCGGACCTCCAGGACGATGGAGCGGGCCACGATGTCGCGGGGCGCCAGGTCCTTGATGGTGGGGGCGTAGCGCTCCATGAAGCGCTCACCGTCGGCGTTGCGCAGGATGCCGCCCTCACCACGCACGGCCTCGGAGATGAGGATGCCGAGGCCGGCCAGGCCGGTCGGGTGGAACTGGAAGAACTCCATGTCCTCCAGCGGCAGGCCCTTGCGGAAGACGATGCCCAGGCCGTCACCGGTGAGGGTGTGGGCGTTGGAGCTGGTCTTGTAGATCTTGCCCGCGCCGCCGGTGGCGAAGATGACCGACTTGGCGGAGAAGATGTGCAGCTCGCCGGTGGCCAGCTCGTAGGCGATGACGCCGGTGCAGACCTTGCCCTCGGGGGTGTCGGTGAGACACATGTCGAGGACGTAGAACTCGTTGTAGAACTCCACCTCGTGCTTGACGCACTGCTGGTAGAGGGTCTGCAGGATCATGTGACCGGTGCGGTCGGCGGCGTAGCAGGCCCGGCGGACCGCGGACTTGCCGTGGTCGCGGGTGTGCCCACCGAAGCGGCGCTGGTCGATCTTGCCCTCGGGGGTGCGGTTGAACGGCAGCCCCATCTTCTCCAGGTCGAGCACCGCGTCGATGGCCTCCTTGGCCATGATCTCCGCGGCGTCCTGGTCCACCAGGTAGTCGCCACCCTTGACGGTGTCAAAGGTGTGCCACTCCCAGTTGTCCTCCTCGACGTTGGCCAGGGCGGCACACATGCCGCCCTGGGCCGCGCCGGTGTGGGACCGGGTGGGGTAGAGCTTGGTGAGGACCGCGGTGCGTGCCCGCTGGCCCGACTCGATGGCCGCGCGCATACCGGCACCGCCGGCGCCCACGATGACCACGTCGTAAGTGTGTTCCTGCATCAGCAGCTCAGCTCCTGGCTGTAGATCGGGCCGGCGCGACGTGTCCCGGCGGCGTGAAGCAACACACGCCTCAGGCGATGTTGGGGTCGAAGGTGAAGATGACGTACGTACCGAGCACCACGACGAGCACCACGGACACTGCGAGCAGCGTCTGCAGCCAGAACCGCGTGGAGTCCTTGCGGGCGTAGTCGTTGATGACGATGCGCAGGCCGTTGGCGCCGTGCAGCTCGGCCAGCCAGAGCATCAGCAGGTCCCAGGTCTGCCAGAAGGGGCTGGACCAGCGGCCGGCGACGAAGGCGAAGTTGATGCGGTGCACGCCGCCGTCGAGAACGTTCATGATCAGCAGGTGGCCCAGGACCAGCACCAGCAGGGCCAGGCCGGACACGCGCTGGAAGATCCAGCCGTACATCTCGAAGTTGGTCTTCGCCGGCCGGTGCTGCTTGTAGCCGGGGTGCGGGGCACGCGGGGCGGCAACGCTCGTGCTGTGGTCAGTAGCGGCCATGGTTAGGCACCCCCGAACAGGTCACGCACGGTGCGCTCCATCATGAAGTAGGTGCCGGGGATCATCACGACGATCCAGACGGCGAGGATGATCCAGAGCATCAGGCGCTGGAACTTCGGGCCCTTCTCCCAGAAGTCCACCAGGACGATGCGCACGCCGTTGAGCGCGTGGTACAGCACCGCGCCGACGAGCCCGACCTCCATGAGGTTGACCACGGGGTTCTTGTACGTCTCGATGATGACGTCGTAGTCGTGCGGGGAGACCCGGACGAGCGCGGTGTCGAGAACGTGGACGAAGAGGAAGAAAAAGGTCGCCACACCCGTGATGCGGTGTGCGACCCAGGACCACATTCCTGGGTCGCCCTTGTACAGCGACCGAGTGCGCGGGGCACTCTGTGCTGCCATTGTGCTTACCATCGCGTGCAACGCCTCCAACTTGGCCAGGTACTGCTCGGGACGGCCACCTGCCGTCCTCCTCCGTCGAGCTACCCAGGCACTCAGGCTTGAGCACGTCGAGCAGAGCAGTGCGTTTCTGAATCGTAAACCGGACGTGAACTTGCGCGACACTGGCCTGGGCCGGTGTGAGAAACCAGACAGATCAGCCGTCGGTTCTGGCCGAATCCGTTGGGGAGGACCGCCTGGACGACCTGGACCTATCCGACCAGCACAGCGTAGCCGGGCTTGATCACCTCATCGATGAGGGCCAGCCGTTGGTCGAACGGCAGGAACGAGGACTTCATCGCGTTGATGGTGAACCGCTGCAGATCGGTCCAGCCGTAGCCGAAGGTCTCCATCAGCTTGGCCATCTCCGAGCTCATGGTGCAGTCGCTCATCAGCCGGTTGTCGGTGTTCACGGTCACGCGGAAGCGCAGGTCGGCCAGCAGCCGGAACGGGTGCTCGGCCAGCGAGGCCACCGCCCCGGTCTGCACGTTCGACGACGGGCACAGCTCCAGCGGGATCCGCTTGTCGCGGACGAAGGACGCCAGCCGCCCCAGCTGCGCGGTGCCGTCCTCGGCGAAGGTGATGTCGTCGGTGATCCGCACCCCGTGGCCGAGCCGCTCGGCGCCGCACCACTGGATGGCCTGGTGGATCGACGGCAGCCCGAAGGCCTCGCCGGCGTGGATGGTGAAGTGCGCGTTGGCCTGGCGCAGGTACTCGAAGGCGTCCAGGTGACGGGTGGGTGGGTAGCCCGCCTCGGCGCCGGCGATGTCGAAGCCGACCACGCCGTCGTCGCGGAAGCGCACGGCCAGCTCGGCGATCTCCCGCGACCGAGCCGCGTGGCGCATCGCGGTGACCAGCACCCCGATGCGGATGGGGTGACCCAGCTCGGCCGCCTCGGCCATGCCCGCCCGGAAGCCGTCGAGCACCGCCTGGACCACCTCGTCCAGGCTCAGGCCGTCCTCCATGTGCTGCTCGGGGGCGAAGCGGGACTCGGCGTAGACCACCCCGTCGGCGGCCAGGTCGAGGGCACACTCCCGGGCCACGCGGACCAGGGCGGACCGGCTCTGCATCACCCCGACGGTGTGGGTGAACGTCTCCAGGTACCGCTCCAGCGACCCGGAGTCCGCCGACTCCCGGAACCAGCGCGACAGGCTCGCCGGGTCGTCGGCGGGCAGGTCGCGGTAGCCGCCCTCGCGAGCGAGGTCGAGCACGGTGGCCGGGCGCAGGCCACCGTCGAGGTGATCGTGCAGCAGCACCTTCGGCGCGAGCCGCAGCGCCTCCCCGGCCGGCGTGGTCATCGCCGTCGCAGCCGGTCGTCGAAGCCGGCCTCCAGCTCGCGCCAGGCCGCCGCCTCGCCGTCGAAGGGCGGGCTGGGGGCCAGCCGGGTCGGGTTGGGCCGGAGCACGAAGTCCACGAACCAGCCCAGCGGGGAGGAGCTCACCAGCGCGACGTCCACCGAGTCGTCCCCGGCGGCGTCCGCGGCGTCGGTGAACAGCTCCACCGCCAGCTCCAGCTGCGCCGGGTCGACCGCGCTCGGGCCGTCGGCGATGTCGTCGGCGATGCCGGGCAGCACGTAGGTGTTGTCGTCGGAGACGGTGATCTCCAGCTCGCCGGCCACGGCGGCCTGCTGCACCTCCTCGAAGGTGCTCAGCGCGGCCATGTCGTGGTCGGTGTCCTCGGCGAGGAACCGAGCCAGCGCCCGCGGGGAGGTGAAGACGTCGATCTTGCCGCCGCTGCCGAGGAAGAGAGGCTTGTCGTCGAGGTAGCAGCGCAGCGAGTGCAGCTCCTCGCCGCTGGTGATGATGGTGATCGGGTCGATGCCGACGTTCTCCCAGAAGCCGTCCTCGTGCGCCGCGTCGGCGTCGGGCTCCTCGTCCTCGTCCACCACGTCGAGGTCGTCGGTCTCCTCGGGGTCGTCGTCGGGCTGGGCGGCGAGGAGCTCGTCCCGCGCGGTCTCCAGCGCCTCCTCGTCCACCTCAGGCACGAACACCAGCCCGTCCAGGGCGTCGAGCACGTCGTCCCAGCGCTCGGCCAGCACGGTGCCGAGGTCGTCCCAGAGCTTGCGGCCGTCCTTGCCCAGGAACGCCGTCGGCCCGGCCGGCAGCGCGGCGAAGCCGTCGGTGGAGTCCAGCACCTCGGTGACCTTGTCCAGCTCGCAGACCTCGGCGAGCGCACCGACCATCTGCAGCACGTCGTCGAGCTGGTTCACCGTCCAGGCGTCGGGCTCGCCGGCGGCCAGCTCGGGCACTCCCACGATGTCGTAGCGGTGGTCCTCGTCCGGCTCCAGCTCGGCCACGGCCAGGCTGGTCACCGCCGGCCACGCCGGGTGCTCCACCAGGTCGTGCTCGTCCACCGTCCGGATGAAGGCAGCCAGCTCGGCGACCTCGTCGAAGCAGTAGAGGTGCTCGCCGTGCCCGAGGAAGGCTTCCCACTCCTCGCCGTCTTCCCGCCAGCGCGGCGCCCAGAGGGTGAGCACGTCACCCTCGGTGAGTCCGAGCTCGACCGGAACGATGTCCTGTGCCATGGGGGCGAGCCTAGTGGCGACCGGGTGTGCCGGTTGCAGAGGCAGGCCGGCACCGGCGGCAGCGAGCCCGGCAGGCGCCCCGCATATCCTGCCCGCATGCACGTGCATCTGCTCGACCACCCGCTGGCCGCCGCTCGACTCACCACGATGCGCGACGCGCGCACCGACAACGCGGGCTTCCGAGCAGCGCTGGGGGAGCTGACCAAGATGCTGGTCTACGAGGCCACCAGCACCGCCCCGGTCCGCGAGTTCGACGTCCTGACCCCGCTCACCACCACCACCGGGTACGCCCTGGCCAAGCCGCCGCTGCTGGTCCCCGTGCTGCGCGCCGGGCTGGGCATGGTGGAGCAGGCGCACGCGCTGATCCCGGAGGCGCAGATGGGCTTCGTCGGCATGGCCCGGGACGAGGAGACCCACCAGCCGGTCACCTACCTGCAGTCCCTGCCGGACGACCTCTCCAGCACCCCGGTGTTCGTGCTCGACCCGATGCTGGCCACCGGCGGGTCGATGGTGGGCACCGTGGAGCTGCTCACCGGCCGCGGCGCCACCGACATCACCGTGCTGTGCGCGCTGGTCGCCCCCCAGGGAGTGCAGCGGCTGGAGGACAGCGGGCTGCCGATCCGGCTGATCACCGCCAGCATCGACGAGGACCTGGACGAGAACGCCTACATCGTGCCGGGCCTGGGCGACGCCGGTGACCGCCAGTTCGGTCCCCGCTAGTCCACGGCTGGGCCCCGCCCGGTCAGCCCAGGCCGGACACCCGCAGGGTGATGTTCAGCCGGCCCCGCGGCAGGCCGATGGGCAGCTCGCAGCTGCCGGGCAGGGTGCGCACCACGCCGTGAAAGGCGAAGCGGGACGGTCCGCCGAAGACGAACAGATCACCCGAGCGCAGCTCCACGTCGGTCCACGGCCGGTTGCGGTTCTCGGTGTTGCCGAACCGGAAGACGGCGCTGTCGCCCAGGCTGAGGCTGACCACCGGGTCGTCGGCGCGCTCGTCCTTGTCCTGGTGCAGACCCATCTTGGCGGTGTCGTCGTAGTAGTTCACCAGCGCCACGTCTGGCCGGTAGTCCGGGGCCGGCCGCCCGTGCGCGGCGGCCACCGCCTCCCGGCCCAGCTCGCCCAGCCAGTCCGGGAACGGGGTCACCGGGGCGTCGTCGACGTCCACCGCAGTGCGGGTGTAGCGGTAGGGCGACCAGTGCCAGCCCAGGCACACCGTCTGCACGCTCATCTGGCCACCGCCGGGTGTGCGGGCGGCGCGCATCGGCGCCGGGGCGGCCGACCACTCCCGGCAGGCGCGCACCAGGCGGCGCTGCGCGGCGAGGTCCAACCAGTCGGGCACGTGCACCGCACCGGGGGCCACCTCGGTGCGCACGCGGGGGAACAGCTCGCTCACGCGGCGGTTCCCGCGCTCTCCAGCTCCAGCAGCACGGTCTTGGCGGCCAGCCCACCGAGGTAGCCGCCCAGGGTGCCGTCCGACCGGAGCACCCGGTGGCAGGGGATCACCACCGGCAGGGGGTTGGTGGCGCAGGCGCTGCCCACCGCGCGCACCGCGCGGGGGCTGCCGGCCGCGACGGCGAGACCGCGGTAGCTGGCGGTGCGTCCATAGGCGATCTCCCGCATCCGGTCGAGCACCTGGCGCCGGAAGCCGGAGCTGAGCCGCAGGTCCACCGGCACCGTGAAGGTCTGCCGCTGCCCGGCGAAGTACTCGGCGAGCTCGCGGGCGGGCTGGTCCAGCCGGGCAGGTGCGTGCAGCACCCGAGGGCTGATGCGGGTGGCGAGTGCGGCGAGCACCGCGTCGTGGTCCTCACCGGCGAAGGCCACCCGCACCAGGCCCCGCTCGGTGGCCACCAGCAGCAGCGACCCGACGGGGCTGTCCACCGTGCGGTAGGCGAGGTCGAGCAGCCCGGCGGCGTCGGCGTCGGCGGCCAGCCGGGTGCGGAGGCGGTGCAGGGCGGGTGCCTCGTCGGCGGCTGGGAAGAGCTCCGCAGCGGGCTCTGGGCTGGTCATGGGCGGGCTCCTCGTGGGTAGCGGGCGCGCAGCGTCTTCATGCCGTCGGCCGCGGCGCGGCGGGCAGCGCTCTCGGTGTTCTCCAGCAGCACGGCCACCTCGGCGAACGGCAGGCCACCGACGTGGTGGTACGCGATGGCCTCGCGCTGCTTGCGGGGCAGCGCCGCCAGCGCCGACCACAGCGCGTCGTCCCGGTGCGCGGGGTGCGGGGCCGGGTCGGCCGCCTCCGGCACCTCGGCCACCGGCAGCGGGGTGCGGGCGCGCGTGCGGTGCACGTCGATGGCCTTGCGCTTGGCGATGGTCACCAGCCAGGCCTGGACGTTGGCGTCCTCGGGCAGCTGCGGGTAGGCGCGCAGCGCGGCCAGGAAGGTCTCCGACCAGGCGTCCTCGGCCTCGTCGGGGCCGAGGACGGCGCGACACACCCGCAGCACGGTGGCGCCGTGCTCGCGGACGACGTGCTCGAAAGGTCTCATGGCCACGTCCAGTAGACGCCGCGGGAGCGGCAGACGTGAGATCGCCCCCCGTGCTCGTCGCGCGTGGCCGCACCGCCTGTGGTCGACTCGTCGGGCACTGACCAGCAGAAATGATCGACAGACGACCCAGGGGGACACGATGTCTGAGCGCAACACGGTGATCAGGGCGATGCACGACCTGGGGGGTGCGGCCTGGTTCGGTGGGTCGCTGATGGGCGCGGTCGGACTCAACGGTGCCGCCTCGGACGTGGCCGACCCGGCAGAGCGGTCCCGCGTGGCCGCGGCGGGCTGGGCCCGGTGGGCGCCGGTCAACGCGGTGGCCATCGGGGCGCACCTCGTCGGGGGGCTCGGCCTCGTCCTGGTCAACCGCGGCCGGCTGGCCGGGCAGAAGGGGGCCACCGCCAACACGGTGGTCAAGGCGGCGCTCACCGCGGCGGCCGTGGGGGCCACCGCCTACAGCGGGACGCTGGGCGCCAAGGTCGCCCAGGCCGGCCAGACGCCGGCCGCCGGCGCGACCACCCCGGCGGGCAGCACCCCGGAGGCGGTCGCCCAGGCGCAGAAGCAGCTCGCCGTGACGCAGTGGGCCATCCCGGTGCTCACCGGCGCGATCATGGTGCTCGGTTCTCAGCAGGGGGAGCAGCAGCGCCCCGCCGACCTGCTCCGCGGCCTCGCCGACCGACTGGTCTGAGGGCCCACCACCCCGGACGTCGGTCGGGCCACGTCGCGGACGTGGCCCGGCTGGTGCTCGGCGGCAGCTCAGCTCAGCGTGCGCGGCCCTCGGCCAGGGCGCACAGCCGCCGCAGGCTCTCCGTGTTGCGCGGCCAGATGCTGGCCCAGCGCAGCGGGTAGGGGACGAGGCGGCCGGGACCCCGGATCGCGTCCTCGGCCATGGTGACCAGCGTGCCGCCGTCGCGGGGCTCGGTGGTCACCACCACCCGGGCCTCACCGCCGGGGTTTCCGCGGGCCTGCAGCTCCAGGCAGCGGCCCGGGTCGACGCTGACCACCGAGGTGGAGTCGTTCAGGGTGAGCGGCCAGACGCCCACGGAGTGGTACAGCTTCGACTCCGGCTGCGGCCAGCTCTTGTCCACCTCACGAATGGTGGAGGTGCCTACCACCCAGCCGACGTAGAGCCAGCCGTCGTTGAGCACGTCCCACACCTGCTCCGGGGTTGCCGTCGTCGTGCGGGTCACGGTGATCACGGACGTGCTCCTCTGCTGGGGCCGGTTGCCGCGCTCGACCCAGGACTGGGTGGCGTCGGCGCCCTTGCAGGATAGGGGCGCCCCCACCGTCCTGCGCGGTGACGACGCTCCAGTTGACGCGCTGGCGCGCAGCGAGAAGCGTGCGTGAGCACCCGATCGTGACGTGTTCTGCCCAGCCTGAGGAGCGCCCGTGACACCTGGCGACCAGACCTTGCCCACCCGCTGGCTCGGCGACCTGGAGGTGAGCGCGCAGGGCCTCGGCTGCATGGGCATGAGCGCCTTCTACGGCCCGCGCGACGACGCCGAGTCCACCGCCACCATCCACGAGGCGCTGGACCTCGGCGTGACGCTGCTGGACACCAGCGACATGTACGGCCCGCACACCAACGAGCGGCTGGTGGGCGCGGCCATCGCCGGCCGGCGCGAGCAGGTGGTGCTGGCCACGAAGTTCGGCATCACCGTGGACGCCGACGGCAACCGCGGGGTCAACGGCACCCCGGCGTACGTGCGCTCGTCCTGCGACGGCTCGCTGCAGCGGCTGGGGGTGGACCACATCGACCTGTACTACCTGCACCGGGTGGACCCGGACACGCCGATCGAGGAGACGGTGGGGGCCATGGCCGAGCTGGTGACGGCCGGCAAGGTGCGCCACCTGGGGCTGTCGGAGGCTGGTGCTGTGACGCTGCGGCGCGCGCACGCCGAGCACCCGATCGCTGCGCTGCAGAGCGAGTGGTCGCTGTGGAGCCGCGACATCGAGCCGGAGATCGTGCCCACCGCCCGCGAGCTGGGCATCGGGATCGTGGCGTACTCCCCGCTGGGCCGCGGCTTCCTCACCGGTGCCATCACCTCCCCGGAGGACCTGGCCGACGACGACTTCCGCCGGGCCAACCCGCGCTTCGCGGAGGAGGCCTTCGAGGCCAACATGGCGGTGGTGCACGGGCTGGAGGAGCTCGCCCGGGAGCGCGGCGTCACCGCGGGTCAGCTGGCCCTGGCCTGGGTGCAGGCCCGCGGCGAGGACGTGGTGCCGATCCCGGGCACCAAGCGCCGCACCTACCTGGAGCAGAACGTGGCGGCGGCGACGCTGGCGCTGACCGACGACGACCTGGTGCGCATCGACGCACTGGCCCCGGCGGAGGCCTTCACCGGCAGCCGCTACCCCGCCGCCGCCATGCGCGGGCTGGGCATCTAGGCAGCGTCCGGCTGCCCGGGGACTGGCGGCTCGGGGGCACCGAGCAGCGCCAGCACCTCGGTGCGGAGGCGCTCCAGCCGGGCCGCTGCCTGGGCCCGCGCCGCGGGCAGGCTCGCCCGGTCGGCGACCGGCGCCACCACCTCCAGGTAGCACTTGAGCTTGGGCTCGGTGCCGGACGGGCGCACCACCACGCGGACGTCGGCGCCGCGGAGCACCACCGCGTCGGTGCGCGGACGCAGGTCCTCGGCGGCCACCGTGCTGCCGTCCAGGGCTGTGGGCAGCGCCGCCCGCAGCCGCTGCATCATCGCCGAGCTCTGCTCCACGTGCTGCACCCGCACCGACACCTGGTCGCCGGCGTGCAGGCCGTGGCGCAGGGCGAGCTCGTCCAGCACGTCCGGCAGCCCGCGGCCCTGCGCCCGCAGCGTCGCCGCCAGGTCGCAGGCCAGCACGGCCGCGGAGATGCCGTCCTTGTCGCGCACCGCGTCCGGGTCCACGCAGTAGCCGATGGCCTCCTCGTAGGCGTAGACCAGCCCCTCGCCGGCGCGCACCAGCCACTTGAACCCGGTGAGCGTCTCCGCGTGCCGGGCTCCGTGCTCGGCGGCCACCGCGGCCAGCAGCCGTGAGCTGACCACCGTGCTGGCCACCAGCGGGTCGGCGGCGTCCGCGGTATCTGGGGCGCCGGGGGCGGCGCCCAGGGTGGCGAGCACGTGCTGGCCCAGCAGCACCCCCAGCTCGTCGCCGCGCAGCATCCGCCAGCCGTCGGGCGTGGGCACCCCCACCGCACAGCGGTCGGCGTCGGGGTCCAGGGCGACGGCCAGGTCGGCGTCCACCTCCGCGGCCAGCGCCAGCAGCAGGTCGCAGGCGCCGGGCTCCTCGGGGTTGGGGAAGGCCACGGTGGGGAAGTCCGGGTCGGGCTCGGCCTGCGCGGCCACCACGTGCACGTCGGTGAAGCCGGCCCGCCGCAGCGCCTCGACGCCCGCTTGCCCGCCCACCCCGTGCAGCGGGGTGAGCGCCACCCGCAGCCGGCGCTCACGCCCGCGGGGCAGGGCGGCCACCCGGTCCAGGTAGGCCTGCAGCAGCGCCTCCGCCGGCCCCGCGTCCGGCTGCGGGTCGGGCTGGCGGGGCACCTGGTTGGCCGGGCCGACCGCGGCGGTCGCGGTCTCGATCTCGGCGTCGGTGGGTGGCACCAGCTGGGCCCCGCCGGCCAGGTAGAGCTTGTAGCCGTTGTCGGCGGCGGGGTTGTGCGAGGCGGTCACCTGCACCCCGGCCACCGCGCCCCAGTCGCGCACCGCGAAGGCCAGCACCGGCGTGGGCAGCGGCCGGGGCAGCTGGCGCACCGCGAAGCCGGCGGCGCGCAGCACCTGGGCTGTGGCCTCGGCGAACGCCGCGGAGCCGTGCCGGGCGTCGCGGCCCACCACCACCACGCCGCCGCCGTGGCCGTGCTCGCCCAGCCAGCGGGCCAGCCCGGCGGTGGTGCGCACCACCACGGCCACGTTCATCCCGTTCGGGCCAGCGCGGACCGGCCCGCGCAGCCCCGCGGTGCCGAAGCGCAGCGGCCCGGCGAAGCGCTGGGCCAGCTCCGGGGCGTCCGCGGCAGCCAGTGCGGCCAGCTCGACGCGGGTGGACTCGTCCGGGTCGCCGTCCAGCCAGTCCTGCACCTGCTGCGGGGTGGGGTTCACAGGCGGCTCAGCAGGCCGTGCAGCAGCGCGCCCATGTCCTCGGTGGCCGCAGCGCCCGCGGCGAGAACCTCCGCGTGGTCCAGCGGCTGGCCGGTGATGCCGGCGGCCAGGTTGGTCACCAGCGAGATGCCCAGCACGTCAGCGCCGTCGGCCCGGGCGGCGATGGTCTCGTGCACGGTGGACATGCCCACCAGGTCGGCGCCCAGGGTGCGCAGCATCCGGATCTCCGCCGGCGTCTCGTAGTGCGGGCCGGGCAGCCCGGCGTAGACGCCCTCGGTGAGCGTGGGGTCGAGCTCGCGGGCCGCCGCCCGCAGCGCGGGGGAGTAGGCGTCGGTCAGGTCCACGAAGCGCGGGCCCACCAGCGGGGAGCGGGCGGTGAGGTTGAGGTGGTCGGCGATGAGCACCGGCTGGCCCACCGTCATCCCCTGGTGCAGCCCGCCCGCGGCGTTGGTGAGCACCACCGTGCGCACGCCCGCCGCGCACGCCGCCCGCACCGGGTGCACCACGTCGGCCAGGTCGTAGCCCTCGTAGGCGTGGATGCGCCCCAGCAGCACCAGCACCCGCACGCTGCCTACCTGCACCGACCGCACCGCGTTCGCCTGCCCCGCCACGCTGGGGGCGGTGAAGCCGGGCAGCTCGCTCATGGCGATCTCGGCGTCGGCGGTGCCCAGCCGGTCGGCGGCGGGGCGCCAGCCCGAGCCCAGCACCACGGCCACGTCGTGGTGGCTGTGGCCGGTGCGCTCGGCGATGGCCGCAGCGGCGGCCCGGGCCGCGCCGGCGGGGTCGGTGGAGACGTCGGACGGTGGGGTGCTCGCACGGGGAGAGGTCACGCTCGCAGACCCTAGGACCTCCTGCGCCGGCGGTGCCCGGTCGCCGCAACCGGAGGTGCTTGGACGTGGCCTGGCACACGGCCATTAGCATCACCGGAATGACGACGGAGTCTGCACACGACGACGCGGGGCTGCCGGCCAGCGCGCTGGTCGGCGCATCGGACGGCATCGACCCCCAGGCCCTCGCGGCCTGGCGCAAGGCGGTGGCCGGCGTGCTGGCCAAGTCCCGCCGGGTGGAGCCGGCCGAGCTGGGCGAGGAGCCCGAGCGCCTGCTGGACACGCTGACCTACGACGGGATCACCGTCGCCCCGCTCTACACCCCTGGCGACTCGCTGCCTGAGCACCCGCTGCCCGGGGTCGCGCCGTTCACCCGGGGCCGCAACCCGCGCCCGGACGTGACGGTGGGCTGGCACGTGCGCACCCGGGTGGGCCGCGGCGTGGGCGCTGACGCCGACGCCGAGAAGCTCAACCAGGCGGTGCTCACCGACCTGGAGAACGGCGTCACCTCGCTGTGGCTGGCGCTGGGCGGGGACGACATGGCGATCTCCGCGCTGCCCAAGGTCCTCGAGGGCGTGTACCTGGACCTGGCCCCGGTGGTGCTGGATGCCGGCGCCGACTTCGCCGCCGCCGCGCAGGCCTTCCTGGACGTGGTCGACGCCAGCGGGGAGTTCGAGTCCGCCGACGTGGAGGCCTCCCTCGGCGCCGACCCGCTGACCGTGCTCATCCGCACCGGCCAGGACGTCATGCCCGCCGCGGTGGAGCTGGCCCAGCAGGCGGTGGAGCGTCCGGGCCTGCTGCGCAGCCTGGTGGTGGACGGCACCGTGTTCCACGACGCCGGCGCCAGCGACGCCCAGGAGCTGGGCGCGAGCCTGGCCGCCGGGGTGGAGTACCTGCGGGCCCTCACCGACGCCGGCCTGGAGGTCGCCGAGGCCCTGGCCCAGATCGACTTCCGGCACGCCGCCACCGACGACCAGTTCCAGACCATCGCCAAGCTGCGCGCCGGTCGCCGGCTGTGGGCGCGGGTGGCCGAGGTCGTCGGCGCCGCCGCGGCCGGTGGCGCCCGCCAGCACGTCGTCACCTCCGCGGCGATGATGAGCCAGCGCGACCCGTGGGTGAACATGCTGCGCACCACCGTCGCCGCCTTCGGCGCCGGCGTGGGCGGGGCGGACGCGGTCACCGTGCTGCCCTTCGACGCGGCCCTGCCCGACGGCGCACCGGGGGTCTCCGACGCCTTCGCCGCGCGCATCGCCCGCAACACCCAGCTGCTGCTGCTGGAGGAGTCGCACCTCGGTCGCGTGGTCGACCCGGCCGGTGGCTCCTACTACGTGGAGCAGCTCACCGACCAGGTCGCCGAGACGGCGTGGGCGTTCTTCCAGGAGCTCGAGGCGGCCGGCGGCTTCCGCGCGGCGCTGGACAAGGGCCTGCTGGACGAGCGCATCGCCGTCACCCGCGAGCGTCGCAAGGACGACATCGCGCACCGGCGCACCGCCCTCACCGGCGTCAACGAGTTCCCCAACCTGGACGAGGACCCGGTCGCCAACCCCGGGACCACCGGGGACACCGGCGCGCTGCCGGTGATCCGCTACGCCGCGGCGTTCGAGCGCCTGCGGGACCGCTCCGACGCGCACCTGGCGGCCACCGGCTCGCGGCCCACGGCCTTCCTGGCCACCCTGGGCCCCATCGCCGAGCACAACGTGCGGGCCGGCTTCATCACCAACCTGCTGGCCAGCGGCGGCATCGCGGTGGTCAACCCGGGTCCGCTGGACTCCGCCGACGCCGTCCGCGCGGCCTTCGCCGCGGCGGAGAGCCCGGTGGCCGTCGTCTGCGGCACCGACAAGCGCTACGGGGCCGACGGCTCGGCCGCGGTGGCCGCGCTGCGCGAGGCCGGGGCGGGCCAGGTGTTCGTCGCCGGGGCCAAGAAGGGCTTCGCCGACAACGAGCACCAGCCCGACGGCTTCCTGGGCGTGGGCATCAACGCCGTCACCGCACTGACCGGACTACTCGAGACCTTGGGGGTCAAGTGAGCATCCCGAACTTCGCCGAGGTCGAGCTGGGCGGGGACGCCGCCGAGACGGCCCCCACCGTCGCCGACACCGAGCAGTGGACCCAGGCCGCGGCCACCGAGGCGGGCCAGCCCGCCGAGGAGCTGGTGTGGAGCACCCCCGAGGGCATCGACGTCAAGCCGGTGTACACCCGCGCTGACCTCGAGGAGATCGCCAAGCCCAGCGACGGCGAGCCGCCGTACCCGCTGGGCAGCTTCCCCGGCGCGGCGCCCTACCTGCGTGGGCCCTACCCCACGATGTACGTCAACCAGCCGTGGACCATCCGCCAGTACGCGGGCTTCTCCACCGCCTCGGAGTCCAACGCCTTCTACCGCCGCAACCTCGCGGCCGGGCAGAAGGGGCTGTCGGTGGCCTTCGACCTGGCCACCCACCGCGGCTACGACTCCGACCACCCCCGGGTGGCCGGCGACGTGGGCATGGCCGGGGTGGCCATCGACTCCATCTACGACATGCGCGAGCTCTTCGACGGCATCCCGCTGGACCAGATCAGCGTCTCGATGACGATGAACGGTGCGGTGCTGCCCATCCTGGCGCTCTACGTGGCCGCGGCGGAGGAGCAGGGGGTGGAGCCGGAGAAGCTGGCCGGCACCATCCAGAACGACATCCTCAAAGAGTTCATGGTGCGCAACACCTACATCTACCCGCCGAAGCCGTCGATGCGGATCATCTCCGACATCTTCGCCTACACCAGCGAGCGGATGCCGCGCTACAACTCCATCTCCATCTCCGGCTACCACATCCAGGAGGCCGGAGCCACGGCCGACCTGGAGCTGGCCTACACCCTGGCCGACGGCATCGAGTACATCCGGGCCGGCCTGGCTGCCGGCATGGACGTCGACGCCTTCGCCCCGCGGCTGAGCTTCTTCTGGGCCATCGGGATGAACTTCTTCATGGAGGTGGCCAAGCTCCGCGCCGCCCGCCTGCTGTGGGCGGAGCTGGTGGCCGAGTTCGAGCCCAAGAACGCCAAGTCGCTGAGCCTGCGCACGCACAGCCAGACCTCGGGCTGGTCGCTGACCGCACAGGACGTGTTCAACAACGTGGGACGCACCTGCATCGAGGCGATGGCCGCCACACAGGGCCACACCCAGAGCCTGCACACCAACGCCCTGGACGAGGCGCTGGCCCTGCCCACGGAGTTCTCCGCCCGCATCGCCCGCAACACCCAGCTGGTGCTGCAGCAGGAGTCCGGCACCGTGCGCCCGATCGACCCGTGGGGCGGCTCCTCCTACGTGGAGAAGCTCACCCACGACCTCGCCGCCCGCGCCCGCGCGCACATCCGCGAGGTGGAGGAGGCCGGCGGCATGGCGCAGGCCATCGACGAGGGCATCCCCAAGCTGCGCATCGAGGAGGCGGCGGCGCGCACCCAGGCGCGCATCGACTCCGGCCGCCAGCCCGTGGTGGGCGTGAACAAGTACGTGCCAGGCGAGCCCGACACCGTCGAGGTGCGCCGGGTGGACAACGCCCAGGTGCGCCGCGAGCAGCTGGACAAGCTGGAGCGGCTGCGCGCCGAGCGCGACAACGACGCCGTCGAGGCTGCGCTGGCCCAGCTCACCCGCGCCGCCGCGGCCACCGAGGGCGGCATGGAGAACAACCTGCTGGCCCTGGCCATCGACGCGGCCCGGGCCAAGGCCACGGTCGGGGAGATCTCCGAGGCGCTGGAGAAGGTCTACGGCCGGCACGCAGCGGAGATCCGCACCATCAGTGGTGTCTACCGGGACGAGGCGGGATCGGTGTCCAACATCAAGCACGCCACCGAGCTGGTGGAGCAGTTCGCCGAGGCGGAGGGCCGTCGCCCCCGCATCCTGGTGGCCAAGATGGGCCAGGACGGGCACGACCGCGGCCAGAAGGTCATCGCCACCGCGTTCGCCGACATCGGCTTCGACGTGGACGTCGGCCCGCTGTTCCAGACGCCGGAGGAGGTGGCCAACCAGGCCGCCGACGCCGACGTGCACATCATCGGGGTGTCCTCGCTGGCTGCCGGTCACCTCACCCTGGTGCCGGCGCTGCGCGACGCGCTGGCCGAGGTGGGTCGCCCGGACGTGATGATCGTCGTGGGTGGCGTCATCCCGCCGGGGGACTTCGACGAGCTGTACGCGGCCGGGGCCACGGCGATCTTCCCGCCCGGCACCGTCATCGCCGACGCTGCCGCGGGGCTGCTGGTCAAGCTGGCCGAGCAGAACGGGCACACCCTGCAGGGTGCGGACGCGCAGTCGGTGGACACCGGGGCGACGGACAGCTCGGCGACCCGCACCGCACCGGCCCAGCCGACCGACACCGCCGACGCCTGAGCATGGGCGCACGTCCGCCCGTTGACGTCGACGCGCTGGCCGAGGGCATCACCGGGGGCAACCGGGCGCAGCTGGCTCGGGCGATCACCCTGGTGGAGTCCACCCGGGCTGATCACCGGCAGCAGGCGCAGGAGCTGCTGCTGAAGCTGCTGCCCCAGGCCGGCGGGGCACACCGGATCGGCATCACCGGTGTGCCCGGCGTGGGCAAGTCCACGTTCATCGACGCCCTGGGCACGCTGCTCACCGGCGACGGGCACCGGGTGGCGGTGCTGGCGGTCGACCCGTCCTCGACCCGCACCGGGGGGTCGATCCTGGGCGACAAGACGCGGATGACGCGGCTGGCCAACGACCCCCAGGCGTTCATCCGGCCCTCGCCCACGGCGGGGACGCTGGGTGGGGTGGCGCGGGCGACGCGCGAGACCATGGTGCTCCTGGAGGCCGCGGGCTTCGACGTGATCCTGGTGGAGACCGTCGGGGTGGGGCAGTCGGAGGTGACCGTGTCGAACATGGTCGACTGCTTCTGCTTCCTCACCCTGGCCCGCACCGGTGACCAGCTGCAGGGCATCAAGAAGGGTGTGCTGGAGCTGGCCGACCTGGTCAGCGTGAACAAGGCCGACGGCAACCACGCCAAGGACGCCGAGCGCGCGGCCCGCGAGCTCGCCGGGGCGCTGCGGCTGATCTACCCACCGGACTCGCTGTGGCGCCCACCGGTGCTCACCACGAGCGCGCTGGAGGGCACCGGGCTGCGGGAGTTCTGGGACACCGTGCTGCGCCACCAGAAGGTGCTGCGCGACGCCGGGGAGCTCGACCGCAAGCGCAGCCAGCAGCAGGTGGACTGGACCTGGACCATGGTGCGCGAGCAGCTGCTGGACCGGCTGCGCGACCACCCGCAGGTGCGGGCCCTGCGCGCCGACACCGAGCAGGCCGTGCGCGACGGTGAGCTCACCGCCGCGCTGGCCGCCCAGCAGATCCTGGCCGCCTTCGACGGCTAGCCGCGCCTGGCTAGGTGGTGGCGCCGGGAGAGCTGTCGCCCCGGTCGTGCGCCGTGGTGCCGGCCGACCGCGTGTGCTCGCCGGGGGTCTCCCGGGCGGTGGCCTCGGCGCTGCGCCGCTCGTCCGGGAACAGGAACAGCGTGACCAGCGCGGCGATCACTCCGCCGATCAGCGGCGCCACGATGAACAGCCACAGCTGGCTCAGCGCCGGGCCGCCCACGATGAGGGCGGGGCCGAGGCTGCGGGCAGGGTTCACCGAGGTGCCGGTGATCGGGATGCCGATGAGGTGCACCGTGGTGAGGGCGAAGCCGATGGCCACCCCGCCGAGCTGCGGCCACGCTGACCTGCGGGTGACGGTCAGCACCACCAGCACGAACAGGAAGGTCAGCACTACCTCGGCCAGGAACGCGCCCCAGCCGTTGACCAGGATCAGCGACTCGGCTCCGAACCCGTCGGCGCCGAGGCCGACGGTCTCCCGGTCGTAGGCCGGTGAGGCCTCGAACATCGCCCACAGCACCAGGGCGCCGATGATGCCGCCGATGAACTGGGCGATCCAGTAGCCGATGGCCTCGGTGATCCCGATGCGACCAGCGGCCAGGAAGCCGATGGTGACGGCCGGGTTGACGTGGCAGCCGGAGATGGTGCCGAGGGAGTAGACCAGCACCAGCAGGACCAGGCCGAAGGTCAGCGCGGTGGCCACGATGCCGGCCGACGGCGAGGTACCGGTGAGACCGAAGCCGAGCGACAGCGTGGCCACCCCGACTGCGAAGAAGACCAGGAGCGCCGTGCCGAGCAGCTCCGCGAACAGCTTGCGTGGATCCATCGTGCACCTCCGGGCGAGGGCGGGGGTCCGCGCGTGGCACGGAGCCGGTGTGTCCAGAGTGGCCCAGGTCACCGGCACTGTCCACCGCCACCGGCGTGGCGCCCAAGGCGCAGTGGTGTTCCGGGCTGCGCAAGGATGGTGGTGACGTGCCCGCTACGTGCCCTTCGCGGTGGGTACGGCCCGGCTTGTCCACTGTCGCTTCGTCCTCCGGAGGAAACATGTCCGTCCTCGACCGATTCCGCCTCGACGGCAAGGTCGCCGTCATCACGGGCGCGTCCGCAGGTCTCGGCGTGGCCTTTGCCAAGGCGCTGTCGGAGGCGGGGGCCGACACCGCGCTGGGTGCACGCCGGGTCGACCGGCTGGAGTCCACCAAGGCGATGGTGGAGGCCAACGGCCGGCGCGCGATCGCGGTGGCCACCGACGTCGCCAGGCCGGAGGACTGCCAGGCCTTGGTGGACGCGGCGATGGCGGAGTTCGGCCGGGTGGACGTGCTGGTCAACAACGCCGGGATCGGCACCGCGGTACCCGCCACCAAGGAGACCCCGGAGCAGTTCCGCCAGGTCATCGACGTGAACCTCAACGGCTGCTACTGGATGGCACAGGCGTGCGGACGGGTGATGCAGCCGGGTAGCAGCATCGTGAACATCAGCAGCATCCTGGGCCTGACCACCGCTGGGCTGCCGCAGGCCGCCTACGCCGCGAGCAAGGCAGGACTGATCGGGCTGACCCGTGACCTGGCCCAGCAGTGGACCGGGCGCAAGGGCATTCGCGTGAACGCCATCGCTCCGGGGTTCTTCGAGTCGGAGATGACCGACGCCTACGCCCCGGAGTACCTGAGCTCCCAGCAGCCCCGGATGCTGGCCGGCCGGATGGGCGACCCTGAGGAGCTCGCTGCTGCGGTGCTGTTCCTGGCCAGCAGCGCCGGCGGCTACGTCACCGGGCAGACGCTGGCCGTGGACGGCGGCATCACCATCACCTAGCCGGGCAGGGCCGGGGCCTGCTCACGCGTCGTGACCGGGCTCCAGGTCCTTGACGTCGCCGAAGGTGACCAGCTCGCCGATCTCCTCGGCGACGCTGCCGGACTCCGGCTCCAGCAGGTGGGCGACGTGGTCGCCGAGCGGCAGCCGCTCCAGGATGCGTCCGCTGAACCAGGCGGTGGCGCCGTCCAGGATCGGCAGTCCCTCCGGCCCCTCGTGCCAGGCGCAGTCGGCGAACTTGTCCACCTCGTCGCCGGTGGTGGAGCCGAAGAGGCGGGCCAGCTCGCGGTCGGCGGGGGAGAGCACGTGCACCGCCAGGTGCGTGGCCTCGGCGGCGACCCGGTAGGTGTGGTTCTTGTTGGACAGCCCGACCAGGAAGCGACGCGGCTCGATGCTCACCTGGGTGGCGAAGCCGACCAGGCAGCCCGAGCGGTGACCGGCAACGGCGGTGGTCACCACGAACATCGGGTAGTTCAGCTGCCCGACCAGGGTCTCGAACGCGGCGCCACCATCGTTGTCAGCTGTCATGGGCTCATCGTCTCGCAGCCCGCCGAGCCCGTGCGCGGCGGACCCCTGCCACACTGGCGCCCGTGGACCAGGAACAGCGTGCGGTGTGCTCGGCCAAGGGGTGCCGAGAGGCCGCGACGTGGGCCGTGGTGTGGAACAACCCGAAGGTGCACACCCCAGAGCGGGAGAAGGTGTGGGTCGCCTGCGGCGAGCACCGCGACAGCCTGGCTGAGCACCTGCGGATGCGGGCGTTCCTGCGCCGGGTGGAGGCACTGAGCGGCAGCTAGGCGCAGCAGCTGCTGGTCAGCCGGTGGACCGCTCTGCCTCGGTGAGCTCGACCACCTCGCGCAGGTGCCGCAGCACCGTGTCCGGGCGCTCCATCGGGATGAAGTGCGAGGCGTTCAGCTCCACGTACTGCGCGCCGGGGATGCGGTTCGCGGCGCTGCGCATGTCCTTGGCCGAGGCCAGCACGTCGTGCGTGCCGGCGATGAACACCGTGGGCACCGCGACCTTGCTCAGCGACACCCGGGTGTGCTCGTCGGCGGAGCGCGCCAGGTGCATGCCCCACTGCAGCGGGGTCTCCAGGTAGGTGTGCACCGCCCGGCGCACCACCGCAGGGTCTGCACCGGGAAGCATGAAGCCGCTGTGCTGCAGGGCCTTGGTGGCCAGCGGGCCCAGCCGCAGCTGGCGCAGCACCGGGCTCACCGCCGGGCCCACGGTCTGCAGCGTGCGCGCCACCGCCCGTGCCACCGGCTGCCGCGCGAACCGGGGAATGCGCAGCGGCGCCCCCATCGCGTGGAACGTCCCGCCGGGAACCCCGGCCACGGCCACGATGCCGCGCACCCGCTCCGGGAAGCGCACCGCCAGCTCGAAGGCGGTGTTCACCCCGATGGACCAGCCCAGCACCACCGCCGACTCCACCCCCGCGTCGTCCAGCACCGCCAGCGCGTCCTCCACGAAGGTGTCCACGCCGACTCGCTCACGGTCGGCCGGTCGCTCGGAGCCGCCGATGCCCCGGTGGTTCCAGGAGATCACCCGCACCCCGCAGTCCTTGCGCAGCAGCGACGGCCACACGTGCGGGTTGGTGCCCAGGCCGTTGGCCAGCAGCACCGTGGGCCCGTCGGCGTCGTTGGTCCACGCCTCCACCACGGTGCCGTCGCCGCTGCGCACGGAGTAGAAGTGCAACGACTCTCCCGGGTGGGCGGTGGAGGAACCGTCGCTGGTGGCCCCTCGGCTGCGCTTGATCACCATGGCGCAGAGTCTGCCCCACCCTGAGCGGGGACTGCGGCAGGAGCGTCGCCACCGCGGGGCGATACCGTCTGCGGGAATGTCCCTATCCCAGAGGAGTCGGTGTGCCCTACCTGCAGCGTGACGGCGACGTGTTCGTGCTCAACCTCGGCGAGGAGGGTGCTGCCGACACCGAGAACCGGTTCAGCCCCGACTTCCTCGCCCAGGTGCACGCACTGCTGGACGAGGTGGAGGCCTCCACCGGCAACGCTGCGCTGGTCACCACCGGCACCGGCAAGTTCTACTCCAACGGGCTGGACCTCGACTGGCTCGCCGGCCACCTCGACCAGACCTCGTCCTACGTGGGCACCATCCAGTCGCTGTTCGCCCGCGTGCTGCTGCTGCCGATGGCCACCGTGGCCGCCGTGCAGGGACACGCCTTCGCCGGCGGCGGCATGCTCGCCGTGGCCCACGACGAGAAGGTCATGCGCGCCGACCGTGGCTTCTTCTGCCTGCCCGAGGTGGACATCAACATCCCGTTCACCCCCGGCATGGCGGCGCTGCTGCAGGCCCGGCTGTCCAAGGCCACCGCGCACACCGCGATGACCACCGGACGGCGCTACGGCGGAGCCGACGCGGCCGCTGCGGGGATCGTGGACGAGGCCGTCGGCCAGGAGCAGGTGCTGGAGCGGGCCATGGCCCGGGCGCAGGCGCTGGTGGGCAAGCGCGGCGACACCCTGGGCGCCATCAAGCAGGTGATGTACGGCCCGGCCGCAGCCGCGCTCACCGCCGAGGCCACGATCTCCTTTGACGGGAATGCCTGAGCGGGCCACCTCCCCGGCCGTCCCGGCCTGGCTGGAGGACTGGCTGCTCACCGGCCGCGACGAGCTCGTGCGCTGGCGCCGGCACCTGCACGCCCACCCCGAGCTGTCCCGCCACGAGGTGGACACCACCGCCTACGTCGCCGAGCGGCTGCGGGCGGCCGGGCTGCACCCGCGCACCCTGCCCTCGGGCACCGGGCTGGCCTGCGACATCGGCGACCCCGACGCCCCTGGGCCGCTGGTCGCGCTGCGGGCGGACATGGACGCGCTGCCGGTGCAGGAGCTGGTGCAGTCGCCGTACCGCTCGACGGTGGACGGGGTGATGCACGCCTGCGGGCACGACGCGCACACCGCGATCCTGCTCGGCACCGCGCTGGCGCTGGCCGCGGCACCCGCCCTGCCCGGCCGGGTGCGGGTGCTGTTCCAGCCCGCGGAGGAGGTGATGCCCGGCGGCGCGCTGGACGTCATCGCCGCCGGCTGGCTGGACGGCGTCTCCCGCATCTACGCCCTGCACTGCGACCCGCACGTGGCCGTCGGGCAGGTGGGGGTGCGCGCCGGTGCGCTCACCTCCGCCGCGGACCGCATCGAGCTGACCGTGCGCTCACCCGGCGGGCACACCGCCCGGCCGCACCTCACCGCTGACCTGGTGCACGCCCTGGGCATGGTCATCACCGGGCTGCCGATGATGCTGACCCGCCGGCTGGACCCCCGGTCGGCGTCGGTGCTGGTGTGGGGCGCGGTGCACGCCGGCGACGCGCCCAACGCCATCCCGCAGGGCGGCGTGCTGCGCGGGACGCTGCGCACCGGCGACCGGGAGACCTGGGCGACGCTGAAGTCGGTGGTCTCGGAGATCGTGGCGTCGCTGCTGGCCCCCACCGGTGTCACCTACGAGCTGGACTACCGGCGTGGCGTGCCCCCGGTGGTCAACGACGTGGACTCGGCGCGGCTGCTGCGCGAGGCGGTCACGCAGGGGCTGGGCGAGCAGGCGGTGTGCGCCACGGTCCAGTCCTCCGGCGGCGAGGACTTCGCCTGGTACCTCGAGCACGTGCCCGGCGCGCTGGCCCGGCTGGGCGTGTGGTCGGGCACCGGCGCACAGCTGGACCTGCACCAGCCCACCTTCGAGATCGACGAGCGGGCGCTGGAGGTGGGGGTGCGCCTGCTGGTGCACACCACGCTGCAGACCTGGGCGGCAGGCCCGGACGGTCGCGGTCCCGCGGGCACCCCGGAGTCCGAGGGCCAGGCGGGCTAGTCGCTCTTGGTGCCGGGGCCGACGTTGCGGCTGGGCCGGGTGCGCAGGGCGTGCACGTAGTCCACCGGAGCGCCGGCGGCGTAGGCGGCGTCAGCCATCACGCCCAGGTAGCGGGCCGAGGGCAGTCCGCCCTCGTAGGCGTCGATGACGTACAGCCACGCCAGCACCGAGCCGGTGAGGGTCTGCACCCGCAGCCGCAGCTTGCGGTGGATGCCCAGCTCGGCGCCCTCCCAGCGGTCCAGGCTCTCCTCGTCGTCGGGGCTCATGTCGTAGAGCACCACGAAGACCTGGGAGTCGGGGTCCTCCACCACCGTGGCCAGCGCGCCCTCCCAGCCCAGGTCCTCGCCGGCGAAGGTGAGCCGCCAGCCGGGCAACCAGCCGGTGCCCGCCATGGGGGAGTGGGGGGCCCGCTGCATCATCTGCTCCGGGTCCATGTTGGAGCCGTAGGCGGCGTAGATCGGCACGGACAAGAGCGTAGCCGCGCGGTGTGGCGCAGCCGTCATCGGTGCAGGCGATACCGTGGGTGCCGTCAAACCCGCGTCCCTTGGTCCTACCGGGCCCCGACGTGGGCATCGAGCATCACCAAGCTTGGAGGAACCAGTGACCCGCATCGTGATCATCGGTGGTGGCCCTGCCGGGTACGAGGCGGCACTCGTGGCGGCGCAGTACGGCGCCGACGTGGTGGTCGTGGAGGCCGAGGGCCTCGGCGGGGCCTGCGTGCTCTACGACTGCGTGCCCTCCAAGACGTTCATCTCCTCTGCCGGCGTGCGCACCGACCTGCGGCGCGCGGCGGACCTGGGCGTGCAGATCGACCTGGACGAGGCCGCGGTGGCCGTGCCCGTGGTGCACGGCCGGGTGAAGTCCCTCGCCCTGGCCCAGTCGGCCGACATCCGGGTGCGCCTGCAGCGCGAGGGTGTGGAGCTCATCCGCGGCCGCGCGCGCCTGGTGGACGACGTCCCCGGCCTGGCCACGCACCGGGTCGCGGTGGAGCGGCTGGACGCGGAGGGCAACGTGACCCCGCCCGAGGAGGGCGAGGCCGAGGTGCTCGACGCCGACGTGGTGCTGCTGGCCACCGGCGCCCGTCCCCGGGTGCTGCCCGGTGCGGTGCCCGACGGCGAGCGGATCCTGGACTGGCGCCAGATCTACGACCTCACCGAGCTGCCCGAGCACCTCATCGTGGTCGGCTCCGGCGTGACCGGCGCGGAGTTCGTCTCCGCCTACACCGAGATGGGCGTCAAGGTCACCCTGGTCTCCAGCCGCGACCGCGTGCTGCCCGGGGAGGACGCCGACGCCGCCGCGGTGCTGGAGGCGGTGCTCGCCGAGCGCGGCGTCACCCTGGTCAAGGAGGCCCGCGCCGAGACGGTGGAGCGCACCGAGTCCGGGGTTCGGGTGGTGATGGCCGACGGTCGCACGGTGGAGGGCAGCCACGCCCTGATGACGGTGGGCTCCGTGCCCAACACCGCAGGCCTGGGCCTGGAGCAGGTCGGCCTGCAGCTCAACCGGGGCGGCTACATCCCGGTGGACCGGGTCTCCCGCACCCAGGTGCCGGGCATCTACGCCGCCGGCGACTGCACCGGCCTGCTGCCGCTGGCCTCCGTGGCCGCGATGCAGGGCCGCACCGCCATGTGGCACGCCCTCGGCGAGGGCGTGCTGCCCATCAAGCTCAAGACCGTGGCCTCGGCGGTGTTCACCCGGCCGGAGCTGGCGACGGTGGGCATCAGCCAGAACGCGATCGACGCCGGCGAGGTGGCCGCGCGCACCGTGCTGCTGCCGCTGGCCACCAACCCGCGCGCCAAGATGCAGGGCCTGCGCCGCGGCTTCGTCAAGCTGTTCTGCCGGCCCTCCACCGGCGTGGTCATCGGCGGCGTGGTGGTGGCCCCGGTGGCGTCGGAGCTGATCCTGCCCATCGCGCTGGCCGTGCAGCACCACCTCACCGTCACCGACCTGGCCCAGACGTTCTCGGTGTACCCGTCGCTGTCCGGGTCGATCACCGAGACCGGCCGCCAGCTGATGGGCCACGACGACCTGGACTAGCTACTCCTCGTCGTCGACCCAGTCGAAGGTGCGGGTGACCGCCTTCTGCCAGCCGGCGTAGAGACGGTCGCGCTCCGCGGGGTCCATCGCCGGTGACCAGGTCTTGTCCTCGCGCCAGTTCTCCCGGATGTCGTCCTCGCTGGCCCAGAACCCCACCGCGAGACCGGCGGCGTAGGCCGCGCCCAGGGCGGTGGTCTCCGCCACCACCGGACGGACCACCTCCACGCCGAGCAGGTCGGCCTGGAACTGCATGAGCAGCTCGTTGACCACCATGCCGCCGTCGACCTTGAGCACCGTGAGGTCGACGCCGGAGTCCTTGTTCATCGCGTCGATGACCGCACGGGTCTGGTAGGCGGTCGCCTCCAGCACGGCGCGGGCGAGGTGGCCCTTGGTGACGTAGCGGGTGAGCCCGACGATGGCGCCGCGGGCGTCGGAGCGCCAGTACGGGGCGAACAGCCCGGAGAAGGCGGGCACGAAGTAGGCCCCGCCGTTGTCGTCCACCGAGCGGGCGTGGGTCTCGATGTCGGCGGCGGTGTCGATCATGCCCAGGTTGTCCCGCAGCCACTGCACCAGCGAGCCGGTGACGGCGATGGATCCCTCCAGCGCGTACACCGGGGCGTTCTCGCCGATCTTGTAGCAGACGGTGGTGAGCAGCCCGTTCTTGCTCATCACCTTCTCGGTGCCGGTGTTCAGCAGCACGAAGTTGCCGGTCCCGTAGGTGTTCTTGGCCTCGCCCGGCACCAGGCAGGCCTGGCCGAAGGTGGCTGCCTGCTGGTCGCCCAGGATGCCGGCGATGGGCACCCGGCTGAGCGTGCCGCGGGCGCGCACCTCGCCGTAGATCTGTGAGGAGCTCTTGATCTCGGGCAGCATCGACTCCGGGATGCCCATGTCCGCGCAGATCGCCGGGTCCCAGGCCAGGGTGTCCAGGTCCATCAGCAGCGTCCGCGAGGCGTTGGTGACGTCGGTCTGGTGCACCCCGCCGTCCGGGCCGCCCGTCATGTTCCACAGCACCCAGGAGTCCATGGTGCCGAAGCACAGCTCGCCGGCCTCGGCCCGCTCCCGCGCCCCCTCGACGTTGTCCAGGATCCACATCACCTTGGGGCCGGAGAAGTACGTGGCCAGCGGCAGCCCGGTGACGTCGCGGTAGCGGTCCGGGCCGTCGTCGGTGCCCAGGGCCGAGCAGATGCGGTCGGTGCGGGTGTCCTGCCAGACGATCGCGTTGTAGATCGGCTCGCCGGTGCGGCGGTCCCACACCACCGCGGTCTCCCGCTGGTTGGTGATGCCCACCGCGGCGATGTCGTCGGCGGTGAGGTCGGCGTCGGCCAGCGCCCCCGCGGTGACGTTGCGGACGTTGTTCCAGACCTCCATCGGGTCGTGCTCCACCCAGCCGGCCCGCGGGAAGATCTGCTCGTGCTCGCGCTGGTCGACGGCAACCACGCGGCCGGAGTGGTCGAAGATCATGCACCGGCTGGACGTGGTGCCCTGGTCGATCGCGGCAACGTACTTCTGGGGGGCGGCGCTGCTGGAGCTGCTCACGGGTCCTCCCTCTCTCCTGGCCGGTCCTGGGCTGCGGTTGTACCGTTCTGAGGTGGGTGACGTAGCCCACACGCTATCGCGTGAGGCGGTGCCGGTGGACGGCGAAGGCGGTGCCGGTGGACGGCGAAGGCAGTGCCGGGAGGCGAGGCCATGACCGACGTGACTCCGCTGCGACGAGCCGTTCGCCAGGGCAGCGGGCTGAAGCGGCTGGGCGGGACCTGGGGGGAGTGCCTGGCCGAGGGCCTGGGCACCTTCGTGCTCATCTCCTTCGGCAACGGCGTGGTGGCGATGGCCGTGGCGGGGCTGCCCGGCTCCGAGCGCACCGAGAGCCCCACCACGTTCTTCCTGGGTGCCGGTGACTGGCTGCTGATCACCTGGGGCTGGGCGCTGGCCGTGGCCTTCGGGGTGTACGTGGCCGGCGGCGTGAGCGGGGCGCACCTCAACCCCGCGGTCACCCTGGCGTTCGCCGTGCGCCGCGGGTTCGCCTGGCGCAAGGTCGCGCCCTACATGGGCTCCCAGGTGGTCGGTGCCTTCCTCGGAGCCGCGCTGGTCTACCTGGTCTACTACGACGCGATCGACGCGTACAACGCCGCGGTGGGGGCCACCAGGAGCTCCGCCGGCGGCAACACCACCTTCTCCATCTTCGGCACCGTGCCTGCGCCGTACTTCGAGGGCGCCATCGCCGGACCGCTGATCGACCAGGTGGTGGGCACCGCGTTCCTCATCGTCTTCGTGGCGGCGGTGGTCGACCTGCGCAACCAGGCGGTGCGGGCCAACCTCGGCCCGCTGCTGGTCGGCCTGGTGGTGGCCGCGATCGGGATGTCCTTCGGGGCCAACGCCGGCTACGCCATCAACCCTGCTCGTGACTTCGGGCCGCGGCTGTTCGCGTTCTTCGCCGGGTGGGGCGAGGTGGCACTGCCGGGCACGGTGCCGGGCGCCTTCAGCTGGTACTTCTGGATCCCCATCGTGGGTCCGCTGGTCGGGGGCGTGGTCGGCGTGCTCATCTACGATTGGTTCATCGGTGACGTGCTGCACGCCAGGTCGGCACTGCAGGCGTCCGACGACGCCTTCGACGCCCCCCGGCACCGTGCTGACGAGACCGACCCGCTCGCCTCCGAGGAGTGACCACGCGGCGCGGCGGAGGCAGCAGCACGACGACACGGTGCACCGCAGGCAGGCACGTCCGACCCAGGGAGCCGACTTGACCGAGCAGCAGCGAGATGGAGTGTTGGGCCCGCGCGAGCGTGCGGAGGCCTGGGAGAAGCTGGGTGCTGAGCAGTTCGACGTGATCGTCATCGGCGGTGGGGTGGTGGGCGCGGGCGCGGCGCTGGACGCGGCCACCCGAGGGCTGCGGGTGGCCCTGGTGGAGGCGCGCGACCTGGCGTCGGGCACGTCCAGCCGCTCGTCCAAGATGTTCCACGGTGGCCTGCGCTACCTGGAGCAGCTGGAGTTCGGCCTGGTGCGCGAGGCGCTGCACGAGCGGGAGCTGTCGCTGTCCACCCTGGCCCCGCACCTGGTCAAGCCGCTGAAGTTCCTCTACCCGCTCACCCACCGGGTGTGGGAGCGCCCGTACGTGGCGGCGGGGATGTTCCTCTACGACACCATGGGCGGGGCCAAGTCGGTGCCGCGCCAGCACCACCTCACCCGGGCGGCTGCGCTGCGGCTGGCTCCGGGGCTCAAGCCCAAGGCGCTGGTCGGCGGCATCCGCTACTACGACACCGTGGTGGACGACGCCCGGCACACCATGACGGTGGCCCGCACGGCGGCGCACTACGGCGCGGTGGTGCGCACCTCCACCCAGGTGGTGGGGTTCCTCCGCGAGGCCGACCGGATCAGCGGGGTGCGGGTGCGCGACTCCGAGGACGGTCGGGAGACCGAGGTGCACGGCCACGCCGTCATCAACGCCACCGGTGTGTGGACCGACGAGCTGCAGCACGTCGCCGGCGGGCGTGGGCGGTTCAAGGTGCGGGCCTCCAAGGGCGTGCACGTCGTGGTGGGCCGGGACAAGATCGTGAGCGAGGCGGCGATGATCCTGCGCACCGAGACTTCGGTGCTGTTCGTCATCCCCTGGGGCCACCACTGGATCATCGGCACCACCGACACCGACTGGAACCTCGACCTGGCGCACCCGGCGGCCACCCGTGCCGACATCGACTACCTGCTCGACCACGTCAACCGGGTGCTGGCGGTGCCGCTGACCCCCGCCGACATCGAGGGCGTCTACGCCGGGCTGCGCCCACTCCTCGCGGGGGAGAGCGAGCAGAGCTCCAAGCTCTCCCGCGAGCACGCCGTGGCCCGCGTCGCGCCGGGGCTGGTGGCCATCGCCGGCGGCAAGTACACCACCTACCGGGTGATGGGCGCCGATGCCGTGGACGTCGCCGCCGAGGACGTGCCCACCCGGGTGGCTGACTCGGTGACCGACAAGGTCCCGCTGCTGGGGGCGGACGGCTACTTCGCGCTGGTGAACCAGGCACAGCAGGTGGGTGAGCGCCACGGGCTGCACCCCTACCGGGTGCGCCACCTGCTCGACCGCTACGGCTCGGAGATCGACCAGGTGCTCGCGCTGGCCGCCGACGACCCGAGCCTGCTGCGTCCCCTCGCGAAGGCGCCGGACTACCTGCGGGTGGAGGTGGTGTACGGCGCTGCGGCCGAGGGCGCCCTGCACCTGGAGGACGTGCTGGCCCGGCGCACCCGCATCTCCATCGAGTACGACCACCGCGGCGTGGACTGCGCCAGGGAGGTGGCCGAGCTGCTCGCTCCGGCGCTCGGGTGGGACGAGGCGACCACCACGCGGGAGGTGGAGACCTACACGTCGCGGGTGCACGCCGAGGTGGAGTCGCAGACCGAGCTCACCGACGCCGCTGCGGACGCGCTGCGCGCCGCCGCCCCCGAGGCGCGGGAGAAGATCGCCGAGCCGTTGACCTGAGCCGCCCTGACGGGTGCTCCGGCCAGGCCTAGTCGGTGGCCAGCCGGGCGTGCAGCAGCACGTCCTGCCACTGGTCGTCGAGCAGCGCTGCCTGGCGCAGGCGACCCTCTGCGGTCATGCCACAGCCCAGCGCGATCGCCGCGGCGGCGGGGTTGTCCGCGGTGTGCAGGTAGCTGAGCCGGTGCAGGCCCAGCCCGCCCAGTCGCTCTGGGGCCAGGGCCAGCCGGGTGACCGCTCCGGCGGCGGTGCCCATGACGCCGCGGCGGCGGTGTGCCGGCGCGGTCCAGCAGGCCAGCTCCGCGCTGCGGTGGGTGTGGTCGACGTTGCGCAGCCGCACCTCGGCGAGCATCTCCCCGGTGGTGGGCTCGCACACGGCCCAGGAGAAGCCGGTCTCGTCGGCCCACTGCGCGACGCGCCGCGCCACCGAGGCCACCGCCTCCTCCCGGGTGCGCACCACCAGCTCAGGGGCGTGGCGCAGGGTGGCGGGGTCGTTCGCGGTGGTCAGCAGCGTGGCGCAGTCGTCCACCCGCTCGTCGGCGCGCAGCGCGCGCAGGTACCAGGTGCCGGCGTTGATTTCGATCGGCTCCACCGTCGGGGCTCCCTCGGGGCTGGTCTGGTCAGGTCTCGGGCCGAACGTGCACCGGCCCTGCCTCGCGAAGCTCGCGGGGCAGGGCCGGTGAGTCGATCAGGTGCTGCTAGTCGTTCAGCTCGCAGAGCACGGTGCCCTGGGTGACCGCCGCGCCGGGCTCGACGGAGAGGCCGGAGATGGTGCCGTCCTTGTGGGCGGTGACCGGGTTCTCCATCTTCATCGCCTCGAGCACCGCGATGAGCTCGCCCGCGGTGACCTGCTGGCCCTCCTCCACGGCAACCTTGACGACGGTGCCCTGCATGGGCGCCACCACCGAGTTGCCCGATGCGGCAGCGCCACCACCGGAACGCTTGCGGGACTTGGGCTTCTTGGCCGCAGCCGCGCCACCGCCGCCACCGAGGGCGAGGTCGCCGGGCAGCGACACCTCCAGGCGGCGTCCGCCCACCTCGACCACCACGGTCTGGCGGGGGGTGGTGTCGTCGTCGGCGGGAACCGCGCCGCCGAAGGGCTCGACGGTGTTCTCCCACTCGGTCTCGATCCAGCGGGTGTGCACGTCGAAGCCCTCGTCGGTGCCGATGAAGGCGGGGTCGCGGACGACCAGCCGGTGGAAGGGCACCACGGTGGCCATGCCCTCGACGACGAGCTCGTCGAGCGCGCGGCGGGAGCGCTCCAGCGCCTGCTTGCGGTCGGCGCCGCTGACGATCAGCTTGCCGAGCATGGAGTCGAACTGGCCGCCGATGACGCTGCCGCTCTCCACGCCCACGTCGTTGCGCACGCCGGGACCGGCGGGGGGGACGAAGCGGGTGACGGTGCCGGGGGCGGGCAGGAAGCCGCGGCCCACGTCCTCACCGTTGAGGCGGAACTCGAAGGAGTGCCCGCGGGGCTCGGGGTCCTCGGTGATCTCCAGGGCCTTGCCCTCGGCGATGCGGAACTGGGCACGCACCAGGTCCATGCCGGTGGTCTCCTCGCTCACCGGGTGCTCCACCTGCAGGCGGGTGTTCACCTCGAGGAAGGAGATGAGCCCGTCCTGGCCCACCAGGTACTCCACCGTGCCGGCGCCGTAGTAGCTGGCCTCCTTGCAGATGGCCTTGGCGCTGGTGTGGATCTCCTTGCGCTGCTCGTCGGTGAGGAACGGCGCGGGGGCCTCCTCGACCAGCTTCTGGAAGCGGCGCTGCAGGGAGCAGTCGCGGGTGCCGACGACGATGACGTTGCCGTGCATGTCGGCCAGGACCTGCGCCTCCACGTGGCGGGGCTTGTCCAGGTAGCGCTCCACGAAGCACTCGCCGCGACCGAAGGCGCTGACGGCCTCGCGGGTGGCGGAGTCGAACAGCTCGGGGATCTCCTCGATGCTGCGGGCGACCTTCATGCCGCGGCCACCGCCACCGAAGGCGGCCTTGATGGCGACGGGCAGACCGTGCTCCTTGGCGAAGGCCACGACCTCGTCGGCGTTGGCCACCGGGTCGTTGGTGCCGGGGACCAGGGGCGCGCCCGCGCGGGTGGCGATGTGGCGGGCGGTCACCTTGTCGCCGAGGTCGCGGATGGACTGCGGGCTCGGGCCGATCCAGATGAGGTCGGCGTCGATGACCGCCTGGGCGAAGTCGGCGTTCTCGGAGAGGAAGCCGTAGCCGGGGTGGATCGCGTCCGCGCCGGACTTCTTCGCGGCGTCGAGGAGCTTCTCGATGTTGAGGTAGGAGTCGGCTCCGGTCTGGCCACCGAGCGCGAAGGCCTCGTCGGCCAGGCGCACGTGCGGGGCGTCCGCGTCCGGCTCGGCGTAGACGGCGACGCTGCTGATGCCCGAGTCGGCGCAGGCACGGATGACGCGGACCGCGATCTCGCCACGGTTGGCGACGAGCACCTTCGTGATCGCTGCGCTGTCCTGGGTGGGCGCTGAGCCTGGAGTCGGCACGAAGCCTCCTGTCGTCGCGGGCGATCGCCACGGCGGGGATCGCGGGAGTTTGCCTGTGGAGTCTAGGCAGCCGATGTCGCTGGCTGCTCACGAGGTGGTTGCCGCGCACGTCGTGTCGCGGTCGCCACGGCTCTGCAGGCGGGACTCATCGTCGCACCTGCCCCGGTCCACGCCGCGCGGGGCTCCCGCTCGGTGGTCACGCCGGACCAGCCGAGCTGGGCGGTGGCCACCGGTCAGCCGGGGCGCAGCCCCCACTCGTGGTGGGCGTCTCGGCCGGCTGGCTGCTCGCTCGTGCCGGCCGGCATGCGCGTCGGCTGCCGCGCTGACCAGCCCCTGCGTGCGGCTCAGCGCAGGGTGAGCACGACCTTGCCCAGCGCCTCGCGGCGCTCCAGCGCACCGATGGCGTCGGCAGCCTGCTCCAGCGGGAACACCGAGGGCTGCGGGGCGCTCAGCTCCCCGGAGGCCAGCCACGGCTGGATCTGCGCCCACTGCGACGACACGTACCCGGGGTGCGTCATGAACCACGCGCCCCAGCCGGCCCCCACCACGTCCACGTTGTTGAGCAGCAGCCGGTTCACCTTGACGGTGGGGATGTCACCGCCGGTGAAGCCGACCACCACCAGCCGACCGGCAGGGGCGAGGGCACGGATGCTGTCGGTGAAGCGGTCGCCGCCGACGGGGTCGAGGATGACGTCGACGCCGGTGCCGCCGGTGAGCTCCTTCACCTGGGCCAGCCAGCCCTCGGCCAGCACCACCTCGTCGGCGCCGGCCTCGCGGGCGGTGGCCACCTTGGCCTCGGTGCTCACCACCGCGATGGTGCGCGCGGCGCCGAGCAGCTTGGCCATCCGCAGCGTGGAGGTGCCGATGCCGCCGGCGGCGCCGTGCACCAGCACCGTCTCGCCGTCGGCCAGCCGACCGCGCTTGCCCAGCGCGAAGTGCACGGTGAGGTCGTTGAACAGCAGGCCGGCACCAGCAGCCATGGAGACGGCGTCGGGCAGCGGGAAGGTCATGTCCGGGGACAGGTTGGCCACCTCGGCCATGCCGTCACCCATGCCGGTCAGCCCCACCACCCGGTCGCCAGGGGTGAAGCCGCTGCCCTCCGGCGCCGACAGCACCACCCCGGCCACCTCGCTGCCCGGGGTGAACGGCGGCTCGGGCTTGTACTGGTAGAGCCCGCGGGTGAGCAGCGCGTCGGGAAAGGCGACCCCGGCGGCGTGCACCTGCACCCGCACCAGCGCGTCGTCCTGCTTCGGCTCGGCCACCTCGGCGACCTCGACTGCCTCGGGACCATCGAGGCTGGTGATCTGGACGGCGCGCATGCGGAACCTCTCTGGACGGACGGGAGAACCGGGCTGGACGAGCGACCAGCTGCTTGCTCAGGCTTGCTGGGCCTCGCGGACCTGACGCTTGATCCGGCTGAGCATCGCGGAGAGCCCACGCAGGCGCAACGGGCTGACCGCCTCGCCCAGGCCGAAGGCGAGGTAGAAGTCCTCCGGCACGGCGAGCACGGTCTGCCGGCTCTCCCCGTCCAGGCCCTGGTGCAGGATCGAGGCGAACCCGCGGGTGGTGGGCGACTCCGGCGGGGCGGAGAAGTACAGCCGCACGTGCTCGGCGTCGGCGGCGTCGACCTTGAGGAACAGCGGCGTCTGGCACTCCGGCACCGGCTCGAGCAGCTCCGGGTGCTCGGCCAGCTCGGCGGGCAGGGCGGGCAGTTCGTCGCTGAGCTCCAGCAGCAGCTGCAGCTTGTCCTGACCCTCGACGGCCTCGAAGTCCTCGATGATCTCGGTCAGCTTGGCGGGCAGGGTCACGAGGTCGGGACCTCCCCGCGCTCCGCGCCGCGCACGATCGGCACCCGGACCATGTTGCCCCACTCGGTCCAGGACCCGTCGTAGTTGCGGACCTTGTCGTAGCCCAGCAGGTGGGTGAGCACGAACCAGGTGTGGCTGGAGCGCTCACCGATGCGGCAGTAGGCGATCACGTCGTCACCGGGGGTGAGGCCGGCCTCGTCCTGGTACACCGCCTCCAGCTCGGTGCGGGACTTGAAGCGCCCGTCCTCCGCGGCGGCCTTCGCCCACGGGACGCTGGCGGCGGAGGGGATGTGTCCGCCCCGCAGGGCGCCCTCCTCCGGGTAGTCAGGCATGTGGGTGCGCTCGCCGGTGTACTCCGGCACCGAGCGCACGTCGATGAGGGGACCGCGGCCCAGGTGGGCGAGCACGTCGTCCTTGAAGGCGCGGATGGCCTCGTCGGAGCGCTGCACCACCGGGTACTCGGCGGGGGTGACGGTGGGCTTGTCCCGGGTGAGCTCGCGGCCCTCGGCCTGCCACAGCGTGCGGCCACCGTTCATCAGCCGCACGTCGGGGTGGCCGAAGAGGGTGAAGACCCAGAGGGCGTAGGCGGCCCACCAGTTGCTCTTGTCGCCGTAGATCACCACGGTGTCGTCGCGGCTGATGCCCTTGCTGGCCATCAGCCGGGCAAAGCCCTCGCCGTCGACGTAGTCCCGGGTGACCGGGTCGTTGAGGTCGGTGTGCCAGTCGATCTTGACCGAGCCGGGGATGTGGCCGCTCTCGTAGAGCAGCACGTCCTCGTCGGACTCGACGATCTTCAGGCCGGGCTCGCCCAGGTGCTCGGCCACCCAGCCGGTGGACACCAGGCGCTCGGGATGGGCGTAGTCGGCGAGCTCGGCGTTCTGTTCCGCAGCGACGGGCACAGCTACCTCCAAGGCAAACGTGTGTGTGCGCCAACGTGGCGCATGCAGTGCTGACGTTGCCACAGGTGGCCGACGGATTCCCGCGCGGCCCGGCGGTTGCTCGAGGAAACCCTTGGCGCGCTGCATATCCCCAGGTCAGAGGGCTAAGGACCTTGTCAACGCGCCAGCGCCACGTTACGTTGCTCACACCAACTTCACATCCAGGGGGCCGGCATGCGGGGAAACACACGACGGAGGCGGACAGCGGCGGTGTGCACCGCAGCTGCGGCGACCGCGATGGCGCTGGTGGCGGCACCCAGCGTCCACGCGCAGGAGACCGGTCCGCCACCCCCGTACTCGGTGGTCGTCGGCGGGTTGAGCAACCCCTACGACGTGCAGGGCGGCCCGCTGGGTCTGCTCTACGTCACCGAGGCTGGAGCCGGCCAGGTCACCGCCGTGCTGCCCCCGCTGCAGCTCCACGTCCCGCTGGTGCAGAACCTGGGCGGGATCGCCAGCGCCACCGTGCCGTGGGGCCAGCTGCCCTTCGTCACCGGTGCGCCGGAGCCGGGCACCGAGGCACCGCCGCTGCCCGCGGGCTCACCCGACCCGGCGTCGCTGTACCTGGCCAACCTGTTCGGACCGCCGCAGAAGGTCGCGGACCTCACCGCTTACGAGCGGGCCAACAACCCGGACGGCCAGCTGCAGGAGGGGCCGAACGGCGAGCTGCTCGACGCGTTGTCCAACCCGTTCCGCGTCCTCAAGCGCGGCTACTTCGAGGACGCCTACATCGCCGACGGCGGTGCCAACGACGTGCTGGCGGTCGACTTCCTCGGCAACGTGCGCACGCTGTTCGTCCCACCGACGGTGAACACCGGCGCGTGCGCGGGCCTGCCCAACAACTCGCCGGAGACACCGGGCTGCGACTCGGTGCCCACCGGGCTGGCCTTCGGTCCGGAGGGCAGCCTCTACGTCAGCGCCTTCACCGCCGGGGTGCCCGGGGAGGGCCGGGTGTACGTGATCAACCCGGCCACCGGTGAGCTGGAGAACACCATCACCGGGCTGGACGGGCCCACCGGCGTGGCCGTGGGTCCGGACGGGGCGGTGTACGTCACCGAGGTGACCTACGGAGCGCCGGAGGGGGAGCAGCCCCCGCCGGACGCCCCGCCGCCAGGGCGCATCGTGAAGATCGACCCGGACGGGGGCGGACGCTATGCCGCGGCGGTGCCCATGCCGCTGGGGATCACGTTCTCGGACGGGACCCTGTACGCCACCGCGATGTCGCTGGCGGGCCCGGGTGCCGGCCAGGTGGTGGCGGTGTCGCCCGACGGGTTTGAGCCGATCCCGGCGGACTGAGCCGGGCAGGGGCGAGCGGCCGCAGCGCCGCGGCGAGACGGCGGGTGCCGGGTCGAACGAGGACCCGACACCCGCCGATCCCTGTTCCCACACCATCCGGAGGCTCGGTCGGGCAGTGCTGAGTCGGGCAGGGTCAGGCTCCGGCGGGCGCCCAGAGGGTGTGCACCGCGACGCCCACCTCGGCGAGCAGTCCGCGCAGCAGGGGCAGCCCGATGCCGATGACGCTGGAGGGGTCGCCGTCGATGCCGTCCACGAACCAGCCCCCCAGCCCGTCCAGGGTGAACGAGCCGGCCACCCGCAGCGGCTCCCCGGTGGCCAGGTAGGCCTGCAGCTCCGCCTCGGACGGGTCGGCGAAGCGCACCACGGTGCGGCCCACCCCGGTGGCCTGGCTGGTCACCGCGCCCTCGCGCACCCGCAGCACGGAGTGGCCGGTGAGCAGCTCCCCGCTGCCGCCGGCCATCGCGCCCCACCGCTGGCGGGCCACCTCGGTGGTGCCCGGCTTGCCCACCAGGGTGCCGCCGATGTGCAGCATGGAGTCGCAGCCGACCACGACGGCGTCGTGCAGCAGGGGGTCTGCGCCCAGGGCGGCCACCACGTCGGCGGCCTTGGCCTGGGCCAGCGCCGTCACCACCGCCTCCGGTGGCGCCTCGCCCAGCTCCGCGACGAGGGCGTCCTCGTCCACCCCGGAGACCCGCACCACCGGCTGCACCCCGGCCGCGCGGAGCACGGCGAGGCGAGCCGGTGAGGCGGAGGCCAGCACCAGGGTGGTGGTCACGACTGCGTCAGCGCGCCCGGACCGGCGAGGTCCACGCGCTCGACGACGGCATCGCCGAGGAGCGCAGCAGCAGCGCCGGGTCGTTCCACAGCGAGCGGAGCTCGGGCTCGGGCTCCGGCGAGGAGCTGGCCGCCGCCACCACGAGCACCAGCGCGGCCAGCTCGGCGTCGGTCGGCTGGCCACGCAGCACCCGCAGCATCGGCTCAGCCTGCGGCTGCTCAGGAGCCGGGGTGGCCTCCTGCGCGTCGGTACCTTCGCTCACGGCGTCCGCGCTCACAGGGGGATGTTCCCGTGCTTCTTGGGCGGCAGCGTCTCCCGCTTGCTCTCCAGGATCTTGAGCGCACGAGCCACCTGGCCACGGGTGTGCGAGGGCTGGATGACCGCGTCGACGTAGCCGCGCTCGGCGCCGATGTAGGGGTTGACGAGGGTGTCCTCGTACTCCTGCTGCAGCTGCTGGTGCAGGGCGTCCACGTCCTCGCCGGCCGCCTTGGCCGCCGCCAGCTTGCGACGGTGCACGATGCCCACCGCGCCGGAGGCACCCATCACGGCGATCTGGCCGGTGGGCCAGGACAGGTTCACGTCGGCACCGAGGTGCTTGGAGCCCATCACGTCGTACGCGCCGCCGTAGGCCTTGCGGGTGATGACGGTGACCTTGGGGACGGTGGCCTCGGCGTAGGCGTAGATCAGCTTGGCGCCGCGCCGGATGATGCCCATGTACTCCTGCTCGGTGCCGGGCAGGAAGCCGGGCACGTCCACCAGGGTCAGCACCGGGACGTTGAAGGCGTCGCAGGTGCGCACGAAGCGAGCGGCCTTCTCGCTGGCGTCGATGTCCAGGCAGCCGGCGAACTGGGTGGGCTGGTTGGCGACGATGCCGACGCTGCGGCCCTCCACCCGGGCGTAACCGACCAGGATGTTCGGCGCCCACAGCGACTGGACCTCGAGGAACTCGCCGTCGTCGACGATGCGGGAGATGACCTCGTGCATGTCGTAGGGCTGGTTCGCGGAGTCCGGGATCAGCGTGTCCAGCTCGAGGTCGGCCTCGGTGACGTTGTCCGCGATGGAGCCCTCGGTCAGCGGCGGCGCCGGGAAGCGGGGGCCTCGGAGAGGTTGTTGCTCGGCAGGTAGCTGAGCAGCTCCTTGACGTAGTCCAGCGCGTCCTGCTCGTCGCTGCCCATGTAGTGGGCGACACCGGACTTGCTGTTGTGCGTGCGCGCGCCACCCAGCTCCTCCATGGTGACGTCCTCGCCGGTGACGGTCTTGATGACGTCCGGGCCGGTGATGAACATCTGGCTGGTCTGGTCGACCATCACGATGAAGTCGGTGAGCGCGGGGGAGTAGACGTGACCACCGGCGCAGGGGCCCATGATCAGGGAGATCTGCGGGATGACGCCGGAGGCGTGCACGTTGCGCAGGAAGATCTCGCCGTAGAGGCCGAGGGAGACCACGCCCTCCTGGATGCGGGCGCCGGCGCCCTCGTTGATGCCGACCAGCGGGCGCCCGGTCTTGATGGCCAGGTCCATGACCTTGACGATCTTCTCGCCGTAGACCTCACCGAGGCTGCCGCCGAAGACGGTGGCGTCCTGGCTGAACAGGCACACCTCGCGGCCGTCGATGGTGCCGTAGCCGGTGACGACGCCGTCGCCGAGGGGGCGGTTCTTCTCCAACCCGAAGTTGGTGGAGCGGTGCCGCGCCAGCGCGTCCAGCTCCACGAACGAGCCGGGGTCGAGCAGGGCCTCGATGCGCTCGCGGGCGGTCATCTTGCCCATGTCGTGCGCCTTCTCGGCGGCCTTGGCCGACCCGGCATGGATGGCGGCTTCCTCGCGCTGGTGGAAATCGGCGAGCTTGCCTGCGGTGGTGTGGATGTCTGGGGCAGAAGAGACCGCTTCCGCCTGCTCCGTCGCACTGGTCATGTTGCGGACTCTATCGGGCGCGCTCGCGTCGGTGTCAGCATGGCGGCACGTGGGACCATCGAGGCATGTGGACAGACCTGGACAGGCCCCCGCTGGACGCCGCGGCGCTGCGCTCGGCACTGGTGGAACCGGCCGGTGGGTGGGCGGCCCTGGACGTGGTGACCAGCACCGGGTCCACCAACGCCGACCTGCTCGACGCCGCTCGGGCCGGGGCCGCGGACCGGACGGTGCTCATCGCCGAGGAGCAGGTTTCCGGCCGGGGCCGACACGCCCGTCAGTGGACCAGCCCGCCGCGCGCCGGGGTGAACCTGTCGGTGCTGCTGCGCACTCGCGGTGTGCCGCTGGACCAGCTGGGCTGGCTGCCGCTGCTGACCGGGGTGGCGGTGGCCGAGGCGGTGCAGCAGATCGCCGAGGTGCCGGTGACGCTGAAGTGGCCCAACGACGTGCTGGTGCACGGCCGCAAGCTGGGCGGCATCCTCGCCGAGCTGGCCGCCACCGGGCCGGACCCCGTGGTGGTGGTGGGGCTGGGCCTCAACGTCAGCCTGCGGGCCGAGGAGCTGCCCGTGCCCACCGCGACCTCGCTGGCGCTGGAGCAGTCCGCCTGCACCGATCGCGACCCGGTGGTGCGCGCGGTGCTGCGCGAGCTGGCCCGGCAGGAGCGCGCCTGGCGCGGCAAGGCCGGCGACCCGGTGCTGTCCGGGCTGGCGCAGGCCTACCGGGCGCGCTGCTCCACGCTGGGCCAGGAGGTGCTGGTGCACCTGCCGCACGGCGAGGAGCTCGCCGGAGAGGCGGTGGACGTGGACGCCACCGGCCGCCTGGTGGTGCGCGACGCCACCGGGCGCACCCACGCCCTGTCCGCCGGAGACGTGACGCACGTGCGATCCGCGCAGCGGTAGCGTTCCCCGCGCCCGTCGTCGACCTGGGAGGTCTCGTGGCATACCCCGAGGACGCCCTCGCGCCGGAGGAGCAGGTGGTGCTGCACCGGCACCCGCACTGGAAGATGCTGGTCGGCCCCGTGCTGGCGCTGCTGGGCACCGTGGGGCTGGCGTGCTTCCTGGCGGCCGCGCTGCGCAACCAGAGCTGGGCGCACGCCGGCTGGGTGGTGCTGGCTGTGCTGGCCGCCGCAGCGGTGGGGCGGCTGACGCTGCTGCCGTTCCTGCGCTGGGCCACCACCCACTTCGTGCTCACCGATCGTCGGATCCTGGTGCGCCAGGGGCTGCTGCACCGCTCGGGCCTGGACATCCCGATCACCCGCATCAACAGCGTCCGCTTCCGGCACAGCCTCACCGACCGGCTGCTGCGCACCGGCACGCTGATCGTGGAGTCGGCGTCGCAGGAGCCGCTGGAGTTCGACGACATCCCGCAGGTGGCGCGGGTGCACACGCTGCTCTACCACGAGGTGCTGGACAGCGACCGGGGCCCGGCGGAGCGCGACCCCGACCGCGAGGCGTGGCCGGACCCGGCAAAGAGCGAGCGTTGAGCGCACCAAGCTCGGGCAGGCATAGGCTGGCTTCTTGTGACGAAGGTGTTGCTCGCGGAGGACGACGAGGCCATCGCGGTGCCGCTCGCCAGGGCCCTGCAGCGGGAGGGCTACGCGGTGGAGGTGGTGGCCGACGGGCCGGACACGCTGAAGCAGGCCACCACTGGTGACTTCGACCTGCTGGTGCTCGACCTGGGGCTGCCCGGCATGGACGGGCTGGAGGTGTGCCGCCGGTTGCGGACCGTGCGTCCGGACGTCGCGGTGCTCATGTTGACCGCGCGCACCGACGAGGTGGACTTCGTGGTGGGCCTGGACGCCGGGGCCGACGACTACGTGGGCAAGCCCTTCCGGGTGGCCGAGCTGATGGCCCGGGTGCGGGCGCTGCTGCGCCGCCGCGGCAGCGGGGGTGACGAGGTGCTCGACATCGCCGGCATCCGGCTGGACCACGCCGCGCGGCGGGTGTACGTGGACGGGCTCGAGGTGAGCCTGGCCAACAAGGAGTATGAGCTGCTCAAGCTGCTGCTGGAGCACGCCGGCCAGGTGGTCACCCGCGAGCAGATCCTCACCGAGGTGTGGGGCGACCCGTCGCTGCGCGGCTCCAAGACCCTGGACATGCACATGTCGTGGCTGCGCCGCAAGATCGGCGGGCACAGCAGCGGTGCCAGCGTCAGCGTGGACAACGGCGACCTCGACCGACGCATCTCCACCGTCCGCGGCGTCGGGTTCCGCCTCAACCTCATCTGATCCGGTGGCTGCCTGATGCGCCGTCGCATCCTGATGTCCACCCTGCTGGTGGTGGCACTGACCGCGCTGCTGCTGGGGGTGCCGCTGATGTTCACCACCTGGCGGCTGGTGGACGACGTCACCACCGGTGACCTGGCTGCGCGGCTGGACCGGGTGGCTGCCGACCTCACCGCTCAGGAGGGCGACAACAACCGCATCGACGGCGTGCTGGACACCGACCGGCTGGGCCTGGCCCTGCCCGCGGGCGGACGGCTGCAGGTCACCTACCCCGACGGCAACGGCGCCATGCAGAGCGTGGTGATCGGGGCGCCGGAGGTGGCCAACCCGGTGGTGCAGGTGCTCGACCTGGGGCGCACCGGGTCGCTGGAGCTGCAGGTGCCCAGCGACGGGCTGCGCACCACCCAGCTGCAGGCGATGGCGGTGGTGCTGGTGGTCATCCTGGTGGCCACCGGCGGCGGGGCGCTGATCTCCACCATCACCGCCCGGCGGCTGGCTGGTCCGCTGATGGACGTCGCCCACCGAGCGGCCCGGCTGGGCTCGGGGGACTTCCGCGCCGACCCCACCCGCTACGACATCGCCGAGCTCGACCGCGTCTCCGACGTGCTGGACTCCTCCGCCGCGGAGCTCGCCGCCCTGGTGCGCCGCGAGCGCGAGCTGGTCGGCGACGTGTCCCACCAGCTGCGCAGCCGGCTCACGGCGGTGCGGCTGCGCCTGGACGAGCTGGCCGACCACGCCGACCCGGTGGTGGTGGAGGAGGCCGCGGCCGCGCTGGCCCAGGTGGACCGCCTGACCAACGCCATCAACGACATGGTGACCGCCTCGCGGGCGGTGCGGACCTCCGCCGCCGGCGCCACCGACGCCGCCCGGGTGCTGCACGAGCTGGTGGCGGAGTGGGAGCCGCTCTACACCGACGCCGGCCGGGTGCTGCGGGTGGACGTGCCGGAGAGCGCCACCGCCCGGGTGAACCAGGCGCGGCTGCGCGAGACCGTCGGCGTGCTGCTGGACAACGCGCTGGCCCACGGCGCGGGCGAGGTGCGGCTCACCATGCGGCTGGTGCCCGGGCGCCTGGGTCCCGGCAGCGACTCGTTCATGGAGCCCACCGCGCTCATCGAGGTGGCCGACGAGGGGCCGGGCGTGCCCGACGAGCTGGTCCGGCACGTCTTCGAGCGAGGGTTCAGCGGGGCGGACTCCACCGGCGTGGGGCTGGCGCTGGCCCGGTCGCTGGCCGAGACCGACGGGGGACGGCTGGAGCTGCGAAGGGCACGACCACCGGTGTTCGCGCTGTTCCTCACCGTGCCCCACCCCGACGGCGAGCCCGGCCCGGAGCCGACGCTCAGCCAGCGGCCCGCCACCGTGGCGCGCGAGCCCCGCTAGGCAGCGCCCAGCACGCGCGAACGATCAGCGAGCGCGAACGATCAGCGAGCTCGGACGGTCAGCTGGCCTCGCGCTCAGCCAGGTCGTCGCCGGGAGGTTCCACCGCCGCCAGGTCCTCCTCCAGCTCGAGGAAGACGAACTTGCGGAAGGCCCACCAGCGGAACACCATCGCCAGCAGCGTGCCGATGATCTGCGCGCTGATGAAGTCGGCGATGTTCTCCTCGAGCGGGGTCACGTTGGGCACCCGCAGCTCGAAGACGTAGCTGGAGATCCACAGCGGCGCGGCGTTGATGCCCATGCCGACCGCACTGATCGCGAAGAACAGCGCCGCCTCGTGGTGGGTCTCGCGGCCACCGCGCGCCTTGAACGACCACTCGCGGTTGAGCACGTACGACAGGATCGTGGCCACCAGCACCGCGAAGATCTTGGCGGTCACCGGCTTCTCCGCCAGCACCGTGGTCTTGAGCAGGTAGAAGACGGCGGTGTCCACGATGAACGTCGTGCCGCCGACCATGGCGAACTTGACTAGCTCACGGTGGGCGAGCGCCAGCTTTTGTAGCGGTGCTGGCATGCGGGCCACAGCCGCGTCGACGAAGGACACGACCCGCACTCTACGAGGCGACCTCGGGCTCCGACGCCTTGACCGGGCCGCCGCGTAGCCCGAGCACGGCTGCGCGGTGCGGGACGTCACGCGAGCGCGTGGCACGATCTGTGCCTGTGACCGATGACGTGCAGCCCCGTCCCGTGGACCTCGCCACACCGGTGGCGCAAGCCCCGCGACCGGCCCCGGCCCGCGCCGGCGACTCGCCGGTGGTGGCCATGATCGGCGGCGGTCAGCTGGCCCGGATGACGGCCCAGGCCGCGGTCGCGCTGGGCCAGACCCTGCGGGTGCTCTCCGCCGGCCCGCAGGACCCCGCCGCGCAGGTCAGCCCGGACGTGGTGCTCGGTGCGCACACCGACCTGGCCGCGCTGCGGCTGGTGGCCGCCGGTGCCACGGCGGTCACCTTCGACCACGAGCACGTTCCCCAAGAGCACCTGCACACCCTGGTGGCCGAGGGAGTGGCCGTGCTGCCCCCGCCGGAGGCGCTGCTGCACGCCCAGGACAAGCTGGTGATGCGCACGCGCCTGGCCGAGCTGGGTGCGCCGGTGCCGCCCTTCGCCGAGGTGCACCGCCCCGAGGACGTCATCGCCTTCGGCGACACCCACGGCTGGCCGTGCGTGCTCAAGGCCATCCGCGGCGGCTACGACGGCCGCGGGGTGTGGATGCTGGACGACGCCGAGCAGGCCCGCGCCGTGGTGGCCGAGCAGCTGGCGGCGGGCACCCCGCTGCTGGTGGAGCAGCGGGTGCCCTTCGTCCGGGAGCTGGCCGCCGTGGTGGCGCGCTCGCCGTTCGGGCAGGGCGCGGCCTGGCCGGTGGTGCAGACGGTGCAGCGCGACGGCATCTGCGCGCTGGTGCTGGCCCCGGCTCCGCAGCTCTCCGACGCCCTGGCCGAGCAGGCCGAGCAGCTGGCCCTGGGCCTGGCCGCGCAGCTGGGCGTGGTGGGGGTGCTGGCCGTGGAGCTGTTCGAGACCGCCGACGGCGAGCTGCTGGTGAACGAGCTGGCGATGCGCCCGCACAACTCGGGGCACTGGAGCATCGAGGGGGCGCGCACCTCGCAGTTCGAGCAGCACCTGCGGGCGGTGCTGGACTACCCGCTGGGCTCCACCGCCATGACCGCGCCGGTGGTGGTGATGGCCAACGTGCTCGGGGCCGCGGAGGCGCCGGCGATGAGCATGGACGAGCGCACCCACCACCTGTTCGCCCGCCTGCCGCACGCCAAGCTGCACCTCTACGGCAAGGCCGAGCGGCCGGGCCGCAAGGTGGGCCACGTGACCGTGCTCGGGGACGACCTGGAGCAGGTGCAGCGCGAGGCGGAGCTGGCGGCACGCTGGATGTCGCACGCGGAGTGGACCGACGGATGGGACGTGCACGGTGAGTGATCCGCAGGTGGGCCTGATCATGGGCAGCGACTCCGACTGGCCGGTGATGCAGGCGGCTGCCGAGGCGCTGGCCGAGTTCGAGGTGCCCTTCGAGGTGGGCGTGGTCTCCGCTCACCGCACCCCGCAGCGCATGCTCGACTACGCCACCAGCGCGGCCGGTCGGGGACTGCGGGTGATCATCGCCGGAGCCGGCGGGGCGGCGCACCTGCCCGGGATGGTGGCCTCGGCCACGCCGCTGCCGGTGATCGGCGTGCCGGTGCCGCTGAAGCACCTCGACGGCATGGACTCGCTGCTGTCCATCGTGCAGATGCCGGCCGGGGTGCCGGTGGCGACGGTGTCGGTGGGCGGGGCGCGCAACGCCGGCCTGCTCGCGGTGCGGGTGCTCGGGGCGAGCGATCCCGCGCTGCGCCAGCGGATGGCGGACTTCCAAGTGGCGCTGGAGAAGTCGGTGCACGCCAAGGACGCAGCGCTGCGCGAGAGCCTGCTGGGCTGAGGCGCCTGCTGCGGTGTGTGGCGGGCGACTACGATCGGGGTTACTAATCGTTAACCAGGAGGAACCCTGTGGCCAGCCAGTTCGGCAACCCCGACTTCGACATGTACCGCCTCGGTGACGAGCACGAGGCCCTGCGCGAGGCAGTGCGCTCGCTCGCCGAGAAGGAGATCGCGCCCTACGCCGCGGACGTCGACGAGCACGAGCGCTACCCCGAGGAGGCCCGCAAGGCCCTCGTGGCCGCCGGCTTCAACGCCGTGCACGTGCCGGAGCGCTTCGGCGGCGAGGGCGCCGACTCGGTCGCGGCCTGCATCGTCATCGAGGAGGTCGCGCGGGTCTGTGGCTCGTCGTCGCTGATCCCGGCGGTGAACAAGCTGGGCACCATGGGGCTGATCCTGTCCGGCAGCGAGGAGCTGCAGCAGCAGGTGCTGCCGTCCATCGCCTCCGGGGCGGCCATGGCCTCCTACGCGCTGAGCGAGCGCGAGGCCGGCTCCGACGCCGCCTCCATGCGCACCCGCGCCAAGGCCGACGGCGACGACTGGATCATCAACGGCACCAAGGCGTGGTGCACCAACGCGGGCGTGTCCCAGTGGTACACCGTGATGGCCGTGACCGACCCCGAGAAGGGTGCCAACGGCATCTCCGCGTTCATGGTCAACGCCGACGACGAGGGCATCTCGGTGGGTGCCAAGGAGCGCAAGCTCGGCATCAAGGGCAGCCCCACGCGCGAGGTCTACTTCGAGCAGTGCCGCGTGCCCGGCGACCGGATGATCGGCGCGCCCGGCACCGGCTTCAAGACCACCCTGAAGACGCTGGACCACACCCGGCCCACCATCGGTGCGCAGGCCGTCGGCATCGCCCAGGGCGCACTCGACGCGGCGATCGCCTACACCAAGGACCGCAAGCAGTTCGGTCAGTCGATCAGCCGGTTCCAGGGCGTGGAGTTCATGCTCGCGGACATGGCCATGAAGATCGAGGCCGCCCGGCACATGGTGTACACCGCCGCGGCGCGCGCAGAGCGGATGGAGCCCAACCTCGGCTTCATCTCCTCGGCCGCCAAGTGCTTCGCCACCGACGTCGCCATGGAGGTGACCACCGACGCCGTGCAGCTCTTCGGTGGCGCCGGCTACACCCGTGACTTCCCGGTGGAGCGGATGATGCGCGACGCCAAGATCACCCAGATCTACGAGGGCACCAACCAGATCCAGCGCATGGTTATGGCCCGCTCGCTGCTCAAGTAGGAGCCCCCGCTCACGCAGGGCCCTCGCCTGCGGGTGCAGGCACCAGCGCCGCGCGGTGCGACCGGCAGACACCGGTCGCACCGCGCGGCGCTGTCGTGGGGTCAGGCGCCCGCGCTGTCAGGTCCCCACGTGGCGGAGTGGGCACCGCGGCACCAGCGCCGAGCAGGTCAACATCGCTGCGGCCACGCCCAGGAGGGCGACCAGTCCCGGGAGCCGGACGCCCTCGGGCGCCTCCTGGACGAGCACGAACGCGCCCATGGCCAGCACGAACCAGCCGAAGGCCCTCCGCAGGGCGTCGGCCGGGATGCGGTCGACCAGCCGGGCGCCCAGCAGGCTCCCGACCACGGCGGCGGCGGTGATGGCCCCCACCAGGGACCAGTCGATCGACACCGTGGCCAGGTAGCCAGTCAGGCCGGCGAAGGACTTCATGGCGATGACCAGCAGCGAGGTGCCCACGGCCACCCCCATCGGGAGCCCGGCGAGCAGCGCTAGCGCCGGGACCACCAGGAAGCCGCCGCCCGCGCCGACCAGTCCGGTGACCAGGCCGACGGCCGCGCCGTCGAGCAGGACCCTGCCCACCGGCAGCTGGGCGTGCGCCGTTGCGGCGTCAGACTCCTTGCGGCCGCGGAGCATGGCGACCGCGGTGGCCACCATCATCGCGGCGAACCCGATCATCAGCAGCTGTGCGGGCAGGTGCCCGCCGAGGAGTCCGCCGACCAGCGCGCCGGCCATGCCGGCGGCACCGAAGAGCAGGCCGGTGCGCCACCGGACGCGCCCGCCGCGGGCGTGGCCGACGACGCTGACCGCGGAGGTCACCCCGACCACCACGAGCGAGGCGGCGATCGCCTCCTTGGCGTCCATGCCGGCCACGTAGACCAGCAGGGGCACCATCAGGATCGACCCGCCGCCGCCGAGCAGCCCCAGGGCAAGCCCGACGACGACGGCGAGGGTGACGGTGAGCGCGATCAGCACCGGGTCACCGCCGCTGGCTCAGCTGGTCCAGGGCTGAGCCGGTGGTGCGGGCGCCGCGGGTGTTCCACGGCATCCGCGCCAGGGCCATGCCCATCGCGCAGGTGTTGGAGACGGCGGCGAAGACCAAGCCACCGCCGACGAACCCGGACAGCCACTTCGCCCGCGGCACGACGGTGCTGCCGAGGATCCCGGTGAGCACGAGCGCCCCGGCGGCCAGGCGCACCTGCCGCTCCAGCTCCCAGCTCTGCCGACCGCGGTTCACCGCGCCGCCGGCCTGCTCCCAGCTCACCATGCCGCCGGTGAGCACGGTGGGCGAGCTGAGCCCGCCCGCCTGCAGCGCCTGCAGCGCCTGTCCGGCCCGCGCGCCGGAACGGCAGACCAGGACGACCTCGTCGTGGTGGGCGAGCACCGAGCAGAGCTCGTCCAGGGAGGCCTTCAGCTCGTCCAGGGGGACGTTGAGCGCACCGGGGACGTGGCCCGCCTCGAACTCCGCCGGGGTGCGCACGTCGATCAGCGTGGGGTCCGGGCTGGAGCTGTCGCCGAGGCGCTCGGCGAGGGTGGGGGCGTCGACGTCGGGAGTGCTCATGCGGGGGTCTCCTGGTTGTTCTCGGTGGGGTGGACGAGGGGGCAGCCGGCGAGGCCGGCGTTGTCGAAGGAGTCGTCGACCGCGACGACCTCCACGCCCCGGGCGTCGAGCAGGCTGGCCACGACCGCGGCGCGGTAGCCCCCGGCGCAGTGCACCCAGACCGGGCCGACAGGCACCTCGTCGAGGCGGTGCAGCACCTCGTGGATCGGGACGTGCGTGGACCCGGCGATGTGGGCCTGCGCTCGCTCCTGGTCGCGGCGCACGTCGAGGATCGCCGTCCGGGGGTTGCCGGCCAGCTCGGCGGCCAGGTCGGCGAAGGTGGCCGTGGCGTGGCTGCGCAGCGGCTGGCCGCCGGCCCAGTCCTCGGGGCGGCCGGTGGCCATGGCGGCCGGCCGGTCGATACCGATGCGGACCAGCTCGCGCTGGGCCTCGGCGACGTCCTCGGCCGCCTCGCCGAGCAGCGTCACCGGGGTGCCCCAGGGAATCAGCCAGCCGAGGTAGGTGGCGAGCTGGCCGTCGAGGCCGAGGCTGAGGGTGCCGGCCACGTGCCCGGCGGCGAACGCGGTGCGGGTGCGCAGGTCCACGACCCACTCGCCGTCGTGGATGCGCCGGCGCAGCTCGGTGGGGTCGGCCTCGGTGGGCAGCGAGAGGTCGACCTCGCCGGGGCCGGCGGCGTTGGCTGGGCCCATGTGCGCGTAGTAGGCCGGGTAGGCGTCCAGGCCGGCCAGCAGCTCCGCCACGTAGCGGGCCTCGTCGTTGGTCAGGGCCGGGTTGGCGAGCTTCTCCTGGCCGATGGTGCTGGCGGTCCCGGCGGACTGGGTGGCCGAGCAGAAGCTGCCGAAGCCGTGCGTCGGGTAGATCGCGGTGGGGTCGGGCAGCTCGGCGGCCAGCCGGCGTGCCGAGTGCCACTGGGCGTGGGCGAGGGTGTCGGTGTGGTCGGGGCCGAGCAGGTCGGGGCGGCCGGTGGAGCCGAGGAGCAGCGAGCCACCGGTGAACACTGCGACCGGCTCGTCGCCCTCGGACAGGGCGAAGGACAGGTGGGTGTGGGTGTGCCCCGGGGTGAGCAGGACCGTCACCCGCATCCGGTCACCGACCTCCACGACGTCGCCGTCGGAGACACCGGTGCGCTCGAAGGAGACCGGGTCGTCGGCGTTGAGCAGGTACTGCGCGCCGACCTCGCGGGCCAGCTGGTAGCCGCCGGTGACGTAGTCGTTGTGGATGTGCGACTCGAAGACGTGCGTGATGCGCACCCCGGCGGCCGCCGCCAGCCCGACGACGCGGTCGACGTCACGCTGGGGGTCGACCACCAGGGCGACCTCGCCGTCGTGGGCCAGGTAGGTGCGGTCACCCAGGCCGGGGGTGTCCAGGGGAAGGACGGTGATCGTCATGGGTTCCTCTCGTGCTGTGGTGTCGCCTGGTCAGGCAGCGGTCTGGACCGGGCACCCGGCCTCGATCCACGCCGCGGTGCCGCCGGCCACGCTGGTGGCGTCGGTGCCGACCGCGTGCTCCGGTCGATCTCGGGCCTCACGGCAGCTCCTGAAACGGCGTTCCTATACCTAGGGGGGTATATGGTCTCCACTGTAGCACGGCAGATGGCTTACCCCAGGGGGTATCGCGTTCCGGTGGGTGGAAGCGCCGTCCTGCCGGCGTGGTCGCCGTCCGCAGAATGACGCGGGACACAGCTTGGGAAGGGACGCACCATGACGAGCCCCGAGACCGCCATCACCAACCTGCTCCACCGCTACGCCGAGCTCATGGACGCCGGCCGGTTGGACGCCGCCGCCGCGCTGTTCCGGCACGCCCAGGTGCGCAGCGGGGGAGACCGAGTTCTCGACGAGGCCGGTTTGCTGGCGCAGTGGCGCGCCATGGTGAGGCTGTATCCCGACGGCACGCCGCGGACCAAGCACGTCATCACCAACCCCATCGTGGAGATCGACGAGACGGCCGGCCGCGCCACCTGCCGGTCGTACTACACGGTCCTGCAGGCCACCCCCACGCTGCCGCTGCAGGTGGTGGCGGCCGGGCGGTACCACGACGAGCTGGAGCGGGTGGACGGGACGTGGCGCTTCGCCGCCCGCGACTACACGATGCTCGACCTGGTGGGCGACGTGTCCGGACACCTGGCCTTTCCGGTGCCTGGTGCGGCCACGGCGTTCCCCGGTGCCGACCACGCCGACGTCACCGCCGTGGTCAACCGCTACGCCTACGCCCTGGATGACCGCGACTGGGACCGGCTCGACCAGGTGTTCACCGAGCACGCCGTCGCCCGCTACGGCCACCCCAGCCGCCCGGTGATCGAGGGACGGGTGGCCCTGGTGGACTCGATCAAGGCGATGCTCGGTGGGTGCGGGCACTCGCAGCACCTGCTGGCCACGCACGTCGTCACCGTCGACGGCGACACTGCGGAGTCCACCTGCAAGGCGCGGGTGTACCACCACGGCGCCGGTGAGCGGGCCGCGCTGGCGCCCTACGAGTGCTTCGGCGTGTACCGCCACCAGCTGCGCCGAACGGCGGCGGGGTGGCGGATCACCGACCTGCTCTTCCACGTGCAGCACACCGTCGGCGACATCAACGTCCTGCAGCCCGCCCAGGCCTGAGCAGCCTGCGCCGCTCGACCCTGACCGGCCTGCGCCGCTCGACTACGTCGTCTCGCGCACCGGCACGTCGCTGAGCAGGACGCATCCGAGTGCCACCGCCTCCGGGCCACGCCAGCCGGGGCGGGTAGCTGACCGGCCGGCGTCGCGGTGCGGAAGCCGAAAAGTATGGTCAGGCACTGATGCCCGATGGTGCCCGTCGGGCGCCTCCCTCGACTCGGATCGGATTGTCGTGCACCCGAACGCCGTTCATGCGGACTCCGCACCCGGGAGCGCCTCGGGGCGCGCTGCTGGGAGCCTGTACCGCCTCGTCTCCACCCGCGCCGACGCCGGCGGCACCGAGGTCTTCGCCTCCAGCGAGCACGTCGCCAGCCCGTGGGGGCCGGACCTGCAGCACGCCGGACCCGTCGCCGGGCTGCTGGTGCGGGCGATGGAGCGCACCCACCCGCGGGAGGGCGCGCGCATCGGCCGGGTCACCGTCGACCTGCTGGGCGCCGTGCCGATGAGCGAGCTGCACGTGCGCGCCTGGGTGGAGCGCCCCGGCCGACGCATCGAGCTGCTGGCGGCGGAGATCACCGCCGCCGACCGCACCGGCACGCTGCGGCCGGTGGCCCGCGCGCACGGGTGGCGGCTGCAGACCGGCGACACCGCCGACGTGCAGCACCTCGCCGACCCGCCGCTGCCGGTGGTCAGCGCCGGGGCCCAGGACCTCGGACACCTGCCGTTCCCGGATGCCTGGCAGCACGGGTTCGTCGATGCGCTGGAGTGGCAGGTGCCGCCCGCCGCCGACCAGCTCGGCACGACCACCGGAGCGTGGATGCGGCTGCGGATGCCGCTGGTGGAGGGCGAGGAGCCAACCGACCTGGAGCGCGTGAGCACCATCGTGGACGTGGCCAACGGGCTGGGAGCGCGCCTGGACGCCGCCGACTGGATGTTCCTCAACACCGAGCTGACCATCCACCTGTTCCAGCCGCCCGCGGGCGAGTGGGTGGGGTTGACGGCGGAGACGTCGGTGGGCAGCGACGGCGTGGCCATGAGCTCGGGGGTCATCCACTCCGCTGCCGGGCCGATCGGCCGCGTCACCCAGAACGTGCTGGTGGAGCGCCGCCCGCAGTAGCGCCTCCGTTCGGGGCGCGGTGTGGTGTGATCTGGTTCACCAGAGGCAGAGGAGCCAGACGTGGGAGCAGCAGGTGCAGACCAGGGCACGGCCACCGAGAGCACGGTGGACGTCGGCGGGCTGAGCATGCACGTGGTGCAGCAGGGCAGCGGGCCGGCGGTGGTGCTCTGCCACGGCTTCCCCGGGCTCTCCTACAGCTGGCGCCACCAGCTGCCCGCGCTCGCCGCGGCTGGCTACCGGGCCATCGCGGTGGACATGCGCGGCTACGGCCGCACCGACGCCCCCACCGACCCGCGGGCCTACGACCGGGCCAGCACCGTCGCCGACATGGTGGGGCTGCTCGACGCGCTGGGCCTGGACGACGCGGTGTTCGTGGGCCACGACTTCGGCGCCGCGCTGGTGTGGGACCTGCCGCAGTGGGCGCCGGGCCGGGTGCGCGCCCTCGTCCAGCTCAGCGTGCCGCGCACGCCGCCGATGCCCGTGCTGCCCAGCGCCGCCTTCGCCCACCAGGCGCAGCGGCACTTCCTGCACCTGCACTACTTCCAGCAGCCCGGTGTCGCCGACGCCGAGCTCGGTGCCGATCCCCGTGGCTTCCTCAGCCGGGTGTTCTGGGCGCTCAGCGGCGGCTACCGCTACCTGGACATCTTCGCCCACCCCAGCGCGGGCAACGGCTACCTGGACGTGCTGCCCGAGGCGCCGCCGCTGCCCTGGCCGTGGCTGAGCGAGGCCGAGCTCGACCACTACGTGCAGGAGTTCACCCGCACCGGCTTCACCGGCGGCCTCAGCTGGTACCGCGCCCACGACCACATCTGGCGGGAGAAGCAGCAGCGCCCCGACGAACCGGTCACCGTGCCGGTCTGCTTCATCACCGGTGACCGCGACCCGGTGCAGACGATGACCGGGGCCAGGTCGATGGAGCAGATGCGGGCCTCGGTGCCGGGGCTGGCCGCCGAGCACGTCATCGCCGGCGCCGGGCACTTCGTGCAGATGGAGGCGGCCGAGCAGGTCAACCGCATCATGGTGGACTTCCTCGCCACCCTGGACTGATCGGCTAGACGGCCGGCCACTGCGGCGCAGCGCCGGCGACGCGCGGGTCCCCCGCACGGGAGACCGGTGGGGGGCGGTCGGTCAGGCCGGCCACGCTGCGCTGGTTGCCCGCCTCCGCAAGAGCGGCCGCCGCCACCTCCGCCACCTCGTGCGCGGCCTGCCGGGAACGGGCGTCGAAGGCGGCCGCGGCGCGGGAGTAGATGTTGACCGAACCCACCGTCGCCCCGTGCCCGGGCACCGCGGTGGAGAGCACGCTGCGCACACCAGCCTCGGCGGCTCCGCGGGCGAACGCGGGCCAGCGCACCTCGGCCGTCACGTCCTCCACCAGCTGGGTGACACCGCCGGTGCCGGCCAGCAGGCACGGGCCGGCGCCAGCGGCGTACTGCAGCGCATCCATCCGCCCGGCGAGCGGATCGGTGGAGGCCACCGTGAACGGGTCACCCTCGCCCACCAGCGTGACCGACACCTCCTCTGCGCCGGCGACGGTGTCCTTGGCCAGCAGCGCGACCAGGGACAGGATTTCCTCGCGGGCGACGTCGCCAGCCACCCGCGAACCGGTCTCGGCCATCGGCGGCGATGCCGGTGCGGCGTTGGGCTGAGCTGGCGTGGGCTCCGCGGGAGTGGATGGATCAGGTGTGGCACTCATGGGGCGCTCCTGTGACGCGAGTGCCGCGGGGCCCGCGGCACGACACGGTGAGTACCGAGGCCGGGTGCCGGGGCGGACAGCTCTCGTCGGCACGTCGACGGCCGGTCCCGGTCCTGGACCCCGGCGGCGCCTCGTACGAATCAGCGCAAGCGCGCCGTGTGCATTCGTGCTGCTGACCATAGTCCAGCCGGTCTGGTCCGGCTCGACGCCGAGGGGCGGCCCGGGTGGGCGCCACCAATCTGTGTGGCACGAATCACTGTACGCCGAACCCGGTGGTCAGCGGGCTGCGGACACGGTCGGGCGTGGACCGGGCGGGCGCTCGAGTGGCGCGGCCGTGGGCGGACGTCTGAAACTCTGGCCTGGGTGGAGACCGCCGCTCGCCGATGTCTGGTGCCAGCGCAGCGAGGAACGCCCGTGAACTACATTGCGCAGCTTGGTGACGAGCTGCAGATCGAGGCCGAGAACCTGCGACAGCTGTTGCAGGAGCGGCCTAGCGTGGACATGGCCGTCGGGATGCTCATGTCCCTGTTCGGCTACGACAGGGACCAAGCACTTGCAGCGCTGCGAGACGTCTCGCAGCGCCACCAGGTGCGCCAGAGCCGGTTGGCCGTCGCACTGGTGCGCATGGTCTGCAACCCGAACCCGTTGAGCCCCGATCACCCACACGACGAGGCGGCCATGGTGGTGCGGCTGAACTGGGGCGAGGCGCTGAACCTGCCGGCCCGCCCGCTGTGGAGGCTGACCCTTGGCGTGGGATGACTAGCCGGTGGGGTGGGCCTGGGCGACGAGGGCGGCGGCGACGTCACGCAGCTTGCGGTTGGCGTCCTGGGAGACCTGCACCAGGATCTGGAACGCCTCGTCCTCGGTGCAGCGGCGCTCGCCCATGATGATGCCCTTGGCCTGCTCGATCACCGCCCGAGACTCCATCGCCTGGTCCATCTGCTGGGCCAGCTCGGCGGTGGTGGCGTAGAGGTGGGCGTTGGTGATGGCCACCGCGGCGTAGCCGGCGAAGTGCTTGGCGACCTCCATGGCGAAGTCGTCGATGACGTCGGTGCGGGTGACGTAGATGTTGAGACCCCCGACGGTCTCCCCGCGCAGCGGCAGCGGCACCGACACCGAGCTCAGCACGCCGGCTTGCACCGCCCTGGGCGTGTAGTCGGGCCAGCGGGTCTCGGCCCGCATGTCTGCCACCAGGACGGTGCGTCCGCTGGTGGCGGCGACCAGGCACGGTCCGTGGCCGGTGCTGTACTGCCGCTCGTCGAGGCGGAGGGCGACCTCGCCGGTGGAGGCGAAGGTGGCCGCCCGCGTGCCCTTGAGCACCGTCACCGAGACCTCGTGGGCGCCGGGGATGCACTCCTTGGCCAGGGTGGCGACCTGCGCGACGACGTCCGCCAGCGGGGTCTCGTCCAGCACGATGCGACCAAGGGCGTGCACGGACTCCGTCAGCTCCGCGCGCGGGTCTCGGGTGTCGACGCGGGCGGCGGTGGCGGAGGAACCGTTGGTGATGGCCATGAAGGGTCTCCTCTGTCGGCCCGGGCAGGGCAGGTCACCACTTTACGTCGGTGGCTGGACCCGGTCCGCGCGTCGTGGCGCTCTCAGCGAGCGATCGTGCTGAACGTCTTGCGGTACCCGCTGGGGGAGACGCCGACGGCGCGGGTGAAGTGGTGGCGCAGCAGCGTGGCGGTGCCGAAGCCGCACCGTTGCGCGACGGCGTCCATGTCCAGGTCGGTGTCCTCCAGCAGCTGCTGCGCCTGCAGCACCCGCTGGGTGTTGAGCCACTGCAGCGGGGTGGTGCCGGTCTCGGCGGCGAAGCGGCGGGCGAAGGTGCGGGCGGAGGTGTGGGCCCGTGCGGCCAGGGCGGCCACGGTGTGCGGCTGGTCGAGGTGCTCCAGCATCCACCCGAGGATCTCGCCGAGGCCGTCGCTGGTGCAGTCCGGGACCGGCCGCTCGAAGAATTGGCGCTGTCCGCCCTCGCGCTGCGGGGGCACGACCATCCGCCGGGCGATGGCGTTGGTGACGCTGGAGCCCAGCTCCCGGCGCACCAGGTGCAGGCAGGCGTCGATCCCGGCTGCCGTCCCTGCGCTGGTGATCAGGCTGCCCTCGTCCACGAAGAGCACGTCGGGGTCCACCTGGGCCAGGGGAAAGCGGTCCTGCAGCTCACGGACGTGGCGCCAGTGGCTGGTGCAGCGCCGGCCGTCCAGCAGTCCGGCAGCACCGAGGACGAAGGCCCCGGAGCACACGCTGAGCAACACGGCGCCGTTGTCGTGGGCCTCGCGCAGCGCCGCCAGCACCTCCGGCGGGTAGCCCTCCAGCGTCTCCACGGCGGGAACGGTCACCAGGTCGGCTCCCGCCAGACCTTCGAGCCCGTGGGAGGGCACCACCTGCACGCCGACGGGCGAGCTCAGCGGGACTCCGGCTTCCGGGCCGCACACCCGGAAGTCGAAGGCGGGAACCCCGTCCTCGGTGCGGTCGATCCCGAAGACCTCGCAGACCACGCCGAACTCGAAGACGGCGAGGCCGTCCAGGACCAGGGCTGCGACCGACTTCAGCATCTGACCAGCATAACGGCAGGATCTTTGCGAATGCCGGCTTTCCTGCCACTGGTGGCACTTCCTGGGTGGTCGCAGCATTGCTGCCATGACCTTTTCACTGAGCATCCCGTCCCTGTCCCGCACGCACGCGCCCGACACCGCACGCGTCGGGCTGGTTGCCCGCCTCCGGCGGGTCGACGTCGCCCGCTGGTTCACCCCTGCCGCTCCGCTGGTGGGCCCGGTGGGCGGTGACCGCGACGCCCAGCGGCTGCACCGCGACCTGCAGGCGGCCCGCGACCACGCCGAGGGCGGCTGGCCGCGCTGAGCAGCAGGGCCCACCCGCTGCGCGCGGAGCGCGACCCGGCACGGTTGGATGGCCGGGACGAGGCCGCGGGAGACGAGGCGGCGCGGGGGAGAAGAGGCCGGGCGTGGATCTCGAGCAGGTGGCCGACGAGCTGTACTCGGTGCTGCCCGAGGACTTCGTCGAGACCCGCAAGGAGCGCCAGGCCGAGGCCCGCGCGGCCGGGGACCGGCCCCTGGCCAAGGCGATTGGCGAGCTGGCCAAGCCGACCTCGGCCGCCTGGGTCTGCAACCTGGTGGTGCGCCTGCGCCGCGACGAGGTCACCGGGCTGGTCGAGCTGGGCGGGCAGCTGCGGGAGGCGCAGCAGAACCTGGTGGGCGAGGACCTGCGGGCACTGAACCGCCAGCGCATGCAGCTGCTCTCGGCGCTCACCCGGCAGGCATCCACCCTGGCCCGTGAGCACGGTCTCCGGGTGAGCAGCAGCGTGGCCGGGCAGGTGGAGGACACCCTGCGTGCCGCCATGGTGGACCCCGACGCGGGCCAGGCGCTGCTCACCGGGCGACTGGTGCAGCCGATGGCCACCAGCGGCTTCGGCACGGTGACCGGGCGGCCGGACCTGCGGCTGGTGCCGCCGCACCAGGAGAAGACCACGCCAGCCCGCAGCCGCGCGACCCCGTCCCCGGCCACGGCAGCGCCCCGGCCGACACCCGTGCCCCGGCGCCGGGCTGGCGAGAAACAGCGGGCCGGCGAGAAACAGCGGGCCGACGAGCAGAGGCGTGCCGAGGAGCAGCGGGCTGACGAGCAGCGGGCCGAGGAGCAGCGGGCCGAGGAGCAGCGCCAGGCCGCGGAGCGCCGGCGGCAGGAGCTGGCCGAGGCCCGCCACGCGGCGGAGCGGGCCACGGCCGACGCCGAGGAGGCGCGAGCCACCGCCGAGGAGGAGGCCCACCGGGTGGCGGAGCTCACCGCTCGGCGCGACGAGCTGGCCGACCAGGTGGCGCAGCTGCACGCCCAGCTGCGCCAGACCGAGCGGGCCGCGGACGAGGCGCGCACCGAGCTGGCCCAGGCCCAGCAGCGCACCAGCAGTGCCGAGCGGGACGCCGCCGCCGCCGAGAAGGCCCGGGATCGTGCCGCCGCCCGGGTGGAGTCCCTCGCCGACGGCGACTGAGCCCGGTCAGCGCACCTCGGACAACCGGCCGGTTGCCACGTCGAAGATGAAGCCCCGCACGCTGTCCTTCACCGGGACGTACGGACTGTCCAGGATCTTCTGCACCTGCTGGCGGACGTCAGTCTCGAGGTCGGTGAAGGCCTCGGACGCCCAGCTGGGCCGGGTCCCGACGTCCTGCTCGATGGCGGAGCGGAAGTCGTCGTCGGTGAAGGTGAGCATCCCGCAGTCGGTGTGGTGGATCAGCACGATCTCCCGGGTGCCCAGCAGCCGCTGGCTGATGGCCAGCGAGCGGATCTCGTCGTCGGTGACCACCCCGCCGGCGTTGCGGATGACGTGGGCCTCGCCCTCCTTGATGCCCAGCGCGGCGTGGACGTCGAGCCGGGCGTCCATGCAGGCCAGCACCGCCACGTGCTTGGCCGGGGGCAGCGGCAGGGGCCCGGTGAAGGACGCGGCGTATGCCTCGTTGTTGTGCAGGTACTCGTCGGTGACGCTCATGGTCAGGTCCGTTCGGTGGGTGTTCGCGGGTGAGACAGATCAGGACGGGCTGAGCACAGGTTCGCGCACCGAGGCCCCCGACGCTGGCTGGGGCGATGCCGGCGATGCCGGCGGCGCCTGGTCGGGCCCGCCGTCACCGAGCAGGCCGCGGCGGCGCAGCAGCGGGACAACCCCCTCGCCGAACCAGTACGCCTCCTCCAGGTGCGGCTGGCCGGAGAGGATGAAGTGGTCCACGCCGAGGGCGGCGTACTCGGCCAGCAGGTCGGCCACCTCCTGGTGGCTGCCCACCAGCGCGGTGCCGGCGCCGGGCCGGATCAGCCCGTAGCCGGCCCACAGGCCCGGGTAGACCTCTAGGCGCTCGTTGGCGCCGGCGAGCTGCGCGGTCTGGCGGCGCTGGCCCTCCGACTCCACCGTCGCCAGCTTGTCCTGCACCAACGACGCCAGCGCGGGGTCGATGCGTGACTGCAGCCTGGCGGCCTCGGCCCAGGCCTCCTCGGTGGTGTCGCGGCTGATCACGTGCACCCGGATGCCGTGGCTGAGGCTGCGCCCGTGTCGCGCTGCGCGGGCGCGCACGTCGTCGAGCAGCTCCGCGGTCCTGGCCGGTGGCTCGGTCCAGGTGAGGTAGGTGTCGGCGTGCTGGGCGGCCACCTCCCGCCCCGCCGGGCTGGCCCCGCCGAAGAACACCTCGGGCACCGGGGACGGCGGGTTGTGCACGGTGGCGCCCTGCACCTGGTAGTGCTCGCCGGTGTGGTCGAACGGGGTGCCCGACCACGCCCCGCGCAGCACGGTGAGGAACTCCGCGGTGCGCTCGTAGCGGCGGTCGTGGTCGAGCCAGTCACCAAAGCGCCGCTGCTCCTGGGCGTCGCCGCCGGTGACGATGTTCAGCAGCAGGCGCCCGTCGGAGATCTCCTGGTACGCGGCGGCCTGCTGGGCGGCCAGGGTGGGGCTGACCAGGCCGGGGCGGAAGGCCACCAGGAACTTCAGCGTGCGGGTCTCCCGCAGCAGCGCCGCCGTGGTCAGCCAGGCGTCGTTGCAGTGGGTGCCGGTGGGGGTGAGGACGGCCTCGAAGCCGAGCTGCTCCACGGCCCGGGCCACCAGGGCCAGGTAGTCCAGCGACGCGGCGCGCGGAGCCGACGCGGTGCCCAGGTGGGCCTGGGCACCGATCACCTCCCGGCCGTCGCCGGAGGTGGGCAGATACCAGTGCAGGTGGATGCTCATGCGGTGACTCCCAGGTGGCTGAGGATGGTGGTGCGCAGGGCGACCAGGGCGGGGTCGGAGCGCCGGCGCGGACGGGGCAGGTCGACGGGGAGGTCGTGGGCGATACGGCCGTCGTCAAGGACGAGGACGCGGTCGGCCAGCAGCACCGCCTCCTCCACGTCGTGGGTGACGAGCAGGACCGCGAAGCGGTGCTGGTCCCACAGCCGCCCGAGCACCTCGTGGGCGCTGAGCCGGGTGAGCGCGTCCAGCGCGCCGAAGGGCTCGTCCAGCAGCAGCAGCTCGGGGTTGCGCACCAGGGCGCGGGCCAGCGACACCCGCTGGGCCTCACCGCCGGAGAGGGTCAGCGGCCAGGCGTGCACCCGGTGGGCCAGACCGACCTCGGCCAGCGCGGCCTCGGCCCGCTCCCGGCCGCCCCGACCCAGCCCGAGGGCGACGTTGTCACGCACCCGCTTCCACGGCAGCAGCCGCGGCTCCTGGAAGGCGACGGCCCGGCTGGCGGGCACCTCGATGGTGCCGGTGTGGCCGGTGTCCAGGCCGGCCAGCGCGCGCAGCAGGGTGGACTTGCCGGAGCCGCTGCGCCCCACCAGGGCGACGATCTCACCGGGGATCAGGTCGAGGTCGACGTCGCGCAGCACCGGGTCGGTGCCGAACGCGCGGCCCACGCCGCGGGCCGTGACCAGCTGGGTCTGCTCGGGGGTGCTCACGCGGGGACGAACGACTGACGCCATGACAGCGCCCTCCCCTCCAGGGTGCGGACGATGCCGTCGGTGGCCAGGCCGAGCAGGGCGTAGACCACCAGGCCCAGCACGACGATGTCGGTGCGGTAGAACTCGCGGGCGTTCATGACGATGTAGCCCAGGCCCGCGTCGGCGTTGATCTGCTCGGCCACGATGAGCGAGAGCCAGGCGATGCCCAGCGACTGCCGCAGCCCGACGAGGGCCTGGGGCAGCGCACCGGGCAGCACGACGTGGCGGGCCAGGGCGAAGCCCTTCAGCCCCAGCGTGCGGGCGGCCTCGACCAGCTTGCCGTCCACGCCGCGGATGCCGGCGAACAGGTTGAGGTACAGCGGGAAGGTGACGCCCAGGGCCACCAGCAGCACCTTGGGCTGCTCCCCGATGCCGAACCACAGGATGAACAGCGGCACCAGACCCAGGAACGGCACGGTGCGCAGCATCTGCAGCGGTGGGTCCAGCGCCAGCTCGCCCAGGCGGGAGAAGCCGGAGACCAGGGCCAGCACCACCCCGGTCAGCAGGCCCAGGCCGACCCCGACCAGCACCCGCTGCAGGGAGATGCCCACCGCGTCGGAGAGCTGCCCGTTGCGCCACAGCTCCACCGCTGCGTCCACCACCGACAGCGGGGAGGACAGCTTGCGCTCGGAGATCGCGCCGGCGCTGCTGAGGCCCTGCCACAGCGCGAGCAGCAGCAGCGGGCTGACCAGGCGCAACAACCAGCCGGCGCGCAGCCGTCGCCGCGGGTGGGCGGGTCCCGCCGCCGCGGGGGCCTCGGAGGTCACCGCGGGAGCCGCCGGCGGGCGCACGGTCGTGGCGGTCACGGCTGGGCCGCCGTGACGTCGGCGTTGAACCGGTCGTCGAAGAAGTCGCGGACCTTCGGTGCGGACGGGATGAGCCTGACGGCGGCGAAGCGGTCGGCCAGCTCCTGCTGGCGGGCGATCACCCGGTCGTCGATGGGGATCGCCCGGCCCCGGGAGGTGTCGAAGGTGACGGTGGCCACCGAGGCCGGGAGGTTGGTCAGCTGGGAGTAGACCGGCACCCACTGGTCGGGGTGCGCCGCGGCCCAGGCGCGCGCCTTGACCAGCCGCACCAGGAAGTCCTTGATGGCCGCCTCCGTGGTGGGGTCGGCCAGTGCCGCGGTGGAGGCGACGGTGTAGGTGTAGCCGGTGGACAGCGTGGTGCCGTCGGCCACCACCTTCGCCCCGGCGCTGGCGATCGCCACCGCGTAGTAGGGGTTCCAGACCGCCCAGGCGTCCACCTGCCCGGCCGCGAACGCGCTCTGGGCGTCCGGCGGGGCGAGGTAGCGCACGGTGACGTCGTCCTGGGACAGCCCCGCCTGCTGCAGCAGCCCGATGAGCAGGCCGTGCGAGCTGGAACCCTTGGCCACCGCCACGCTCTTGCCCTTGAGGTCGGCGGCCGTGCGGATGCCGGTGCCGTCCCGGGTGAGCAGGAAGTCGTTGGCCTTGTCGCGCTCCTCCACCGAGACGATCCGTGCCTCGATGCCGGCCGCCTGCGCCAGCACCGGCGGGCTGTCGCCCACGCTGCCGAGGTCGATCGCCTTGGCGTTGAGTGCCTCCAGCAGCGGCGGTCCGGCGGTGAAGCTGGCCCACTCCACCTTGTACGGCAGCTCGTCGAGCTGGCCGGAGACCTTGAGCACCGACTGCACCGACTGCACCTGGTCGCCCACGTGCAGGGTCACCCCGGACAGGTCGATCGAGCCGTCGGCGGCGAGCACCGGGGCGGGTGGCTCGTCGGTGCTGCAGCCGACGAGGACGACGGACAGGACGGTGGTGGCCAGCACGGAGAGTGCTCGTCTTCGGGACAGGGGGAACGACATCGGAGGCCTTTCGGGCGCAGGAGGGCAGCGCCGGCCGCCACGGGGCGGGGCGCAGGAAGGGGTGCGGAGCAGGGGGGCGCGCTCAGCGGCGCAGGGCGATCAGCCGGGTCAGGCGGTGCCGGGCCGACAGCTGGCGCCGGCGGTGCGGCACAGGTCGACGTGCCGCCGGCGCGAGAAGGCGGGTCGGATCATGCTCGGGGTGGGCAGGGCCTGCACGGTTGCCTCCATCGGTCCTGGCAGTAGCACCCACTCCCGCGTGCTGCGGGGGGTTGCTGCGACGTCGACGAGCCAGGTCTCTCGGTCGCTCTGGATGGTGTGGCGCAAGGCTAGCGAGGGTGGGTGGCGGCAGACAACGAATCGGCTCAGCGTGAGCCGAACTCCAGGGTGGCGCAGCGCGCCTAGCCGGCAGCGACGGCGGGCTGCTCCACGGTGCGGGCCAGGATGCCCAGCGTCGCGCGCAGCCCGGCCTCCGGGATCACCGGGAAGACGCCCTTGTCGCGGAAGCGGTCGTCGATCTCGCTCCAGTCGTAGTAGGAGGTGACCAGGGTGCCGCCCTCGCGGGCCTGGAGCCGGTAGCCGTAGAGGTGCCGGATGGGCGGCTGGATGGTGCCGGAGATCGTCCACTCGATCAGCTCGTCGGGCACCAGGGCGGTGATGATCACCGTGACGTCGTACTTGCCCATGGGGAAGTCGTTGAGCGACTCCCGGTCCATGTGCACCAGGAACTCGTCGCCCACCGCACGCACCGCGTCGCCCTCGGCGGACTGCAGCATCCCGGAGCTGTCGATGCGCACGTGTCCCTGTGGGTCACACAGCAGCGCAAACACGTCCGCGGGGGACGCGGCCACCTGCCGCTGGACCTCGAAGCGCTCCGTCGTCATGGTGCCCACCCTGGCACGGCCGGGCGCTGGCCGCCGTGGGGAACCCGGGTCACAGGGCGGGGAAGGCCCGGTTGACCACCTCGCCCTGCTCGTAGACGTCGGCGGCGGGACCCAGGATCAGCGGGTCGGGCCGGCCCACCAGCTCGGCGTCCTTCTCGTCGTAGTCGAACAGGCTGAGCACGTGCCGCATGGCGGCCAGCCGGGCCCGCTTCTTGTCGTTGCTCTTCACCACCGTCCACGGCGCCCACTCGCTGTCGGTGTAGAAGAACATCGTCTCCTTGGCGTCGGTGTAGGCGTCCCACTTGTCGATGGACTCAAGGTCGGTGGGGGAGAGCTTCCACTGGCGCACCGGGTCGTTGGCCCGCTTGGCGAAGCGGCTGCGCTGCTCCAGGCGCGACACCGAGAACCAGAACTTGACCAGGTGGATGCCCGAGCGCACCAGCATCCGCTCCAGCTCGGGGGCCTGGCGCAGGAACTCCCAGTACTCGTCGTCGGTGCAGAAGCCCAGCACTCGCTCGACGCCGGCCCGGTTGTACCAGGACCGGTCGAACATGACGATCTCCCCGGCGGCGGGCAGGTGGGCGACGTAGCGCTGGAAGTACCACTGGGTGCGCTCGCGCTCGGTGGGCTTCTCCAGCGCCACCACGTGCGCGCCGCGGGGGTTGAGGTGCTCGGTGAACCGCTTGATGGTGCCGCCCTTGCCCGCGGCGTCGCGGCCCTCGAACAGGATCACCAGCGGCAGCCCCACGTGCTTGGCCCAGACCTGCAGCTTGAGCAGCTCGATCTGCAGCAGCCGCTTCTGCTGCTCGTACTCGCTGCGCCGCAGCTTGTCGGCGTAGGGGTAGCCCTGGCGCCAGGTGTCGGTGTCGCTGGTCATGCCGACCTGACTACCACGACCGCCGCCACGATGACGGTTCGCCGGGCCCCGCGGTGCTCAGGCCGGCTCCGCGGCCAGGCACTGCTGGGCCACGTGCCGCCCGATCGGCAGTGCGGCAGTGGCGGCCGGCGAGGGGGCGTTGAGCACGTGCAGGGTGCGGGCGGTGTGCTGCAGCAGGAAGTCGTGCACCAGGGCGCCGTCGCGGCGCACGGCCTGGGCGCGGATGCCCGCCGCGTGCGGCTGCAGGTCGGCCAGCTCCAGCTGCGGGCAGTACGTGCGGGCCGCGGCCAGGAAGGCCCGCCGGGAGGCCGAGCCCAGCAGCTCCCGGGCCCCGGTGCGCACGTTGCGCCGCGCCAGGTTCCAGAACCCGGCGTAGCCGAGGACGTCGCGCACGTCGGCCAGGTCCACGCTGCCCCGGCGGTATCCCTCCCTGGCCAGCCCGAGCACCGCGTTGGGGCCCACGGTCACCCGGCCGTCCACCATGGGGGTGAGGTGCACGCCCAGGAACGGCAGGTCGGGGTCGGGGACCGGGTAGATCAGGTGCGACACCACGTCCCGCCGGTGCGGCGGCAGCTGGAAGTACTCGCCGCGAAACGGCACGATGCGGGCCTCGGGCGTGGCCCCGGCCAGTGCCACCAGCCGGTCGGCCTGCAGCCCGCCGCACACCACCAGCCGGCGGCAGCTCACCACCTGCTCGCCGGCGGTCACCACCACCTCGGTCGCCGACTCCGCGATGGCGCGCACCGCCGCCCCCGGCACCACCTGGCCGCCGAGGCGCTCCACCTCCCGGCGCAGCGCGGCGCAGACCAGGGTGAAGTCCACGCTGGCGGTGACCGGCACGTGCAGCGCCGCCAGCCCGGCCACCGCCGGCTCACGCTCGCCCAGCTCCGCGGCGTCCAGGCGCGCCACGGTGATGCCGTTGTGCCCGGCGCGCTCGGCGAGGGCGTCCATCCAGGCCACCTCGCGACCGGTGGTGGCCACCACCAGCTTGCCCAGCTCGCGGACCGGGATGTCGTGGCGGGCGCAGAAGTCCTTGGTGGCCTGGGCGCCGGCCCGGCACAGCCGCGCCTTGAGGCTGCCCGGCTGGTAGTACAGCCCGGAGTGGATGACGCCGCTGTTGTGCCCGGTCTGGTGCCGGCCTAGTGCGGGCTCCTTCTCCAGCAGCACCAGGGACGCGCCGGGTCGCTGCTGGAGCAGGCTCAGCGCGGTGGCCAGGCCGACGATGCCGCCGCCCACCACGCAGTAGTCGTGCACCCGTGCGGCTCCCGCTACTCCGCCGCCCGGGTGCCGCCGACCTCGACCAGCAGCACCCCACCGATGATGAGCACGATGCCCATCCCCATCAGCGGGGTCAGGGGATCGTCGAAGAGGAGCTTGCCCAGCACGGCGACCGCGGCCACGCCGGTGGCCGCCCAGATGCCGTAGGCCACGCCCACCGGCACGCCACGGGTGAGCACCAGGTTGAGCGCGAGGAACGAGCCGGTGTAGCCGGCCACCACCAGCAGGCTGAAACCGAGCCTGCTGAAGCCCTCCGACGCTCGCAGCGAGAGGGTGGCGGTGACCTCCAGGGCGATCGCCAGGACCAGGAACAGCCACCTCATCGGCGGGGCGCCCGACAGGGCACGGAGGGGCGGAGCATGCGCCCAATCTAGACAGCCGAGGGCGGGTGAGACAGTGGGCCCCGAGACGATCCCAGAGCAGGGATCCCAGAGCCGGGATCACAGAGCACAGGAGAGCGTGATGAAGGTGCTGGTGGCGGCGGACAAGTTCCGCGGCTCGCTGTCCGCGCCGCAGGTGACCGCCCACGTGGCTGCCGGGCTGACCCGGGCGCGGCCCGAGGCGACGGTGGTGCAGCTGCCGGTGGCCGACGGGGGCGAGGGCACCCTGGCCGCCGCGGTCGCTGCCGGCTTCCGGCCCGTGCCGGTGGACGCCGCCGGACCCACCGGCGTCCCCTGCCGCACCGGCTACGCCGTGCGGGACGGGGTGGCGGTGGTGGAGCTGGCCGACGTGTCCGGGCTGGACCGGTTGCCCGGCGGCGTGCCGGCCCCGCTGCGCGCCAGCAGCCACGGCACCGGCGAGGTGCTGCGGGAGGTGCTGGACGCCGGCCTCCGCCGGGTGGTGCTGGGCGTGGGCGGCAGCGCGTGCACCGACGGCGGTGCGGGCCTGCTGCAGGCGCTGGGAGCCCGGGTGCTCGACGCCGCCGGGGCCGACGTCGCCCCCGGCGGGGCGGGGCTGGTCGACGTGGCGCAGCTGGACCTGGCCGGGCTGCACCCCGCGCTGGCCGAGACCGAGGTGGTGCTCGCCTCCGACGTGGACAACCCGCTGCTCGGCGCCCACGGTGCCGCCCCGGTGTTCGGGCCGCAGAAGGGGGCCGACGCCGACCAGGTGGCGCTGTTGGAGCGTGCCCTGCAGCAGTGGTCGGCGGTGGTCGAGGCCGCGACCGGCGAGCAGTGGGCGCACCGGCCGGGAGCGGGCGCCGCCGGTGGGGTGGGACTCGCCGCGCTGGCGGTGCTGGGCGCCCACCGCCGCCCCGGGGTGGAGCAGGTGCTGGAGCTGGTGGGCTTCGCCGAGCACCTGGCCGGCGCCGCGCTGGTGGTGACGGGGGAGGGCTCGCTGGACGAGCAGACGCTGCGGGGCAAGACCCCGGTGGGCGTGGCGCGGACCGCGGCGGCCGCCGGGGTGCCCGTGGTGTCGGTGAGCGGGCGCTGCCTGGTGGAGCCCGCTGCGCTGGCAGCGGCGGGCATCGGTCGTGCGTACGCGCTCATCGACCTCGAGCCGGACCCGCAGCGCTGCATGGCCCAGGCGGGCCCGCTGCTGCGTCGGCTGGCCATGCAGGTGGCCCAGGACTGGCTGCCCGGCGGTGGCCGTGCTGGGTGAGACCGTGCGCCAGCCGCTGTGGCGCTCCCGCCCGGTGGCCACCCTGGTGCTGATCAGCCTGCTCGGCTTCACTGGTTTCTGCTTCACCCTCTCGGCGCTGCCCGCCTGGGCGGTGCAGGGTGGCGCCGGCGTGGGCAGCGCCGGGCTGGTCACCGCGGTGCTGCTGGTCAGCACGGTGATTGGGCAGCTGGCGGTGCCGTGGTGGACCGCGCGCTTCGGCGCGGGTCGGGTGCTGGCGGTGGGGCTGCTGGCCCTGGGCGCCCCGGCCCCGTTCTACGCGCTCAGCCACGACCTGCGCTGGCTGCTGGCCCTGTCCGTGGTGCGGGGTGTCGGCTTCGCCATCCTCACCGTGGTGGGCACCCTGCTGACCTTTGCGCTGGCCCCGCCCGGCCGCCACGGGGAGGCGGTGGGGCTCTACGGCATCGCCATCTCGGTGCCCAACCTGCTGGCCATTCCCGCCGGGGTGGCGCTGACCCAGGCGGGGTTGTTCCCGTGGGCGGCGGTGCTGGCCGGCGCCCCGGTGCTGGCGGTGCCGCTGGCGTGGAGCCTGCACGCGGTGGCCGGCCCCGCCCGGAAGGCCGAGGTCGCTGCCCCCGCTGCCACTGCTGCCCCCGCTGCCACTGCTGCCCCCGCTGCCACTGCGGCCGCCGCGCGGTGGTCGGCGGTGGCCGCGGTGCTCAGCCCCTCCGTGGTGCTGCTGGCGGTGACCATCTCCGTCGGCGGGGTGCTCACGGTGCTGCCCATCGAGCGCCCGGACGGACAGCTGGCCGCCACCGCGGTGCTGCTGCTCGGTCTCGCCGGGGCGCTCACCCGCTGGCGGGTGGGGGCGCTGCGCGACCGGGTGCGCGGGGCGTGGCTGCTGCCCACCGCCGTGGTGGTCAGCGGGGTGGGCGGGGCGCTGCTGGCGGTGGGCCTTGGCCGGGCCTCGGGGGCGGCGGCCGCGGTGGCCGTGCTGGTGGGGGCCACGGTGTTCGGTGCCGGCCAGGGTGCGGTGCAGAACCTCACCCTGGTGGACGCGTTCGCCCTGGCGGGGCCGGGGCGAGCCGCCACCGCGAGCGCGGTGTGGAACGTCGGCTTCGACCTGGGCACCGGGGTGGGCGCCGTCGCCGTGGGTGCCCTCAGCGCGACCACGCTGGGCTTTCCGCTGACCATGGGGCTCTGCGCGGCGGTGCTCACGTGCACCCTGCCGCTGGCGGTGCGCTCCAGCCGCCGGGCCGCCGCGGGCCGGGTCAGGTGATTCCGTCGGTGCGGTGGTGAATCATGACTACCGTGCCTCCCCGCCGCAAGACCGCCACCACGTTGACCCAGGAGGACGCCGCCGCCCTGCGCGCCGCCCTGGCCGAGGGCAAGCGTCCCACCGTCTACCTGCGCGACGGCGTGCCCAGCCTGGGTGTGCCCGCCGCCAGCAGCGCGCGGGTGGTCTCCGTGCAGGGGGAGTCCACCGTGCTGGCGCGGCCCAAGGGGGTCAGCGACGACCTGCCCTACGAGCTGGGCGAGCTCTACGCCTCCCGCTCGGCCGCGCTCGCCGCCGCCGCACTGCCGCCCGCGGCCCCGCCGAAGCGGCGGCCCCGCGCTGTCGCCGCATCCAGGCCAGCGCCCGTCCGCAGTCCGGCACCGGTCGCGGCGGCCCCGTCCGCACCGGGCGCTGAGCCGGCCTCCGCCGCCCCCGCTCCTGCCGTCCCCGCTCCTGCTGTGCCCCCAGCTGTCGTGCCCGCGCCCGGTGCGACCGGGGCGCCCGCCCGCCCTCGGCGCAGCGGCCGCGGCACCCCGGAGCGGGTGACGGTGACCATCACCGGAACCGCGGACGGACAGTGGTCGGTGCAGGCTGCCCGCGGCAGCGCCACCGCGCGCGGCAAGGCCACCCCGGTGAGCCCGGACGCCGTCGCCCGCGCGGTGCACGAGCTGGGCGACGAGGCCACCACCAGCGCCGTGGCAGCGGTGCTCGACCACGCCCGTCGCAGCGCCGAGCAGCGGGTGGCGCAGCTCAGCGCCGAGCTGGAGGCTGCCCGCGCCGCGCTGCAGGCGCTGGCCAGCGCCGAGGCCGACCGCTAGAAGATCCAGACGCCCCAGGTGCCGGGCTTGAGGCCTACCTGCAGCAGCGTGTAGTCCACCAGTACCACCGGCGGGGCCAGCACCAGCATCCAGCTCTGCGGCAGCCGGGCCAGCTCACGGACGTCGCGCCAGCGGTCGGCGATCACCATGGCGCCGATGACCACCAGCGGGAACGACGTCATGGCCAGCACCCGGGTGTGGTCGGCGGTGACTGCCGCCGTGCCCAGCCACAGCAGCACCGCCAGCACCAGGCCCACTTGCTCCCGGCGCGACCAGCCGGGCCAGCAGTGCAGCAGCCCGGTGAGGGCGAAGCCCCACAACCCGGCCAGTGCCGACCACACCAGCAGCGGAGCCTCCGCCGTGGTCGAGCCCAGCAGCCCGGTGAACACCTCCCAGCGGGCCAGGAACGTCAGCCGCGACCCGCCGCCCGCGCCGACGGCGTGCAGGAAGAGCTCCAGCGCCACCTTGCCCACCAGGGCCCCGGCCAGCAGGTGCGCCGTGCGCGGGCGCAGCCCCACCGCCCGCGGCAGCTGGGGCACCAGCGCCAGCAGCACCAGCCCCACCGCGACCTGCTCGAAGTTCTGCACCCCGGCCAGCACGCCCGCGGCCAGCTGCCACGCCGGTCGGTGGCGCAGCGACACCAGGACCACGATCCAGGCGAGCACGGAGAACGCGTCGTACATCCCGATCCACAGCAGCAGCACCGTGGTGACCGGGGCGAGGGCCACCACGGTGGCTGCCACCAACCCGCTGCGCCCGCCCAGGCGCCGCCGCAGCCACAGCGTCAGCCACAGCGCGGCCACCGCCAGGGCGGCCGCGTGCAGCAGCAGGTACGCGGCGGTGCTGTGCACCGGCAGCAACCGGTAGGTGAGCTGGCCGAGCGGGGCACGGAGCAGGAACTGGCTGTCCTCGGGCAGCGGCGCCGTGGGCCACTGCCGCGCGGTCAGCTCGAACAGGTCCAGGTAGTCCACCTTGGCGGGCCCGGTGCGCCACAGCACCCACACGAGCACGCCCGCACAGGCCAGCGGCAGCGACACCACTGCGGCCAGCGCCGGCCGGATCCGGGCCCGCCCGAGGGCCGCCCTGGCCGTGCCCCGGGCGGGATCGGCGGTGGAGTCCGGACGGGGGGAGGGGGGTGCCGTCGTCATGAGGGTCGATGCTCCCGCCGCCTGCTGTGCACGACCTGACCGCTGCCTGGAAGCCCGCTGAGACCCCCAGGAGTGCCCTTACGCTGGCAGAACGTACAGCACGGGGCACCCGGGCGCCGGGGCACGGACGAGGCCCCCGTCAGCACGCCTGGGGCAGCGCGCGCTGACGGGTCGGCTCACTGCTGCGGGCGGGGCAGCATCGAGTCGGAGATGATCTTGCGCTGGATCTCGCTGGTGCCCTCGAAGATGGTGGTCAGCCGGGCGTCGCGCCAGTACCGCTCCACCTGCCGCTCGGTGGTGTAGCCGTTGCCGCCGTGCAGCTGCATCGCCTGGGTGGTGACCGTCGCGGCCATCTCGGTGGCCCGCAGCTTGGCCATCGCGGCCTCGCGGGTGCAGGTGATGCCCTGGTCGAGCAGGTGTGACACCTGGCGGTACATCGCCCGCGACTGCTCCACCTCCGAGGCCATGTCGGCCAGCGCGAAGCGCAGGGCCTGGAAGTCGCTGATCGGGTGGCCGAACTGCTCGCGCTCCTGCAGGTACACCGTGCAGTCCTCCACCGCGGCCTGGGCCAGGCCCACCGCGCGGGCGGCGGTGTGCACCCGGGCGATGTCCAGCCACGCCCCCACTCCGCTGAAGCCACCCTCCTGCTCGCCGGAGGTGACCACGTTGCCCGCCGGGATGCGCACGCCGTCCAGCTCCAGGTCCCAGGTGAGGAAGCCGTGGTAGCCGATCTTGTCGATCGGGCGGCCGGTGAGGCCGGGCACGAACTCCCCGCGCGGCTTGCTCAGCAGCAGCGTCTCCAGGCCGGCCGAGCGGGACTCACCCTCCTCGGGGTCACGCGTGCGGCAGAGGATCTGGATGAAGTCGGCGGCCTTGGCGTTGCCGCACCAGCGCTTCTGGCCGGTGAGCACGTACTCGTCGCCCTCGCGCACCGCGCGGGTGTGCACGCTGGCCAGGTCCGAGCCGGCGTCGGGCTCGGACAGGGCGATGGCCCCGATCCACTCGCCCTTGGCCGACAGCCGCAGCAGGCGCTCGCGCTCGGAGCTGTCGGCCAGCCCGGTGCCCAGCCCCTGCGCCCGGGCGATGATGCTGGCCACGCTCATCCAGGCCCGGGCCAGCTCCTCGGCCACCATGCAGTACTCGAACGCGCCCAGGCCGAGGCCGCCGTGCTCGGTGCCGATGGTGATGCCGAAGTAGCCCAGCTCGCCCATCCGGGCGAGCAGCTCCTCGGGGATCAGGCCCTTCTCCGGGTCCAGCCGGTTGGCGACCGGCAGCACCTCGTCGCGGGCGAAGGCGCGCACCTGCTGCTGCAGCGCCTCGCGCTCGGGGGTGTGCCACGGCGGGGGCAGGGTGGGCAGCGCGGGCTGGCGGACGTCGGACACGAATGTCTCCTCGCATCGGGAAGGACGGATCAACAGGTGCTGGGCTGCAACCACTTCTACCGCACGCCGGCACGGGGGCCGCTCACCGGACGGCGGTGACCCGCTCGGTCTCGATGCGACGGGTCTGGCGCTGCTCGTCGGGGTCCTGGTGGGACACCTGGACCAGGGAGGCGCCCGCGGACAGCACCGCCAGCAGCCCGTCCACCAGCTCGGGCGTGGTGGACCAGTCCGCGGTGGACAGCACCCGGTCCTGCGCCGTGAAGCCCTGGGCGGTGGCGGAGGCGGCGGCGGCCTCGAGCACCTCGGCGATGCTGCGCCGGGCCAGGGCGGGCGCGGAGGGTGACAGCGGCACCGGGGCGAAGGCGTCGCCGTGCACGCGCACCGCGGTGGCGTAGTCGGTGACGCCCACGGGGAGGTCGTCCACCCCGCGGCCGAAGGCGTCCAGCGAGAGCACCGCCACCTCCGGCGCCTGCTCGGCCTCGGCGAGACGGTCCGCCGTGCACAGTGCCGCGTCCACCTCTCCTGCCATTGGCGCAGCCGGGTCGGTCACCACGGCGCCGCACCACCAGGCGCCGAGCAGCACCGCGGCGGTCTGCCAGTGGGCGGGCAGCAGCACCGCCACCCGGTCACCGGGCTGCACCCCTAGCTCGTCGCGCAGCAGGTTGGCGGTCTTGGCGGCCCAGTTGGCCAGGGTGGTGGCCGAGACCTCCACCCGCTCCCCGGTCGCGTCGTCGTAGTAGGTGATGCGCGGGCCCGCGGCGTCGACCTGCAGGACCGGACGCAGCAGCGCATCCGTGAGGGTGGGTTCCGGTGCAGTCATGCCCCTCAGCGTGCCAAGGCGGCGCTCAGCTGATGCAGGGCACCCCGTCGGCGGTGATCGGGGGGACGGCCGGCTCGCTGCTGGTGGGGGTGCTGGACGAGCCTGTGGTGGAGCTGGCGGCGGGCGCACCGGGTCCCTGGTAGGAGCGGCCCAGCACCACGCTCACCGAGCCGCGCGTCACCGAGGTGTCCACCTGCACCGGCAGCCCGCCCAGCTCGGCGGCGACCCTGGCCGCGCCGGGGTCGTCCTTCCGGGGGGCCAGCACCACGCTGTCGCTGCGGGTGCCCGAGGAGCTGTTGCTCACGGTGCCCTCGCGGTAGCCGGTGCTGCTCAGCACGGCCGACACCTGCGAGGCGAGGCCGGAGACGCCGGCGGCGTTGAGCACGTTCACCCGGATGGATGACGCGGCGGGGGCGCTCGCGGTGGGAGTGGGCGTGGCTGTGGTGGCGGGCGCCGGTGCCGACGCCGTCGCGGCCGGCTCCAGCAGTGCCCGGGTGAACTGCTGCACCGCAGCCGGATCCACCCGGACGATGCTCTGCCCCTGGTCGTTCATGTCGTTGGGGTCCGTGACCGGCACGGTCTGGAACTGCACCGCACCCCCGGCCAGGCCCTGCAGCTGCATGGCGAAGCCCACCACGTCCCAGCCGGAGTCGATCACCACCGAGCGCTGCAGCGCCGCGGAGAGGTCGGAGACCTTCCCCGGGTTGGCCAGCGTCTGGGCCTGCAGCACCTTGCGGGCCAGTGACGCCATGAACGCCTGCTGACGCACGATGCGGTCCAGGTCGCCGCGGGGCAGCCCGTGGCGCTGGCGCACGAAGCCCAGGGCCTTGGCGCCGTTCAGCGTCTGCTCGCCGGCGGCGAAGTTCGCGCCCGAGTAGGAGTCCTTGGTGGGAGCGGCGAGGCAGACCGGCACCCCGCCGACGGCGTCGGTCAGCAGCACGAAGCCCAGCAGGCCCACCTCGGCGTAGTGGTCCACGCTGAGCCCGGTGAGGTTCTCCACCGTGGACACCAGGGCCGCACGGCCGGCCTCGGTGGACTTGGTCTCGTTGCCGGCCGGGTCGCCGGCGTGGGTGGTGGCGAGCGTGGCGTTCTCGGCGTCCTTGGCCGCGCCGTAGACCCCGTTGATCTTGGTCATCCCGTCCGGTCCCTGCACCCAGGAGTCGCGCGGGATGGAGACGGCGGTGGCCGAGCTCCCGTCGTTGGGCACCCGGATGAGCACGATGGTGTCGGTGTTGGTGGACGTGACGTCGCCGGAGTTCAGCATCTGCTGCTCCTGCGGCGTCAGCGGCTTGCCCTGGGCGTCGGTGCGGCTGTCCATGCCGACCAACAGGATGTCCACCGCGCCGTCCTTGGCGTTGTCGCTGCCCTGCAGGGCACCGGTGGTGGCCAGGTTGCTGGTGAGGGTGTCCAGGGTGTTCCAGGCCGCACCGGTCACCAGCAGCACCATCGCGGAGACCGCCGCGACCGCCACCCGCAGCGCGGTGTGCGGGCGGTGCTCGCGGGATGGTCGCCGGGCTGCCGGGGTGCGCCCACCCCGCTGGCGAGGCCGCCCGGTCTCGGAGCTCGGGCGGGCGCCGCGCTGGGCCGGCGTGGGGGGAGTGCGCCGGCTGGGCGACGGGGGACGCGCCCCGGCGGCCCTGGAGCCAGTGCCCGCCGGGGAGGATCCCGACGCCGGTGGGCGGATCCGCTCCGCGCGGCCGGAGGAGCCGGGCTCGGCGGCGGAGGACGGGCGGGACGCGTGCGGGCCGTACCGCCGAGGAGTGCCGGAGGAACGCCGCCGACGCGATCGGTCGTGGTCCTCAGGCCGGTCGGGCACCCTGGCGCTCCATCTCTCGTGCGTCGTCCACGTTGTTGCTGTCTGTCCCGGCTGAGCCGGCGCGCCCCCTCCGATCTCGGCCGAGCCGAGGTCAAGGTTAGCGGCGACACCGGCGGGCAGCCCGTTCCCGCCACCGGCGTGCCAGACTTGTCACGTTGCACGGGCGGTTGTCCGCTGCGTCCCACCACCACCCCCAGGAGGGTCCGAGTGCGTCTGCTCGTCACTGGCGGAGCCGGTTTCATCGGAGCGAACTTCGTGCACCAGACCGTGCGCGAGCGCCCGGACCACCAGGTGCGGGTGCTCGACGCGCTCACCTACGCAGGCAACCGGGCCAGCCTCGACCCGGTGGCCGACGCGGTGGACTTCGTGCACGGCTCCATCGCCGACGCCGAGCTGGTCGACCGGCTGGTCGCTGACGCCGACGTGGTGGTCAACTTCGCCGCCGAGTCGCACAACGACAACTCCCTGGACGAGCCCGAGCCGTTCCTGCAGACCAACCTGGTGGGCACCTACCGGCTGCTGGAGGCGGTGCGCCGGCACGGGGTCCGCCTGCACCACGTCTCCACCGACGAGGTGTTCGGCGACCTCGAGCTCGACGACCAAGCCCGGTTCACCGAGGACACCCCCTACCGTCCGTCCAGCCCGTACTCCTCCACCAAGGCCGGCGCAGACCTGCTGGTGCGGGCCTGGGTGCGCTCCTTCCACATCGCCGCCACCATCTCCAACTGCTCCAACAACTACGGGCCCTACCAGCACGTGGAGAAGTTCATCCCGCGCCAGGTCACCAACGTGCTCAACGGGGTGAAGCCCAAGGTGTACGGCACCGGGGCCAACGTGCGGGACTGGATCCACGTGGACGACCACAACCGGGCGCTGCACGCGGTGCTCGACCGCGGCACCCTTGGCCACACCTACCTGATCGGCGCCGACGGGGAGGCCGACAACCTCACCGTGGTGCGCGCCATCCTGCGGGCGCTGGGCAAGCCCGACGACTGGTTCGACTTCGTCTCCGACCGCCCCGGCCACGACCTGCGGTACGCCATCGACGCGAGCAAGCTGCGCGGCGAGCTGGACTGGAAGCCGCAGTACGCCGACCTGGACAGCGGCCTGGCTGCGACGGTGCAGTGGTACGCCGACAACCGGGCCTGGTGGGAGCCGGCCAAGCAGGCCACCGAGGACGGCTACACCCGGCTCGGCCGATGAGCAGCCCCGACCGGCTGAGCCTGCTGGTCACCGGCGCCAAGGGACAGCTGGGCACCGACGTGGTGGAGCAGGCGCTGGCCGCAGGCCACCAGGTTCGTGCGGCCGCCTCGGCCGACCTGGACGTGACCGACGCCGCGGCCGTGCACGCCGCGGTGGCCGAGCTGGCGGACGGGGAGCAGCTTGCCGTGGTGGTCAACTGCGCGGCGCACACCGCGGTGGACGCCGCCGAGGACGAGCCGGCGGCGGCGGCCGCGGTGAACACCGACGCGCCCGGACACCTGGCGCGGGCCTGTGCCGCCCACGGCGTGCACCTGGTGCACGTCTCCACCGACTACGTCTTCCCCGGTGACGCGAGCCGGCCCTACGAGCCGGGCGACCCCACCGGGCCGCGCTCGGTGTACGGCCGCACCAAGCTGGCCGGGGAGCAGGCCGTGCTCGCGGCGCTGCCCAGCGCCCACGTGGTGCGCACCGCCTGGGTCTACGGCGCGCACGGGTCCAACTTCGTGGCCACCATGCTGCGGCTGGAGGCCACCCACGACACGCTGCGGGTGGTGGACGACCAGCGCGGCTCCCCGACCTGGTCGGCCGACCTCGCCGCCGGGCTGCTGGAGCTGGCGACGCGCCGCGACCTGCCCGGCGGCGTGCTGCACGCCACCAACAGCGGCGACACCACCTGGTGCGGGCTGGCCCGTGCGGTGTTCGCCGAGGTGGGCGCCGACCCCGAGCGAGTGCACCCGTGCCGCACCGAGGAGTTCCCCCGGCCCGCCCCGCGCCCGGCCTACTCCGTGCTGTCCGCGGCGGCCTGGACCGCGGCCGGGCTCACCCCCCTGCGGCCCTGGGAGCAGGCCCTGCACGCGGCGCTCGCCCAGGGCGGCGTGGGTCGGTGAACACCCGGGTTCGGTAGCAGCCGGAGCCGCGCCGGGCGCGCGGTAGCCTCCCCGGGTGTCTGAACCCTTCCGCGCGTCGTCCCGCCTGGCCGTCGTGACGGTCACCTACTCACCCGGTGAGCACCTGGCGGAGTTCCTGGACAGCCTCGACACCGCCACCACGGAGCGGCCGCTGGTGATCCTGGCCGACAACGGCTCCACAGACGGCGCCCCCGAGGCCGCCGCGCAGCGCCACGAGCACGTCCGGCTGCTGCACACCGGCGGCAACATCGGCTACGGCGCCGCCGCCAACCGCGGGGTGGCCGAGCTCGACGCCACCGTGGAGTGGGTGCTGGTGGCCAACCCGGACGTGGCCTTCCTGCCCGGCTCGGTGGACGAGCTGCTCGCCGCGGCGGCGCGCTGGCCCCGGGCCGGGGCGCTGGGACCGCTGATCCGCGAGCCCGACGGCAGCATCTACCCCTCCGCCCGCGAGGTCCCCACCATCCTGGCCGGGTCCGGGCACGCCGTGCTGGCCAACATCTGGCCCGGCAACCCGTGGAGCCGCAGCTACCGCCGCCCGGAGGAGCAGCCCGGCGAGCGCCCGGCGGGCTGGCTGTCCGGCTCCTGCCTGCTGCTGCGCCGCAGCGTCTTCGACCAGCTCGGCGGATTCGACTCGCGGTACTTCATGTACTTCGAGGACGTCGACCTCGGCGACCGCATCACGCGTGCCGGCTGGCACAACGTCTACGTCCCCACCGCGGTGGTCACCCACGCGCAGGGCCACGCGGCCAGCAAGGCCCCCACCCGGATGCTCACCGCCCACCACGACAGCGCCTACCGCTTCCTGGCCGACCGCCACCCGGGTCGCCACCAGGCGCCGCTGCGGGGCGCGCTGCGGCTGGCGCTGCGGGCCCGCAACCGCTGGGCGACCCGCTAGCGAGGCACCTCGGGCGGTGCCCACCGCGAGCTGGTCGGCAGGTGCAGCTCCTGGGTGGCGTCGGGGTCCACGGTGCGCGCGTCGGCCGCAGTGATGCGGTAGCGCGGCAGGATCACGGTGACCGCGGAGTCGGCGGGCGAGCTGGCCAGGTCCGGGGTGATCACCCGCCGGTCACGGCTGCGGGCCCGGGCCAGCACGGCCTCGGCATTCCTGCGTGGGTCGGTGCCCTGCTCGTGCACCGGGTACAGCTCATGCACCACTGTCGCCTCCTCGGCCCCTGCTGCCCAGCACAGTAGTGTTCACTTCCGGCACCCCAGGGCACGACTCGCCGCAACGACGCGGCCACGGAGGGACTCATATGGCACCGCAGGAGACCGACGCCGTCATCTTGGTGGGCGGCAAGGGCACCCGGCTCCGACCGCTCACCATGTCTGCGCCCAAGCCGATGCTGCCCACCGCCGGGCTGCCCTTCCTGGCGCACCTGCTCTCCCGCATCAGGGCCGCCGGGATGCAGCACGTGGTGCTGGGCACCTCCTTCGAGGCGCAGGTGTTCTCCGACTACTTCGGCGACGGCTCCTCGGTGGGCCTGGAGATCGAGTACGTCCACGAGGTGCAGCCGCTGGGCACCGGCGGAGGCATCCGCAACGTCGCCTCCGCGCTGCGCCACGACACCGTCATGGTCTTCAACGGCGACGTGCTGGGCGGCACCGACCTGCGCAAGGTGCTCGACACCCACCGGGCCAACCGCGCCGACGTCACGCTGCACCTGGTGCAGGTCTCCGACGCCCGCGCGTTCGGCTGCGTGCCCACCGACGACGACGGCCGGGTCACCGCCTTCCTGGAGAAGACGCCCGACCCGCCAACCAACCAGATCAACGCCGGCTGCTACGTGTTCAACCGCGAGATCATCGAGGCCATCCCGGCCGGGCGCGCGGTGTCGGTGGAGCGGGAGATCTTCCCCGCGCTGCTCAACGACGGGGCACGGGTGTTCGGCCACGTCGACTCCGCGTACTGGCGCGACATGGGCACCCCCGAGGACTTCGTCCGGGGCTCGGCCGACCTGGTTCGCGGCATCGCCCCCTCGGCCGCCCTGCCGGGCACGCCAGGGGAGTCGCTGGTGCTGCCCGGCGCCCGGGTCGACCCCACCGCGATGCTCGTCGGTGGCACCGTGGTGGGCCGCGACGCCGTGGTCGGCGCCGGTGCGCGGCTGGACGGCGCCGTGCTCTTCGACGGTGCCGTGGTGGACGCCGGTGCCGTGGTGGAGCGCTCCATCGTGGGCTTCGGTGCCCGCATCGGCGCCCGTGCCCTGGTGCGCGACGGCGTGATCGGTGACGACGCCGTGATCGGCGTGCGCTGCGAGCTGCTCCGTGGGGCTCGCGTGTGGCCCAAGGTGGAGATCCCCGAGGGCGGCATCCGGTTCTCCACCGACGTGTGATGGGTGCGCCCGGATGACCGTCACCACCACCGCGCCGGTGTGGCAGTGGCGCCCGGACTTCGTGGTCGACCTCGCGGCCGCCCTGCGCCCGCTGCGCCGCGGCCGGGGTGACCCCAGCCAGCGCCAGGTGGGGCCGGTGCACTGGCGGGCCAGCACCACCCCGGACGGGGCGGCGTCGGTGGCGGTGGCCGTACGGGCCGACGGCTCGGTGCGCGCCCAGGCGTGGGGGCCCGGGGCCGACTGGGCCCTGCACCAGCTGCCCGCGCTGCTGGGTGCCGACGACGACCCCCGCGACTTCACCAGCCACCACGACCGGGTGGCTGCCGCCCGCCACCGGCTGCCGCACCTGCGCCTGGGTGCCACCGGTGTGGTCTGGGACGTGCTGCTGGCCGCGGTGCTGGAGCAGAAGGTGACCTGCGCGGAGGCGTTCCGCTCCTGGCGGGAGCTGGTGTGGCGCTTCGGCACGGCCGCCCCGGGCCCAGCACCGGAGGGGCTGCGGGTGCCGCCCACGCCGGAGGCCGTGCTGGCCGTGCCCGACTGGGAGTGGCACCGCGCCGGGGTGGACCTGCAGCGCCGCCGGACGCTGCTCGCCGCCGCCTCGGTGGCCCACCGGCTGCCGCACGCGGTGGAGCTGGGCGGCCGCGCCGGCCGCGACTGGCTGCGCCTGCTGCCCGGGGTGGGGGAGTGGACCGCCGCCGAGGTCGCCCAGCGCGCCTGGGGCGACCCGGACGCGGTGAGCTTCGGCGACTTCCACCTGGCCACCATCGTCGGCTGGGCCCTGGCCGGGCAGCCGGTGGACGACGACAGGATGGCGCAGCTGCTGGCGCCCTACGCCCCGCAGCGCCACCGCGCGGTGTGCTACCTGTTGGCCAGCGGAGCGCCGCGGCCGCGCTTCGGCCCCCGGCTGAGCCCGCGCAACTTTCGCAGCTGCTGAGCAGGGAGTGCGGTGGCTAGCGGGCGGCGACCCGGGCCAGAGCCAGGCGCACCAGCTCGCCCACCGTGTCGTCCTCGGAGCCTTCCGGCAGCGCGTCCACCGGCCACCAGCGCAGGTCCACCGACTCCGAGCTGCGCACGATCTGCGCACCGGGCGCGGCGTGCACCAGGAAGCGGACGTCCAGGTGGCGGGTGGGCACCCCCAGCGAGCAGGTGATCGGGTGGGTGTCCAGGTGCAGCACGTCCGGGTCGATGGTCAGCGCCGGCAGCCCGGACTCCTCCTGCGCCTCGCGCAGGGCAGCCGCGGCCAGGGTGGCGTCGCCCGGCTCGCAGTGCCCGCCCAGCTGGATCCAGCGGCCCACCTTGGGGTGCAGGGTGAGCAGCACCTGCGTGCTGTCGTGGCTGAGCACCAGGGCCGAGCCGGTGAGGTGGCCCGGGGCGCAGGAGCGCTGGCAGGCGTCCTCGCGCGCGGCCAGGAACGCGAGCATGGTGTGCCGCAGGGCGCTCTGGGCCGGGTCGGGGGTGAGCCAGGCGCCGAGCTGGGCGACGGCGGCGGCGTGCAGGTCGCTCACCGCAGCACCAGGGTCACCGCAGGCACCGGGGCCATCGCACGCACCAGGGTCACCGCAGCACCAGGGCGGCGTCGGGGTCCTTGCCCGGGCGCACGTCCAGCGGCTGCACCGGGTGGCCCACCGCGATCGCCCCGAGCGGGCGCCAGTCGGCGGGCAGGTCCAGCTCGGCGCGAACCAGCTCGGGGGTGAAGATGGTGGAGCCGATCCAGCACGAGCCCAGCTCCGCCGCGGCCAGCGCCACCAGCAGGCCCTGCACGGCGGCGCCCCCGGCCACGGTGAACATGGTCTCCTCGGCGGCGGTGCGAGCAGCGTCAGGGTAGGTGTGCGCGCCGTCGGGCACGGCGAAGGGCAGCACCACCTCCGGCGCCTCGCGCAGCAGCGAGCCGCGGCCCACCCGCCGCTCGATCGCCGCTTGGTCCAGGCCGTCCGCGGCCAGGTCGGCGCGCCAGGCCGCGGCCATCGCGTCGAGCAGCCGGGTGCGGGCAGCCGGGTCGCGCAGCCAGACGAAGCGCACCGGTGCCGTGTGGTGCGGCGCGGGGGCGGTCAGCGCCGCGCCGACGGCTCGGCGCAGCACGGCCGGGTCCACCGGCGCGTCGGTGAAGCTGCGCACCGAGCGCCGCCGCAGCAGCGCCTCGGCCCGGCCCTGGGCCAGCGCCTCGGCGGTGCCCAGGGAGAACATGTCGTCCACCCCGCCGCGCACCAGGTCCGCGGCGGTGGAGCCGTCGTCGACGGGGGAGTAGCCGCGCAGCACCGCCACCGGCACCCCGCCGAGCTTGCCCTTCACCAGGTCGGCGGCAGCGGCGATCTCGTCGGCCACCGCCACCTCGGTGACCACCAGGTCGTTGCCGTGCGCGTCGCTGCCCCCGGCGTAGGGGTGCAGCACCCGCAGCCCGGCCGAGCCGATCGCGGCGTCGGTCTGGCCCACCCGCCAGGCGCGGCCCATGGTGTCGGTGACCACCACGGCCACCGTCACCCCGAGCAGCTCCTGGAGCGTGGCGCGCAGCCGCGCGGCACTGGCGTCGGGGTCCACCGGCAGCAGCGCCAGCTCGGTGACGGCGACGTTGGAGCTGTCCACCCCGGACGCCGCCTGCACCACGCCGATGCGGTTCTGGGTGATCAGCGTCCGGCCGCGGCGCGCCAGCACCCGCACGGCCTCGGCCTCCACCAGCTCCCGGCGCAGCTCGTCGCGCTCCTCGGGGTCGGTGGGTGCCGGCACCAGGCGCCCCTCCACCTTGGAGAGCACCTTGCTGGTCACCACCACCACGTCGCCGTCCACCAGCCACGGTGCGGCCGCGGCGAGCGCGGCAGCCAGGTCGTCGCCGGGCCGGAACTCGGGCAGCCCGGGCACCGGCAGCAGCCGCAGCTCGCCGGGTCCCGCGTGGTCGACGACCGAGGAGGTCACAGCGAGACGCCGGCCAGCTCGAGCGCGGCTCGGGCCATCTCGGCGGTGGCGGCCCGGTCGGTCATCAGCAGCGGTGCGGCCCGCACCGCCACGCCGGGCACGTCCGCAGACTCGCCCTCGGCGATCAGCCAGCCGTCCAGCAGCCCGGCCGCCGAGCGCGCGCCGTAGTGCCGGCCCACGGCCTCGGCGGTGGTGTCCACCCCCACCACGGACAGGCAGGTGTCGGCCATGCCGCGCAGCGGTCGGTCGGCCACGATCGGGGAGATGCCCACCACCTTGGCCCTGGTGGTGCGCAGCGCAGCGCGCAGTCCCGGCACGGCGAGCGCGGCTCCCACGCTGACCACCGGGTTGGACGGGGCGATCAGCACCGCGTCGGCGGTCTCGATCGCCTCGAGCACTCCCGGGGCGGGGGTGGCCTGCTCGGCGCCCACCTGGACGAAGGAGTGGGTGGGGACCTGGGCGCGGTAGCGCACCCACCACTCCTGGAAGTGGACGGCGCGGGTTTCTCCGTCGGTGGGGTCGTCCACCACCACGTGGGTCTCGCAGCGGTCGTCGGTGACCGGCAGCAGCCGGATGCTGGACTTCCACCGGGTGCACAGCGCCTCGGTCACCGCCGACAGCGGGTAGCCGGCGCGCAGCATCCGGGTGCGCACCAGGTGGGTGGCGATGTCGCGGTCGCCCAGGCCGAACCAGTCGGGGTCGGCGCCGTAGGCGGCCAGCTCCTCCTTGACCGTCCAGGACTCGTCGTGCTGGCCCCAGCCGCGCTCCACGTCCACTCCGCCGCCCAGGGTGTACATGCAGGTGTCCAGGTCGGGGCAGATCCGCAGGCCGTGCATCCAGACGTCGTCGCCGACGTTCACCAGCGCCGTCACCTCGTGCCGGGCGTCGCCGCCGGCTGCATCCCCGCTGCCTCCCGGGCCGGCCTCCAGCCCGAGCAGCGTCTCCACACCCTGCAGGAAGCGTGCTCCGCCGACCCCGCCCACCAGTACCGTCACCTTCACGGGGAGCCAGCCTATTCCGGGCCGGCGCGGGCGCCGTCGCGCGGTTGCGGCCAGCGGCAGACAGCGGCCGTCAGCGCGAGAGCTGCCCACCCGAGCTCCGGCGTGGCCGTCACGGAGAGTGACGCTCGCCGAGGCCGGTGATCGTCGTCCTCGCGGCCTCAGGCGGCCCTCGGGCAGCCCTCTGGCGCCGATGAGCCAGCCGGGTGTCCGCGGTCGGCCAGCGCGGGTGGGCGGCACGAGGACTCTTCCCCGCGACGCCGGGCCCTCGGCGCTCGCCCAACGGCGCTGGTCGAACGGGTGCGGGGGTCGAGGGCAGCCGATAGTGTGCTCGGCCAGGGGTGCTGGGGCGGACCGCGCGCAGCCGGGGAGCGGGTGGGGAGCGCTGGCCGGGCTCTGACCGGCCGGTTGCTCGACCGGGGCGCGCGAGCGGGACCTTGTCCGAACTGCCAGAATGACGAAGTTCACATCGTGTCGCCGACCAGCAATGTCGGAGGGCGGTGGTAATGCGCCCAGCCTTCGGCGCTTGACCCTCGGGACGGTGTCGGGTCTAATTACAAGAGTGTTATTACCGGCCGGAACGCAGCCGGAACAGGGCGTCACCTGCATCAGACGCGAGCTTGACCGATGAACTACTGGGGGAAGACGTGCTGAAGGAGGCTGGCGTGCCAGAGCTGAATGGGTATACGAAGCGTGAGGGTCGCGCACTTTCTGTTGTGCCCGATGCGATGGACATGCTCTTCGCTGCCGACCCGGGGGCTGGGGATCTCGACGAGCAGTGGCAGGAGCGGGCCCTGTGCTCGCAGACCGACCCCGAGGCGTTCTTCCCCGAGAAGGGTGGCTCCACCCGCGAGGCGAAGCGGATCTGCACCGGGTGCGAGGTTCGCGACGAGTGCCTGGAGTACGCCCTGGCCCACGACGAGCGGTTCGGCATCTGGGGTGGACTGTCCGAGCGTGAGCGTCGCCGGTTGAAGCGCAGCGCAGTCTGACGCCGGTGACTTCCGGCGAGGGCAGCGACGGTCCAAACCTGGTGCACCCCACGGGTGAACGGCGTGCGCCGGAGGGGAGCCCCGCGCGCCCCGCCCCCCACTTCCGTGACCCGGCCCGTGCCGCCCAGCAGCAACAGGCCGATCGTGACCGCGCCACCGAGCGCGAGGCGGAGCAGGAGCGCGCCACTCTCGACTCGCGCGCCCGCCGCACCCTGATCCACGCCGTCACCGCCCCGGTGACGCTGCTGCTGGTCTTCCTCGTCGGCATGACCTTCGCCGTCAACCGCAGCCGCATCGGCGCCGCGGTCTCCGGCGGTGCGCTGCTGCCCACCCCGGACGGCAGCACGACGCTGCTGCGCAGCTACCTCGACGAGTGGCACCCGGTCGCCGGCGGCACCTCCTCGCCCGCAGCTGCGCTCACCGGGCTCTTCGGCCTGCTCGGGGTTCCCTTCGGTGGCGCCGCCCTGGCCATGGCCGTGGTGCTGCTCGCCGCCATCCCGCTGGCCGGCCTGTCCGCCTACTGCGCCACCCGCTCGTCGGGGCTGAGCCCAGCGACTCGGGCGGTGCTCGCCGGCATGTGGGCGCTGCTGCCGGTCGGCACTGCGGCCATCGCCGACGGCCAGCTCGACACCGTGTTCACCTTCGTCCTGCTGCCCGTCGTGCTCGCCGGGGTCGTCAGCGTGCTGCGCGGTGCCCCCGCCGCCCTCGACCGCCAGGGGCGTCCCACCGCGCGCTCGAGCTGGCTGGCCACCACCGCAGGCACCGCACTGGGCCTGGCCGTGCTGGCCAGCGCCTCCCCGGTGATGTACGTGCTGGTGCTCGTGGTGGTGCTGGTCGGGTTCGTGGTGCTGCGCACGGTCCCCGGCACGGCGCTGCGCCGGGCCTTCTCGCTCTTCTTCGTCATCCTCCTGCCGGTGGGCCTGCTGCTGCCCTGGCCGGGCGTGCTGCTCAACCACCCGGCGGTGCTGCTGCAGGGGGTGGGCTCCACCCCCGGGCTGGCCGACTTCTCGCCCACCCAGCTGGTCACGCTGGGTCCAGGCATCACGTCGGTCGCTGGAGCGCTGGTGCTGCTGGTGGCGGTGCTGATGATCATCGTGGCACCCACCTGGCGGATGGTGGCCGGTCTCGCGGTGGCCGGCCTGGGGGTGGCCGCTGCGCTGGTGATCGCCGCGCAGCGCTACGCCCGCCTGCCCGACGCGGCCGCCGTGGCCGGCAACGCCGGCCCGGCCGTGGTGCTCACCGCGCTGGGGCTGTTCCTCGTGGTGATGGCGGGCCTGCAGGCCCAGCAGGAACGGCTGGAGCCCGCCGCCCGCACCAGCCCCATGCTCGGGGTGCTCGGCCTGGCCGTGGTGGCCCTGCTCGGCGTCGGCGTGGTGCTCGGCGGCTCGCAGGGCGACGTGCGCGCCCGCCAGGCCCCGCAGCTGCCTCCCGCGATCGCCGCAGACCTGACCGCGCAGCGGGCGCTGGTGCTGGTGACGGCCGACGGAGACCAGCCCGCACGGCTGTCCTCGCCCGCGCTCCCGCAGCTCGGTGACAACGACCTGGTGCCCACCCCCGACGCCGCCGCGCGGGTGGTGGGGTGGAGCGCCGCCATCACCGGGGGCGGGGAGAACAGCGTGGCCGCCGCAGTGGCCGAGGCCGCGGCGTCGGGGGTGGGCGCCGTGGTGCTGCCCGCCGGCTCGCGGCTGGGCAGCGGCGCCCCAGCTCGGCTGCTCTCCGAGGCCGGCACCACCAGCGACGGCCGCAGCGTGTTCCGGGTGCGGCTGCCCGCCTACGGCGCCAGGGTGCTCGAGCCCGCGCTGGCTACCGCGGCACGCACGGGCGGTCAGCCGCCGGGGGTGCAGGGCAGCACCGACGTGGCCGCACGCGGCACCACCGAGGTGCCCGCCGCACCGCCCGAGCTGGGCGTGAACGTCTCTGCCGGTCCCCAGGGGCGACTGCTGGTGCTGGCCGCCAACACCGAGCCGGGCTGGGACGTCCGCATCAACGGCACGCTGGTGGCGGTGGCTCCGGCCTACGGGCACCTGGTGGGCGTGGCGCTGCCGGACACCGCCAGCGAGATCACCGTGCAGCGCTCGGACACCCTGCGCAGCGTCCTGCTGCTGGTGCAGGCCGGCGTGCTGCTGTTCACCCTGCTGCTGGCGATCCCGCCGCGCCGCCGGGCCGTGCCGGTCAGTCCTGCGGGGGATCCGACGGGTCCTCGTCCTCGTCCTCGCCGTCCGGGTCGATGGTCGCTGCGTCGAGGCCGAGGTAGGTAGCCACCTGCTCCACGAGCACCTCGTGGATCAGGTCGGTGAGCTCCTCGGGCTGCTTGGCACGCAGCTCCAGCGGCCGGCGGAACAGCACGATGCGGGCCCGCGTCACGTCCCCGCGCCGGTCCACTCCGGCCTGCACCAGCCGGGCCAGCGGCACCGCCGCGTCGGCGATCACCTCCGGCGGCCAGGAGGTGGCGGCCGGGTCGTCCCGACGCACTCGCGCGATGTCCACGGCGCGCACCGGCGGAACGTCGTCCACCGCCACGTCCAGCGAGCGCAGCTGCTCGTGCCAGCGCTGGTTGATCGGCGCCAGTGCCGCCAGCACCAACCCGTCGAAGCGCTCGGCCCGGGTGCGCCAGGCTGGGACCGTGGTGGGCAGGATCGGGCCGCGCACACCACGCCCGCGCAGCTCCGCTCGCCGCGCTGAGCGCCGCACCCGCGGCAGTGGTCGGGACGCCATGTGCAGCAGAGTACGCAGTCCTCCGGCGAGTCGAGCCCGGCCCGCGCGGGCGGTGGGGCTAAGGTCGCCGCCGTGAGGTCAACACGTCGGTGTTCCCGGCCCGGGTGCACAAGTTCCGCAGTCGCGACGCTGACGTATGTCTACTCCGACTCCACCGCTGTCGTCGGGCCGCTGGCCACCAACGACGAGCCGCACTCCTACGACCTGTGCGAGACCCACGCCACGCGGCTCACCGTGCCGCGCGACTGGGAGGTCGTCCGCCACGTCGGCGGCTTCGCCGCGCAGGGCCCGGACGACGACGACCTCACCGCGCTGGCTGAGGCCGTGCGCGAGGCCGGCCGCTCCGGCTCCGCCCCGCAGCCCCGCTCGGGGGAGGCGCGCGGTTCCGACACCGGCGGCCGCTCGGAGCAGCACCCCAGCGCCGAGGCCACCACCGGGCGCCGTGGGCACCTGCGCGTCCTGCCCGACCCCAACGACTGACTCGGCCGGCCAGACCCGCCGGTTAGGCTGTGTCGGCGCGCGGCAGCCGTGCCGACCGGCGCCCCGCGCAGCAGGTCGAGCAGCAAGTCGAGCAGCGCAGCAAGCAAGAGCAAACAGAGTGGAGCGTGCGTGAACGACCAGGTGCTGGCCGACCGGACCGAGCTGCTGGCGTCGGTGGTCAAGGCCTACGACGTGCGCGGCCTGGTCGGGGAGCAGCTCGACGCGGCCCTGGTGCGTGAGCTGGGCGCCGCCTTCGGACGGCTGGTGCGCGACGCCGGCCGCGTCGTCGTCGGCCAGGACATGCGGGCCTCCTCTCCCGAGCTGGCGGAGGCCTTCGCCGCCGGCGTGGTGGCGCAGGGCCTGGACGTGGTGCACGTCGGGCTCGCCTCCACCGACCAGCTCTACTTCGCCTCCGGGGCGCTGGACTGCCCGGGGGCCATGTTCACCGCCAGCCACAACCCGGCCACCTACAACGGCATCAAGATGTGTCGCGCGGGGGCCAAGCCCATCGGGCAGGACACCGGCCTGGCGCAGATCCGCGCCGAGGCCGCCCAGCAGGTGCCCGACCTGGACGTCGCGCCGGGCACCGTCAGCCACCAGGACGTGCTCGCCGACTATGCCGCGCACCTGCACGGGCTGGTCGACTGCTCCGCGCTGCGCCCCATGACGGTGGCCGTGGACGCGGGCAACGGCATGGCCGGGCACACCGTGCCCGCCGTGCTGGGCGCGCTCCCGCTGCAGGTGCAGCCGTTGTACTTCGAGCTCGACGGCACCTTCCCCAACCACGAGGCGAACCCGCTGGACCCGGCCAACCTGGTGGATTTGCAGGCCCACGTGCTGGCCACCTCGGCCGACCTCGGGCTGGCCTTCGACGGCGACGCTGACCGGTGCTTCGTGGTGGACGAGCGAGGCGAGCCCGTGTCCCCGTCCGCGGTGACCGCCCTGGTGGCCGCCCGCACCCTGGCGGTCCAGCCCGGTGCCACCATCATCTACAACCTGATCACCTCCCGGGCGGTGCCGGAGCTGGTCACCGAGCTGGGCGGCACCGCGGTGCGCACCCGGGTGGGGCACTCGTTCATCAAGCAGGAGATGGCTGAGCGCGGCGCCGTGTTCGGCGGCGAGCACTCCGCGCACTACTACTTCCAGGACTTCTGGTGCGCCGACTCCGGCATGCTGGCCGCGCTGCACGTGCTGGCCGCGCTCGGTGAGCAGGACCGCCCGCTGTCGGAGCTGATGGCCCAGTACGAGCGCTACGCCGCCTCCGGCGAGGTGAACTCCACCGTGTCCGACGCGGCCGCGGCCACCGCGGCCGTGCGCGAGGCCTTCGCCGACCGCGCCGTGTCGGTGGACACCCTCGACGGGATGACCGTGGACCTGGCCGACGGCGCCTGGTTCAACCTGCGCGCGTCCAACACCGAGCCGCTGCTGCGCCTGAACGTGGAGGCCGCCGACGCCACCGCGGTCGCTGCGCTGCGGGACGAGGTGCTCGCGATCGTGCGGGGGTGACTACGGTGTTCGGTGGACCCCGGGTCGCCGCGCCGAGGTGGCCGGAGCGAACCACTGGACCCGACCGACGGACGGTGTGCAGCACGCACCCCCGTTCCCTGTTGCCCGCACGAGGAGAGGACGGCATGACCATGGCTGTTTCGCTTGACCCCCAGCTGATGGAGATCCTCGCCTGCCCCTGCCCGGAGCACGCCCCGCTGCGGGCCGGCTCGGCCACCGACCCCGACGCGGACGCGCTGACCTGCACCAGCTGTGGTCGCACGTTCCCGGTGGTCGACGGCATCCCGGTGCTGCTGCTGGACGAGGCGCTGCACCCCGAACCGGGCCAGCCCCGGTCGGCTGACCCCGCGACGTCATGACCGCCTCCGGCGCCGCTGCTCGCGCGCTGGCTCCCGCCGACCTGGACGACACCGAGCGCCTGCTCGCTGCCGACGCCGACGGGCGCCTGCGAGGTGCGGCCTCGGCCGGGGCCTCCGTGCGGGCCGTCGCCGCCGCGGTGGCCGAGGGCGCCCTGGCCCGGCTGCAGGGCGCCAGCGTGCGCAGCGTGGTGCTGCTCGCCCCGCGCGGGCCCGCGCGCCACGCCGCGGAGTGGCTGCAGGCCCTGTGCGGTGACAGCAGCACCGTTCCCGTGGTGGTCGCCGCCCAGGCACCGCGCTGGGTGGGCGCGCTGGACGTGGTGGTGGTGCTCTCCGACGACCCCGGCGACCAGCAGCTGGCGGAGTCGGTGGGGCGCGTGGTGGGCCGAGGCGCCGAGCTGGTGCTCGCCGCACCCGAGGAGGGGCTGCTCGCCCCCGCAGCGGCAGGGCGCGCCCTGCTGCTGCCGCCCCGGCTCCCGCTGCCGCAGGGCATGGGGCTCTTCCGCTTCGCCGCGGTGGGCCTGGCCGTGCTGAGCGCGCTGCGCGTGCTGGCGGGCCCCGACCTGGAGGCCCTCGCCGACGAGCTCGACGCCGAGGCCGGCCGCAACCAGCCGGGCACCGAGGTGTTCGCCAACCCGGCCAAGCTGCTGGCGCTGCGCTGCGCCGGGCACCGCCTGGTGGTGGCGGCGGAGCACCCGGCGGCGGTGGTGCTGGCCGGTCACGTGGCCACCTCGCTGCTGCGCAACGCGGCCGTGGTGGTCGGTGCCGCCGAGCTGGCCCAGGTGCTGCTCTCGCGGCGCCACGGCCCGGCCGCGGTGGCGACTCCGGTGGTCGACCCGATCTTCCACGACCCGGACATCGACGGGCCCCTTCCCGAGCCGCCCCTGCGGGTGCTGCTGCTGGGCACCGCGGAGGAGGAGACGCGCCTGCGTGCGCTCAGCGAGTCGCTGCCGGACGTCGAGCTGGTGCTCGGCACGCTCGACGACGGCCCGCTGCGCCACCACCCAGCGGCAGAGCTGCTGCTGCTGGCCGCGCGGTGCGAGACGGCCGCGGTGTACCTGGGGCTGGCGAGCTGAGCCCAGGGACACCACCAACCGGCAAGGCGAGGGAGCGGAGAACGACGTGCACGAGCTGCTAGGGGTGGTGCGGCACTACGCGTGGGGATCGCGCACCGCCCTCGCCGAGCTGACTGGCCGTCCGGCGCCGGCGCCGCACCCGGAGGCCGAGCTGTGGCTGGGCGCGCACCCTGCCGACCCCGCCACCGTGCGCCGCGCCGACGGCCAGGAGCTCTCGCTGCTCGCCGCGATCGAGGCCGAGCCCGAGGTCCAGCTGGGGGCAGCGTGCTGCGCGCGCTTCGGCGGCACGCTGCCGTTCCTGTTCAAGGTGCTCGCGGCCGACGAGCCGCTGTCGCTGCAGGCCCACCCCAGCGCCGAGCAGGCGCGGGAGGGCTACGAGCGGGAGGAGCAGCGCCGCGTGCCGCAGGGCTCGCAGGAGCGCAACTACCGCGACCCCAGCCACAAGCCCGAGCTGCTCTGCGCCCTGACCACCTTCCACGCGCTGGCGGGCTTCCGCCGCGTCGACCGCACCATCGAGCTGCTCACCGCGATGCGCTGCCCCGAGCTGGACACCTACCTGGGCCTGCTCGCGGGGCAGCCGGACTCCCACGGCCTGCGGGCCGTGCTGACGACCTGGATCACCCTGCCGGTGCAGGTGCTGGAGTCGCTGCTGCCCGCGGTGCTGTCCAGCCTCACCAAGCTGGTGGCCGAGGACGGCGACTTCGTGCTGGAGGCGCAGACCACCCTCGAGCTGGGGGAGCGCTACCCGGGCGACGCGGGGGTGCTGGCCTCGCTGCTGCTGAACCGAGTGGTGCTGAAGCCGGGTGAGGCCATCTACCTGCCTGCCGGCAACCTGCACGCCTACCTCAGCGGGGTGGGGGTGGAGGTGATGGCCAACTCCGACAACGTGCTGCGCGGTGGCCTGACCCCCAAGCACGTGGACGTGCCCGAGCTGCTGCGGGTGCTCGACTTCGCCCACGGCGACATGCCGGTGCTCTCCGGCACCCCGTGGTCGGGGGGGCCGGCGAGCCAGGGCGCCGCCGAGCTGGGCTACCCCACCCCGACGGAGGAGTTTGCGCTCTCCCGCGTCGAGCTGCCCGCGGGCGACCGGCTGACGCTGGGCCGCGGCAGCCCCCAGGTGCTGCTGTGCACGGTCGGCCAGGCCCGGCTGAGCACCGCCGACGGCGCGGAGCTCACCGTGGACAAGGGCGGATCGGTGTGGCTGCCGGCCACCGGTGCGGCGGTGTCGGTGGTGGCAGGAGATGATGGCGCTCAGCTGTTTCGCGTGCGGGACGGCCTGACCACCGACGAGGCCCCCACCGGGGCCTGACCCCGCTCACCCAAGGAGTTCACGGATGTCCGCATCAGGCGGTACCAAGGCCATCCTCGCGGCGCTGGTCGCCAACGCGGGAATCGCGGTCGCCAAGTTCGTCGGCTTCCTCGTGACCGGGTCGTCGTCGATGCTCGCCGAGTCGGTGCACTCGGTGGCCGACACCTCCAACCAGGGGCTGCTGCTGCTCGGGCAGAAGCGGGCCAAGAAGGCCGCCACCCAGCTGCACCCGTTCGGCTTCGGCCGCAACCGCTACTTCTACTCCTTCGTGGTGGCGCTGGTGCTGTTCACCCTGGGCTCGATGTTCGCCCTCTACGAGGGCATCCACAAGATCTCCCACCCGGAGGAGCTCACCTCGCCCGGGGTGGCCATCGGAGTGCTGCTGGTGGCCGTCGGCCTGGAGACCTACAGCTTCCGCACCGCCGTGCACGAGTCGCGCCCGCTCAAGGGCAGGGCCAGCTGGTGGCAGTTCATCCGCACCTCGCGCAGCCCCGAGCTGCCGGTGGTGCTGCTGGAGGACGCCGGCGCGCTGGTCGGCCTGCTGCTCGCCCTCGTCGGTGTCGGCATGAGCGTGCTCACCGGTGACCCGGTGTGGGACGGCATCGGAACCGTGAGCATCGGCCTGCTGCTCGGTGTCATCGCCGTCATCCTCATCATCGAGATGCAGAGCCTGCTGATCGGCGAGGGCGCCACCCCGGGGGAGGAGCAGGCCATCCAGGCAGCCCTGGTCGGGGGCGCGATCGACCGCGTGGTGCACCTCAAGACGCAGTACCTGGGTCCGGAGGAGCTGCTGGTGGCCGCCAAGGTCGCCGTGGGCGGCGACGAGACCAGTGCCGGCATCGCCGCCGCCATCGACGCCGCCGAGGAGCGGGTGCGCGCCGCCGTGCCCGCCGCGCGGGTGATCTACCTCGAGCCCGACCTCTACCGCGCCCCTGCCGCAGGGGCGCTGCGCCACGGCGCGGAGCAGGACCAGGGCTAGCGGTCGCTGCGCCCAGACCGGCTGAGCCGCAGCAGGACTACCGCTCACCAGGCCATTGGGCAACGGGGTGGCTACCGTACTAGCGTTCACGGCCCGACCGGTGCAGTTCCCCCTCGTGAGAAGAAGGCAATCCTGATGAGATCAGGCAGCGTGTTCCGGACGAAGTCCGTCGAGCAGTCGATCGCGGACACCGAGGAGCCCGAGCACCAGCTGAAGAAGGCGCTGGGGCCCGTCGACCTCATCGTCTTCGGTGTCGGCGTGGTGATCGGCACCGGCATCTTCGTGCTCACCGGTGAGGCCGCCGGGCTCGAGGCGGGACCTGCCGTGGCGCTGTCCTTCGTCTTCGCCGCCATCGTCTGCGGCCTGGCCGCGCTCTGCTACGCGGAGTTCGCCAGCACCGTGCCGGTGGCCGGCAGCGCCTACACGTTCTCCTACGCCAGCCTGGGCGAGCTGCTGGCCTGGATCATCGGCTGGGACCTCATCCTGGAGATGGCGCTGGGCGCGGCGACCGTGGCGGTCGGCTGGTCGGGCTACCTGCAGGAGCTGCTGGAGACCATCGGGTGGCACCTGCCCTCGTCCATCGCCGGCGAGGAGGCGACGGTCAACGTCACCGCCGCAGCCATCGTGCTCATCCTCACCGGCGTCATCTGCCTGGGCATCAAGGTCTCCAGCCGGGTCAACGCCGTCGCCGTGCTGATCAAGCTGGGCGTGGTGCTGCTGGTGATCGTGGCCGGGTTCTTCTACGTCAAGGCCAGCAACTACGACCCGTTCATCCCGCCGTCGGGCTCACCCAGCGCCAAGCCGGACGAGGCGCCGTCGCTGTCGCTGCTGCAGGAGCTCGGGTTCGCGCCCGGCGCGTTCGGCGTGGGCGGCATCTTCGCCGCCGCCGCCACCGTGTTCTTCGCCTTCATCGGCTTCGACATCGTGGCCACCGCCGCCGAGGAGACCAAGAAGCCGCAGCGCGACATGCCCATCGGCATCTTCGGCTCGCTGGCCATCTGCACCGCGCTCTACGTGCTGGTCTCCGTGGTCATCACCGGCATGGTCAAGTACAACGAGATCGAGGCGTCGGCGCCGTTGGCGGCGGCGTTCCGGTCGGTGGGGCAGGACGCCATCGCCACCCTCATCTCCGTGGGCGCCCTGGCCGGTCTGACCACCGTGATGATGATCCTCATGCTCGGCCAGAGCCGGGTGTTCTTCGCGATGAGCCGCGACCGGCTGCTGCCCGCCCCGTTCGCCAAGGTCTCCCCGCGCACCGGCACCCCGGTGGTCACCACCGTGGTCACCGGCATCGTGGTGGCCACCATCGCGGCGCTGGTGCCGCTCACCGAGCTGGCCAAGCTGGTCAACATCGGCACCCTGTTCGCCTTCGTGCTGGTGGCCATCGGCGTGGTGGTGCTGCGCCGCACCCGGCCCGACCTCAAGCGTTCGTTCCGCACGCCGCTGGTGCCCTTCGTGCCCATCGTGTCGGTGCTGGCCAGCGTCTACCTGATGCTCAACCTCCCGGTGGACACCTGGCTGCGCTTCCTCGCCTGGATGGCCATCGGGGTGGTGCTCTACTTCGTCTACGGCCGCAAGCGCAGCACCCTGGCCGAGGGCTACGAGCGGCCCGAGGGCATGCGGCCGGCGGTGTCCTCACCGTCGGACAGCGGCTAGGCCGCTCGGCGAGCGGCTCCCGCTAGGCGGCGTCGAGGCGCGCGCGCTGCTCCGGGGTGAGCGCCAGCTCGGTGGCTGCGGCGGAGGCCACGGCGCTCGCCGGGCGGGAGGCACCGGGAATGGGGATGACCACGTCGGCGGCGGCCAGCTCCCAGGCCAGTGCCACCTGCTGCGGGCTCACGTGGTGCTCGGCGGCCACCTCGGCGAACGCCTGGTGAGCCTGGCCCAGCTCGGCCGCCTTGCCGATGCCGCCCAGCGGCGACCAGGGCAGGAAGGCCACGCCCAGCTCGGCGCACAGCTCCAGCTCCGGCCGCGAGGAGCGAAAGCGCGGGGAGTACTCGTTCTGCACGCTGGCCAGGCGCCCGCCCAGCACCCGCTGGGCCAGCCGGATCTGGTCGACGTCGAAGTTGGAGACGCCGGCCATGCTGATCTTGCCCTCGTCCAGCAGCTCGGCCAGCGCGCCCACCGACTCCTCCACGGGGACGGCCGGGTCGGGCCGGTGGAGCTGGTAGAGGTCGATGGTGTCCACCCCGAGCCGACGCAGCGAGGCCTCGCAGGCCGCGCGCAGGTGCTCCGGGCGCCCGTCCAGGGCCCAGCCGCCGTCGGCGGTGCGGACGTGCCCGCCCTTGGTGGCCACCAGCACGTCCTCGCGGTCACCGCCCCAGTGCCGCAGCGCCTCGGCGACCAGCTCCTCGTTGTGCCCGAAGTCCGAGGCGTCCAGGCTGTAGGCGTCGGCGGTGTCGATCAGCGTGACGCCGGCGTTGAGGGCAGCATGGACGGTGGCCAGCGCGCGCTCGCGGTCCGGTCGGCCCTGCACGGACATGGGCATGCCGCCCAACCCGATTGCGCTGACGGTGCGACTGCCGATCGTGCGGTGCTCCATCGCTACAGCCTGCCCGGTGCCGCACCTGCGCGCCAGCGGCCGAGAACCGATAACCTGTTCAGTTGACCCCCTCGACAAGGAGCAAAATTCTATGACCCTGGCTGCAACCGAGCTGACCGCCGACTCCCGCAACGGCATCGACTACAAGGTCGCCGACCTCGCCCTGGCGGAGTTCGGGCGCAAGGAGATCCGCCTTGCCGAGCACGAGATGCCGGGTCTGACGACGCTGCGCCGGGAGTACTCGGAGGTCAAGCCGCTCAAGGGTGCGCGCATCTCCGGCTCGCTGCACATGACGGTGCAGACGGCCGTGCTCATCGAGACCCTGGTCGACCTGGGCGCCGAGGTCCGCTGGGCCTCCTGCAACATCTTCTCCACCCAGGACCACGCCGCGGCCGCCATCGTCGTGGGCCGCAACGGCACCCCCGAGGAGCCCAAGGGCGTCCCGGTGTTCGCCTGGAAGGGTGAGTCGCTGGAGGAGTACTGGTGGTGCGCCGAGCAGATGCTCACCTGGCCGGGTGGGGAGACCGCGAACATGATCCTCGACGACGGTGGCGACGCCACCATGTACGTCCTCAAGGGCGCGCAGTACGAGAAGACCGGCGTCGTGCCCTCCACCGAGGACACCGACTCCGAGGAGTACCAGGTGGTCCTGGAGACGCTGCGGCGCTCGCTGGAGCAGTCCACCACCAAGTGGACCGAGACCGCCAAGAACATCCGCGGTGTCACCGAGGAGACCACCACCGGCGTCATCCGGCTCTACCAGTTCTCCGCCTCCGGCGAGCTGCCCTTCCCGGCCATCAACGTCAACGACTCGGTGACCAAGAGCAAGTTCGACAACAAGTACGGCACCCGCCACTCGCTGATCGACGGGATCAACCGCGGCACCGACGTGCTCATCGGCGGCAAGGCCTGCCTGGTCGTCGGCTACGGCGACGTGGGCAAGGGCTGTGCCGAGGCGCTCAAGGGCCAGGGTGCCCGCGTGGTCGTCGCCGAGGCCGACCCGATCTGCGCGCTGCAGGCGATGATGGACGGCTACTCCGTGGAGACCGTGGACCAGGCCATCGGCAAGGCCGACATCGTCATCACCGCCACCGGAAACCTGAACATCATCACCCTGGACCACATGCGGCAGATGAAGCACCAGGCCATCCTGGGCAACATCGGCCACTTCGACAACGAGATCGACATGGCGGGGCTGCAGGGCGACAAGGACATCCGTCGCATCAACATCAAGCCCCAGGTGGACGAGTTCATCTTCCCGAACGGCCACACCATCATCGTGCTGAGCGAGGGCCGCCTGCTCAACCTGGGCAACGCCACCGGCCACCCCAGCTTTGTGATGAGCAACTCCTTCGCCAACCAGGTGATCGCGCAGATCGAGCTGTGGACCAAGCCCGACGAGTACGACAACGAGGTGTACCGCCTCCCCAAGCACCTGGACGAGAAGGTGGCCCGCATCCACGTGGAGGCCTTGGGCGGCACGCTGACCAAGCTCACCAAGGAGCAGGCGGAGTACATCGGCGTGGACGTCGAGGGCCCGTACAAGCCCGAGCACTACCGCTACTGAGCACCCGCCCGCTCGGGCCCCGCTAGGCACTGCCCAGCACCGCGGTCAGGGCCCTCAGCGCCCTCCAGGGATCTCCTGGGGGCGCTGAGGGCCCTGACCGTCGTTCGGGGTCGGTTAGGGTAGTTGCCCGTGGGCGTACTCGTGACGGTGGAAGGTCTTGACGGCGCGGGAAAGCGGACGCTGAGCACCGCGCTGACCGCCGAGCTCGCCTCCCGCGGGCTCCGGGTGGGCGCCACCGCCTTTCCCCGCTACGGCCGCTCGGTGCACGCCGACCTGGTCTCCGAGGCGCTGCACGGCAAGGTCGGCGACCTCGGCGACAGCGTGCACGGCATGGCCGTGCTGTTCGCCCTCGACCGCGCCGAGGCCGTCCCCGAGCTCACCGAGATGCTGGCCAGCAACGACGTGGTGCTGCTCGACCGCTACGCCGCCTCCAACGCCGCCTTCGGTGCGGCCCGACTGCACCAGGACGCCCGCGGCGAGTTCGCCGAGTGGATCCGGCAGCTGGAGTTCGACCGCCTGCGCCTGCCCGCACCCACCCTGCAGGTGCTGCTGCGGGTGCCCGTCGCCGTGGCCACCGCGCGCGCGGCGGACCGCGAGTCCGCCGACGCCGGCCGCGCCCGCGACGCCTTCGAGCGCGACGCCGGGCTGCAGGAGCGCACCGGGGCGGTCTACGAGGGCCTGGCCGCCGACGGCTGGGCAGGGGCCTGGCACGTCCACGAGCAGCCCGACGCCGCCGACACCGCTGCCCCGGCCGGCGCAGCCGTCGCCGCGGTGACCGCGCTCGCCGACCGGGTGCTGGCGGGGGCGGACGCATGAGCACGGTGGCGCGCAGGCGAGCTCACGCTCGCGTCGCGGGGCAGTGCACCACGACGCAGGTGTCAGGATGGGCGGCATGAAACCACGGATCTTGGTCGTCGACGACGACGCGGCACTGGCAGAGATGCTGACCATCGTGCTGCAGGGCGAGGGCATGGACGCCGCCGTCGTGGGGGACGGGTCCAAGGCGATGGCCGCGGTCCGCGAGTTCAAGCCGGACCTGGTCCTGCTCGACCTGATGCTGCCCGGCATGAACGGCATCGACGTGTGCCGGGTGATCCGGGCGGAGTCGGGCGTGCCGATCGTCATGCTCACCGCCAAGACCGACACCGTGGACGTGGTGCTGGGCCTGGAGTCTGGCGCCGACGACTACGTGATGAAGCCGTTCAAGGCCAAGGAGCTGATCGCGCGGCTGCGGGCCCGGCTGCGGCGCACCGCCGAGGTGCCCGCGGAGATCCTGCACATCGCCGACGTGGAGATCGACGTCCCCGCGCACCAGGTCACCCGCAACGGCACGCCCATCTCGCTCACCCCGCTGGAGTTCGACCTGCTGGTGGCGCTGGCCCGCAAGCCGCGCCAGGTGTTCAGCCGGGACGTGCTCCTGGAGCAGGTGTGGGGCTACCGCCACGCCGCGGACACTCGCCTGGTCAACGTGCACGTGCAGCGCCTGCGCGCCAAGATCGAGGTGGACCCCGAGCGTCCGGAGGTGGTTCTCACCGTCCGCGGCGTGGGGTACCGCGCCGGCCCGCCGTGAGACGAGCGCTCACCAGGCTCGCCCACCGCGCCGGACGCACCCCGCCCGGCGCAGCGCTGCGGCACCTGCTGCGCGACCTCTGGCACACCTCCGCGGCCGCCGGTCGGGGCTTCATGTACTGGTGGCGGCGGTCCCTGCAGCTGCGGGTGGTGCTGTCCACCCTGGCGCTGTCGGCGGTGCTGGTGCTCACCGTCGGGGTGGCGCTGCTCAGCCAGATCACCGACCGGCTGCTCGACGCCAAGATCAACGCCGCCGTCGAGGAGGTGGAGCGAGCCCGCGCCACCGTGCAGCGCGAGCTGGCCGGCGCCGACGAGAGCAACTCCCTGCGCAGCCGGCTCAACAGCGCCAGCTCGGCGCTGACCAGCCCCGGCATCGACATGGGTGGCTCGGCCAGCGGCGGCGCCGGCGCCTTCGAGCCGGTGCTCATCGTCCGCGGGGACGGCCCGCGTGGCGCCATCGCCAGCGGCCCCATCGCCGAGGTGCCCACGTCGCTGCGCCCCTTCGTGCAGAAGGGGCAGCTGACCTACCAGTACACCTCCATCGCCGGCGCCCCCACCCTCGTCGTCGGCACCCCGGCGCCCTCCGACGTCGCCGGGCTCGAGCTGTACCTGGTGTTCCCGCTGAACGCCGAGGAGCGCTCGATCAGCCTGATCAAGGGCACCATGTCCCTCGGTGGCGGCGTCCTGCTCCTGCTGCTCGGTGGGGTGGCCGCGCTGGTCACCCGCCAGGTGGTCCTGCCCATCCGCACCGCCGTGGATGCGGCGGAGCGCTTCGCCGACGGGCAGCTCGAGGCGCGCATGCCGGTGCGCGGGGAGGACGACGTCGCCCGGCTGGGGCTGGCGTTCAACGACATGGCTGCCAACCTCGCCGACCAGATCGCGCAGCTGGAGGAGTTCGGCGCCCTGCAGCGGCAGTTCACCTCCGACGTCAGCCACGAGCTGCGCACCCCGCTGACCACGGTGCGGATGGCGGCTGACGTGCTGCACGCCGGCAGCGACGAGATGGACCCGGCCCTGCGTCGCTCGGCCGAGCTGCTGGTGGCCGAGCTGGACCGCTTCGAGACCCTGCTCAACGACCTGCTGGAGATCAGCAGGCACGACGCGGGGATGGCCGACCTGGCCGCGGAGCCGCTGGACCTGCGCCTGTGCGTGCGCGGTGCGGTGGACACCGTGCGCCACCTGGTGGCCCAGACCGGCAGCGAGCTGCTGCTGGACCTGCCCGAGGACAAGGTGACCGCCGAGGTCGACGCCCGCCGGGTGGAGCGCGTGCTGCGCAACCTGCTGGCCAACGCGCTCGACCACGGTGAGGGCCGGCCGGTGCTGGTGCAGATGCGCGCCTCCGACCAGTCGGTGTCGGTGCTGGTGCGCGACAGCGGGATCGGTCTGCAGCCGGGGGAGGCGGAGAAGGTGTTCAACCGGTTCTGGCGCGCCGACCCCTCCCGGGTGCGCCGCTCCGGCGGCACTGGTCTCGGCCTGGCGATCGCGGTGGAGGACGCCCGCCTGCACGGCGGCTCGCTGCAGGCCTGGGGCGAGCCCGGCCGCGGCGCCTGCTTCCTGCTCACCCTGCCGCTGCGGCGCGGTGCCGCGCTGGTGGACGGTCCCATCCCGCTGGTGCCCACCGAGCCCTTCGACGTCGCCAACGTCGCCGTCGGCGACGTGGTGCAGCCACCGTCCACCGCGAGCGTCCCTGACCGTGCCACCGCCGCGCCCGACGTGGGAGTCTCCTGATGCGCCGATTCCGTGTGCTGTCCTGCCTGGTGGCGGTGGCCACCGTGCTCACCGGGTGCGCCACCGTGCCCACCAGCTCCACCCCGCACGTGATCAGCACGGTGCGCACCGATCCGCAGCCGGAGGTGGAGCAGGCGCCGATCGCCGGGCGGGAGCCCGACCTGCTGGTGCGCGACTTCATCTCCGCCAGCAGCGCCCAGCGCGGCCAGCACCGGGTGGCGCGGCAGTACCTCACCGGTGAGGGCTCCCAGCGCTGGGACGACCGCACGTCCACCACGATCCTGACCAACGTGGACACCCTCTACGACGTGCGCGCCGAGAACCGGGTGACCATCCTGCTGCGCGCCGACCGGGTCGGCACGCTCAGCGGGGACGGCACCTACAACCAGGACCAGGGCACCTACGAGGCCCGGCTGACGCTGCTGAAGGTCGACGGCCAGTGGCGCATCGACGCCCTGCCCAGCGGTGTGGTGCTCGAGCGTGCCGACTTCCTGGCCCGCTACCAGCGGGTGCCGGTGTACTTCCTCAACCCCGACCAGAAGAAGGTGGTGGCCGACCCCCGCTGGGTGGCGCGCGACTCCGACTCCCTGGCCGCACGGCTGGTGGAGCTGCTCATCGGCGGACCGAACGCGCAGCTGGCCAGCGGCGTGGTGAACAAGCTGGGCCAGGGAGTGCGGCTGCGCAGCAACGTCACCACCGCGACCGGGGAGAGCGTGCCCGGCGCCGGCGAGGCCAACGGGGTCGGTATCGACCTGGGTGGGCTGGAGTCCCTCGACGCCGGGCAGCGCCAGCTGCTGGCCGCCCAGGTGGTGTGGACCCTGGACAGCGCCGGCGTGCGCGGTCCGTACGTGCTTCTCGCCGACGGGGCCCCGCTGGACGAGCGCTACGCGCTGGGCTGGGACACCGCCGACGTCGCCTCCTTCGACCCCTCGTCCTCCTCCGGGGCTGACGTGGGGCTGCACGCGGTGTCCGGCGGCAGCCTGGTCAAGGTGGTCGACGGCAGCGTCAACGCGGTGGGTGGGCCACTGGGTCGGGCCAGCTCGCTGGAGTCAGCCGCCATCTCCCACGACGGGCAGCAGGTCGCCGCGGTCACCATGACGGGCGACCCGAGGCCCGGGGGGCAGGTGCAGCTGCTGGTGGGCAGCCTCGGCGGGGCGGTGGCCGTCGCGGCCTCGGGCACGGAGATGACCCGCCCCACCTGGTCCGGGGACGATCGTGCGGCCTGGGTGGTGGTGGACACCGGGACCGTGGTGCGGGTGGTGCGGGAGCCCTCCAGCGGCCAGGTGTCCAGCTCGCCGGTGGACTCCGGCGCGGTGACCGCGCTCGGTGGGCCGATCAGCGCGCTGCGGCTGTCCAGGGACGGCGTCCGTGCGGCGCTCATCGTGGGGGGGCGGGTGTACGTGGCCGTGGTCACCCGGGCGCAGAACGGCGGCTTCGCGCTGACCAGCCCGGTGGCGGTGGCCCCGGACCTCGGGGACGGCGCGGTGTCGCTGGACTGGACCAGTGCCGACACCCTGGTGGTGTCCGGCCGGGGCGACGAGGTGCCGGTGGTCACCGTGGGGGTGGACGGCGCGCTGATCCAGCCGCTGCCCAGCCGCAACCTGTCCCCGCCGGTTCGGTACGTGGCGGCCGCGCCCGCGTCGTCGGTGCTGGCCGCCGACAGCCGGGCGGTGCTGCAGCTCAACGTCCTGGACGCACCCGGTGAGCGCTACTGGCGCGAGGTGGCGGGCCTCGGTGGGGGCTCGAGCACGCCGATCCTGCCCGGCTGAGCCCGCGCGCGGTGCACAGTCGCGCCGCGGTGTCCCCAGCCCTGCGGGCACCTCGCCCGCCGGCACCGGCCCCCGGCCACGCTGGACTGGTGCGCGCCCTCGTCGACCTGGTCCTGCCCACCGAGTGCGGTGGCTGCCGCGAGCCCGGCACTCCCTGGTGCGCCGGCTGTGCCGCAGAGCTGGACAGCGAGCCGGTGCCGGTGCGCACCCGGGTGGACGGTGTCCCGCCGGCGTGGGCCACCGGGGCCTACACCGGTGCCCGCCGGGCGGTGGTGGTCGCGGCCAAGGAGCGCGGCCGGCGCGACCTGTTGGTGCACGTGGGGCGGGCCTGGGCGCGGTGCCTGCGCGACCTGCGCGACTGGGGCGAGCTCGACCCGCCCGAGCTGGCCGCCCTGCACCTGGTGCCCGCGCCCAGCCGTGCTCGGGCCGCTCGCCAGCGCGGCGGCGACCCGGTGCTCGCCGCGGCCCGGGTCTGCGCCGCACACCTCGGGGGCAGCACCACCGTGGCGCCGGTCCTCGGCCTGCGCCGGGGGGTGCGTGACTCCGTCGGACTGACCGCGGGGCAGCGGGTGGACAACCTGCACGGCAGGGTGCGGGTGCGCCCCGGGGCGCTGCCACCACCGGGTTCGGCGGTGGTCCTGCTCGACGACGTGCTCACCACCGGCGCCACGGCGGCGGCAAGTGCAAGTGCGTTGCGTGACTGCGGCATTCGCGTGCACGCCGTGCTGGTGCTGGCCGCGGTGCGCTGACCGGCAGCAACCGGTCTCAGCGCGGTGCGAGCACCGCCGATCTCGTGACACGCTGTGACGGAAGGGGTCTGTCTATCCGGGCGGAACGGGGTTAGCGTGAGGACAGCAGCCACGTGAGCCGCAGTTGGGAGGACCGTCCCCGAGAGTGGCGCCGGAAGGCTCTTCCGTGCCGGCGCAGTCACCTTGGGCCAGGCCGGGCAGCTGTGCTCGACCGGGCCATACGCGGAGGTATCTATGACTAGTAAGCAGAGCACCGTGCAGACCCAGGACGACCGCAAGGAAGGCATCGCCGAGCAGCGCAAGCCCAGCTCGGAGGACGCCAGGCCGTTCGTCATCGACGAGCCCGTCGACGAGGTGCCAGACGCCGCCGGCCAGCCGGTCGCGCGCCTGGACATCGAGGGCCGCAACGTCAGCGTGCCGGACTACTTCCGCACCTTCGTGGGCGAGAAGCTCGCCAAGCTCGAGCGCTTCGACAACACCATCGACCTCTTCCGCGTCGAGCTGCAGCACGCCCCCAACCCCCGTCAGGCCAAGAGCTGCCAGCGCGTCGAGCTGACCGCCGTCGGCAAGCACCCGGTGGTGCGGGCCGAGGCGAGCGCGGAGACCTTCCGCGACGCCCTGGAGAACGCCATCAACAAGCTGGAGTCCCGGCTGCGGCGCGCGCACGACCGGCGGACGGTGCACCACGGCCGCAAGGCTCGCCTGTCGGTGGCCGACGCCACGGCCGGCCTGGTTCCCGAGGCCGAGCCCCACGTGGCCGAGCCGGAGGTCGACACCGAGGGTCCGGGGCGCATCGTGCGCACCAAGGAGCACCCGGCGGTGCCGATGACGGTGGACGAGGCGCTGTACGAGATGGAGCTGGTCGGGCACGACTTCTTCCTCTTCCAGTGCGCCGACACCGGCCGGCCCAGCGTGGTCTACCGCAGGCACGCCTTCGACTACGGCCTGCTCAGGCTCGTCTAGGTTCCGGCCCTGCGAGCCTCGCCGTGGCGGGCTCGAGGGGCATGATGGGCCACGGCCTGCACGGAGCCGCCTACCATGGGGTCCGGCCAAGGGTTTTCCTTGGCCGGACCCTGCCGTCTATGACCGAGGGACGAGACAAGCTGTGTTGTCGTTTTCCAAGCTGTTGCGCGCAGGCGAAGGCCGCATGGTCAAGCGCCTCATGTCCATCGCTGAGCACGTCAGCAGCCTGTCGCCCGAGGTCGAGTCGCTGACTGACGCCGAGCTGGCGGCCAAGACCGACGAGTTCCGCAAGCGCCACGCCGACGGGGAGAGCCTCGACGAGCTGCTGCCCGAGGCGTACGCCGTCGCCAGGGAGGCCTCCAGCCGCGTGCTGGGCCAGCGCCACTTCGACGTGCAGGTGATGGGCGGGGCTGCGCTGCACCTGGGCAACATCGCGGAGATGAAGACCGGTGAGGGCAAGACGCTGACCTGTGTGCTGCCCGCCTACCTCAACGCCATCGGTGGTGAGGGCGTGCACGTGGTCACCGTCAACGACTACCTGGCCAAGCGTGACTCGGAGTGGATGGGCCGCGTGCACCGCTTCCTCGGCCTCGAGGTGGGCACCATCCTGTCCGGGATGACGCCGCCCGAGCGTCGCGACGCCTACGCCGCCGACATCACCTACGGCACCAACAACGAGTTCGGCTTCGACTACCTGCGCGACAACATGGCCAACTCGCTGGCCGAGTGCGTGCAGCGCGGCCACAACTTCGCCATCGTGGACGAGGTCGACTCCATCCTCATCGACGAGGCCCGCACCCCGCTGATCATCTCGGGACCGGCCGACGCCTCCTCGCGCTGGTACGGCGAGTTCGCGCGCCTGGCTCCGCTGATGAAGCTCGACGTCCACTACGAGGTGGACATCAAGAAGCGGACCATCGGTGTGCACGAGGCCGGGGTGGAGTTCGTCGAGGACCAGCTGGGCATCGACAACCTCTACGAGGCGGCCAACTCGCCGCTGGTGAGCTACCTGAACAACGCCATCAAGGCCAAGGAGCTCTACCAGCGCGACAAGGACTACATCGTCCGCGACGGCGAGGTGTTCATCGTCGACGAGTTCACCGGTCGCGTGCTGGCCGGTCGCCGCTACAACGAGGGCATGCACCAGGCGCTGGAGGCCAAGGAGGGGGTGGAGATCAAGGCGGAGAACCAGACCCTGGCCACCATCACCCTGCAGAACTACTTCCGGCTCTACGACAAGCTCTCCGGGATGACCGGCACGGCCCAGACCGAGGCCGCCGAGCTGCACCAGATCTACAAGCTCGGCGTCATCCCGATCCACACCAACCGGCCGATGATCCGGGTGGACTCGCCCGACCTCATCTACAAGACCGAGGAAGCCAAGTTCGCGGCCGTGGTCGAGGACATCGTGGAGCGCCACGAGAAGGGCCAGCCGGTGCTGGTCGGCACCACCAGCGTGGAGCGCTCGGAGTACCTGTCCCAGCAGCTGGTCAAGAAGGGTGTGCCACACAGCGTCCTCAACGCCAAGTTCCACGACAAGGAGGCGGTGATCATCGCCCAGGCCGGTCGGGTGGGTGCGGTGACGGTGGCCACCAACATGGCCGGTCGCGGCACCGACGTGGTGCTCGGCGGCAACCCCGAGATCCTCGCCGACGTGGCGCTGCGCGAGCGGGGCCTGGACCCGGTGCGCGACCCGGAGGAGTACCAGGCGGAGTGGGAGCTGATCATCGGCCCGCTCAAGGACGAGGTGAAGCAGGAGGCCGAGCGGGTCCGCGAGGCGGGCGGGCTCTACGTGCTCGGCACCGAGCGGCACGAGTCCCGCCGCATCGACAACCAGCTCCGTGGCCGCTCCGGCCGGCAGGGTGACCCGGGCGAGTCCCGCTTCTACCTGTCGCTGGGTGATGAGCTCATGCGCCGCTTCAACGGGCCGATGATCGAGGCGATCATGAACCGGCTCAACCTCCCCGAGGACGTGCCCATCGAGGCCAAGATGGTCTCCAAGGCGATCCTGTCCGCGCAGACGCAGGTGGAGCAGCAGAACTTCGAGATCCGCAAGAACGTCCTCAAGTACGACGAGGTGATGAACCAGCAGCGCACCATCATCTACCGGGAGCGCCGCCGGATCATGTCCGGCGAGGACGTCGAGGGTCAGATCGAGGGCATGATGACCGACGTGGTCACCGCCTACGTGGACGGCGCCACCGCGGCCGGCTACGCCGAGGACTGGGACCTGGAAGCCCTCTGGACGGCGCTGCGCACCCTGTACCCGGTGAGCATCCGCTGGCAGGACCTGGTGGGCGAGACCGAGGTCGGCGACCAGAGCGACCTCACCCGCGACGGCCTGCTGGAGGCCATCCTCGCCGACGTCCGTGCCGCCTACGTCAAGCGCACCGAGGAGATCGACGCGATCGCCGGCACCGGCGGGATGCGGGACCTCGAGCGTCGGGTGCTGCTGAGCGTGCTCGACCGCAAGTGGCGCGAGCACCTCTACGAGATGGACTACCTCAAGGAGGGCATCGGACTGCGCGCGATGGCCCAGCGTGACCCGCTGGTGGAGTACCAGCGCGAGGGCTACGACATGTTCCGCGGCATGCTCGAGGGCCTCAAGGAGGAGTCGATCGGCTTCCTGTTCAACGTCACCGTGGAGGTGGCGCCCGCGCCGACCCTGACGGTGGGTGCGCAGCCGCAGCCGGAGCTGGGCAACCTGGCCACCACCCCCGCCCAGCAGCAGCCGCAGCCCACCGAGGCCGAGGCGGAGCAGCAGGTGGTGCCTGCCGCGCCCGCCGCCTTCCGGGCCAAGGGGTTGGACACCGAGCCGGCCGCGGCGGTCACCTACTCGGGTCCGGACGAGACCGGCGGCACCGCGGTGCGCAGCTCCGAGGACGAGACCGGAGCAGCCACCGCCGGCGCGGAGGCTCCCGGCACTCGGCGGGACCGGCGTGCCCAGGCCCGGCAGAAGGCCAAGGGCCCCAAGAGCCCCAAGCGCAAGCGCTGAGAGAGCACCGGCGCGAGGTGGGTCAGCCCCCCGCGCCGGTGCTCGGTCGGCGGCCACGGTGCGCCGCGTGCTCGCCGAGGTCCACCCGGCGGCGGAGGGACGGCTGCTAGCCGAGGTGCAGGGCGGTGCAGTGCCAGCCGGTGCGGCCCAGCTCCAGGCGAGCGGCCACGGCGTGCACCCGCCCGTTGCGGGTGACGGTGGCGCAAGCCTCCGCCGCGGTGGGGGTGACCTGCTGGACGTGCATCCGGTTGAGCCGGGTCACGCCCCGCGCCCAGCTGCCGGTCCCGGCACGCGACAGCGTGGTGACCTGCGCGGCCACCACCGGTCCCATCACCCGGTGCAGCTGCTGCGCACCCCGCCGGCCCTCCAGCACCTCGAAGGTCAGCCGGAACACCTGGTGCGCGCTCGCGGCCGCGGCGGGGCTCACCGGGTCGGGCTGGGCGCGCTGCGGCTGGGCCGGGACGCGTCGCCGGGCCCGGGGCGGCGGGGCAGCGGTGCCGACGCGCAGGTGCTCGGGTGCGGGCTCGCAGACCGGTGCGCGCCGCAGCAGCGTGGCCGGGGGAGTCTCGGCGGGCGGCAGCGCCGCTGCAGCTGCTGGCGGACGGTGCGGGGCCGGGCGGAGTGCGGCTTCTGCGGTGGCGTCGACGGACATGGGTGGCTCTCTCCTGGCAGGGCGGCGGTCGGCGTGGGTGACCGGTGGGTGCTCGCGACACCGAGGAGGGGCGGCTCGTCGCTGCAGGAAGTATGGGCGCCGCCACCGGCTGGCCGGGCCAGGTTGCCGCACCTTTGTGGACAATGCTGTGCGGAAGCAAATCTCCTGCGGCGGCTACGCTGCACCCATGCGTGACCGACTCAGCCCGCTCGATGCGTCGTTCCTGTCGCTGGAGCGGGGGACGACCCCCGCGCACATCGGCAGCCTCAGCATCTTCACCCCACCCCGGGCGGGCTTCGGCTACGACGCGCTGGTGTCCCACATCGAGCAGCGGCTGCCGTACGTGCCTCGCTACCGGCAGAAGGTTCGTGACCTGCCCGCCGGCCTGGCCCGCCCGGTGTGGGTGGACGACAACGACTTCGACATCTCCTACCACGTGCGTCGCTCCGCGCTGCCCAGCCCGGGCGACGACGCGCAGCTGCACGAGCTGGTGTCGCGGCTGCTGTCCCGCCGGCTGGACCGGGCCCGCCCGCTGTGGGAGCTGTACCTGGTGGAGGGGCTGGCCAAGGGCCGGGTCGCCATCATCAGCAAGACCCACCAGGCGGTGGTGGACGGGGCGCAGGCCCTCGAGCTGGGCCAGGTGATCCTGGACGACACCCGCAAGCCCGGTGTGCAGCGCACCGGCCTCTGGATGCCCGCGGCCGAGCCGGCCGGCACCCGGCTGCTGGCGGAGGCCGCCGTGGAGGTGCTGCGCAGCCCCACCGAGGTGGTCGACGTGGTGCGGTGGGTGGCGCGCGACGCCGCGAACGCGGTGAGCACGGTGACCGAGGCAGCCACCACGGCGGCGGCGATGGTGCGCCGGTTGGCGCGCCCGGCCCCGCCCAGCCCGCTGAACGTGGCCGTCTCCCGCCAGCGCCGCTTCGCCACCGCCCGCACCCAGCTGGCCGACTACCGGCAGGTCCGTGCCGCCACCGGGGCCAGCGTCAACGACGTGGTGCTCGCCGTGGTCAGCGGGGCGCTGCGCAGCTGGTTGACCTCCCGGAACGAGCCGGTCACCCCGGACACCACGGTGCGCGCCCTGGTGCCGCTCGCGGTGGCGTCCGACCCCGAGGACACCGGTGCAGAGCACGAGGACCTCTCCTCGTTCCTGGTGGACCTGCCGGTGGGGGCGGCCGACCCGCTGGTGCGGGTGGGCCAGCTGCGCGAGGCCACCCGCGAGCACGCCTCCTCCACCCCGCTGGTCGGCGCCCGCGCGCTCACCCAGCTGTCCGGCTTCGCCCCGCCCACCCTGCACGCCATGGGTGCGCGGCTGGCGGGCACGCTGGCGCGGCGCTCGTTCAACGTGCTGGTCACCAACGTGCCCGGTCCGCAGTACCCGCTGTACGCCGACGGGGCGCGGCTGCGCGAGATCTACTCTGTGGTGCCGCTGATGCCCAACCAGGCGCTGACCGTCGGGGTGACCTCCTACGACGGCTCGGTGCTCTACGGCCTCAACGCCGACCGCGACGCCCTCGCCGACGTGGACCAGCTGGCCGGCTTCCTCGAGCAGTCCCTGGCCGAGCTGGTGGCCGCGGTGCGAGCAGCACCACCCCGGGCGCCCGGTCGCCGATCCGGCCCGGGCAGCCCAGCGACGAAGGAGACCTCATGAGGGTGTACGTGCCGGCGACCATCGCCATGCTGGAGCAGCTGCAGCGGGACGGGGAGCTGCGGGCGGTCAGCGGGACCGCGTTCGCCCTCACCCCCGCGCTGCGCGAGTCCTACGCCGTCGGCGACGAGGAGGAGCTCTCCTACGCCGCGATGGCTGAGGCGGCCCGGGCGTCGCTGCGGCTGCTGGCGGTGGAGCTGGAGACCGACGACGCGGCCCGTCCCCGCCGCGCGGTGCTCAGCGCCGACGTCGAGGACGCCCAGCTCCGCCCGGACCTCGACGACGCGGTGGTGCGGCTGACGGCGCCGGTACAGCTGAGCCAGGTGGCCTCGGCGCACGTGGACCTGGCCGAGGCCGAGGACGCCGTGCGAGCCGCGGTGGCCGCGGTGGACGCCGCCGACCTGGGCGACCTGGAGGCGGAGTTCGTCCTCGGCGAGGTCGCCGACCACGAGCTGGCCTGGTACGCCACCCAGGAGCTGCCCTTCCTGCTCGAGCTGCTCTGAGCCGGCTACCAGTCGGTGTTGGTCGCCAGCGCCACCAGCAGCCGGCGCACCGCCTCCACCCGCCGGGCCGCGGTGCCGGTGAGGGTGTCCAGCGCGCACTCCGGGTCGGCAGGCGGACCAAGATGGGTGCAGCCGCGCGGACAGGTGGCGGCCACCTCGGCCAGGTCGGCGAAGGCGGCCACCACGTCGTCGGTGGAGACGTGGGCCAGGCCGAAGGACCGGATGCCGGGGGTGTCCACCACCCAGCCGGACCCGCTGGGCAGCGGCAGCGCGATGGACTGGGTGGAGGTGTGCCGGCCACGGCCGATGCCCGAGACCACCCCGACCGCGCGGAACGCCTCAGGCACCAGCCGGTTCACCAGGGTGGACTTGCCCACCCCGGAGTGGCCGAGCAGCACGGTCGTGCGGCCCTGCAGCATCGCCTCCAGCTCGTCCAGGGGCGCGGTCTGGTTCAACACCACCACCGGCACCTCCAGGTCGGCGTAGGCGCTGACGAGCTCGTCCGGGTCGGCCAGGTCGGACTTGGTGAGGCAGAGGATGGGGGTCAGTCCGCCGACGTAGGCCGCCACCAGGGTGCGGTCGATGAGCCCGGTGCGCGGCGGCGGGTCAGCCAGGGCCACCACCACGGCCAGCTGGTCGGCGTTGGCCACCACGATCCGCTCGTAGGGGTCGGTGTCGTCGGCGGTGCGACGCAGCACCGTGCGCCGCTCGGCCACCCGCACGATGCGGGCCAGGCTGTCGGGTCGCCCGGACAGGTCGCCCACCAGGCTCACCTCGTCGCCCACCACCACGGGGGTGCGGCCCATCTCGCGGGCGCGCATGGCCACCACGGGACGCTCGGGGTCGCCGTCGAACACGCAGCCCCACCGGCCCCGGTCCACCGCCACCACCATCGCCTGCTCGGCATCGAGGTGCTCGGGCCGGGTCTTGGTGCGCGGCCGCGAGCCCGGACGCGGCCGGATCCGCACGTCGGACTCGTCGTACACCCGCTTGCTCAGGACAAACCTCCCGCGAGCATGTCCTGCCACAGGCCGGCGAAGCCCGGCAGCGTCTTGTCGGTGCTGGCCACGTCGTCCACCCGCAGGCCGTCCACCACCAGGCCCACCACCGCGCCGGCGGTGGCCATCCGGTGGTCGGCGTAGGCGTGCCACGGCCGGTCGGGGGCGCGCAGGTCCCCGCCGGTGATGTGCAGCCCGTCGGTGGTCTGCTCCACCGTGGCGCCCAGGGCGGTCAGCTCGGTGCTCAGCGCCTCCAGCCGGTCGGTCTCGTGCCCGCGCAGGTGCGCGATGCCCCGCAGGCAGGACGGGCCCTGTGCCAGCACCGCCAGCGCCGCCACGGTGGGGGCGAGCTCGCCTACGTCGTGCAGGTCGATGTCGATGCCCTGCAGCTGCTGCGGGCCCTGCACCGTGAGCCCGCCGTCGGCGTGGGTGACGGCGGCCCCCATCTGCTCCAGCACGTCCCGGAAGCGGTCGCCGGCCTGGGTGGTGCTGGTGGGCCAGCCGGGCACGTGCACCCGCCCACCGGTGACCGCGGCGGCGGCCAGGAACGGCGCGGCGTTGGACAGGTCCGGCTCCACCTCCCAGGTGCGGGCGGCGATGGGACCGGGAGCCACCCGCCACACGTCGGGCTCGGAGTCGTCCACCGTCACCCCGGCCTCGCGCAGCATGGCCACGGTCATCTCGATGTGCGGCTGGGAGGGCACCGGTGCGCCGGCGTGGCGCACCGTGATGCCCTCGGTGCAGCGCGCGCCGGTGAGCAGCAGCCCGGAGACGAACTGCGAGGACGCCGAGGCGTCGATGGTGACGGAGCCACCGACGAGCGCACCGGTGCCGTGCACGGTGAAGGGCAGCTCGTGGCCCGCCACGTCGGCGCCCAGGCGGCGGAGCGCGTCCAGCACGGTGCCCATCGGCCGGACCCGCGCCTGCGGGTCGCCGTCGAAGTGCACGTCGCCACGGGCCAGGGCGGCCACCGGCGGCAGGAAGCGCATCACGGTGCCCGCCAGCCCGCAGTCGATGCTGGCGGGCCCGCGCAGCTCGCCGGGGGTGACCACGTCGGTGTGGGTGTCCGGGTCGGTCTGCACCGTGGCGCCCAGCTCCCGCAGCGCCTGTGCCATCAGGTCGGTGTCCCGGCTGTGCAGGGCGTTCACCAACCGGGAGGGGCCGTCGGCCAGCGCGGCCAGCACCAGGGCGCGGTTGGTGATCGACTTGGACCCGGGCACGCGGACGGTCGCGTGCACCGGTCCCTCGGCCAGGGGGGCGCTCCACGACGTCTCGGCAGTCACCGGATCATTATCGCGCACGCGGGTCGGCGGAGGCGGACCCGCACGGGCGGACACAGGACGGCGGAGGCAACCCGGTGGACACAGCACGGCACGACGACGACCCGACGCCCAGCGTGGTCACCGAGCTGGAGACGCCGCACGGGCCGGCCCGGGCGCACCTGCACCACCCGGCGGGCCCGCCCCGGGCCGCGCTGGTGCTCGGGCACGGCGCCGGGGGCGGGGTGAGCGCGGCCGACCTGCGGGCGGTCACCGCCACCGCGGTGGAGCTGGACGTGCTCGTGGTGCTGGTGGAGCAGCCCTACCGGGTGGCCGGGCGGCGCGCACCGGCGCCGGCCAAGCAGCTCGACACCGCCTGGCTCAGCGTGCTCACGCAGCTGCGGGAGGGACCGCTGCGCGACCTGCCGCTGGTGGTGGGTGGGCGCTCCTCGGGTGCGCGGGTGGCGTGTCGCACGGCCGGGGACGCCGGTGCGCTGGGGGTGCTCTGCCTGGCGTTCCCGCTGCACCCACCGGGCAAGCCGGACAAGACGCGGCTGCCCGAGCTGGACGCGGTGACGGTCCCGGTGCTGGTGGTGCAGGGGCTGCGCGACCCGTTCGGGCTGCCCGAGCCGGCCGGCAACCGCGAGGTGGTCACCGTGGCGGGCAACCACAGCCTGAGCAGCGACATGGCCGCGGTCACCGCGGCGGCGAGCACCTGGCTGACCACGCTGCTGCGGCCGTAGCGGCCCGCTTGCCGTCGCCGCCGCAGCGGCCGATGCTGGAGGCGACGCGCCCGGCCCCTGGAGGTCCTCTTGCCCGAGCCCAGCGTGCCGTGGCCCAGCCTGCGGGTGGCGGACTGGACGCCCACCCGAGACACCCTGCACATGTGGACCCAGATCCTGGGCAAGGTGCGCCTGGTGGACGCGCCGATGGTCAACCACTGGTGGCAGGTGCCGCTCTACGTCACCGCCCGGGGGCTGAGCACCTCGGCCGTTCCCCACGGACACAAGGTGTTCGACATGGAGCTGGACTTCTTCGACCACCAGCTGCTGCTGCGCAGCAGCGACGGGCAGGTCCGCTCGGTGGCGCTCGAGCCCAAGCCGGTGGCGGACTTCTACGCCCAGGCCATGCAGGCGCTGGACGAGCTGGGCCTGGGCACGCAGATCCAGGCCTCGCCCAACGAGGTGGACCCGGCGATCCCCTTCGCCGAGGACGACCAGCACAGCCAGTACGACCCCGCGGCCGCGCACCTGTTCTGGGCGCAGCTGGTGCGGGCCAACCGGGCGCTGCAGCAGTTCCGCTCGTCGTTCATCGGCAAGTGCAGCCCGGTGCACCTGTTCTGGGGCTCCCTCGACCTGGCCTGCACGCGCTTCTCCGGCCGCCCGGCGCCGACACACCCCGGGGGCGCCCCACACTGCGCCGACTGGGTGATGGTCGAGGCCTACTCCCACGAGGTGAGCAGCGCCGGGTTCTGGCCCGGCGGCGGCGAGGAGGGCGCGTTCTACTCCTACGCCTACCCGGAGCCGCCAGGCTTCGCCGCGAGCGCGCTGGTCCCGGCCGAGGCGGCCTACGACGCGCAGCTGCAGCAGTTCCTGCTGCCCTACGAGGCGGTGCGCACTGCTGAGCATCCCGACCAGCTGCTCCAGCAGTTCCTGCGCACCACCTACGAGGCCGCCGCCGACGGTGCCGGGTGGGACCGTTCCGCGCTCGAGCGCGACTACCGCCGGCTGGGGTGAGGGAACAGGGCCCTGGTGCCCGGTGTTGTGGAGGCGACAGGGTGGCCCGGCTCGCGCCAGGAGCGGAGGCCGGCCGCCGGCGTCGAACAGCAGAGGAGCGGTATGGGCACGCAGTGTGCGGTGCACGAGAGCCACCCGGCGATCGGGGCAGCGGGGGTGCTTCCGCTGCAGCCCTGGGTGTTCGGCCACCAGGGCGCGCGTGAGCGCGTCGCCGCCGGGGGCGCGGTATCGTGGTCCGGTACCCAGGGTCCTACTGCCGTGCTCTCACGGCCCGAGCCCACTGGGGGAAGGAGAGTCGTGGCACTGCCCACATCCCCACCGACCACTCAGAACGCCGCTGACGCCGCGGTCCAGGCGGCCGAGACGCCGGACGAGCGCACCGCCCGGTTCGAGCGCGACGCCATGCCGCTGCTGGACCAGCTCTACGGTGCCGCGCTGCGGATGACCCGCAACCCGGCCGACGCCGAGGACCTGGTCCAGGACGCCTACCTCAAGGCGTACTCGGCGTTCGACTCGTTCCGTGCCGGGACCAACCTGAAGGCGTGGATGTACCGCATCCTGACCAACGCCTACATCAACGGCTACCGCAAGAAGCAGCGCCAGCCGCAGCAGTACCCCACCGACGAGATCACCGACTGGCAGCTTGCTGACGCTGCCGAGCACACCTCGCGGGGGTTGCGCTCCGCCGAGGTGGAGGCGCTCGACCGGCTGCCCGACTCCGACATCAAGGATGCGCTGCAGTCGTTGCCCGAGGACTTCCGCATGGCGGTCTACTACGCCGACGTGGAGGGCTTCGCCTACAAGGAGATCGCCGAGATCATGGGCACGCCCATCGGCACGGTGATGTCCCGGCTGCACCGCGGGCGCAAGCTGCTGCGCGGGCTGCTGGCCGACGTGGCCCGCGACCGCGGCTTCAGCAACGTGCCCCAGCCCGAGGAGGTGGCGCGATGAGCCCCGAGGTCCCGCAGTGCTCGGGCAGCGGCGAGGCCGACTGCGCCACCGTGCTCGCCGACGTCTACCTCTACCTCGACGGCGAGTGCGACGAGCAGGGCCGTCAGCGGGTGCAGCGACACCTCGACGACTGCAGCCCGTGCCTGCACGAGTTCGGCATCGAGGAGCAGGTGAAGAAGTTGCTCAGCCGCAAGTGCGGCGGCGAGCACGCCCCGGCCGGGCTGCGCGAGCGCCTGGTGGTGTCGCTGAAGTCCACGGTGATCTCCTACCAGGAGACCGTGGTGAGCGACGAGCACGACGCCCGTCCGCGCTCCGCCGAGCGCGCCGAGTAGGGCTCAGCCGCAAGCTCTGCTGTCGCAGCACAGGGCCCGTACCTCCGTGGAGGTACGGGCCCTGTGCCGTGCGTGCGCGGTGCGTGCAACTTCAGGAGTTGGGACGCTTACCGTGGTTGGCGGCACTCTTCTTGCGGTCACGCTTCTTGCGTCCACGCTTTCCCATGACTTCTCCTCAGTGGTGGGGCTGCTGGGTGGGCCCAGTGCTCGTGGGTTCATTCTCCCACGGCTGTGGCGCAGCCCGTCGCCCCAGGGCCGTGTGGTTTGATCGGGCAGGTCTACAAGGAGGTTTCCGATGGCGGAGAAGGTGCTCGCAGAGCTGCCTGCGAAGGTCTGGCGGGTCTCGGTGTCCGTCGGTGACGTGCTCGCCGCCGGGGACACCGTGGTGATCCTGGAGTCGATGAAGATGGAGATCCCCGTGCTGGCGGAAGAGGCCGGCACGGTGACCTCCGTGGAGGTGTCCGAGGGCGACGACGTCCAGCCCGGGCACCTGCTCGCCGTCCTCGGCTGAGCAAGCGCCCACCACCCCACTGACCTGCTGACGACGGACCATGTCCACCCTGAGCGAGCTCCTCGGTGAGCACACCGGCCTGACGGGTGCGGCCGCAGACCACCTGCAGGAGCTGGTCGGGGAGTGGCAGCTGCTGGCTGACCTGTCCTTCGCCGACTACCGCCTGTGGGTGCCGGTGCCCGAGGGGCTGCTCTGCGTGGCCCAGGTGCGCCCGACCACCGCGCACACCTCCTACCCGGTAGACGCCGGCCGTGCACCGTGCTGCGGCCACCCGAGCGCGAGCAGCTGCGTGCGGCGATGGCCGAGCGCCGGGTGCTCGCCGAGGACCAGCCGCACGAGCACGAGGGCATCTCGCTGCGGCGGGTCCGCGGTGCCCGGTGACCTTCGGCGGCCAGGTGGTCGCGGTGCTCAGCCGGGACACCAACCGGGCCGACCGTCCCGCCGGTCCCAGCCCGCTGGAGACCGCCTACCTGCAGGGCGCCGCGGAGCTGTGCCAGATGATCGCGGACGGGACGTTCCCCGCGCCCGGCACCGCGGCCGACATCCACACCAGCCCACGCGCGGGCCGACGGTGTCATCCGGCTGGAGCCGACCGGCCTGGTGCTCTACGCCAGCCCCAACCGCGCTGTCGGCCTACCACCGGATGGGTCTGCCCACCGAGCTGGTCGGCACCGACCTGGCCCAGGTCACCCGGACACTGATCACCGACCCCTTCGACGCCGAGGAGGTGGTGCAGCGCATCCGCTCCGCGCTGGCCGGTGATGCGTCGCTGCGGATCGAGGCGGACGCCCGCCGGTGCCACCGTGCTGCTGCGCGCCGCTGCCGCTGCGCCCCCACGGGGTGCCCAGGGGGGCGCTGGTGCTGGTGGCGCGACGTCACCGAGGTGCGCAGCCGGGACCCGTGCCCTGCTCAGCAAGGACGCCACCATCCGGGAGATCCACCACCGGGTGAAGAACAACCTGCAGACGGTGGCTGCGCTGCTCCGGCTGCAGGCGCGGCGCTCGGACAACGCCGAGGTGCGCACCGCGCTCACCGAGTCCGTGCGCCGGGTCGCCTCCATCGCACTGGTGCACGACACGCTGTCGATGTCGGTGGACGAGCGGGTCGACCTGGACGACGTCATCGACCGGCTGGTGCCGATGATGGCCGACGTCGCCTCGCTCAACAACGCCGTCAGCCTGCGCCGGGAGGGCAGCCTGGGGGGTGCTGGCCGCCGAGCTGGCCACTCCGCTGGTGATGGTGCTCGCCGAGCTGGTGCAGAACGCCATGGAGCACGCGTTTGCACCGGGTGCGGCCGGCCGGGTGGTGGTGCGGGCGGAGCGCTCAGCCGGCTGGCTGCAGGTGCAGGTGGTGCGACGACGGCGTGGGGCTGCCCCCCGGGTTCACCCTGGGTAGCGGTGGGGGGCTGGGCCTGGAGATCGTGCGCACCCTGGTGGACGCCGAGCTGGGCGGGTCGCTGCAGCTGCGTCCCCGGCGACGACGGCGGCACGGTGGCGCAGCTGCGCGTCCCGGTGACCCACCGCGGGCGGTAGGTGGGGCTCCTGCACGACGAAACCGGCCCGCACCCTGTGGGTGCGAGCCGGTTTCGTCGAAGCGCAGTGGCCAGGTCCGCGGGGGACCAGCGTGCCGTGCTGGGTGGGGAGCGGTCAGGCTCCGGTGCGCGCGCGGGTGCGGGCGTTGCGGCGCTTGAGCGCGCGGCGCTCGTCCTCGCTCATGCCACCCCAGACGCCGGCGTCCTGGCCGGACTCCAGGGCCCAGGCCAGGCAGTCGGACATCACTGGACAGCGGCGGCAGACCACCTTCGCGTCAGCGATCTGGGCAAGGGCAGGGCCACTGTTTCCAACCGGAAAGAACAGCTCTGGGTCCTCGTCACGACAGATCGCCTTGTGGCGCCAATCCATCTCTAGCTCCTTGCTGGGCGCGCGTGTGTGCGCCGTTTCGTTTGGGCGGCGTGGGTGTTCGAACGCCCAAGGGAATCTGGGCTGTTGCTTGTGAATGCTTTCACGAACCAGTCCGATGTCAAGAGTTTCGGATCCGGTCGTGCTGCATGTCACGATCATGTGACCAACAGTGAACACGCACGTTTCGCCATAGCGGTTCTACCTGTTCGGTTGTACCAGCACTTGCACTGCGTCCGCGACTGTGCTGAAGAAGACCTTGTCGTGAAGGCCCAGGTAGTCGCCGTCCAGCTGGAGCGCGGTGGGCTCCTCGCACCACACCCGCACGGTGGGCACGTCGTCCTCCGCGGAGCAGCCGACGCGCCCGGGGACTGCCTCGGCGGGTGAGCATCTGGGGCACCACTCGGGCGAGGGTCGGCCACCGCAGGCTCTGCAGCGCGAACACCCCCAGACCGCTCGCGAAGGTCGTTCCGGGATTGGTCCGAACTGGATGGTTTCCCCAGTACGTCCACGGGTCGGAATTTGTGACGATCACCACGTGCAAGCCGTTCACCGGGGCCGCGTCACCGATCTGCGCGGACAGCGCGGGCGCATGGTGCTTGGCGCTGAAGTAGTGGCGCACAGCCGACCACACGTAGCGCAGGGGGGTCGCGGGGCTTGCCGTTGCCGCGGTGGCCCTCCACGGTGTGCACCACCTCCGCGTCCCAGCCCAGCCCGGCGTTGAGCAGGAACCAGCGGTCCTCGGTGTGGCCCAGGCCAAGCGAGCGCCGGTGTCCTGCGGTGATGGCCTCGAGGAGCTGCTCGGTGGCCTCGATGGGGTCGGTGGAGATGCCCAGCGCCTTGGCGAAGACGTTGGCCGAACCACCGGGCACCACCGCCAGGGCGGGCCGGTGGGTGCCGCGGGCGTCGTCGTGCTGGGCGGGCGGGCCGAGGAGGCCGTTGACCACCTCGTTGAGGGTGCCGTCGCCGCCGAGCACCACCACCAGGTCCATGCCGTCCCGGCGGGCGGCCTCGGCGAGCTCGGTGGCGTGCCCGCGCCGGTCGGTGTGCGCCACCGTCAGGTCCAGCCGGCTGGACAACGCACTGGTCAGCACGGTGCGGGCGGCTGCGCTCGCGGTTGTTGCGTTGGGGTTCACAACCAGGAGTGCGCGCACAGCGGTGAAGAATACGGGTGCCCTAACCTGGAGGGGTGGCCGATGGCAGCTCGAACACCTCGTGGGAGTCCCGCAGCGCTCGTGGAGCCCGAAGGGCGCCCCGCCGTGGGGCGCCCGCGCCTGAGCCGAGCACCGGCTCGCTGACCGCCCCGTGGACCATCCGGGCCGGCGGCGTGGCGCTCGGTGTGCAGGCGGCCGTCGCGCTGGTCCTCGCGGTGGTGCTGGCCGTGCGCACCGTGCTGGGACACTTCCAGTCCACCACCCTCGGTTACGGCACCGCGGTGATGTTCGCCGTCCTCGGCGCCGGGGTGCTGGTCATCGGGGTGACGCTGGTGCAGTCCAGGCGCGGCGGGCGCGGGCCCGGCATCGTCATGGAGGTGCTGCTGCTGCCGGTGGCCTGGTCGCTGCTCACCGACTCCCACCAGGTGGCGCTCGGCCTGGTCCTCGGCGCGGTGGTGCTGGGCACCCTCGCGCTGCTGCTGTGCGCACCCTCCCAGGCGTGGTCGGCCGAGCAGTTCGGGCTGGCTCACGAGGACGACTGAGCAACGTCCCGCCCGCCCCCGACGCTCAGGGCGGGGTCACGTTCATCGCCGCCAGCCGGGGATAGCCGTGGTCGTGGCCGAGGATGGCCAGCCCGCCGGGTGACAGCGCGAAGTGCACGCCGGCGGTCACCGGCAGCCCGATCCAGCGGGCCATGAGCACGCGGGAGAAGTGTCCGTGACCCACCAGCACCACGTCCCGGTGCGTGATGAGCTCCCGGGCCCGCGCCAGCACCGCGTCGGCGCGCTCCTGCACGGCACCGGGACGCTCGCCGGCGGGGGTGTCGTGGGTCCACAGCGTCCAGCCCGGCACCTCCTGCTGGATCTCCTCGGACGTGCGGCCCTCGTAGTCGCCGTAGTCCCACTCGGCCAGCAGGTGGGTCGTCTCCGCCACGGTGAGCCCGGCCAGCCGTGCGGTGTCCAGGGCGCGTCGACGCGGGCTGGACATCACGAACGGGTCGGTGAGGTGCTGGGCGGCCAGCAGCCCCACCAGGCGCGACGCCTGCTCGCGGCCGGCGTCCGTGAGCGGCACGTCGGTGCGCCCGGTGTGCTGGCCCGACTCCGACCACTCGGTCTGTCCGTGCCGGAGCAGGAAGACCTGTCCAGGGCCGCCCTCCTGCGGCTCGCTGGCAGCGGCTGGGGAAGAGGGGGGTGCCGGCGGGCTCATGGCCCCATGGTGCCGTGCCCGGTCGGTGCTCGCGGACCGGGACCGCGCACGGCGCTCGCCAGCGGCGCGGGCCCTCGCCGAGCCGACCTACCCTCGAGGTGACGGGGGCGGGGCAGAGGAGGTCGGGATGTACGCAGTCGTCTACCACGGTCCAGGCAAGAAGGCGTGGGAGGAGGCGGAGGCACCCTCCATCAGAGCCGACGGGGACGCGATCGTCCAGGTGGACACCGTCACGATCTGCGGCACCGACCTGCACATCCTCGGCGGTGACGTCCCGGCGGTGGTGGACGGGCGCATCCTCGGGCACGAGGCCGTCGGCACGGTGGTGGAGGTCGGCCCCGGGGTGCGCAACACCAAGGTTGGCGAGCGGGTGCTGGTCTCCTGCATCACCGCCTGCGGGGTGTGCCCGTACTGCCGGCAGAGCCGCTACGGGCAGTGCCTCGGGGGCGGCGGGTGGATCCTGGGCCACAAGATCGACGGCACCCAGGCGGAGCTGCTGCGGGTGCCCTTCGTGGACACCTCCACCTACTCGGCGCCGCCCAGCGTCACCGACGAACAGCTGCTGATGCTGGCCGACATCATCCCCACCGGCTACGAGGTCGGCGTGCTCAACGGGCAGGTCAACCCCGGCGACACCGTGGTGGTGGTGGGCGCCGGACCCATCGGGCTGGCCACCATCCTCGGGGCGCGGCTGCTCAGCCCCGCGCGCATCATCGCTCTCGACCTGGCTGACACCCGGCTGGAGGCCGCCCGGCGCTTCGGTGCCGACGAGGTGATCAACAACGGTACCGAGGACGCGCTCGCGCGGGTGCTGGAGCTCACCGACGGGCTCGGCGCGCACGTCGCCGTGGAGGCGGTGGGCGTGCCGGCGACCTTCGAGCTGGCCACCCAGCTGGTGCGCGCCGGCGGGCACGTGGCCAACGTCGGGGTGCACGGCTCACCGGTGTCCCTGGCCCTGCAGGACCTGTGGATCAAGGACGTCACCATCACCACGGGCCTGGTGGACGCCTACTCCACCCCCACCCTGCTGCGGCTGCTCGAGAACGGCAGGCTCGGGGTGACCGAGATGGTGACCCACCGCTTCCCGATGTCGGAGTTCATGGCGGCCTACGACGTGTTCTCCCGGCCGGAGGAGACGGGAGCGCTCAAGGTGGTGCTGAGCCGGTCCTAGCGACCCCGGCCCGCCGGGGCCTGCCGACCTGCTGGTCCGCGGACGCACGACGGCCCCGATCCGCGCGTGTGCGCGGGTCGGGGCCGTGTGCTCACCGGGCGGGATTGACCCGCCCAGGATCAAGCAGCCTGCTTGGTCTCCCAGAAGATGCGGTCGATCTCCGCGATCTGGTCGAGCAGCTCCTGGCCGGTGGTGGGGTCGTTCGACGCCTTGACGCCGCCCGCGCCGCCGCCCGCCTTCTTGGTGGCCTTGTTGAACAGCTCGTGCAGCTCCGGGTACTTCTCGAAGTGCGGCGGCTTGAAGTAGTCCGTCCAGAGCACCCAGAGGTGGTGCTTGACCAGGTCGGCCCGCTGCTCCTTGATGAGCAGCGCGCGCTCACGGAACGACGGGTCGTCGTTGCCCTGGTACTTCTCCTGGATCGCCTTGACCGACTCGGCCTCGATGCGAGCCTGCGCGGGGTCGTACACACCACACGGGAGGTCGCAGTGTGCGGTGGCCTCCAGTGCGGGGCGGACGAGACGGGACAGGAAACCCATGTGTCCTCCTAGAGTTTGTGATGCTTCGACCGGACAAACCTTACTCGCGCGATCAACAAGCAGCAGAAAGGAAGCCGCTCAGTGACGGCACTACCGGGTTGGCTTCCGCGTCGGGTGCTGGTGCGCGGGCCCTCCATGTCACCGACGCTCGCCGACGGCGACGTGGTGCTGGCCCGCCTCGGCGCCCGGGCCCGCCCAGGGATGGTGGTGCTGGTGCGCTGGGACGCCCGTCCGGAGCAGCTGTCGGTCAAGCGGGCCCGCACCCGGCTGCCGGACGGCACCTGGCACGTCCTCGGCGACAACTCCTACGGATCCACCGACTCCCGCGCCCTCGGCCCCGCGCGGGTGGTGGGGACGGTGCCGGTGCGGCTGTGGCCCCGCCCGCAGCGGCTGCGGGCGGGGCAGCCGCGGGGCTAGGCCCGGTCGAGCAGGTCGCTGCGCCGCTGTGCGCACGCCGCCATGGTGGGGAGCTCGCCGGCGGCGCGCGCCTGCTCCAGCGTCGGGGCGTCGCGGTCCTTGTCGGAGAGCACCAGGTCGAGCTCGGCCGGCCACGGCAGCGCCAGCGCGGGGTCGAGCGGGTTCACGCCGCGCTCGCCGGTGGGGTTGTAGCCGGTGGAGCACAGGTAGACCATCGCGGTGTCGTCGTCGAGGGCGACGAAGGCGTGGCCCAGCCCCTCGCTGAGGTACACCGCGTTGCCGCGCCGGGCCTCCAGCAGCACCGCGGTGTGCTGGCCGAAGGTGGGGGAGTCGGTGCGCACGTCCACGATCACGTCCAGCAGGCTGCCGTTGGCGCAGTACACGTACTTGGCCTGGCCCGGGGGCACGTCGGCGAAGTGCACACCGCGCACCACCCCACGGCGGGAGACGCTGTGGTTGGTCTGGGCGACGGTGAGGCTGTGCCCGACGGCCTCCACGAAGGCCTCCGCCTGGAACGGGGCCACGAAGTGCCCGCGGTCGTCGGGAAACACCGGGGGCTCGAACTCCCATGCGCCCGCAACGGGCAGCTCGCGTGACTTCACGCGCTCAATCTAGCGGCCGGGTGCTGCAGCACCGCCCAGCCGCGCGCCGGGTGAGGCACTGCACAGTGCGCGCCGCCCCTTGGCGGCGTCCGTGGCGGCGGTGCCACAATGGCGCAATCGTGGGCTGACCGTCCCCGGCACCCGCGCCGCCTGCGCGACTGGCCGATCGCCACTTGCTCGTGCTGCCCGTGCCGCTACCCGGTGCACGGGGCACCACTGAGCTGCAGGTGCACTTGTCAGCCATCTCTTGCTGGAGGCCCCGCCGTGTCCACCACCTCTGTCCCACCCGTCGCCGACCAGCAGGGAACGCAGGTAGTGACGGACGAGGAGATCTTCCTGGCGCACGAGGGCGGCAAGCTCTCGGTGCAGACCACCGCCCCGCTGGACTCGGCCCGCTCGCTGTCCATCGCCTACACCCCGGGCGTGGCCAAGGTGTCCAGCGCCATCGCCACCGACCCTGAGCTGGTCAACCGCTACACCTGGGCGTCGCGGCTGGTCGTGGTGGTCAGCGACGGCACCGCGGTGCTCGGCCTGGGCGACATCGGCCCCCGCGCGTCGCTGCCGGTGATGGAGGGCAAGTCGGCGCTGTTCAGGAGCTTCGCCGGCCTCAACTCCATCCCGCTGGTGCTCGACACCACCGACGTCGACGAGATCGTGGAGACGCTGGTGCGGCTGCGCCCCAGCTTCGGCGCGGTCAACCTCGAGGACGTCTCCGCCCCGCGCTGCTTCGAGCTGGAGCGCCGCCTCGTCGAGGCGCTGGACTGCCCGGTCATGCACGACGACCAGCACGGCACCGCCATCGTGGTGCTGGCTGCCCTGCGCGGCGCCGCCCGCGCCACCAACCGGGAGCTGACCAGCCTGCGGGTGGTCATCTCCGGTGCCGGCGCCGCCGGCGTCGCCTGCGCGGAGATCCTGCTGGCCGCGGGCATCGACGACGTCACGGTCATCGACTCGCGCGGCATCGTGCACCCCGGTCGCACCGACCTGAACGAGGTCAAGGCCGGGCTGGCCGTCCGCAGCAACCCGTCCGGGCGCACTGGCGGCCTGGCCGAGGCGCTGCACGGCGCCGACGTGTTCCTGGGGCTGTCCTCGGCCACCGTCGCCGAGGAGCTGGTGGCCACCATGGCCCCCGGTGCGATCGTGTTCGCGCTGTCCAACCCCACCCCGGAGATCCACCCCGACGTGGCCGCCCGCCACGCCGCGGTGGTCGCCACCGGCCGCAGCGACTTCCCCAACCAGATCAACAACGTGCTGGCCTTCCCCGGCGTGTTCCGTGGGGCGCTGGACTCCGGTGCGCGGCGCATCACCGAGGGGATGAAGCTCGCGGCCGCCCAGGCCATCACCGACGTGCTCGGGGACGACCTGGACGCCCAGCACATCGTGCCCAGCGCGCTCGACCCCCGGGTGGCGCCGGCCGTGGCCGCCGCGGTGGCTGCTGCGGCGATCGCCGAGGGTGTCGCCCCGGCACCGGTGTCCTAGACCACCCGTCCCGAGTCCACCGGCACCGGCACCGGTGAATGGTTGTCGCTCACGCTGCTTTTTCCATGGCGAGGGGTGCTCACTGACCATTGCGCAGGGTGGTCGCAGTGGCTCGATCGGCGCCTGGAAATACACACAGGTCACTGCTAATTACCAATAGTCACAATGGACTCGCGGTAATGGGCAAAGCGATTGCTGAGCGCAAAAAGGGCAGGGAGGATGTGCGGGAGACCGGCGCTACCGCTGCACGGAGGGGCTGACCATGACTGCCAAGCACGCCGCCCGACCACGCACGAGGTGGACGCCGCGGACGCCCCGCAAGCGCTGGCTGGCTCTGGGGGCCACCGTCGTTGCTGGGCTGGTGGTGGTGGGCCTGCTCGCGGCGCAGGAGCCGCACAGCCCCGCTCCGGCTCCCCTGGCCAGCAGCACCCCGGCGCCGGCCCCGAGCGCTCAGCCCACGCCGAGCCCGACGACGGTGTTCGTCACGGTGCCGGCCAAGCCGACGTTCCGGACCTGCGCCGACGTCTATGCCGAGGGCGTGGCTCCCCTCATCCGGGGCAAGGATCCGTCCTACCGTGCCGACCTGGACATCGACCGGGACGGAAGGGCGTGTGACACCCAGCCTCAGCCCACCCGAGCGCCGCGCTAGGGTGCCGGCGCCCAGTCCTGCGACTGGGTGACCAGCACCCGGGCGAGGGCCTGGAGACCACTCGAGCCGGGGGCTGCGCGACGATCTCGCGCAGCCCCCGGCTCGGGTTCGGCGTGGTGCTACTTCTTGTTGGCCAGGTCGGCGATGGTCTTGAGGTTGTGCTTCTCCGCGGTGGCCCGGGTGACCACGATGCAGTCGGCGTCCTGGGCGGCGGACTTCTCCAGCACCTGCAGGCTGGCGGGCAGCGCCTTCTGCAGCGCGGCGTACACCTCGTCCGGGCTGGTGGCGGTGGCGTCCTTGTCCAGGTAGGACAGCGCGGAGCCGGTGTACTCCGGGATCAGGTCGATGGAGCCGTCCTGCAGGCCGGGGAAGTACTTCTCCCGGCTGCCGATGCTGAAGCTGGTGCTGATGTCGGCGCCCTGCGCCTGCAGCGCCTGGGTGTAGATGGTGGCCAGCAGCACGTTCTCCGGGAAGTTGGCCGAGCCCACCGTGAGGTTGGTGCCCTGGGCGGCGGTGCCGGTGCTGTCCAGACCGTTGCTGCGCAGCCACTCCTTGGCCACGTCCGCCGGGTTCGCCTTGTCGGTGACCACCTTGGCCAGCGCGGCGCTGAGCCCCTCGGTGTCCAGCTTGGCGGAGATGGCGTTGAGGGTGCTGGAGACGCCGGGGGTGACCTTGTTCTTGTTGATCACCGGGACGACGTTCTCCGCGGCGAAGTTGTTCTTGGGGTCGGCGAGCACCACGAAGTCGTTGGCCGCGATGGAGGGGTCGGTGGAGAACAGGTCGGCGGCGTCGATCTGGCCGTTCTTGAGCTGGTTGATCGTCACCGGGCCGCCGGTGTCGGTCACCTGGTACTTGGCGAAGGAGACGCCGTAGGTCTCGGCCAGCCCGGGCACGCCGTCGCTGCGGGTCTGGAACTCCGCCGGCCCGCCCAGGATCATGGTGCTGGCGATGGTGTCCGACGCGCCAGGGGCGGCGGCGGGATCGTCGGTGGAGCTGTCGGCGCCGCAGGCGGTGACCAGCGAGACCAGGGCGACGGCAGCGGTCGTGGCGAGGATGGTGCGTTTCATTGCTCTCCTGTGGTGAGGACGGACGTGCGGGTGGTGGGGGTGCGGCGGAACCGGCCGGAGATGCCGCGGGAGACGGTGCAGCGCTGCACCAGGGTGAGGAGCAGCTCGGCGAGCAGGGCCAGCGCGGCCACCAGCACGCCGCCGCTGATCATCTGCGGGAAGTCCTGCTGGGCCAGGCCGTCGTAGATGAACCGGCCCAGCCCGCCCAGGGTGACGTAGGAGGCGATGGTCGCGGTGGCGATCACCTGCAGGGTGGCTGCGCGCAGCCCGGAGTAGATCAGCGGCAGGCTGCACGGCAGCTCCACCTGCCGCAGCACCTGCCAGGGCGTCATGCCCATGCCCACGGCGGCGTCGCGGGCGGCGGGGCTGACGCTCTGCACGCCCGCGCAGGTGTTGGACAGGATCGGGGGCACCGCCAGCAGCACCAGCACGATCTCGGTGGGGATGACGAAGCCGGTGTCGGTGCGGCCCTGGAAGTGCGGCGAGATGACGATGGTCAGCAGCACCAGCACCCCCACGCTGGGCAGGGCCCGCAGGGCGTTGGCCGCGGTGACCAGCCAGGTGGCCCGTCCGGTGTGGCCGATGGCCAGCCCCAGCGGCAGCGCCACGACCAGCGCGATCACCACGGCGATCACGGAGAAGCGCACGTGCGCGACCAGCTGGTCGGTGATGCCGGTCATCGCGTAGGTGCCGCGCCAGTGCGACGGGTCGTTGAGCCAGGTGAGCACGTCGCCGATCATGCGACCGCCCTCCGCCACGGGGTGAGCACGCGGGTGAGCAGCACCAGCGCCGCGTCGAGGGCCAGGGCGAGCAGCACGCACAGCCCGATGCCCAGCACGATGGGTGGGTAGTAGGGGTCCGGGGTGGACAGCTGGAAGCCGACCACGAACAGCTGGCCCAGGTTGGCCATGCCGATGGTGCCCGCGATGGCCACCATGCTGACGTTGGACACCGTGACCACCCGCAGGCCGGCGATGATCACCGGTGCGGCGATGGGCAGCTCCACGGTGGCCAGCCGGCGGGCGCGGCCGTAGCCGATGGCGGTGGCGGCGAGGTTGACCTCCTCGGGCACCGAGCGCAGCCCGTCGGCGACCACCCGCACCAGCAGGGCGGTGGAGTACACCGACAGCGCGATGGGCACCTGCAGCGGGTCCAGGCTCTGCAGGCCCAGCAGCGGCGGCACCAGCACGAACAGCGCGATGGAGGGGATGGTGTAGAACAGCCCCGTCGTGGTCAGCAGCGGCGTGTACAGCCAGCGGTAGCGCTGGGCGAGCCACCCCAGCGGCAGCGCCACGAGCAGGCCCACCACCACCGGCAGCACCGACAGCCACGCGTGGTCGGCCAGCCAGCCCAGCACCTCCGGGCGGTGGTCGGTGAAGTAGCTCCAGAACTGCAGCGGCGAGGACCCGGGGCCCGCGGCGCTCACCTCGTGGGTGGTCACGGGGCGGTCATCGCCTGGTCGGCACAGCCCTGCCGGTCGACGGCGGCACGGCTCCGGGTCTGCTCCTCGATGCGCGCCACCACCTCGGAGGTGGTCACCGTGCCGAGCAGGCGGCTGTCGCCGTCGACCACCACGCCGCGCCCGCTGGGGGAGGACAGCGCCGCGTCCAGGGTCTCGCGCAGCGTGGCCGACGGGGTGGCCAGCGTGCCGCTGAGGTTGAGCAGGTCGGCGGTGACGGTGGTGGTGTGGGTGGTGCGCACGTCCAGCCAGCCCTGCGGGCGTCCCTGCTCGTCGGTCACCAGCACCCAGCCGTCGCGGGCACTGTCGCGGGCCGCCGCCGTGGGCGCGCCCAGGGCCACCACGGCTTCCTCGGTGAGGGCCAGCTCGCCGGCAGCGGCGAAGCCCAGCGCCCGGTAGCCGCGCGGTCGCGGCCCAGGAAGCCGGCCACGAACGGGTCGGCCGGGCGGGCCAGCAGCTCAGCGGGGGAGGCCCAGCTGGGCCAGGCGCGCCCCCACCCGCAGCACCGCCACCTGGTCGCCCAGCTTGATCGCCTCGTCGATGTCGTGGGTGACGAAGATGATGGTCTTGCCCAGCTCACCCTGCAGCCGCAGGAACTCCTGCTGCAGCTGCTCGCGCACCACCGGGTCCACGGCGCTGAACGGCTCGTCCATCAGCATCACCGGGGGATCGGCCGCCAGGGCCCGGGCCACGCCCACCCGCTGGCGCTGGCCGCCGGAGAGCTGGGCGGGGTAGCGGCCGCCGAACCCGGCGTCCAGGCCCACCCGCTCCAACAGCTCCGCCGCGTCCAGGCGGGCCTGGCGCCGGCGCACCCCCAGCAGCATGGGCACCGAGGCGACGTTGTCCAGCACCGGTGCGGTGCGGGGAACAGCCCGGCCTCCTGGATGACGTAGCCCATCCCGCGGCGCAGCTCGGTGGGGGCGATGTCGGCGGTGTCGCGCTCGTCCAGCCAGATGGTGCCGCTGGTGCGCTCCACCATCCGGTTGACCATCCGCAGCGAGGTGGTCTTGCCACAGCCGGACGGGCCCACCAGGACGGTGATCTGTCCGGAGGGAGCCGTCAGGCTGAGGCCACCGACGGCGGTGGTGCCGTCGGGGAAGGTCTTGGTCACGGAGTCGAACCGGATCATCAGACGATCACTTCCGTTGGGCGCACACCAGGTGCGCACGTGTGTGCGACCGCCGGGGCGCCAGTCGCACGCAGCCACTGGCGCCGGGCAAACGACGGGTTGCAGCTCACGGACGGGGTCTGCCGATGGCGGCGAGCCCGCCGGCATGGCTGAACGCTGCTCGGGCCGGGACCATCTAACCGGGTCACGGCGGTCGAGAGGGCCCGATGAGGACCCAAACGTGACTTGACGCTGCTCACAATTGGTGCCGCGGCCCCCGGGGAGCGCACGACGAGGGGGACCAGCGTCCGCGGACGCTGGTCCCCCTCAGGGTCGGTCACTCGGACCGGGGCGACTCAGAGGTCGTCGGAGTCCGTCCCGGGCCAGGAAGGTCGCCAACCGATCCGTGGCGTTCTCGAACTCGGGGTAGAGGTCGACGAACACCCGCATCTGGCCGGGCCAGCCAGGACAGGCTCACCTGCTCCTCGCCACGGCGCTCCTCGAGCTCCTCGATCCCGCGATCAGTGAAGTACACGTGCGCTCCGCGACTGGTCGGCGCTCACGCGAACGCGGCGTCGATCAGGTCGGCCTGCTCCACCGCGTGCACCTTGGACGAGCCGGCCGAGGGAGCCGCCATGGCCCGGCGGGACACCCGACGCAGCCGCAGCCGGTCGAAGTACTCCGGCAGCAGCTCGGGCAGCGCCAGGCCGTAGTGCGGCCACGCGCCCTGGTTCGCCGGCTCCTCCTGGACCCAGCGCACCTCCTCGACGTTGGGGTAGCGGTCGAGCGCGGCGGCCAGCCGCTTGCGGGGCACCGGGTACAGCTGCTCCACCCGGACGATCGCAGTGTCGGTGATCTCGTCCTTGGCCTGCTTGGCCGCCAGCTCCCAGTAGAGCTTGCCGCTGCACAGGACCACCTTGGTGACCTCCTCGCGACGCTTGGCGGCCTCGGTGTCCTCGAACGTCGGGTCGTCGATGACGGAGAGGAAGCGACCCTTGGTGAAGTCCTCCACCGAGCTGACCGCCACCTTGGAGCGCAGCATGGACTTGGGCGTGAACACCACCATCGGACGCTGCACGCCGTCCATGGCGTGGCGGCGCAGCAGGTGGAAGTAGCTGGCCGGGGTGGACGGGACGGCCACCATCATCGAGCCCTCGGCGCACAGCTGCAGGAACCGCTCGATGCGGCCGGAGGTGTGGTCGGGACCCTGGCCCTCGTGGCCGTGCGGCAGCAGCAGCACCACGTTGGAGCGCTGGCCCCACTTGGCCTCGCCGGAGGAGATGAACTCGTCGATGATCGACTGCGCGCCGTTGACGAAGTCACCGAACTGCGCCTCCCAGAGCACCAGCGCCTCGGGGTCGCCCACCGAGTAGCCGTACTCGAAGCCCACCGCGGCGAACTCGCTGAGCGCGGAGTCGTAGGCCAGGAACTTGCCGGTCTCGCCCTCCTCGCCCAGGCTGCTCAGCGGGGAGTACTCCGCGCCGGTCTTGCGGTCGATGACCACCGAGTGGCGCTGGGTGAAGGTGCCACGGCGGGAGTCCTGGCCGGACAGCCGCACGTTGCGGCCCTCCATCACCAGCGAGCCGAAGGCCAGCAGCTCGGCGAAGGCCCAGTCGATCTTGCCCTCGCGGGCCATCTTGGCGCGCCGCTCCAGCACCGGCTTGACCCGGGAGTGCACGGTGAAGCCCTCGGGCAGGTTCACGTGCGCGTCGGCGATGTGCTCCAGCACCGAGGCGTCCACCGAGGTGACCAGGCTGGTCGGGACCACCTGGTCGGACTCCACCGACGGGCTGGGCTTGACGGCGTACTTCTCCAGCTCGCGCACCTCGTTGAAGACCCGCTCCAGCTGGCCCTGGTAGTCGCGCAGGGCGTCCTCGGCCTCCTTCATGGAGAGGTCGCCGCGACCGATCAGGGCCTCGGTGTAGCTCTTGCGGACGCTGCGCTTGGTGTCGATGACGTCGTACATCTTCGGCTGGGTCATCGAGGGGTCGTCACCCTCGTTGTGGCCGCGGCGGCGGTAGGAGATGAGGTCGATGACCACGTCCTTGCCGAAGGCCTGGCGGTAGTCCACGGCCAGCTTGGCCACCCACACGCAGGCCTCGGGGTCGTCGCCGTTGACGTGGAAGATCGGCGCGCCGATCATCTTCGCCACGTCGGTGCAGTACTCGGTGCTGCGGGCGTGCTCGGGAGCGGTGGTGAAGCCGACCTGGTTGTTCACCACGATGTGCACGGTGCCGCCGGTGCGGTAGCCGCGCAGCAGCGCCAGGTTCAGCGTCTCGGCCACCACGCCCTGCCCGGCGAAGGCGGCGTCGCCGTGCAGCATCAGCGGCATCACGGTGAAGCCCTCCTCACCGCGGTCGATGAGGTCCTGCTTGGCCCGGACGATGCCCTCGAGCACCGGGTCGACGGCCTCCAGGTGCGAGGGGTTGGCGGTGAGGGAGACCCTGGTCTCGCCGTCGCCGAACATCTGGATGTACTTGCCCTCGGCACCCAGGTGGTACTTGACGTCGCCCGAGCCGTGCGCCTGCGTCGGGTTCAGGTTGCCCTCGAACTCGGTGAAGATCTGCGAGTAGGGCTTGCCGACGATGTTGGCGAGGACGTTGAGGCGGCCGCGGTGCGGCATGGCGATGACGACCTCGTCCATGCCGTGCTCGGCGGCGGAGTCCAGCACGGTGTCCATCATCGGGATGACGGACTCGCTGCCCTCCAGGGAGAACCGCTTCTGCCCGACGTACTTGGTCTGCAGGAAGGTCTCGAAGGCCTCGGCGGCGTTGAGCCGGCTGAGGATGTACTTCTGCTCGCCCAGGCTGGGCTTGCTCGGCGGGACCTCCACGCGGGACTGGATCCAGGCCAGCTGCTCCGGCTCCAGGATGTGCATGTACTCCACGCCGACGCTGCGGCAGTAGGAGTCGCGCAGCACGCCGAGGACGTCGCGCAGCTTCATCCGCTCCTTGCCGCCGAAGCCGCCGACGGGGAACTCGCGGTCGAGGTCCCACAGCGTGAGGTTGTGGCTGAGCACGTCCAGGTCGGGGTGCTGGCGCCGGCCGTAGTGCAGCGGGTCGGTGTCGGCCATGAGGTGTCCGCGGTTGCGGTAGGCCTCGATGATCTCCAGCACCCGGGTGCTCTTGTCGACGGCGCTCTCCGGGATGTCCTGGCGCCACCGCACGGGCTCGTAGGGCAGGCCCAGGGACTGGAAGATGTCGTCGTAGAAGTTGTTCTCGCCCAGCAGCAGGTTGTGCACCACGCGCAGGTAGTCGCCGGACTCGGCGCCCTGGATGATGCGGTGGTCGTAGGTGGAGGTCAGCGTGAGGATCTTGCTGACGGCCATCTTGGCCAGCTGCTGGTCGCTGGCGCCCTGGAACTCGGCGGGGTACTCCATGGCGCCCGCGCCGATGATCGCGCCCTGCCCGGCCATCAGGCGGGGCACGGAGTGCACGGTGCCGATGGTGCCAGGGTTGGTCAGCGAGAGGGTGGTGCCGGCGAAGTCCTCACCGGTGAGCTTGCCGTTGCGGGCGCGCTTGATGAGGTCCTCGTAGGCGGACCAGAACTGGTTGAAGCTCATGTTCTCGCAGGCCTTGATGGAGGCCACGACGAGCGAGCGGTTGCCGTCCTTGCCGGGCAGGTCGATCGCCAGGCCGAGGTTGACGTGCGCCGGCGTGACCACGTGCGGCTTGCCGTCGATCTCCGCGTAGTGCCGGTTCATCCCGGGGAAGGACTCCAGCGCCCGCACCAGGGCGTAGCCGAGGAGGTGGGTGAAGGAGATCTTCCCGCCGCGGGTGCGCTTGAGGTGGTTGTTGATGACGATGCGGTTGTCGAACATCAGCTTGGCGGGGATGGCCCGGACGCTGGTCGCGGTGGGGACCGTCAACGAGCTGGTCATGTTGCGCACCACGGCGGCCGAGGCGCCGCGGAGGACCTTGGACTGCTCGGTGGGCTCGGCGTCGGCGTCGGTGCTGCTCGCGCCGTTCTTGCCCGCACCGTCCTTGCTGGGGGCCTTCGCGGCCGGCTTGGCCGGAGCGGCCTTGCCGTTGGCGCCGCCGTTGGAACCGTTGCCGGCGGCAGGCTTGGGCGAGTCGGCCTTCTTGGGAGCCTCGGGCTTCTCGTCGCGAGGGGCCGGCTTCGTCTTGGTGGTGGTGCCACCACCGGAGGAGGAACCGGCAGACTTCTCCCCGGAGGCTGCGGCCCTGGCTGGCGCAGCCGCGCTGCTCCCGGCCGAGTCACCCTCAGCCGCACCGTTGCTCGTGGGGCTGTAGTCGGCGAAGAACTCGTGCCACGACGCGTCCACGGACGACGGGTCGTCCTGGTAGCGCTGGTACATCTCGTCAACTAGCCACTCGTTGGGCCCGAACTCGGACGCTGAACCGCTCGACACGGAGGCGTTCCCCTCTTTTCCATGCTCGTCTTGGCAACACACCGCTACATGCAGGTTAGCCTCATCGGATATTCGCCACGCTTCCGGACGCGCGCTGGCATCGTGCGCGTGGCACTGCGCCTACGTGGAGATTCACGGCGAGGTTCGGTCACCGGCCTCTCAGCGGGCGACGCAGGGGACCCGTGAGTGCCGACGGCTCCGCGCGTCCTTCGTGTTCCGCCACCCGTCCAGGGGCTGCGGTCAGGAGATGTCGCGCTCCCGCACCGCCCACCACCCGGCCAGGCAGGCCACCAGCACCCACAGCGCGAACACCGCGCCGCTGCCCCACCACGGCAGGGCCCCGGCCGGCAGCACCTCCTCGAAGGCCGACCGGGAGCGCAGCGGTGCCCGGCCGACCACGAGGTCGGTGGCGAGGCGGCTGACCAGGGTGCCGCTGGCGGAGCCGGGCAGCAGGTCGGCCAACGGCTGCGCGCCCACTCGACCGAGCAGCGCGTCGGCCAGCGGGCCCACGCCCAGCCGCAGTGCCAGCGCCGCCAGCAGAGCGAGCACGTCCAGGGGCACCAGCGCGCCGAAGGCCACGCCGATGAGGGTCCACAGGGTGACCACAGCGGTGCCCGCCACCGCCACCGCGAGGAACTCCCCGAAGGGCGGGAAGGCTGCCCAGCCGCCGGCAGTGAGCCCGCCCAGGGTGGCCGCGAGCATCAGTGCGACGCCGTAGACCAGGCCCAGCCCGCCGTAGGCGACGAGCTTGGCCGCCAGCACGGCCCCGCGGGAGGGGGTGGCCACGTAGGTGGCGCCCAGCGTCACGGCCCGCACCTCACCGGCGTAGGCGGTCACCCCCAGGCAGAGGGTGAACACCGAGGTGACCCCCGCGCTGTAGGACAGGCTGACGCCCAGCAGGGACGGGAAGCTGCCGCCGAGCTGGCGCAGGGTCTCGGTGTCGGCGAGGCCGGCGATGGCCCCACCGGCCACGCTGATGAGGTAGCTGACCACCACCGCGGGGATCAGCAGGAGCCACCACAGCATGCCGAAGCGGATCTTGCGCAGCTCCGCGCGCAGCGGCGCCAGGCCGAGGGCGTCGAGGTCGTGGCCCGTCGCAGCGGGATGGCCGGCGACGCTGCTCATGCCGTGCGCCGTGGCGCGGGGGAGCCGCTGTCCAGGTGAGCGCGCACGGCCTGGTCCAGGTCGGGGTGCTCCTGCTGCACGTGTCGCACGGTGATGCCCGCGTCCCTGGCCACCGCCACGATGTCGTCGGCACGGGCCCCGCGCACCGCGATGCGGCCGTCGGGCACCCACACCACGTCGGTGACGCCGCGGTGCACCAGTGCTCGGGCCAGTCCAGCGGCGTTGGAGCTGGCCACCAGCACCCGGCTGCCCATCCCGGCCAGCAGCTGCCGGGTGCTGCCCTGGAAGGTGCAGGCGCCGTCGTGCAGCACCACCAGCTGGTCGACGGCCTGCTCCAGCCCGGCAGCGCGCTCGGCGGTCAGCAGCACCGTGCCGCCACCGGCGGCGTGGGTGCGGAGCACGCCCGTCAGCCATCGCTGCTCCGGCGGCGGCAGCTCGCGCAGCGGCTCGTCCAGCACCAGCAGCGGCGGGTCGCCCAGCAGCGCTGCCGCCAGGGCGAGGCGCAGCCGGCCCGGCGGGGGAAGCGGCCCGACGCGGCGCGAGGCCATCGGGGCAAGGCCCACCGTCGCCAGCACCTCCTCGACCCGCCGGTCGGGCACCCCGATCGCCGCGGCGGTCACCAGCAGGTGCTGGCGCAGGGTGTGGCCGGCACGCATGCCGCGGGGGTCGAGCACCGCGCCGACGGTGCGACCGGGGCGGGGCAGCGCGCCGACCGGGGCGCCGGTGAGGGTGACGCTGCCGGAGGTGGGGGTGACGAGCCCGAGGAGGGCGCGCACGGTGGTGGACTTGCCGCTGCCTGCTGGGCCGACGAGGGCGCAGACGGTGCCTGGGTGCACGGCGAAGGAGAGCTGGCGCACGGCGGGGCCGGCGCGGAAGGTCTTGCTGAGGCTCTGCACCTGGACGGTGACGCTGGGAGGAGCCGACCGGCCGGCGCTGAGGCTCCGGGTCACGGTGGTTCCTTCCTGCTGACCTGCGCGAGCGGGTTCAGGATGGTTGGGTGCCCCCGGCAGGATTCGAACCTGCGCTTCCGCCTCCGGAGGGCGGCGCTCTATCCCCTGAGCTACGGGGGCCCGACAGTCCGCGTGCGGACCGTCGTGCCGTGACGGCCTGACGAGACTAGCGCACCGTGGTCGGGCTGCCGACCACGGTCCGCCCCGGGGCTAGTTGCCCAGGGGCAGGGGAGTGGCCCCGCGCTGGGTGAGCAGATCGCTCAGGTAGGTGGACTCCGCCTGCTGCGTGGCGGCGGCCTGCTTGGCCAGGTTGCGCACCACCGGCTCCACCGCGCGGTCGGCGGCGTGGCTGAGCATCTCGGCCCCGCCCTGGTGGTGGCGCAGCATCAGCTGCAGGAACAGCGTGTCCAGCTCGGGGCCGGTGGCGGCGCGCAGCTGGGAGATCTCCGCGGCGCTGGCCATGCCGGGCATCGTGGCCGCACCCGCGCCGGAGCTGCTGCTGGCGGCGCCGTGGTGCCCGCCCGCGTCGCTCATCCAGGTCATGTAGGCGCCGCTGGGAGCCAGTGGCCGACCCCACAGCGACAGCCAACCCTGCATCTGGCCGACCTGGGCCAGCTGGCTGGTCATGATGTCGAACGCCAGGCTGCGCACGTAGGGGTCCACGGCACCGGTGTAGGCCACCGTGGCCATCTGCACACCCTGCTGGTGGTGCACGGTCATGTCCTGGGCGAAGCCCACGTCCACCGAGTCGGCGGCGGGCACGCTCAGGTTGTCCCCGCTGGAGGGCAGCCCGAGCGTCGCGCCCAGCCCGAACCCGACCGCCAGCACCGCCACCAGCGCGAGCGCCAGCACCACGACCCGCTGACTGCGCCGGGGCGGCGCCTGCTGCGTGCCGACGGGGGCGCCGGCGCGGTCAGTGACGGTCGGGTCTGGGGTGGTGTGCTCGCTGGTCACGGTGTCCTTGGTCGGTCGGGTTCGGGTGGGTGCGTGGCGGGTCAGCTACCTGCCGGTGCGGGCGCGGCGGGAGCCGGAGCCGGAGCGGCGGGGGCAGGTGCGGCCGGAGCCGGTGCCGGTGCGGGGGCGGCCGGGGCAGCCGGCGCGGCCGGGGCGGCCGACGGGGCGGGCTCCTGGCCGTTGGTCAGCGCGGACTCCGTGCCGGCACCGTTCATCGGCACCGCGGTGGGGCCGGGGGCGCTGGCGTCGAAGGCCGGCGGGTTCTCCGGGTCGAACAGGCTCGGCTCACCGGCGTCACAGCTGGCACCCACCTCGGGGTAGGTGTTCGGGTTCACCTTGAGCGCGCTGATGAACTGCGACACCCGCTCGTCGTTGACGTCGTCGAGCTTGAGCTGGTGACCCCACGACTGCAGCGAGAAGGCCGAGTCCAGGCCCGGGTAGGGCGACATCATCAGGTACGGCTGTCCCTCGACCTTGGCCTTGAGCGTGTCCACCTGGTCCGCCGCGAGCACGTCCGGGTTGTAGGTGATCCACACCGCGCCGTGCTCCAGGGAGTGCACCGCGTTCTCCGTGCGGATGGCGCTGGGGTAGACGTTGCCCAGGCAGGTGGCCCACACCTGGTCGTGCGGTCCGCCGAAGGGCGGGGTCTGGTCGTAGGCCACTCGCTGGTTGGCCTGGATGTGCTGGCCGGCCGCGTAGTCGATCTTGATCACACCGTCGATCCCGGTCGAGGGATCGGTGTTGCTGGCGCTGGGCACGAAGCGCTGCGCGTCGGCGCGCTCCTGGTACTTGGGCACCAGGTAGGCGGCGATGGTGGCGACGAGCGCCAGGACGACGACGCCGGCGCCCACCGACAGCCAGGGGATCTGCCGATCCTTGACCACCGACTTGCTGCTGCTGCGACTCTTGCTCTTTGCCGCCTGCAGAGCCTTGGCCGACTTGGCTGCACTGCTCGACTGCGGGCGGTTGCTCTTGCCACTGGGCATCGGTGGGTTGTCCTCACTTGTCCGGTTACCGGCACCGGCGCGATCTGGGTGGTTCCTGCGGTCCGTACCACTGTACGAGCATCCTGAGCACCGCTGCTCTGCTCCGGGCGGCCGGAACCTAGGATGGTCTGCCGTGACCCCTGCCGACCTCGCCGAGCTTCTCCGCGCCACCACCTCCGAGGTGCTCGCCCAGCGCGAGCTCGACACCGCGGTGCTGCCTGCCACGCTGACCGTGGAGCGCCCGCGCAACCCCGAGCACGGCGACTACGCCACCAACGTGGCTCTGCAGGTGGCCAAGAAGGTCGGTGTCCCCCCGCGCGAGCTGGCCGGCTGGCTGGCCTCCGCGCTGTCCGCGGTCGAGGGCATCGCCTCGGCCGAGGTGGCCGGGCCGGGCTTCCTCAACATCCGCCTCGACGCCGCCGCCCAGGGGGCGATCATTCGGCGCGTGCTCACCGAGGGCGCCGCGTACGGGGCCGGGCAGCTGATGGCCGGCACCAAGGTCAACCTGGAGTTCGTCTCCGCCAACCCCACCGGGCCGCTGCACATCGGCGGCACCCGGTGGGCCGCGGTGGGTGACGCGATGGGGCGCATCCTCACCACCCAGGGCGCCGACGTCACCCGCGAGTACTACTTCAACGACGCCGGGGCGCAGATCGACCGCTTCGTGCGCTCGCTGGTCGCGGCCGCACAGGGCCAGCCCGCCCCGGCCGACGGCTACGCCGGGGAGTACATCGCAGACATCGCCAAGCAGGTCACCGACGCCCGCCCGGACGCGATGGCGCTGCCCGAGGCCGAGCGCGACGAGGTGTTCCGCCGCGTCGGCGTCGACCTGATGTTCACCGAGATCAAGCGCAGCCTGCACGAGTTCGGCACCGACTTTGACGTGTTCTTCCACGAGAAGTCGCTGTTCGAGTCCGGCGCGGTCGAGCGGGCGGTCAACCACCTCAAGGAGTCCGGCAGCCTCTACCAGGCCGACGGCGCCTGGTGGCTGCGCTCCACCGAGTTCGGTGACGACAAGGACCGCGTCGTCATCAAGAGCAACGGCGAGTCCGCCTACATCGCCGGTGACATCGCCTACTTCCAGGACAAGCGCGCGCGTGGCTTCGACCTGTGCATCTACATGCTCGGCGCTGACCACCACGGCTACATCGGCCGGCTCAAGGCCGCAGCTGCCGCCTTCGGTGACGACCCGGACACCGTGGAGGTGATGATCGGGCAGATGGTCAACCTGGTGCGCGAGGGCAAGCCGCTGAAGATGAGCAAGCGCGCCGGCACCGTGGTGACGCTGGAGGACCTGGTGGAGGCGGTCGGCGTGGACGCGGCCCGCTACGGGCTGATCCGCTCCTCGGTGGACTCCAACATCGACCTCGACCTGGACCTGCTGGCCCGGCAGACCAACGACAACCCGGTGTTCTACGTGCAGTACGCGCACGCCCGGCTGTCCGCGCTGGCCCGCTCCGCGGCGGCGCTGGGCATCGACTTCGCCGACGCCGACCTGAGCCTGCTCACCCACGCCCGGGAGGGTGACCTCATCCGCACGCTGGGGGAGTACCCACGGGTGCTGGCCAGCGCCACCGAGCTGCGCGAGCCGCACCGGGTGGCGCGCTACCTGGAGGAGCTGGCGGGCACCTACCACCGCTTCTACGACTCCTGCCGCGTGCTGCCGCAGGGTGACGAGGACCCCACCCCGCTGCACGCTGCCCGGCTGGCCCTGTGCGCCGGTGCCCGTCAGGTGCTCGCCAGCGGCCTGGGGCTGCTCGGCGTGAGCGCCCCGGAGCGGATGTGAGGGCGCATCCGGCCGGGCCGCGCCACGGCGAGGGCGACGGCGGCTCCGGCCACGTCTCGCTGGGCAACCTGCCCGAGCGGCCCAGCACCCCCGCCGAGCTCAACGACCTGCCCGCCGCGGTGTGGCCGCGCAACGCCCACCGCGGCGAGGACGGCGTGCTCCGGGTCGCCGGCGTCGACGTCCGCGAGCTGGCCGCCGAGCACGGCACCCCGCTGTTCGTGGTGGACGAGGACGACTTCCGCACCCGCTGCCGGGAGATGGCCGAGGCCTTCGGCGGCCCCGAGCACGTCCACTACGCCGCCAAGGCCTTCCTGTGCGGGGAGATCGCCCGCTGGGTGGCCCAGGAGGGGCTGTCGCTGGACGTCGCCTCGGGCGGTGAGCTGGCCCTGGCCCTCTACGCGGACTTCCCGGCCGAGCGCATCGCCATGCACGGCAACAACAAGTCCCGCGGTGAGCTGGCCGCGGCGGTGGAGGCCGGCGTCGGCTCGGTGGTCATCGACTCCCTGCAGGAGATCGACCGCCTCGACGAGGTCGCCGCCGAGCACGGCACGGTGCAGGACGTGCTCATCCGCGTCACCGTCGGCGTGGAGGCGCACACCCACGAGTTCATCGCCACCGCGCACGAGGACCAGAAGTTCGGCTTCTCCCTCGCCGGCGGCGTGGCGGCCGACGCAGCGGCCCGGGTGCTGGCGGCCGAGCACCTGCGCCTGGTGGGCCTGCACAGCCACATCGGCTCGCAGATCTTCGACGTGGACGGCTTCGAGGTGGCGGCGCACCGCGTGGTGGGGCTGCTGCGCACCCTGGTCGACACCCACGGCGCCGAGCGGCTGTCCAACCTCACCACCCTCGACCTCGGGGGCGGCATGGGCATCTCCTACCTGGCCTCCGACGACCCCCCGCCGGTGCGCGAGCTGGCCGCCAGCCTGCGCAGCATCGTCGCCTCGGAGTGCGCCGCAGTCGGCCTGCCCGACGTGGCCGTCGCCGTGGAGCCCGGTCGCGCCATCGTCGGCCCCACCACGCTCACCCTCTACGAGGTGGGCACCATCAAGGACGTGCGCCTCGGTGGCGGCAGCGAGGCCCGGCGCAACACCCGGCGCTACGTCAGCGTCGACGGCGGGATGAGCGACAACCTGCGCACCGCGCTCTACGACGCCAGCTACACCTGCTCCGTGGTCTCCCGCGCGAGCGCCGCCGACCCCGTGGTGGCGAGGGTGGTGGGAAAGCACTGCGAGAGTGGTGACATCGTGGTGCGCGACACCTGGTTGCCCGGCGACGTGGCGGCCGGGGACCTGCTGGCCGTCGCGGCCACCGGGGCGTACTGCTACTCGATGTCGAGTCGGTACAACATGCTGACCCGACCCGCTGTGGTTGCTGTCCGAGAAGGAGTCGCGCGGGTGATCCTGCGGAGAGAGACCATGGCCGACCTGTTGAGCTTGGAAGCGTGATGAACCAACACCGCAACAGCGGGGACGAGCGCTGCATCGGAGTGGCCCTGCTGGGCTGCGGAACCGTGGGCTCGGAGGTGGTGCGGCTGCTGGAGTCGCAGGCCGCCGAGCTGACCGCCCGGATCGGGGCGCCCATCGTGCTGCGCGGCATCGCCGTGCGCCGGGCCAACCGGCACCGGGACGTGCCCGCCGAGCTGCTCACCACCGACGCCGCGGCCCTGGTGGCCCGCGACGACGTCGACGTGGTGGTGGAGGTGGTGGGCGGCATCGAGCCGGTGCGCACCCTGCTGCTGACGGCGCTGCGCGCGGGCAAGTCCGTGGTCACCGCCAACAAGGCGCTGCTCGCGGAGTACACCGCCGAGCTGGCCGAGGCCGCTGATGCCTCCGGTGCCGACCTGTACTTCGAGGCAGCGGTCGCCGGGGCCATCCCGATCGTGCGCCCGGTGCGGGAGTCCCTGGCCGGTGACCGCATCACCAAGGTGGTGGGCATCCTCAACGGCACCACCAACTTCATCCTGTCGGCGATGGACTCCACCGGCGCGGGCTACGCGGAGACGCTGGAGGAGGCGGGCCGGCTGGGCTACGCCGAGGCCGACCCTACCGCCGACGTCGACGGCTTCGACGCTGCCGCCAAGGCCGCCATCCTGGCCAGCCTCGCCTTCCACACCCGGGTGACCGCCGCCGACGTCTACCGCGAGGGCATCCGGGCGATCAGCGCCTCGGACATCGCCGCGGCCAAGGCGCTGGACTGCACCGTCAAGCTGCTCGCGCTGTGCGAGCGCGTGGTGGGCGAGGACGGCGTCGAGCGCGTCTCCGCCCGGGTGCACCCGGCGATGGTTCCGCGCGCGCACCCGCTGGCCGCCGTGGACGGCGCGTTCAACGCGGTGGTGGTGGAGGCCGAGGCCGCCGGTCGGCTGATGTTCTACGGCCAGGGTGCCGGCGGCGCCCCCACCGCGTCTGCGGTGCTGGGCGACCTGGTGTCGGTCTCGCGCAACCTGGTGCACGGCGGGCGGGGCCCCCGGGAGTCCACCTACGCCGAGCTCGAGGTCGCGGACATGGGGCAGACGCCCACCCGTTACCACGTGAGCCTGGACGTGCCCGACCGTGCCGGCGTGCTGGCCGCGGTGGCCGGCGAGTTCGCCAAGCGTGACGTGAGCATCTCGGTGGTGCGCCAGATCGGCCACGGCGAGGGCGCCTCCCTCGTGGTGGTCACGCACACCGCGAGCGACGCCGCGCTGGCCGATACTGTTGCGGCGCTCAGCGATGCGCCGTTCGTGACCGCGGTGACCAGTGTTCTTCGGGTAGAAGGTGGAACCCCATGATCGAGCTCGACCGTCCGACCGCAGTGCACCGCCCGTGGCCGGGTGTCATCGAGGCCTACCGGTCGCGGATGGGGCTGCCCGAGGGCACCCGGGTGATCACCCTGCACGAGGGTGGTACCCCGCTGGTGCACGCCGCGCACCTGTCCGAGCTGACCGGGTGCGAGGTGCACCTCAAGGTCGAGGGCGCCAACCCCACGGGTTCGTTCAAGGACCGCGGGATGACCATGGCGATCACCGACGCGTGGGCCCGCGGCCAGCGCGCCGTGATCTGCGCCTCCACCGGCAACACCTCCGCCTCGGCCGCGGCCTACGCCGCCCGCGCGGGAATGACGTCGGCGGTGCTGGTGCCCGAGGGCAAGATCGCCATGGGCAAGCTGGCCCAGGCCGTCATGCACGGCGCCAAGATCGTCCAGGTGCGCGGCAACTTCGACGACTGCCTGGAGCTGGCCCGCAAGACCACCGCCGAGTTCGAGACCATCGCGCTGGTCAACTCGGTGAACCCGGCTCGCATCGAGGGCCAGAAGACCGCTGCCTTCGAGGTGTGCGACGCCCTGGGGCGCGCGCCCGACGTGCACTGCCTGCCCGTGGGCAACGCCGGCAACATCACCGCCTACTGGAAGGGCTACCGCGAGTACCGCGCCGAGGACATCACCGCGACGCTGCCGCGCATGCTCGGCGTGCAGGCCGCCGGTGCCGCCCCACTGGTCAACGGTGCCCCGGTGAGCGACCCGGAGACCATCGCCACCGCCATCCGCATCGGCTCACCGGCCTCCTGGAACGGTGCGATGGCGGCCAAGGACGAGTCCGGTGGCATGTTCCGCGCGGCCACCGACGAGGAGATCCTCGCCGCCTACCGCCTGGTCGCCGCCCGTGAGGGCGTCTTCGTGGAGCCGGCCTCCGCCGCCAGCGTGGCGGGCCTGCTGGCCGCGCACGCCGAGGGCTGGCTGGAGCCGGGCTCGCTGGTGGTCTGCACCGTCACCGGCCACGGCCTCAAGGACCCCGCCACGGCACTGCTGGGCATGGTCGAGGTCGAGCCCATCGGCGTCGACCCGGTCGCGGTCGCCCGCGCGCTCGAGCTGGCCTGACCGACGTGGGCGTGCTGGCCTCCGGACGGGAGGCGACGGTCCGCGTGCCGGCCTCCTCGGCCAACCTGGGCCCCGGGTTCGACTGCCTGGGCCTGGCGCTGGACCTCTGGGACGAGGTCAGCGTGCGTGCCGTGGACACCGCCACCACGGTCACCGTGCAGGGCGAGGGTGCCGGACAGGTGCCCCTCGGTGACTCGCACCTGGTGGTGCGTGCCATCCGGGCCGGCCTGCAGCTGTGCGGCCTCAGCGCAGCTGACGCGGCGGAGCAGGGCCTGCAGGTGCAGTGCCACAACCAGATCCCGCACTCCCGCGGACTGGGATCATCCGCGTCCGCGGTGGTGGCCGGCCTCGCGGCTGCCCGCGCGCTGTGCGACGTCAAGGTGCCGGACGAGGTGCTGGTGCAGCGCGCCTCGGAGTTCGAGGGCCACCCGGACAACGCCTCGGCCAGCGTGCTCGGCGGTGCGGTCGTCTCCTGGACGCGCCCCCTGCCCGACGGCTCGGCCGACTACCAAGCGGTGAGCCTGCGCGTGCACCCGGACATCCTGCCGGTGGCGCTGGTGCCCGCCGAGCAGTCCTCCACCGCCCTCACCAGGGGAATGCTGCCCGCGACCGTGCCGCACTGCGACGCCGCCTTCAACGCCGGGCGCAGCGCGCTCGCGGTGCTCGCGCTCACCGAGCGGCCCGACCTGCTGCTGGACGCCACCGAGGACCGCCTGCACCAGGCCCAGCGCGCACCGGCAATGCCGGTCACCGCCGCCTGGATCGAGAAGCTGCGCGCGGCGGGAGTGGCGGCGACCATCTCCGGCGCCGGCCCGACGGTGCTGGCGCTGACGGTGGGTGGGCTGGCACCCGAGCTGCGGGCGCAGGCCGAGGACTACGGCCTGGCGGTGCTCGACCTCGCGGTGGCTCCTGGCGTGCAGGTCTGCTGAGACCGCCAGCACCGGTGGGGAAGCCGGGCTTTCGTGGCCCGCTGGGCTGTTCGGCCTTCTCCCCGGTGCCCTCGTGCTGACGCGGGGTCGATGCTGATCGGGTGACGGCGGGCGGTCGTCGCGCGTGCCGGCACCGCTGGGCTCCTCCGCCGACACGCTGGTCAGCGCGGCACGGGGGTGGTAGTTGCCGGGCGTGGACGGTGGGGCTACCCTCAAATTGTCTAGTCACCGTGAGCGTTGATGCCGGTGCTTTGCCCGAACCTTGTTCGGGACGACCTTTCTCGCTATATCTTGCGTTGGTCGAGTCGCTGCACAGCGGGCACAGGGCCCACGTCGATGGACAACTTCCGCTCTTCCGTCGTGGCTATGGCGGAACCCCCGAGTCCGACCACTGTCGTCGGATCCCGGTTCGAACCCTTGGTGCTGCATGCGCAGAGCCAGGGAAGGAAAGGACATCCGTGACCGATACGGACCTGATCACCAGCTCAGCCCAGGACCCCACCCAGGAAGCGGCCTCCGCGCCGCGTCGTCGGGGCGGTCTGACTGGGATGGTGCTCGCAGACCTGCGCACGCTGGCGGGGGAGCTGGGCATCAGCGACACCGCCGGCATGCGCAAGGGCGACCTGATCGTCGCCATCAAGCAGCGTCAGGCGGGCAGCGGCAGCGCTGCTGACAAGCCCGCTGGAGACAAGGCGTCGACCGTCGCCGACAACGGTTCCCGCAAGCGTGGAGCCACCACCGAGCGCGGCGCCACCACCCAGGCGCCCGCCGAGCCCGTCGCGCAGGACGCACCCGCCGAGCAGGCCAGCGCCGGCTCGCAGCACGCCGAGCGCACTGATGCGCCGGCCGCCTCCGCCCCCAGCGCCGAGGCGACTGGCGACGCCGGCACCGCCGAGGCGCCGGTGGAGAACCGCCGCTCCCGGCAGCGCCGTGGCGCGGCCCGTGCGGCCGGTGCCCCCGAGGCGTCCAGCGAGCAGAGCTCCCAGGCCGGCGACGGCGCCGAGTCCCGCAACGCCGAGCCCCGCAACGCCGAGCCCCGCAACGCCGAGCCCCGCAACGCCGAGCCCCGCAACGCCGAGTCCCGCAACGCCGAGTCCCGCAACGCCGAGTCCCGCAACGCCGAGTCCCGCAACGCCGAGACCCGCACTGAGGACGCTCGCACCGAGGACACGCGCGGCAAGCAGAACGGCCAGCCCAAGCAGGACGGCGAGTCCGGCGGCAGCGAGGCCAACCAGCAGGGTGAGCGCCAGCAGGGCGAGCGTGGCGAGCGCCAGCAGGGCGGCCGCGGCAACCGCAACAACCGCGGCGAGGGCAACAACCGCGGCGAGAGCAACCGTGGTGAGAGCAACCGTGGTGAGAACAACCGCGGTGAGAACAACCGCGGCGAGAACAGCAACCGCGGCGAGGGCAACAACCGCGGTGAGAACAAGGGTGGCAACAACGGCCCGCAGAACCAGCGCAACGACCGCGACGGCAACGACGACGACGGGGACGGCCGCGGCCGCCGGGGCCGTCGCTTCCGCGAGCGTCGTCGGGGCCGCGACCGTGGCGCCGACCAGGGCGGGCAGAACGAGCGCGACATCGAGGTGCGCGACGACGACGTGCTGCAGCCCGTGGCCGGCATCCTCGACGTGCTGGACAACTACGCGTTCGTCCGAACCTCCGGGTACCTGGCCGGGCCGAACGACGTCTACGTCTCCATGAGCCTGGTGCGCAAGCACGGCCTGCGCCGCGGCGACGCGGTCACCGGCGCCGTGCGCATCGCCCGCGAGGGCGAGCAGAACGGTGGCGGCGCCCGAGCCAAGTTCAACCCCCTGGTGCGGGTGGACACCATCAACGGTGCCGACCCCGAGGCCGCGCGCAAGCGCCCCGAGTTCAACAAGCTCACCCCGCTGTACCCCAACCAGCGCCTGCGCCTGGAGACCACCCCGCAGGCCATGACCGCGCGGATCATCGACCTGGTCATGCCCATCGGCAAGGGGCAGCGTGCACTGATCGTCAGCCCGCCCAAGGCAGGCAAGACCAGCGTGCTGCAGGCGATCGCCAACGCCATCTCGGTCAACAACCCCGAGTGCCACCTGATGGTCGTCCTGGTGGACGAGCGTCCGGAGGAGGTCACCGACATGCAGCGGTCGGTGAACGGCGAGGTCATCGCCTCCACGTTCGACCGGCCGCCGGGCGACCACACCGCGGTGGCCGAGCTGGCCATCGAGCGGGCCAAGCGCCTGGTGGAGGGCGGCATGGACGTCGTCGTCCTGCTGGACTCCATCACTCGGCTGGGCCGCGCGTACAACAACTCCTCGCCCGCCTCGGGCCGGATCCTCTCCGGTGGTGTCGACTCCACGGCGCTGTACCCGCCCAAGCGGTTCCTGGGTGCGGCGCGCAACATCGAGCACGGCGGGTCGCTGACCATCATCGCCACCGCGATGGTGGAGACCGGCTCCACCGGTGACACGGTGATCTTCGAGGAGTTCAAGGGCACCGGCAACGCCGAGCTCAAGCTCGACCGCAAGATCGCCGAGCGCCGGGTGTTCCCCGCGGTGGACGTCAACCCGTCCGGCACTCGCAAGGACGAGCTGCTGATGGCGCCGGACGAGTACCAGGTGGCGCTCAAGCTGCGCCGCGTGCTCTCCGGGCTGGACTCCCAGCAGGCCATCGACCTGCTCATCGACCGGCTGCGCAAGGCCGGCTCGAACGCGGAGTTCCTCATGCAGGTGGCCAAGACGGCGCCGGGCATGGTCAGCGACCACGTCCGCGAGACGTAGGCCCCGCGAACCCTGCGCGTCCGCTCGCGCGCCTGCGCACGAGCACCACACCGACCACCGGGACGGGGAACATCAACCCCACCCCGGTGGTTGGACCAACCAGCAGCCGCTCTGGCACACTGAGCGGCTGAGTCCGGTTCCGGTTCACGCCCTCGTCGAGGGCGACCCGGCGGCCACGAGGAGAGGGCACCATGAAGTCAGGAATTCACCCCGTCTACACCGAGACCCAGGTCGTCTGTGGTTGCGGGGCAACGTTCGCCACTCGCACCACCGAGGCGAGCGGTCAGATCAACGTCGAGGTCTGCTCGCAGTGCCACCCCTTCTACACCGGCAAGCAGAAGATCCTGGACACCGGCGGTCGCGTCGCCCGCTTCGAGGCCCGCTACGGCAAGCGCGCCGGCAAGGCAGCCGAAGACGCCAAGTAGCTCCACTCCCAGCGCCCGTCCTGCACCGCAGGGCGGGCGCTGTGGCGTGCAGGGGGGAGTCCTCCCAGCGTCCGCGCCCACCGCGCGAGCACCGCTGGTCACCACACGAGTCACCACACGAGGCGGAGATCGATGAACGAGCCCTCAGCGCTGGACGACGTGCTCGCCGAGCACGCCGGACTGCAGCAACAGCTGTCCGACCCAGAGCTGCACGCCGACGCCGCGGCCGCGCGGAAGGTGGGCAAGCGCTTTGCCGAGCTCGGCCCCGTCGTCGCCACCCACGACCGCCTGGTGCAGGCCCGCGAGGACCTGGAGGCCGCCCGTGAGCTCGCCGCTGAGGACTCCGCCTTCGGGGAGGAGGCCGACGCCCTGGCCGCGGAGGTGCAGCGCCTGGACGTGGCCCTCACCGACCTGCTCGCCCCGCGGGACCCGCACGACGGCGACGACGTGGTGCTGGAGGTCAAGTCGGGGGAGGGCGGCGAGGAGTCGGCGCTGTTCGCCGCCGACCTGGTGCGCATGTACCTGCGCTACGCCGAGCGCCACGGCTGGCGCATCGAGGTGCTCGACGCCGCCACCTCCGACCTCGGCGGCTACAAGGAGGCCACCCTGTCGGTGAAGTCCCGGGGCGACGACCCGATCGGGGTCTGGGCCCGGATGAAGTTCGAGGGCGGGGTGCACCGCGTGCAGCGGGTGCCGGTCACCGAGTCGCAGGGCCGGGTGCACACCTCCGCTGCCGGGGTCATGGTCTACCCCGAGGTGGAGGAGGCTGCCGAGGTGGCGATCGACGAGAAGGACCTGCGCATCGACGTGTTCCGCTCCTCCGGCAAGGGCGGGCAGGGCGTGAACACCACCGACTCCGCGGTGCGCATCACCCACCTGCCCACCAACACGGTGGTCTCCTGCCAGAACGAGCGCTCCCAGCTGCAGAACAAGGCGCGGGCCATGCAGGTGCTGGTCGCCCGGCTCAAGGCCGCCGCGGAGGCCTCCACGGCGGCAGAGGCCTCGGCAGAGCGGTTGAGCCAGGTGCGCACGGTCGACCGCTCCGAGCGCATCCGCACCTACAACTACCCGGAGAACCGCATCGCCGACCACCGCATCGGCTACAAGGCCTACAACCTCGACGCGGTGCTCGACGGTGACATGGACGCCCTGCTCGACGCGCTGATGGCGGCCGAGCGCGCGGAACGGGTCTCCGCAGAGTGAGCGGGCCCCGAGTGATGAGCCCAATGACCATCCGCGTGAATCTCGTTGCGCCACGACGTGGCACGCTGACCGCGTGAGCCGTCAACCTCTCCGCCTCGCGATCGTCGAGGCCACCAAGCTGCTGACCGAGGCCGGCGTGGGAAGCCCGCGTGCCGACGCCGAGATGCTGGCCGCCCACGTGGTCGAGATCCCGCGCACCAAGCTGGCCATGGTGCCGCTGGTCGACCCGCTGACCATCGAGACCTACCGCCGGCTGGTCGAGCAGCGTGCCCAGCGCATCCCGCTGCAGCACCTCACCGGCTGGTCGGCCATGGGCGCCATCACCGTCGAGGTGGGTCCAGGGGTGTTCATCCCGCGCCCGGAGACCGAGCTGCTGCTGGGCTGGGCGCTGGCCCAGCTCGAGGGGGTGCAGGCACCGCTCGTGCTCGACCTCTGCACCGGCTCCGGGGCGCTGGCGCTGGCGCTGGCCAACGCGCGCCCGGACGCCACCGTGCACGCCGTCGAGGCCGACTCCACCGCGCTGGCGTGGGCGCGGCGAAACGTGGAGGCGCGGCGCACGGCGGGGGACACCCCGGTGCGGCTGCACCACGGCGACGTCACCGACCCCAACCTGCTGACCCAGCTGGAGGGCAAGGTCGACCTGGTGGTGGCCAACCCGCCCTACGTCCCGGCCGGCACCGAGGTGTCCACCGAGGTCGCCGAGCACGACCCGGCGATGGCCGTGTTCGCCGGCGACGACGGCCTCTCGGTCATCCGCCCGCTGATCCGCAACGCCGCGCAGCTGCTGCAGGTGGGCGGGGTCATCGGCGTCGAGCACGACGACAGCCACGGTGAGGTCGTCGCGGAGCTGTTCAGCTCGCGCCGGGTGTTCACCGACGTGGTCAGCCACCCCGACCTGGCTGGCCGTCCCCGCTTCACCACCGCACGCCGCGTCTCCTCCGCGCGCTGACCCGCCCGCACCGCCCGCGCCGGCCCTGCGAGGATGAGGGTCGTGAGCACCACGTATGACTGCACCCGTCCCGACACCCGCGCCGAGGGCCTGACGGCCGCGACCTCCGCCCTGCGCGGTGGTCGGCTGGTGGTCCTGCCCACCGACACCGTCTACGGCCTCGGGTGCGACGCCTTCGACAGCGTGGGCGTGCAGAGCCTGCTGCGGGCGAAGAACCGCGGCCGGGACATGCCCGTGCCGGTGCTGGTCGGCTCCTGGCAGACCATCCACGGCCTGGCCTTCGACGTCACTCCGCAGGCTCGGATGCTGGTGGAGGCGTTCTGGCCCGGGGCCGTCAGCCTGGTGGTCCAGCAGGCCCCCTCGCTGAGCTGGGACCTGGGCGACACCCGCGGCACGGTCATGCTGCGGATGCCGCTGCACCCGGTGGCCCTGGAGCTGCTGCGCGAGGTCGGACCGATGGCGGTCTCCAGCGCCAACGTCTCCGGCCAGCCCCCGGCCACCACCGCCGAGCAGGCCCGCGAGCAGCTCGGTGCGTCGGTCAGCGTCTACCTCGACGGCGGTCCGTGCGCGTCCGCGGTCGCCTCCACCATCGTCGACCTCACCGGTGACCGGCCGCGGGTGCTGCGCGAGGGTGCGGTGGCCACCACCACCGTCGCCGAGGTGCTCGGGGTCCCGCCGGAGGACGTCCTCCGCCGCTGACCTGCCAGCTCGGCCCGCACTCCGAAAGGGGCCAGGTCGGCGTCGCATAGACTTCGCACGTCTCATCTACCGTGGCAGCACCATGATGCCCAGCAAGCCCAACGAGGAGTACACAGCGTGAGCACGCCGTTCTGGGGACCTGACTTCAACGCGCTCGAGCACGAGGACCCCGAGATCGCAGGTGTGCTCCTCTCCGAGCTCGAGCGGCTGCGCGGCGGTCTGCAGCTGATCGCCAGCGAGAACCTCACCAGTCCTGCGGTGCTGGCGGCCCTGGGCTCCACGCTGAGCAACAAGTACGCCGAGGGCTACCCGGGGCGCCGCTACTACGGCGGCTGCTCGGAGGTCGACAAGGCTGAGGTCATCGCCATCGACCGCGCCAAGGCGCTCTTCGGCGCCGAGCACGCCAACGTGCAGCCGCACTCCGGCGCCAACGCCAACCTCGCGGTGTACGCCGCCTTCTGCCAGCCCGGCGACACGGTGCTGGCGATGAGCCTGCCGCACGGCGGCCACCTGACCCACGGCTCCAAGGTCAGCTTCTCCGGCAAGTGGTTCAACCCCGTGCCGTACCACGTGCGCAAGGACACCGAGCTGATCGACTACGACGAGGTCCGTGACCTCGCCCGCAAGCACAAGCCGAAGATGATCGTCACCGGCGCCACCGCCTACCCGCGGCTGATCGACTTCGCCGCGTTCCGCGAGATCGCCGACGAGGTCGGCGCCATCCTCTGGGTCGACGCCGCACACTTCATCGGCCTGGTCGCCGGCAAGGCGATCCCCTCCCCGGTGCCCTACGCCGACGTCGTCTCCGCCACCACGCACAAGGTGCTGCGCGGCCCCCGCGGCGGCATGCTGCTGTCCAAGGCCGAGCACGCCAAGGCCCTGGACAAGGCGGTCTTCCCGTTCACCCAGGGCGGCCCGCTCATGCACGCCGTCGCCGCCAAGGCCGTGGCCTACAAGGAGGCCTCGCAGGCCAGCTACCAGAGCTACGCCAGCGAGGTCGTCGGCAACGCCTCGGCGCTGACCAAGGCGCTGGAGGCCGAGGGCATGCGGGCGGTCTCCGGCGGCACCGACACGCACCTGGCCCTGCTGGACCTGCGCGAGCTCGGCGTCACCGGTGCCGACGCCGAGGCCCGGTGCGACGCAGCCCGGATCACGCTGAACAAGAACGCCATCCCCTACGACCCGGCACCGCCGATGGTCGCCTCGGGCATCCGGGTGGGCTCGGCGGCACTGACCACCCAGGGCATGGGACAGCCGGAGATGGCCGAGGTCGCCTCGCTCATCGCCCGCGCGGTCAAGGCCGAGCACGGCACCACGGCCGGCGACGCCGAGCTGGCCCAGGTCGCCCAGGCCGTGGGCGAGCTGGTCGCGCTCAACCCCGCCTACCCAGCTCCGCGCAGCTGAGGCTGAGGCCCGGCTGACACCGTGCCGCTGCAACGGGGGGAGACTGTCGCGCTGATCGCCCCCGGCGGGACCGGCGTCCCGATCCGGGAGCTGGCGCTGGTCGGGCTGACGGCTGCCGTCGTCACCTTCCTGGCCACCGGGATCATCCGGGTGGTCGCCATCCGGATCGGCGCGGTGGCCTACCCCCGCGACCGCGACGTCCACGTCACCCCCACCCCGCGACTCGGCGGGGTGGGGATGTACCTGGGTGTGCTCGCGGCCATGCTGCTGGCGGCGCAGCTGCCGGCGCTGACCCGCGGCTTCGACTACAGCTCCGACGTCACCGCGGTGCTGTGGGCCGGGCTGGTGATCGTGCTGGTCGGCGCCATCGACGACCGGTTCGGGCTGGACTCGCTCACCAAGTTCGCCGGCCAGGTCACCGCCGCCGGGGTGCTGGTGCTGCTCGGGCTGCAGTGGCTGCAGGTGTACTTCCCCCTCGGCGCGGGCAACAACATCCTGGTCTTCGACCAGCTGCAGTCCGGCCTGGTGACCGTGGGGGTCACGGTGCTGCTGGTCAACGCGATGAACTTCGTCGACGGCCTGGACGGGCTCGCGGCCGGCATCGGGCTGATCGCGGCGCTGGCCATGTGTGCCTTCTCCCTCGGCCTGCTCGACCGGTCCGGGGGAGACGTCAGCAACTACCCGCCCGCGCTCATCGCCGCCGTGCTCGCCGGGGTGTGCCTGGGGTTCCTGCCGCACAACTTCGAGCCGGCCCGCATCTTCATGGGTGACTCCGGCTCCATGCTCATCGGGCTGATGCTCGCCGCGGTGTCCACCAGCGCGTCGGGCAAGGTGTCGCCGATCGCCTACGGCGGCCGTGACCTGGTCGCCCTGCTCACCCCGCTGCTGGTCGTCGGCGCCGTGAGCTTCGTCCCGGTGCTCGACCTGCTGATGGCCATCGTCCGCCGCACCAGGGCCGGGCGCAGCCCGTTCGCCCCGGACAAGATGCACCTGCACCACCGGTTGCTGAGCCTTGGCCACTCGCACCGCCGCTCGGTGCTGCTCATCTACTTCTGGACCGGGGTGATCGCCTTCGGCGCGGTGGCCACCACGATCTTCGACGTCCGGGTGGTGGCGCTGGTGATGGTGGTGGGGCTGGCAGTCGCCCTCCTGGGCTCGGCGATCCCGCGGCTGCGCGACCCCCGCAGGCGCGCAGAGGGCTAGTCGGGCCCGTGCGCCCAGGGATGGCGTCCCCGTACCCTGTGTGCCGTGAGCACGGACAACCCCACCCCCCGCCCGACGTCCTCCGACCCGACGGCCGCGCTGCGCGCCGCCGTGCGCCAGGGCGTCCTCGGACTGCTGGTCCTGACGGTCGTCGCGGCCGCCGTCGCCTCCGCCATAGCGGGCCTGGAGGGCCTGTGGGGCGCGCTGCTGGGCGCTGCAGTGGGTGGGGGATTTGTCGTGATCACGGCCATTGTCGTGCTCCTCACCGCCCGCAGCGAGCCCACCGTGATGGGGGCGGCGGTGCTGGGATCGTTCCTGCTCAAGATCCTCGTCTTCATCGGCGTCGTCGCCGTGCTGCGGGACCTCGAGTTCTACAGCCACCCAACGTTCGTCATCGTCATCGCGATCGAGGCGATCGCGGTGCTGGCGCTGGAGACGCGGGCGGTGCTGAGCACCAACGTGCCCTACGTGGCGCCCCACTCCGAGGACGCCGCCTAGCGCCGCAGCCCCGCTGGTGCGATCCTGTCCAATGACTTGGTAAGGTCAGGCCCGCATCCAGGGTCGTGACTCGCCCAGCATCTTGGGCACGGAGTCAGGCTGCACTTGTTCACATCCGTAGGCACCGGGGTCAACACTCCCCGCCCGATCACGGGAGAGACCGCTGAGCGTCATCGTCACGGCCGCCTCCGACGGCGAGTACCACCCGCCGTCGCTGGACGACTTCTACCCATCCTCCGTCCTCTTCGACGGCACGCCCTTCGAGATGAATCGGCTGATGCTGATCAGGGTGGCGTTCTCGCTGCTGCTCGTCCTGTTCTTCTACATCGCGATGCGCAAGCCGCAGATCGTGCCCCGGGGCGTGCAGAACTTCGGTGAGCTGGCGCTGGACTTCGTCCGCATCCAGATCGCCGACGAGATCCTCGGCAAGGTGAACGGCCGCCGGTTCCTGCCGGTGATCGCGGTCATCTTCTTCACCGTGCTCACGCTCAACGCGACCGGTGTCATCCCGCTGCTGAACATCTCCACCAACGCGCTGATCGGCATGCCGCTGGTGCTGGCGCTGCTCACCTACGTGGTGTTCAACTACGCCGGCATCAAGGCCAAGGGCTTCGGCGGGCACATGAAGGACAGCCTCGTCGTCCCCAACCTGCCCAAGCCGCTGCTGCTGATCGTGATCCCGATCGAGTTCGTCTCGACCTTCCTGCTGCGTCCGTTCACCCTCACGGTGCGACTGCTGGCCAACATGCTGGCCGGCCACATCCTGCTGGTGCTGTTCTTCGGCGCGACCAGCTACTTCCTCTTCGACGGCGGCGGAGCGCTGAAGCTCTTCGGCCTTCCCAGCCTGGTCATGGGCTTCCTCTTCACGCTCTTCGAGATGCTCGTGATCTTCCTGCAGGCGTACATCTTCGCGCTGCTCGCCGCGGTCTACATTGACCTGGCGCTCGCCGCCGAACACTGATCTGCTCCACCTAGCCGGGCACCTCCGGCACCAGACGACCTGACCCGGTACCGACACCGGGTCCGGCCAACAGAAAGGTAACGGGACTCCACATGAGTGTCGCGCTTCAAGCTGCAGACGTCCTCGCGCAGGCGACGGAGACCAAGGCCACCGGCTACGGTGCCATCGGCTACGGCCTCGCGGCCATCGGCCCGGGCATCGGCATCGGCATCGTCGTCGGCAAGACCATCGAGGGCATGGCCCGCCAGCCCGAGATGGCCGGCCAGCTGCGCACCACGATGTTCCTCGGTATCGCCTTCACCGAGGCCCTCGCGCTGATCGGCCTCGTCGCCGGCTTCATCTTCTGATTCCGATGACGCCGATCGCACTACTGGCCGCGGAGACGACGGAGGAGCAGAACCCGCTCCTTCCGGCGACCTACGACATCGTCTGGTCCACCGTCTGCATCATCATCATCGGCATCGCGTTCTGGAAGTACGTCCTGCCCCGCTTCCAGGCTGTCCTGCAGGAGCGCACCGAGAAGATCGAGGGTGGCATCGCCAAGGCCGAGCAGGCTCAGGCCGAGGCCAAGGCCGCGCTGGACCGCTACAACGCGCAGCTGGCCGAGGCCCGCGGCGAGGCGGCCCGGATTCGCGACGACGCCCGTGCACAGGGCCAGCAGATCATCGACGAGATGCGCGTGCAGGCTCAGCAGGAGAGCGAGCGCATCGTGACGCAGGGTCACAACCAGCTCACCGCGCAGCGCCAGCAGATCATCGCTGAGCTGCGCTCCGACCTGGGTCGCACCTCGGTGGACCTGGCCGAGCGCCTGGTGGGGGAGTCCCTCGCGGACGACTCCAAGCGCTCTGCCACGGTCGACCGCTTCCTCGACGAGCTCGACGCGATGAGCTCGTCACGATGACGGACCCGGCCGGCGCCCGCGCCGGAGTCCTTGCTACGCGACGGGAGTCTTGATGTACGCCGCAAGTCGTGAGGCCGTGGCCGCGGTGCGGGAGAACCTCCCCGCCTCGGCCGCCGACGCCGAACAAGTAGGCAAGGACCTCTTTGCCGTCGTCGGGCTCCTGGACGGCGAGCGCGCTCTGCGGCGGGCGCTGGCCGACGCCTCCACCGAGGCATCCGGCCGGGTCAGCCTGGTCTCCAGGGTGCTCGGCAACCAGATCAGCGACGGAGCCCTGGACGTGGTCAAGGCCGCGGCCGAGCAGCGCTGGTCCTCACCGCGTGACCTGGTGGACTCGCTGCAGCTGCTCGCCCGCGAGCTGCGGCTGCGCCACGCCCACCAGACTGGTGAGCTCGACGCGGTGGAGGACGAGCTGTTCCGGCTCGGACGCATCGTTGCGGGCAGCCCCGCGCTGGAGCGGGTGCTCGGCGACCCGACGGCAGATGCCGCCGGCAAGCGCGAGCTGATGGACAACCTGCTGTCCGGCAAGGCCACCAACACCACCAAGATCTTGGTGGACCAGCTGGTGGCCCGGCACCGCGAGGAGCCGGCCGACGGCCTCGACTCCCTCGCCGCGCTCGCCGCGACGCTTCGGGAGAGATCGGTCGCCCACGTTCGTTCTGCAGTTGCACTCAGTGCTCAGCAGGAGGAGCGGCTGGCGGCCAGCCTCGGTCGGACCTACGGCCGCGAGGTCACCTTGCACGTCGAGGTCGACCCGGAGCTCATCGGCGGCATGGTCGTGCAGGTTGGTGACGAGGTCATCGACGGCAGCATTGCCGGCCGCGTGGACGAGCTTCGCCGCAGGTTGGCTGGCTGAATCGGCCGCAGCAGCGGAGCATTACCTTTGTGAACGAGCGCAACGAGACAGTGGCACGACTACTGAGAGCAGGACAGTGACATGGCGGAGCTGACGATCTCCTCCGACGAGATTCGTAGTGCGATCGAGAACTACACCTCGAGCTACTCCCCGGAGGCCTCCCGCGAGGAGGTCGGCCTGGTGACGGACACCGGTGACGGTATCGCCCACATCAGCGGTCTCCCCTCGGCGATGAGCAACGAGCTCCTGGAGTTCCCTGGTGGAATCCTCGGAGTGGCGCTCAACCTCGACGCGAGCGAGATCGGCGCGGTCATCCTGGGCAACTACGAGGGCATCGAGGAGGGCCAGGAGGTCCGGCGCACCGGCGCCGTGCTCTCCGTGCCCGTGGGCGACAACTTCCTCGGTCGCGTCATCAACCCCCTCGGCCAGCCGATCGACGGCCTGGGCGAGATCGAGTCCGAGGGCGACCGCGCCCTCGAGCTGCAGGCCGCCACCGTGCTCGAGCGTCAGCCTGTGAAGCAGCCGCTGCAGACCGGCATCAAGGCGATCGACGCCATGACGCCGATCGGCCGCGGCCAGCGCCAGCTGATCATCGGCGACCGCAAGACCGGCAAGACCGCGGTCTGCATCGACGCGATCATGAACCAGAAGGAAGCCTGGGCGACCGGCGACCCGGAGCAGCAGGTGCGCTGCATCTACGTCGCGATCGGCCAGAAGGGCTCCACGATCGCCGGCGTCAAGACCGCCCTCGAGGAGGCGGGCGCGATGGAGTACACCACCATCGTCGCCGCCCCCGCGTCGGACTCCGCCGGCTTCAAGTGGCTTGCTCCCTACTCCGGCTCGGCCATCGGCCAGCACTGGATGTACCAGGGCAAGCACGTCCTGATCGTCTTCGACGACCTGACCAAGCAGGCTGAGGCCTACCGCACCATCTCGCTGCTGCTGCGTCGCCCGCCGGGCCGCGAGGCCTACCCCGGCGACGTCTTCTACCTGCACTCCCGCCTGCTGGAGCGTTGCGCGAAGCTCTCCGACGACCTGGGCGCGGGCTCCATGACCGGGCTGCCGATCATCGAGACCAAGGCCGGTGACGTCTCGGCGTACATCCCGACCAACGTCATCTCGATCACCGACGGTCAGTGCTTCCTGGAGTCCGACCTCTTCAACCAGGGTGTGCGTCCCGCCGTCAACGTGGGTATCTCGGTCTCCCGCGTCGGTGGCTCCGCGCAGATCAAGGGCATGAAGAAGGTGTCCGGCTCGCTGCGTCTGGACCTGGCTCAGTACCGCGAGCTGGAGGCGTTCTCCGCCTTCGCCTCCGACCTCGACGCCGCGTCCAAGGCACAGCTCGACCGTGGCGCGCGCCTGGTGGAGCTGCTCAAGCAGGGGCAGTACTCCCCGGTGCCGGTGGACGAGCAGATCGTGGTGATCTACCTCGGCAGCGAGGGCCACTTCGACTCCGTGCCGATCGCCGACGTCCGACGGTTCGAGAAGGAGCTGCTGGAGCACATCCGTCGCAGCGACGACGACATCCTCGGCGACATCCGGCAGACCAAGAACCTCTCCGACGACAACGCCGAGCGCCTGGTCAAGGTCGTGAACGAGTTCAAGCAGCAGTTCACCTCCTCGGACGGCACCTCCGTGGTCAACGAGCCCGAGGCCGAGGCCATGGACGCGGACGAGGTCGACCAGGAGAAGGTCAAGGTCAACAAGCAGCGGCCGGCCACCAGCTCCGCGGGGAAGTGACCGCCTGACATGGCTGCCCAGCTACGCGAGCTGCGCCAGCGGATCAGGTCGATCAACTCGACCAAGAAGATCACCAAGGCGCAGGAGCTCATCGCTACCTCCCGCATCACCAAGGCCCAGGCCCGGGTCCAGGCGTCCAAGCCGTACGCGGAAGAGATCACCAAGGTGCTGTCCGCCCTCGCGGGCGCGGCGGCATCGCTGGACCACCCTCTGCTGACCGAGCGGTCCGAGCCCAAGCGGGCCGCGGTGCTGATCGTCACCAGCGACCGCGGCATGGCCGGTGGCTACAACGCCAACGTGCTGCGCGCCGCCGAGGAGCTGCAGGAGCTGTTGCGCAGCGAGGGCAAGCAGCCGGTGCTGTACGTCCTCGGCCAGAAGGGGGTGGGTTTCTACACCTTCCGCGGCCGCGAGATCGAGGCGTCCTGGACCGGCTTCTCCCAGCAGCCGGGCTACGAGGACGCCGCCCGTGCCGGCGAGCAGATGGTGGCCCGCTTCATCGCGGGCACCGGCGAGACCGTGCAGATCGACGGCGTCGACGGCGAGCCGGTGGACGTGGAGGGTGTGGACGAGCTCCACATCGTCTACACCCGCTTCGAGTCCATGCTCACCCAGACGCCGGTGGTCAAGCGGGTCGCCCCGCTCGAGGTCACCTACGTCGACGACCTCGACGAGTCGGAGTCTGAGGACTCCGGCCCGTCGCGGGCCGAGGCGGCCATGGCCGAGGGCGAGGTGGTCCAGGAGCGCGAGAGCGGTCCGCAGGCCATGTACGACTTCGAGCCGGCGCCCGAGGCTCTGCTCGAGGCGCTCCTGCCGAAGTACGTGAACACCCGGATCTACGCGGCACTGCTGGACGCCGCCGCGTCGGAGTCGGCAGCACGACGAACCGCGATGAAGGCCGCCACCGACAATGCGAACGAGTTGGTGCGCACGTTGAGCCGCGAGGCGAACCAGGCGCGGCAAGCCCAGATCACCCAGGAGATCAGCGAGATCGTCGGTGGCGCGAACGCGCTGTCCGCTGGCGCGGAAAACGATTGAGAGAATGACTGACATGACTGCTGCAAGCACACTTGACTCTGCCAGCGAGGCTGGCTCCGACCAGGCAGGCCGCGTCGTCCGCGTCATCGGTCCGGTCGTCGACGTGGAGTTCCCGCGTGGCGCCATCCCCGAGCTGTTCAACGCCCTGCACGCCGAGATCACTCTCGAGACGGTGGCCAAGAAGCTGACCCTGGAGGTGGCCCAGCACCTCGGTGACAACCTGGTGCGCGCCATCTCCATGCAGCCCACCGACGGCCTGGTCCGTGGCGCCGAGGTGACCGACACCGGCAAGCCGATCTCGGTTCCCGTCGGCGACGTCGTCAAGGGCCACGTGTTCAACGCCCTCGGTGACTGCCTCGACGCGCCGGGCACCGGCCGCGACGGCGAGCAGTGGGGCATCCACCGCAAGCCCCCAGCGTTCGACCAGCTCGAGGGCAAGACGCAGATCCTCGAGACCGGCATCAAGGTCATCGACCTGCTCACCCCGTACGTGCAGGGCGGCAAGATCGGCCTGTTCGGTGGTGCCGGTGTGGGCAAGACCGTGCTCATCCAGGAGATGATTCGTCGAGTCGCGCAGGAGTTCGGTGGCGTCTCGGTGTTCGCCGGTGTCGGCGAGCGCACCCGTGAGGGCAACGACCTCATCGAGGAGATGACCGAGTCCGGCGTCATCGAGCAGACCGCCTTGGTCTTCGGCCAGATGGACGAGCCGCCGGGCACGCGCATGCGCGTCGCCCTGTCGGCCCTCACGATGGCGGAGTACTTCCGCGACGTGAAGAACCAGGACGTGCTGCTCTTCATCGACAACATCTTCCGGTTCACCCAGGCCGGCTCCGAGGTCTCGACCCTGCTGGGTCGCATGCCCTCCGCCGTTGGCTACCAGCCCACCCTGGCCGACGAGATGGGCGAGCTGCAGGAGCGGATCACCTCCACGCGAGGAAACTCCATCACCTCGCTGCAGGCCATCTACGTCCCCGCCGACGACTACACCGACCCGGCGCCGGCGACCACCTTCGCCCACCTGGATGCCACCACGGAGCTCTCGCGTGCGATCACCCAGAAGGGCATCTACCCGGCCGTGGACCCGCTGAGCTCGACGTCGCGGATCCTCGACCCGATGATCGTCGGCGAGGACCACTACCGGGTCTCGCAGGAGGTCATCCGCATCCTGCAGCGCTACAAGGAGCTGCAGGACATCATCGCCATCCTCGGCATGGACGAGCTCGCCGAGGAGGACAAGGTCCTGGTCAACCGGGCGCGTCGCATCGAGCGCTTCCTCGGTCAGAACTTCTTCGTCGCGAAGCAGTTCACCGGCCAGGACGGCTCCTACGTCCCGCTCAAGGAGACCATCGAGGCCTTCGACAAGGTCACCAAGGGCGAGTACGACCACCTGCCCGAGCAGGCCTTCGTGAGCTGCGGTGGCCTCGACGACGTCGAGGCCAACGCCAAGAAGCTCCAGGGCAAGTGACCGGGGCCCGGAGAGGAGCTCGACATGGCTGAGATGACGGTTGAGCTCGTCGCGGTGGAGCGCAGCGTGTGGTCCGGCACGGCGAGCATGGTGGTCGCCCAGACCACCGAGGGCGAGCTGGGCATCATGCCTGGGCACGAGCCGGTGCTGGGACAGCTCGTCGAGGGCGGCATCGTCATCATCAACACGACTGACGGTGACCGCGTGGTCGCGGCGGTGCACGGCGGATTCATCTCCGTCACCGCGTCCAAGGTGTCGGTCCTGGCCGAGTCTGCGGACATGGCCGATGAGATCGACGTCGAGGAGGCTCGGGAGGCGCTGCACCACTGGAGCGCCGAGGCCACCGAGGACGAGACCAATGCCCTCATCGCGCGGGGTCGAATCCGCGCGATCGAGCGCAGCAGCTGATCGACGCGAGGCCTAGAGACTGTCTGCGGTGGAGCTGGTACAGACCGTTGCGACCGTGGCTGTCATAGGCCTGCTCGTGGCGGTGCTGCTCTTTGCCGGCCACCGCGTGCAGCTGCTCCGTCGGGGTGGCACCCAGATCGTGGCCCGGGCGCTGCCCGCCGGTCGCGGCAAGGGGTGGCGCCACGGGGTCATGCGTTACCAGGAGGAGGACTTGGTCCTCTTCCGCGTCTCCAGCCTGCGGCCCGGTCCGGACCGCAGGCTGCAGCGCTGCGGCATCGAGGTCCTCGGGCGTCGCGACGCCGATGCCTCGGAGGGCGACGTGGTCCCCACCGGCACAGTGGTGCTGCACGTGACTGACGGGGAGCAGGAGACCGAGCTGGCGCTCACCGGAGGCCAGCTCACCGCCTTCCTCTCGTGGGTGGAGTCCAGCCCCCCGGGGCGGGCCCGCCGGGTGCGCAGGCACTGAGACGGTCGTCGGTGCTGAGCCAACGGCTGCACCAGACAGACAACAGACGCCGCCGGCGCCAGGTTCGCGAACCTGGCGCCGGCGGCGTCTTCTGTCGTTGTGCGGACGTTGCTCCGAGCTGCCGGGTCAGCGACCGGCGCCGGGCTCCCAGAGGACGTCGCCGTCCGGGTTCGCCAGCCGGCAGAGGATGAACAGCAGGTCCGACAGCCGGTTGAGGTAGGTGGCGGGGAGCTTGCTGGTGTCCTCGGGCGAGGCGTTCACCTGGGCCCACGCGCTGCGCTCGGCGCGCCGGGAGACCACCCGGGCGGTGTGCAGCAGCGCCGCGGTCGGCGTGCCCCCGGGGAGGATGAAGGAGCTCAGCGGCTCGAGCTGGGCGTTGTACTGGTCGCACCAGCGCTCGAGCCGGTCGATGTAGGCCTGCGTGATGCGCAGCGGCGGGTACTGGGGGTTGTCCACCACCGGCGTGGACAGGTCGGCGCCGGCGTCGAAGAGGTCGTTCTGGATCTGGCGCAGCACCTCCACGATCTCCTGGGGCGGCGGCGCCAGCGCGAGGACCACGCCGATCGCCGCGTTGGTCTCGTCGGTGTCCGCGTAGGCGACCAGCCGGGGGTCGCACTTGGAGACCCGGGAGAAGTCGCTGAGGCCTGAGGTCCCGTCGTCTCCGGTGCGTGTGTAGATGCGAGTGAGGTGCACAGCCATGGGCGAACGGTACCGCGAGTGCAGCCGGCCTCATGCCCACCGGCGGCAGCGGCTAGGGTGACCGCCTGTGAGCGAGCATTTCCGGGTGTCCGGTGGAGGGCGCCTGGCCGGCGAGATCACCGTGAGCGGTGCAAAGAACAGCGTCCTGAAGCTGATGGCTGCTGCGCTGCTGGCTGAAGGCACCACCACCATCACCAACTGTCCCGACATCCTCGACGTGCCCCTGATGGCGGAGGTGCTGCGGGGACTCGGCTGCACGGTCGAGCTGGTCGGCGACGTCGCCCGGATCACCACTCCCGCCGAGCTGAGCCACCACGCGGACTTTCCCGCGATGGGCCGCCTGCGGGCGTCGGTCTGCGTGCTCGGTCCGCTGGTGGCGCGCTGTCGCCGCGCGGTGGTGGCCCTGCCCGGCGGCGACGCCATCGGCTCGCGCCCGTTGGACATGCACCAGGCCGGGCTGCGGATGCTGGGGGCGGAGAGCGCCATCGCGCACGGCTGCGTGGTGGCCGAGGCGGAGAACCTGCACGGCGCCGAGATGGTGCTCGACTACCCGTCGGTGGGCGCCACCGAGAACATCCTCATGGCGGCGGTGCTGGCCAAGGGGGAGACCACCATCGGCAACGCCGCCCGCGAGCCCGACATCGTCGACCTGTGCGACATGCTCAACCAGATGGGTGCCGACGTCTCCGGCGCTGGCACCTCCACGCTCACCGTGCGGGGCGTCGAGTCCCTGCACCCCACCGAGCACCGGGTGATCGGCGACCGCATCGTCGCCGCCACGTGGGGGATGGCCGCGGCGATGACTCGCGGTGACGTCACGGTGACCGGCATCGATCCCGCGCACCTGCACCTGGTGCTGGAGAAGCTGAAGAACGCCGGCGCCGTGGTGGAGGAGAGCCCGGACGGGTTCCGGGTGTTGCAGCAGGACCGGCCCCGCGCCGTGGACTTCGTGACGCTGCCCTTCCCCGGCTTCCCCACCGACCTGCAGCCGATGGCCATCGGCCTCGCCGCAGTGGCCGAGGGCACCTCCATGATCACCGAGAACGTCTTCGAGGCGCGGTTCCGCTTCGTGGAGGAGATGGTGCGGCTCGGCGCAGACGCACGTACCGACGGCCACCACGCGGTGGTCCGTGGCGTGGAGCGACTGTCCAGCGCGCCGGTGTGGGCGTCGGACATCCGGGCCGGTGCGGCCCTGGTGCTGGCGGCCCTGTGCGCCGAGGGCGAGACGCTGGTGTGGGACGTGTTCCACATCGACCGCGGCTACCCGATGTTCGTGGAGCAGCTGCAGCAGCTCGGCGCGCAGATCGAGCGCGTGCACGACTGATCTCCCGTCGTCGCGGGCGCCGCGACGACCTGGGGGCTGAGCAGACCGCCCGTGCTGTCTCGGCAACGCTACTGGCCAGTAGGCTTAGGTGTTACGTCTGATGGACACCTATGCCGGACGGGCCCTTGAGGTCCCCAGCCAACGCGGAGGTTTGCCGTGCCCTATCCCAGCGACCGAGAACGTGATCGACCCTGGGTGATGCGCACCTATGCCGGTCACTCCTCGGCCACCGCATCCAACGCGCTCTACCGGCGCAACCTGGAGAAGGGTCAGACCGGCCTCTCGGTGGCCTTCGACCTGCCCACCCAGACCGGCTACGACCCCGACGACGAGCTCGCCAAGGGTGAGGTCGGCAAGGTGGGGGTGCCGGTGAGCCACCTGGGGGACATGCGCACCCTGTTCCAGGACATCCCGCTGGCGACGGCCAACACCTCCATGACCATCAACGCCCCGGCCATGTGGCTGCTGGCGCTGTACCAGGTGGTCGCGGAGGAGCAGGCCGAGGCGGAGGGGCTCGATCGCGACGAGGTGCTCAGCAAGCTCGCCGGGACCACGCAGAACGACATCATCAAGGAGTACCTCTCCCGCGGGACGTACGTCTTCCCCCCGGAGCCGAGCCTGCGGCTGATCACCGACATGGTGGCCTACACCGTCACCACCATCCCCAAGTGGAACCCGATCAACATCTGCAGCTACCACCTGCAGGAGGCGGGCGCCACGCCGGTGCAGGAGGTGGCCTACGCGCTGTGCACCGCGATCGCCGTGCTCGACTCGGTGCGCGACTCCGGGCAGGTGCCGGAGGAGCGGTTCGGCGAGGTGGTCGGGCGCATCTCCTTCTTCGTCAACGCCGGGCTGCGCTTCGTCGAGGAGATGTGCAAGATGCGCGCCTTCGGCCAGCTGTGGCAGGAGCTGGTGGCCGAGCGCTACGGGGTCACCGACGCCAAGCAGCGTCGCTTCCGCTACGGGGTGCAGGTGAACTCCCTCGGGCTCACCGAGGCGCAGCCGGAGAACAACATCCAGCGCATCGTGCTGGAGATGCTCGCCGTGACGATGTCGCGTGACGCGCGGGCCCGCGCCGTGCAGCTGCCGGCCTGGAACGAGGCGCTGGGGCTGCCGCGCCCCTGGGACCAGCAGTGGGCCCTGCGCATGCAGCAGGTGCTCGCCTACGAGACCGACCTGCTGGAGTACGAGGACATCTTCGCCGGCAGCCACGTGATCGAGGCGGCGGTTGCCGACATCGTCCAGGGCGCCCGGGCCGAGATCGACAAGGTGCAGGAGATGGGCGGCGCGGTCGCGGCCGTAGAGAGCGGCTACATGAAGTCCGAGCTGGTCTCGTCCCTGGCGGAGCACCGCCGGCGCATGGAGACCGGGGACGACGTCGTGGTGGGTGTGAACAAGTTCCAGGGCACCGAGCCGAGCCCCCTGCAGGCCGAGGGTGCCGGCGCAATCGAGGTGGTCGACCCCGCCGTCGAGGCGGCCGCAGTCACCGCGCTGCAGGAGTGGAAGAGCTCCCGTGACGCCGAGGAGGTGGAGGCAGCCCTGCAGTCCCTGCGGGACACCGCCAAGACCGGGGACAACCTGATGCCGGCGAGCATGGCCTGCGCCCGGGCCGGGGTCACCACGGGGGAGTGGGCCGGCGCGCTGCGCGAGGTCTTCGGTGAGTACCGCGCTCCCACGGGAGTCGCCGCGGCCTCCACCGGCGGTGAGGCCGGTGCGGAGATCGCCAAGGTGCGCGAGCACGTGAAGGCCGCCGAGGACATCGTCGGTGGCCGCCTGCGCATGCTGGTGGGCAAGCCGGGCCTGGACGGGCACTCCAACGGCGCCGAGCAGATCGCGGTGCGCGCCCGCGACTGCGGCTTCGAGGTGATCTACCAGGGCATCCGACTGACCCCCGCCCAGATCGTCGCGGCCGCGGTGCAGGAGGGGGTGCACGTGGTCGGACTGTCCGTGTTGTCGGGCTCACACCTGGAGGTCGTGCCCGCCGTGGTGGACGGCCTCGCCGCTGCCGGAGCAGGGGACATCCCTGTGGTGGTGGGTGGCATCATCCCGCCGGAGGACGCAAAGATCCTGCGCGCCAAGGGCGTTACTCAGGTATTCACACCGAAGGACTACGCGATGACCGAGATCATGGACCAGATCGTGGACGTGGTCCTGGCGGCGCAGAACGCGGAGTAAACCCCCGCCGGGCCCCTGACCAGCAGATTTGACTGGGGCCCGGCGGGCCGCGTAGTTTTCTCCATGCACCGCACGACAGAGCGACAAGCTCCGGGCCACGGCCCAGATCCTGTCCCATCGACGTAGGTGCCACCCCCGCAAGAAATCATCTGGTGCAGTCACGGCCGGACGAGGACGACCGGGGGGCCCGGATCGGCCAGGTTGCACTAGGCCAGGCGGTTCGGGTAGGCTAGAACGGTTGCCTCAACCGGATCTGATCATCTCGATCGGGACCGAGTTGCACCCCCCGGGGTGGTCCTGGTAACCTAGAGTGGTTGCCCCGGCGAGGTCAAGCGAACAGCTTGGCGGAGCAGGTGAGCGTGTGTTCTTTGAGAACTCAACAGTGTGCCGATGAATGTCAGTGCCAATTTATTTTGTTTTGGCTCCTTCATTCGTGACCTTCGGGTTGTGTTTGTTGGGGTGTCAGTGAGTTTTGAATTTGCTGGATCATTGTTTCTGTATGGAAACTTACGGAGAGTTTGATCCTGGCTCAGGACGAACGCTGGCGGCGTGCTTAACACATGCAAGTCGAGCGGTAAGGCCCTTCGGGGTACACGAGCGGCGAACGGGTGAGTAACACGTGGGTGACCTGCCCTTCACTCTGGGATAAGCCTTGGAAACGAGGTCTAATACCGGATATGACCTCCTGCTGCATGGTGGGGGGTGGAAAGCGTTTAGTGGTGAAGGATGGACCCGCGGCCTATCAGCTTGTTGGTGGGGTAATGGCCTACCAAGGCGACGACGGGTAGCCGGCCTGAGAGGGCGACCGGCCACACTGGGACTGAGACACGGCCCAGACTCCTACGGGAGGCAGCAGTGGGGAATATTGCACAATGGGCGGAAGCCTGATGCAGCGACGCCGCGTGAGGGATGACGGCCTTCGGGTTGTAAACCTCTTTCACCTGTGACGAAGCGAAAGTGACGGTAGCAGGAGAAGAAGCACCGGCCAACTACGTGCCAGCAGCCGCGGTAATACGTAGGGTGCAAGCGTTGTCCGGAATTACTGGGCGTAAAGAGCTCGTAGGCGGTTTGTCGCGTCGTCTGTGAAAACTCATGGCTCAACCATGAGCTTGCAGGCGATACGGGCAGACTTGAGTATTGCAGGGGAGACTGGAATTCCTGGTGTAGCGGTGAAATGCGCAGATATCAGGAGGAACACCGGTGGCGAAGGCGGGTCTCTGGGCAAATACTGACGCTGAGGAGCGAAAGCATGGGTAGCAAACAGGATTAGATACCCTGGTAGTCCATGCCGTAAACGGTGGGCGCTAGGTGTGGGTTTCCTTCCACGGGATCCGTGCCGTAGCTAACGCATTAAGCGCCCCGCCTGGGGAGTACGGCCGCAAGGCTAAAACTCAAAGGAATTGACGGGGGCCCGCACAAGCGGCGGAGCATGTGGATTAATTCGATGCAACGCGAAGAACCTTACCTGGGTTTGACATACACTGGAAACACCTAGAGATAGGTGCCCCGCAAGGTCGGTGTACAGGTGGTGCATGGCTGTCGTCAGCTCGTGTCGTGAGATGTTGGGTTAAGTCCCGCAACGAGCGCAACCCTTGTCTTATGTTGCCAGCACGTAATGGTGGGGACTCGTAAGAGACTGCCGGGGTCAACTCGGAGGAAGGTGGGGACGACGTCAAGTCATCATGCCCCTTATGTCCAGGGCTTCACACATGCTACAATGGCCGGTACAGAGGGCTGCTAAGCCGCGAGGTGGAGCGAATCCCTTAAAGCCGGTCTCAGTTCGGATCGGGGTCTGCAACTCGACCCCGTGAAGTCGGAGTCGCTAGTAATCGCAGATCAGCAACGCTGCGGTGAATACGTTCCCGGGCCTTGTACACACCGCCCGTCACGTCACGAAAGTCGGTAACACCCGAAGCCAGTGGCCCAACCCCTTGTGGGAGGGAGCTGTCGAAGGTGGGATCGGCGATTGGGACGAAGTCGTAACAAGGTAGCCGTACCGGAAGGTGCGGCTGGATCACCTCCTTTCTAAGGAGCTCACAGCACCACCTGTCGCCTTCGGGTGTGGGTGGTCGTGGCCCCGGTCGTCACCATGCGTGTGGCGCGGGGTTTGCTCAAGGGTGGAACGCTGACACTTCGGATGCCGCACACACCCTCAGTGGTGGGTGCGGGGTCAAATCGGTGCACTGTTGGGTCCTGAGAGAACACGCGTGAGCGGGTTTTCTTGGTCGCGAAGTCATCACGGTGCTCACATCAGCTCCTTCGGGGGTGTTGGTGGCACAGGTACGTGGTGGTTGTCGTGTGTTGTTTGAGAACTGCACAGTGGACGCGAGCATCTTTGTGGCCAAGTTTTTAAGGGCGCACGGTGGATGCCTTGGCACCAGGAGCCGATGAAGGACGTAGGAGGCTGCGATAAGCCTCGGGGAGCTGTCAACCGAGCTGTGATCCGAGGATTTCCGAATGGGGAAACCCGGCCCCAGTGATGTGGGGTCACCCACGCCTGAATATATAGGGCGTGTGGAGGGAACGTGGGGAAGTGAAACATCTCAGTACCCACAGGAAGAGAAAACAACAGTGATTCCGTGAGTAGTGGCGAGCGAAAGCGGATGAGGCCAAACCATGGGTGTGTGATAGCTGACAGGCGTTGCACTTGTGGGGTTGTGGGGTTTGTCTTGTCGACACTGTCATGTTGGCGGGGAGTAAGAAAGTGATGTGGTTAGCGGAAGTCGTCTGGAACGGCGCGGCGTAGAGGGTGAGACTCCCGTACGTGAAAACCTGTCACCTCCCTTGATGAATACCCAAGTAGCAGCGAGCCCGTGAAATTCGCTGTGAATCTGTCGGGACCACCCGATAAGCCTGAATACTCCCTGGTGACCGATAGCGGACTAGTACCGTGAGGGAAAGGTGAAAAGTACCCCGGGAGGGGAGTGAAATAGTACCTGAAACCGTGCGCTTACAATCCGTTGGAGCGGGTGAACACTTTGGTGTGTTGCCTGTGACAGCGTGCCTTTTGAAGAATGAGCCTGCGAGTTAGTGGTGTGTGGCGAGGTTAACCCGTCGAGGGGAAGCCGTAGCGAAAGCGAGTCCGAATAGGGCGATACAGTCGCATGCTCTAGACCCGAAGCGGAGTGATCTACCCATGGCCAGGGTGAAGCGACGGTAAGACGTCGTGGAGGCCCGAACCCACTTAGGTTGAAAACTGAGGGGATGAGCTGTGGGTAGGGGTGAAAGGCCAATCAAACTCCGTGATAGCTGGTTCTCCCCGAAATGCATTTAGGTGCAGCGTCGCGTGTTTCTCACCGGAGGTAGAGCTACTGGATGGTCTAGAGGGCCAACAAGCTTATCGAAATCAACCAAACTCCGAATGCCGGTGAGTGAGAGCGCGGCAGTGAGACTGCGGGCGATAAGGTTCGTAGTCGAGAGGGAAACAGCCCAGATCACCGGCTAAGGCCCCTAAGCGTGTGCTAAGTGGGAAAGGATGTGGGATCGCGAAGACAACCAGGAGGTTGGCTTAGAAGCAGCCACCCTTGAAAGAGTGCGTAATAGCTCACTGGTCAAGTGATCCTGCGCCGACAATGTAGCGGGGCTCAAGCACACCGCCGAAGCCGTGGCATTCGCACAATAGATTCACTTCACCTCATGGGGTGTTGTGCAGTCGTGTGGATGGGTAGGGGAGCGTCGTGTGGCCAGGGAAGCTCCGGAGTGATCCAGGGGTGGAGGCCACACGAGTGAGAATGCAGGCATGAGTAGCGAAAGGGGAGTGAGAAACTCCCCCGCCGAATGACCAAGGGTTCCTGGGGCAGGTTAATCCGCCCAGGGTGAGTCGGGACCTAAGGCGAGGCCGACAGGCGTAGTCGATGGACAACGGGTTGATATTCCCGTACCCGTGTGAGCGCGCCCATGGTGAATCCAGTGATGCTAACCGCCCGAAGCGGTCTTTAGCGCTCCCTTAGGGGGGTTGCGGGGATCGTGGAGCGCGGGACCCGATCTGGTAGTAGCCAAGCGATGGGGTGACGCAGGAAGGTAGCCGCGCCAGTGAGTGGTAGTACTGGTGTAAGAGTGTAGGGAGTGTCCTAGGTAAATCCGGGGCACACACATCCTGAGACTTGATGCATAGCCGATTGAGGTGAATGTGGTGATCCTATGCTGCCGAGAAAAGCCTCTAGCGAGCTCTCACACGGCCCGTACCCCAAACCGACACAGGTGGTCAGGTAGAGAATACTAAGGCGATCGAGATAACTATGGTTAAGGAACTCGGCAAAATGCCCCCGTAACTTCGGGAGAAGGGGGGCCATGACACGTGAACACTTTCTCGGTGGGAGCGTGGTGTGGCCGCAGAGACCAGTGGGAAGCGACTGTTTACTAAAAACACAGGTCCGTGCGAAGTCGTAAGACGATGTATACGGACTGACGCCTGCCCGGTGCTGGAAGGTTAAGAGGACCGGTCAACCACTTCGGTGGTGAAGCTGAGAATTTAAGCCCCAGTAAACGGCGGTGGTAACTATAACCATCCTAAGGTAGCGAAATTCCTTGTCGGGTAAGTTCCGACCTGCACGAATGGCGTAACGACTTCCCAGCTGTCTCAACCATAGACTCGGCGAAATTGCACTACGAGTAAAGATGCTCGTTACGCGCGGCAGGACGGAAAGACCCCGGGACCTTCACTACAGCTTGGTATTGGTGTTCGGTTCGGTTTGTGTAGGATAGGTGGGAGACTGTGAAGCGGCCACGCCAGTGGTTGTGGAGTCATCGTTGAAATACCACTCTGATCGAATTGGATGTCTAACCTCGGTCCGTGATCCGGATCAGGGACAGTGCCTGGTGGGTAGTTTAACTGGGGCGGTTGCCTCCCAAAATGTAACGGAGGCGCCCAAAGGTTCCCTCAGCCTGGTTGGCAATCAGGTGTTGAGTGCAAGTGCACAAGGGAGCTTGACTGTGAGACTGACAGGTCGAGCAGGGACGAAAGTCGGGACTAGTGATCCGGCACCGGCAAGTGGAAGCGGTGTCGCTCAACGGATAAAAGGTACCCCGGGGATAACAGGCTGATCTTCCCCAAGAGTCCATATCGACGGGATGGTTTGGCACCTCGATGTCGGCTCGTCGCATCCTGGGGCTGGAGTAGGTCCCAAGGGTTGGGCTGTTCGCCCATTAAAGCGGCACGCGAGCTGGGTTTAGAACGTCGTGAGACAGTTCGGTCCCTATCCGCCGCGCGCGCAGGAAACTTGAGGAAAGCTGTCCCTAGTACGAGAGGACCGGGACGGACGAACCTCTGGTGTGCCAGTTGTCCCGCCAGGGGCACGGCTGGTTAGCTACGTTCGGAAGGGATAACCGCTGAAAGCATCTAAGCGGGAAGCTCGTTCCAAGATGAGGTTTCCCACCCCCTTGAGGGGGTAAGGCCCCCAGCAGACCACTGGGTTGATAGGCCAGAACTGGAAGCACCGCAAGGTGTGCAGGTGACTGGTACTAATAGGCCGAGGACTTACCACAAAAATGCTACGCGTCCACTGTGCGGTATCTGAGACAACACACCACCCAACCCCAACTTGGCGGGGTTGGTCGAGGTGGCTGTTTCACAGAGTTACGGCGGTCATAGCGGAGGGGAAACGCCCGGTCCCATCCCGAACCCGGAAGCTAAGCCCTCCAGCGCCGATGGTACTGCACCCGACAGGGTGTGGGAGAGTAGGACGCCGCCGAACATCATTTGCACCACCACGAAAGGGGACCCCATAACCGGGGTCCCCTTTCGTGCGTTCACGACCCTCATCTGCACAGCGCATGTTTCACAGTCAGGAAGGAATCCCTCGTGGGAAACACGCCCGACAGCTCGGGACGCCGCTCGTTCGACGGCCCGCGGGGAGGTCGTGACCGGTCCACGTCCGGCCGGCCCACCGGTTCAGGCGGCGCCCGCCACGACCGGGGCGCCCGTCCACGCCCGGGATCGGGCTCCGACGAGCGCCGCACCCCCCGTCCCCCCGAGCCTCCGCTGCCCGAGGACGTCGACGTGAAGCTGCTCGACCCCGACGTGCGCCGCGACCTGCTCAGCCTGGACAAGTCCAACGCGGAAAAGGTCGCCATGCACCTGGTGATGGCAGGCACGCTCGTGGACGAGGATCCCGAGCGAGCCCTGCTGCACGCCCGTGCCGCGCGCGGCCGGGCCGGCCGCGTGGCCGTGGTGCGGGAGGCCGCCGGCATCGCCGCGTACCACGCGGGGGAGTGGGCCGAGGCGATCGCCGAGCTGCGCGCTGCCCGACGCATGGCTGGCGGTCCCGGCCTGGTTGCCGTCCTCGCCGACTGCGAGCGTGCCCTGGGGCGGCCCGAGCGTGCACTGGAGCTGGCCCGCTCCGACGAGGCCCGTCAGCTGACTGGGGAGGCCGCCGAGGAGCTGCGCATCGTGGCCGCCGGTGCCCGTCGTGACCTGGGTCAGCTCGACGCCGCGGTGGTGATGCTGCAGACCCCGGAGCTTGATCCCACCCGCACGGGTTCGGCAGCAGCGCGGTTGTTCTACGCCTACGCCGACGCGTTGCTGGCTGCCGGTCGCACCGACGACGCCATCCGCTGGTTCATGCAGGCGGCCACCGCGGACGAGGACGGCGAGACCGATGCCGAGGACCGCGCTGCTGCGCTGGGCGCGGGCGGCGAGGGCGCCGGATCCGGCGAGAAGATCGGGGACCTGGAGGGGGACGAGGACCAGTGAGCACCCTGCGGTCGGGTTTCGACGCCCTGCTGGTCGACCTGGACGGCACGGTCTACGCCGGTCCCACCGCCATTCCCGGCGCGGTGGACGCGCTGAGCAAGAGCGAGCAGCGAGTCCTCTACGTCACCAACAACGCCAGCCGGGCCCCGGGCGACGTGGCTGAGCACCTGCGCGAGCTGGGCCTGCCCGCCGAGGACGCCGACGTGGTGACCAGCGCGCAGGCCTCGGCCGGTCTGCTCGCCGAGCAGCTGCCCGCCGGTGCCGCCGTGCTGGTGGTGGGCACCGAGGCACTGGCCGCGGAGATCCGCGAGCGGGGGTTGGTACCCGTGCGCGAGCTGGCCGCCGGCCCCGCAGCCGTGGTGCAAGGGCACTCCCCGGAGACCGCCTGGCCGATCCTGGCCGAGGCGGCGCTGGCCATCCGGGGCGGCGCGGTGTGGGTGGCTGCCAACCTCGACCCCACGCTGCCCTCCGACCGCGGCCTGCTGCCCGGCAACGGCTCGATGGTCGCGGTGCTGCGCTCGGCCACCGACACCGAGCCCCAGGTGGCGGGCAAGCCTGCCCCGCCGATCATGCGCGACGCGGTGGCACGTGCCCGTGCCCAGCACCCCCTGGTGATCGGCGACCGGCTGGACACCGACATCGCCGGCGGGCGCGCCGCCGAGCTGCCCACCCTGCTGGTGATGACCGGGGTGAGCACCGCGCTGGACGTGCTGCGCGCCGACGCCACGGAACGCCCGGACTACCTCGCCGGTGACCTGTCCGCGCTGGACCGTCCGGCCACCGACGCGGCCGTCGGCCCGGTCGACGGCTGGGCTGCCCGCCTCGAGGGCGACTCCCTCGTCGTGGCCTGCGACGACCCCGATGCTGACCCCTGGGACGGGCTCCGCGCGGCGTGCCCGGTGGCCTGGCAGGGTGGCGCGGTCGTCACCGTCACTGCCGAGGGAGCCGGCGCCGAGGCAGCGCTGCGAGCGTGGGGCGTCACCACCGCCTAGCCCGTCGGCGGTCAGAGCCATCCGATAGCGTGGACGCGGTGAACAGCACGGCTCCACGCCCCGGTCCGAGCCGGGTAGACCCCGCAGCCATCACGGCGGACGTGGATGCGGTGCTCGCCTCCCAGCCTCGCCCGGACGGGCCGCACGCACCCGAGGATTCCTCGCCCGCGGCGGCGCAGCTGCACGAGCTGGAGGCTTTGCACCAGCGCCTCGCCGCCGCCCTCGCCACGATCGACAAGGCCTGACGTGGCCCGGCGCGCCCGAGTGGACGCCGAACTGGTACGGCGCGGTCTGGCCCGCTCCCGCGAGCACGCGGTGGAGCTGATCAACGCCGGCCGGGTCCGCATCTCCGGCACCGTGGCCACCAAGCCCGCCACCGCCGTGGAGGCGGGCACCCCGCTGCTGGTCACCGAGGTGGCCGACGAGCAGCAGTGGGCCTCCCGTGGTGCGCACAAGCTGCTCGGTGCGCTGGAGGCGTTCACCCCCGCCGGCTTGACCATCGAGGGTCGCCGCTGCCTGGACGCCGGGGCCTCCACCGGGGGGTTCACCGACGTGCTGCTGCAGCGCGGCGCCCGCGAGGTGGTCGCCGTCGACGTCGGTTACGGCCAGCTGGTGTGGCGGCTGCAGAGCGACGACCGCGTGCACGTGCACGACCGGACCAACGTCCGCAGCCTCACCCCCGACCAGATCGGCGGCGGCGTGGACCTGGTGGTGGCTGACCTGTCCTTCATCTCGCTCAAGCTGGTGCTGCCCGCGCTGGTCGCCTGCGTGCACCCCGGCGCTGACCTGCTGCCCATGGTCAAGCCCCAGTTCGAGGTGGGCAAGGACCGGGTGGGTGCCGGTGGGGTGGTGCGCGACCCTGAGCTGCGCACCGAGGCGGTGCTGGACGTGGCGCGCACGGCCGCCGGCCTCGGGCTGCAGACCAAGGGAGTGGTGGCCAGCCCCCTGCCCGGGCCGTCGGGAAACGTGGAGTTCTTCCTGTGGTTGCATGCCGCTTGCACCGATGCTGCCACCACCGTCGATACTGACGCGGTGGAAACCATGGTGCGACAGGCTGTAGCGGCAGGCCCCCAGTGAGCACCTCCCCAGCGAGCACCTCGGCGGTGCGGACGGTGGAGGGTGCCGCGCAGCTGCGGCCGGAGCCGGCCGCGGAGCGCGAGGTGCTGCTGGTGGTGCACACCGGCCGCGCCGAGACCACCGGCCCCGCCGAACGGGTGGCAGCCCGGCTGACCGAGGCCGGCATCCACATCCGCGTGCTGGTGGAGGAGACCGAGGACCTGGCGCTGCCCAGCGTGCTCGGCGCCCACGCCGTCGCCGCGGGGGAGACCGCCGCCGCCGGGGTGGAGCTGGTGCTGGTGCTCGGCGGTGACGGCACCATCCTGCGCGCCGCGGAGCTGGCCCGGTCGGTGGGCGTGCCCGTGCTGGGCATCAACCTCGGCCGCGTCGGCTTCCTCGCCGAGGCCGACCCCGACGACCTGGAGACCGCGCTGGACGCGGTGGTCTCCCGCAGCTACCGCGTGGAGGAGCGGATGACCCTCGACGCCGCCGTCATCGTGGAGGGCGTCGTGGTCAGCCGCAGCTGGGCGCTGAACGAGGCCAGCGTGGAGAAGACCACCCGCGGCGGCATCCTGGACGTGGTCCTGGAGGTGGACGACCGTCCGGTGTCCGGCTTCGGCTGCGACGGCGTGCTCTTCTCCACCCCCACCGGCTCCACCGCCTACGCCTTCTCCGCCGGCGGCCCGGTGATGTGGCCGGACGTGGAGGCGCTGCTGGTGGTGCCCAGCAACGCCCACGCCCTGTTCGCCCGGCCGCTGGTGGTCAGCCCCACCTCGGTGGTGGCCCTGGAGGTGGACGCCGGCGGTCCGCCCGCGGTGCTGTGCTTCGACAGCCGCCGCATCCTGCCGCTGCCCGCCGGTGCGCGGGTGGAGGTGGTGCGCGGCGAGCGCCCGCTGCGGCTGGTCCGCTTCGACGACGCCTCGTTCACCGACCGCCTGGTGCACAAGTTCAGCCTGCCGGTGCAGAGCTGGCGCGGACGTCACCAGGGCTGAGCTGTCGGTGCCGCGGGCTAGGGTGGGCGCGTGCTGGCGGAGATGCGTATCCAGGGCCTTGGCGTCATCGCCGAGGCCAGCGTGGAGCTGCACCCGGGGTTGACGGTGCTCACCGGTGAGACCGGGGCCGGCAAGACGATGGTGGTCACCGGGTTGCACCTGCTCAGCGGTGCCCGCGCCGATCCCTCCCGGGTGCGCACCGACACGCCCAAGGCGGTGGTGGAGGGCCGCTTCCTGCTCACCGAGGCCGCCGGAGCCGCTGCCGCCGAGGTCGCCGAGGGCGCCGGGGCCGACTCCGACGACGACGGCAGCGTGATCGCGGTGCGCACGGTCAGTGCCGACGGCCGCTCCCGCGCCCACCTCGGCGGGCGCAGCGTGCCCGCCGGGGTGCTCAGCTCCTTCACCGAGCCGCTGCTGGCGGTGCACGGGCAGAACGACCAGCTGCGGCTGCAGCGCAGCGACCAGCAGCGCGCCGCCCTGGACCGATCGGCGGAGAGCACGGTGGCACCGCTGCTCAAGACCTACCGGGCGCTGCGCACCGAGTGGCTGCAGGTGAGCAGCGAGCTGGCCGAGCGCACCAGCCGCTCCCGCGAGCTCGCCCGCGAGGCCGACCAGCTGCGGATGGGCCTGGCCGAGATCGCCGACGTCGCGCCCAGCCCCGGCGAGGACGTCGAGCTCAGCCGCGCGGTGCGCCGCCTGGGCGACCTGGACGTGCTCCGGGAGGGCTCGGCCGACGCGCAGGCGGCACTGATGGGCAGCGACGACGGCGAGTCCGGCGGTGCCCTGGGGCTGATCGGGCAGGCCCGCGCCCGGATGGCCGCGTGCGAGGACGAGGTGCTGCAGGCCCAGGCGCAGCGGCTGGACGCGGTGCAGGCCGTGCTCACCGACATCGGCGGCGAGCTCAGCGCCTACCTGGCCGAGCTGCCCGCCGACCCCGGCGAGCTGGACACGGTGCTCACCCGCCAGGCCCAGCTCAAGGCGCTCACCCGCAAGTACGCCGCCGACGTGGACGGGGTGCTGGAGTGGGCCGAGCAGGCCACCCGGCGGCTGTCGGAGGTGGACGTCTCCGAGGACACCCTCACCGAGCTGGCGCGGCGCCGCGACGAGCTGGCCGCGGAGGTGACCGCTGCGGCGGCCAAGCTCAGCGCCGCCCGCCGCAAGGCCGCCACCAAGCTGGCCAAGGCGGTCTCCACCGAGCTCACCGGGCTGGCCATGGGTCAGGCCGAGCTGCACGTGCACGTCGGGGTGCGCCCCGCCGCCGACAACGACCCGGCCGCGCTGGTGGTGGACGGGGCCCGGGTGCACGCCGGGGACTCGGGCGTGGACGAGGTGGAGCTGCGGCTGGCCGCCCACCAGGGCGCCCCCGCGCTGCCCATCGGGCGCAGCGCCTCCGGCGGCGAGCTCTCCCGGGTGATGCTGGCCCTGGAGGTGGTGCTGGCCAAGGCCGACACCACCGCCACCCTGGTCTTCGACGAGGTGGACGCCGGCGTCGGTGGCCGCGCCGCGGTGGAGGTGGGCAAGCGGCTGGCCCGCCTGGCCCGCACCCACCAGGTGATCGTGGTGACCCACCTGCCGCAGGTGGCCGCCTTCGCCGACCGGCACCTGGTGGTGGACAAGCTGACCAGGGGCGGCACCGTCACCGTCAGCGGAGTGCGCACCCTCGACCAGCCGGAGCGGGTGGCCGAGCTGGCGAGAATGCTTGCCGGGCTTGAGGACACCGAGACCGGCAAGGCACACGCGGAGGAGCTGCTGGCCACCGCGGCCGCGGCCCGCGACGCCTGAGAACCGCCGGTCGGGCGGGGCCTGCCGCTGCGGCGCGCCTCCACCGGCAGGCCATAGTGGCCAGTCATCATCAAGGTCATGAAGATCACCGGCCTGCTCAGTCGCTCCCAGGAGGTCCTACCGGGCGTCGAAGGAGTGGCCAGGATCGACCGAAACACCCCGCGGCTGCTGCGTCGGATCGGACCGGGTGACATCGCCGTCCTCGACGAGATGGACCTGGACCGGGCCACCGCTGACGCGCTGGTCAACGCCGAGGTCGCCGGGGTGGTCAACGCCGCGCCCTCCATCTCTGGCCGCTACCCCAACCTCGGGCCCGAGGTGCTGGTGGGGGCGGGCATCCCGCTGGTGGACAGCGTGGGCGGCGAGGTGTTCCGGCGGGTCAAGGACGGCGCCAAGCTGCGCCTGAACGAGGGCTCGCTCTACGCCGGCGAGAAGGAGCTGGCGCAGGGCTCCGAGCAGAGCCAGGAGTCGGTGGCCGACCTGATGGTCGAGGCCAAGACCGGCCTGGTCGACCAGCTGGAGGCGTTCTCCGGCAACACCATCGAGTTCATCCGCCGGGAGAGCTCGCTGCTGCTGGACGGCGTCGGTGTGCCCGAGATCCAGGTGGAGATGCGTGACCGGCACGTGGTGGTGGTCAGCAACGGCTACGACCACGCCGAGGACCTCAAGCGGCTCAAGCCGTTCATCAAGGAGTACGGCCCCATCCTGGTGGGCGTGGACGGCGGGGCCGACGCGCTGGTGGCCGCCGGCTACACCCCCGACCTCATCGTGGGCGACCCCGACGGCATCGGCACCGAGACCCTCAAGTGCGGCGCCCAGGTGGTGCTGCCCGCGCACTCCGACGGCCACGCCCCCGGCCTGGAGCGCATCCAGGACCTGGGCATCGGCGCCATGACCTTCCCGGCCTCGGGCTCCAGCGAGGACCTCGCGCTGCTGCTGGCCGAGCACAACAACGCCTCGCTGATCGTCAGCGTCGGCTCGCCGGCCACCCTGCACGAGTTCCTGGACAGCGGCCGCCGCGACTCCAACCCCTCCACCTTCCTCACCCGCCTGAAGGTCGGCTCCAAGCTGGTCGACGGCAAGGCGGTGGCCACGCTGTACCGCAGCCGGGTCTCGGCCGGCACGGTGCTGCTGCTGGTGCTCGCCGCGCTCGCCGCCATCGTGGTGGCGCTGCTGGTGTCCGACGCCGGCCAGGTGTACCTCGACAACGCGGTGGACCTCTGGGACCGCTTCTACGACTGGGTCAAGGGGCTGCGCGAATGATCACCCTGCGTCACCACATCATCTCGATCGCCGCCGTGTTCCTGGCCCTGGCGCTGGGCCTGGTGCTGGGCTCCACCTCGGTGTCCAACGGGCTGCTCTCCGGGCTGCGCGACGACAAGAGCGGGCTGCAGCAGAACGTCCGGGCCCTGGAGACCGAGCGCAACGCCCTGCGCGAGCAGCTCAACGCCGCCAACGGCTTCGACACCGCGGTGGCGCCGCTGGCGCTGCGCTCGGTGCTCACCCAGCGCAGCGTGGTCATCTTCACCGCGCCCGACGCCAGCTCCGCCGACCGGGACGCGCTGGTGCGCCTCATCGCCGACGCCGGCGGCTCGGTGGCCGGCCAGGTGGCCCTCACCCCGGCGTTCGTGAACCCGGCCAACGCCGACCAGGTGCGCTCCACCATCACCAACGTCATCCCGGCCGGGGTGCAGCTGCCCACCGGCTCGGTGGACTCCGGCAGCCTGGCCGGCTCGCTGCTGGGCTCGGTGCTGCTGCTGGACGCCACCACCGCCAAGCCGCGCACCACCCCCGCCGAGCTGGCCGTGGCCGTGCAGGCCCTGCAGGCCGCCGGGTTCGTCGGCAACGGCGGACCCACCCCCACCGCCGGACAGCTCGGCCTGGTGCTCACCGGGGGAGCGATCACCGGCGACGGCGCCGGGGACCGCGCCTCCACCATCGCCCGCTTCGCCGCCGCGCTGGACCGCAGCAGCGCCGGCGTGGTGCTGGCCGGGCGCACCGGCTCGGCCGAGGGCAACGGCCCCCTGGGGGTGGCCCGCGCCGACGTCGACGTGACCGCCGCGCTCACCACCGTGGACAACGTGGACACCGCCGCCGGACAGATCACCGCCGTGCTGGGGCTGCAGGAGCAGCTGGACGGCCGCGCGGGCCGCTACGGCACCGCGGGCAACGCCCAGGGCATGACGGTGCCCACCCAGGGCTGAGCCGCCCCGCCCAGAACCACCGCCGCCGCCCCCTCGAGTGATCATCTCGAGGGGGCGGCGGCGGCACGTGGGGGCCCGCGCGTGTTAGCGTGGGGTTCCGTGAGTCACGGCCGTTTCTTGCCGGCACCGAGTGACACCGCACCTCATCTCACGGGAGCCTCTTTGCCTCAGTCACGTCAGAACGCCCATCACGCAAAGCACATCTTCGTCACCGGCGGTGTTGCTTCCTCACTGGGCAAGGGTCTGACCGCCTCCAGCCTGGGGCAGCTCCTCACGTCGCGCGGCCTGCGCGTGACGATGCAGAAGCTGGACCCCTACCTGAACGTCGACCCCGGCACCATGAACCCGTTCCAGCACGGTGAGGTCTTCGTCACCGAGGACGGCGCCGAGACCGACCTCGACGTCGGCCACTACGAGCGCTTCCTGGACCGGGACCTGCCCAGCTGGGCCAACGTCACCACCGGCCAGGTGTACTCCAGCGTCATCGCCAAGGAGCGTCGCGGGGAGTACCTGGGCGACACCGTCCAGGTCATCCCGCACATCACCGACGAGATCAAGTCCCGGATCACGGCGATGAGCGGCCCGGACCTGCAGGGTCACACCCCGGACGTGGTGATCACCGAGATCGGCGGCACCGTCGGCGACATCGAGTCGCTGCCCTTCCTGGAGGCCGCCCGCCAGGTCCGCCACGAGGTGGGCCGGGACAACGTGTTCTTCCTGCACGTGTCGCTGATCCCGTACCTGGCGCCCTCTGGCGAGCTCAAGACCAAGCCCACCCAGCACTCGGTGGCGTCGCTGCGCAACATCGGCATCCAGCCCGACGCCCTGGTGCTGCGCGCCGATCGGGAGATCCCGGACGGCCTCAAGCGCAAGATCTCGCTGATGTGCGACGTGGACCAGGACGGCGTGGTCTCCTGCCCCGACGCGCCCTCCATCTACGACATCCCCAAGGTGCTGCACACCGAGGGCCTGGACGCCTACGTGGTGCGCCGGCTGGGCCTGCCCTTCCGCGACGTGGACTGGACGGTGTGGTCGGACCTGCTCAAGCGGGTGCACGAGCCCGAGGAGCACGTCCGCATCGCGGTGGTGGGCAAGTACATCGACCTGCCCGACGCCTACCTGTCGGTCACCGAGGCGCTGCGCGCCGGCGGCTTCGCCCACCGCGCGAAGGTGAAGATCGTCTGGGTGCCCTCCGACGACTGCCAGACCGAGGCCGGTGCCTCCGCCGCGCTGTCACAGGTAGACGGGGTGCTGGTGCCCGGCGGCTTCGGAGTGCGGGGCATCGAGGGCAAGCTCGGCGCCATCCGCTACGCCCGCACCCGGGGCATCCCGCTGCTGGGGCTGTGCCTGGGCCTGCAGTGCGTGGTGATCGAGGCTGCGCGCAACCTGGCCGGCCTGGACGACGCCAACTCCAGCGAGTTCGACCCGGACACCACGCACCCGGTGATCTCCACCATGGCCGACCAGACCGAGATCGTGGCCGGCGAGGCGGACATGGGCGGCAGCATGCGCCTGGGCGCCTACCCGGCCAAGCTGGACAAGGGCTCGGTGGTGGCCGCGGCGTACGGCAGCACCGAGGTCTCCGAGCGGCACCGCCACCGCTACGAGGTGAACAACGCCTACCGCAAGCAGCTGGCCAAGGCCGGGCTGCGCTTCAGCGGCACCTCGCCGGAGGGCACCCTGGTGGAGTTCGTCGAGCTGCCCGCCGAGGTGCACCCGTTCTTCGTGGCCACCCAGGCGCACCCGGAGCTGAAGAGCCGGCCCACCCGGCCGCACCCGCTGTTCGCGGCGTTCATCCGCGCGGCCATCGACTACGAGGCGGCCGAGCGGCTGCCGGTCGAGCTGACGCACCGCGAGTCGGCCACCTCGGCGTCCTGAGGTGAGCGAGCCGGGAGCCCACGACTTCAGCGTGGCCGACAGCCAGGTGGTGTACCGCGGCGCCATCCTGGCGCTGCGTGCCGACCAGGTGCGCATGCCGGGCGGGGACACCTCCACCCGCGAGGTGGTGGAGCACCACGCCAGCGTGGCCGTGGTGGCGCTCGACGAGGCCGACCAGGTGGTGCTCATCCATCAGTACCGGCACCCGCTGGGCCGGCGGCTGTGGGAGCTGCCCGCCGGCCTGCTCGACGTGGCCGACGAGGAGCCGCTGCCCGCGGCCCAGCGCGAGCTGGCCGAGGAGGTGGGCCTGGCCGCGCAGCGCTGGTCGGTGCTGGTGGACATCGACCCGTCGCCGGGCTTCTGCGACGAGTCCATGCGGGTGTACCTGGCCGAGGGGCTCAGCGAGGTGGACCGCCCGGACCCGGAGCACGAGGAGGCCGACCTGGTGGTGCAGCGGGTGCCGCTGGTCGATGCCGTGCGCCGGGTGCTCTCCGGCGACATCGTGAACTGCGCAGCGGTCAGCGGGTTGCTGGCGCTGTCGGCGGCCCGGGCCACCGGCACGCCGCTGCGCACGCCGGACGCGGAGTGGACCGACCAGTCGTTCGCGCTGCTCCGCCGGGGCGAGGCCGCGCACAGCTAGTCCCTGGGTGCACAGCTGGTCCCTGGGTGCTGCCCGCCCGTCAGCGACGACCCCGCTGGCGGGCGTGCAGGGCCCGGACCTGCTCGGCGAGCGAGGCGACCGGGCCCGCCACCGGCAGCCCCGGAACCACCGTGGTGATCGGCAGCGGGGCGACCGGGGCGGCCGGCTCCGCCCACTCGGTGAGCCAGTCCGACAGCTGGGCGGAGCTGGCGGCGAAGACGATTCGGCCCAGCCCCACCCACCCGTGCGCGGCCGCACACATCGGGCAGTGCTCGCCGGACGTGTAGACGGTGCAGCCGGCGCGCTCCTGCGGGCTCAGGTGCGCGGCTGCCCACCGCGCGATCTCGATCTCCGGGTGCCGGGTGGCGTCGCCGCCGCCCACCCGGTTGCGCTCCTCGAAGCGCACGCGGCCCGCGCCGTCGACGAGCACCGACCCGAACGGCTCGTCGCCGTCGGCGAGCGCCTCGGTGGCCAGCTCGACGCAGCGCTGCAGGTGCACGAGCTCGACCGGGGACGGGTCGTAGAGCTGGGTCATGTGGCTGACCCTAGCGATGGCACCTGCGGGCGCTGGCCCACGGCGCGGGCGACCACCGGGACGACGGTCAGCAGCGGGATGAGCAGCACCGCTGCGCTCAGCGCGCCGTAGGTGGCCAGGTCCACCGGCGGCACCGCCGGGCCCAGCAGTCCGACGCTGACACCCAGGACCGCGGGGAGCACGGTTGCCGTGCCGATCAGCCACGCCACCACCCCGGTGACCAGCGCCTCCACCCCGGCCATCGCGACCAGCTGTCGGCGGGTGGCGCCGGTGCGCCACAGCAGCACCAGCTCGGCCCGCCGCCCAGCGGTGGTGAGCACCAGGGCGTTGGCGGCGGCCACGCCCACGAAGGCCAGCAGCAGGAGCAGCAGCATCGTGGACAGCTCTCGCTGGCCGCCACCGGCGGCCACCACGGCGTCCACGTGCTCCTGCTCGCCCTGCACGGTCAGCCCGAGGCCGGCGACGGCGGGCCCGACGCCGGCGTCGCTGGTGCGCAGCAGCACCGTGTCCGGCCGGACGTCCACGCCGTGCGAGGCGGGGGTGCCCTGGCCGGTGAGGTAGTCGCCGAAGCCCAGGCCACGGTCGTACACCGCGACCACGGTGGCCACCGTGAGCTCACCACCGGCCCACCGGATGGCGATGGTGTCGCCGAGGCCCTTGCCGGTGTCCATGCGGGCGTCGCGGCTGATGGCGACGGTGTCGGTGCGGTCCAGGCCGGCCAGGTCGCCGTCCACCACCCCGGGGTCGAGCGTCGCCGCGACGCCGCCGGCAGGCAGGGCCCGCACCGGCACGGGCTCCCAGCCCAGGGCGCCGAGCCACCCGCTCTCGTCGTCGGTGCGCACCTGGGCGGGCACGGAGGCCAGCGGGGTGGCCACGTCCACGCCCGGCACGGCGGTGAGCTGGTGTCGCTCCAGGTCCGTGCCGGTGACCACCAGGTCCGCGTGCAGCCCGTCGGCGAGCTGCTGGGCGCCCGCGACCACCATGGTGTCGTCGATGGTGGCCTGCACGGTGCCGACCCCCAGGGCCAGCGCCAGCGGCACCACCACCGTGGTCAGCCGCCGGGAGAAGCCGCGGGTGTTGGCCAGCGCCAGCTGCGTGGCCGGTCCGCCGCGGCGACCGATGCGGTGCAGCACCCAGGCCACCAGCGCCGGGCCCGCCAGCGCCGCTGCGCCGATGAGCAGGAACGCCGAGACCGCGGCCGTGGCGCTGCCCAGGGCTCCGGGCACGGCCACCGGGCTCAGCGCTGCGGCCAGGCCCACCGCCGCCACGACGATCGCGCTGGTCCGACGGACGCGGCCGATGCCGACCGGCTCGACGACGCTGTCGCCGATGGCCGCCGTGGGTGCGGCACGCAGGGTGCCGCGGGTGGCCAGCCGCGCGGCGAGCCAGGCCACCGGCAGCAGGAACACGAGGGCCCCGAGCACCGGCAGGGGGGAGAGCGCCAGCTGGAAGTCCGGGGTGACCATCTGGGACGAGGCCAGCAGCGGGGTCAGCGAACGCACCGCGACCAGGCCGACCAGCGCGCCCACCGGTGCTGCCACCAGCGTGACCAGACCGGTCTCCCGGCTGACCAGGCTGCGGATCTGCCCCCGCGTCGCCCCCACCGCGCGCAGCAGCGCGAAGTCCCGCTGGCGCTGGCGCAGGGCGAGGGAGACGGTGGCGGCGACCACGAAGACCACCAGCATGGTCGCGGTCCCGGTGAACGAGCTGGCCAGGGCGATGAGGAAGCCGGCGTCGCCGCCGGAGCGGAGACCGGACTCGATCAGCACGCCGGTTCCTGACAGCAGGACCCCGGCCAGGGCCAGCACCACGAACGGTCCGACCAGGCTCGGCAGGTGCGCGGCGGCACCGGAGCGGGCGAGGCGCCACATCGCGCTCACCGCTCCAGCCCGAGCATGCGCTCGGCGACCGTCTTGGCCGTCGGGTTCGACAGCTGGTCGACCAGGCGCCCGTCGGAGAGGAACAGCACCTGCTCGGCGGTGGCGGCCACTGCGGCGTCGTGGGTCACCACCACCACGGTCTGCCCGAGCTGGCGGGCGGTGTCGCGGAGCAGCGTGAGCACCGCGGTACCGGTGCGGGCGTCCAGCGCGCCGGTGGGCTCGTCGGCGAAGACGACCGTCGGCCGGGAGAACAGAGCCCGGGCGATGGCGACCCGTTGGGCCTGTCCGCCGGAGAGCTCACCCGGGCGGCGGTCGGCCATCCCGGCCAGGCCGACGGCGTCCAGCAGCTCCGCCTGCCAGCCGCGGTCTGGCTCGCGCCCGGCCAGCATCACCGGCAGCTGGATGTTGTCGGCCACGCTGAGGTGCGGCACGAGGTTGTAGGCCTGGAAGACGAAGCCGACGTGGTCGCGGCGGAACCGGGTGAGCGCATCGGGTGCCAGCGTGCTGATGTCGCGCTCACCGACGGTGACCCGGCCGCTGGTCGGGACGTCGAGCCCGGCGGCGCAGTGAAGCAGGGTGGACTTGCCCGACCCCGAGGGGCCCATCACGGCGGTGAAGGAGCCAGCGTCCAGGGTGAGCGAGACACCGCGCAGGGCGTGCACCGCCCCCGAGGCACCGGTGTACTGCTTGTGGACGTCGACGAGCCGCAGCGCGGCGGCGGTGGTGCGGTCCGGCAGTGGTTGCCGGGCGGTGGTGGAGGCGGTCATCGCAGGTCTCCTCGGTCGCAGGATGGGCACCTGTCGAACCTAGGAATTCCTGCGCGGCGCCTCGAGCGCCGTGGGAGGGAGATCGCGACGTTGCATCCTTCGATGCAAGCGCTCACTCGGGGACGGCCACGACCTTGTTCTGGTAGGCCCACACCGCGGCCTGCAGGCGGGAGCGGACGCCGAGCTTGGGCATCATCCGGGCCAGGTGGGACTTCACCGTGGAGGTCTCCAGCACCAGGGTGGCGGCGATCTCGTCGTTGGACAACCCCTGGGCGAGCAGCAACAGGATGTCCAGCTCGCGGGCGGTGAGCAGCTCCGAGGCACGTCCGGCGGTGACGGGGACGATCTCGCGGCGGGTGACCACCTCGCGCAGCACCCGCTTGGTGAGGCTGTCGTCGAGGGTGCCGTTGCCGCGCGCGACCGACCGCACCGCGGCGACGAGCACCTCCGGCTCGGCGTCCTTGAGCAGAAAGCCCGATGCCCCGGCCTCCAGCGCCCCGAAGAGGTACTCGTCCACGTCGAAGGTGGTGAGCACCAGCACCGGCACCGGGTGGGCCACCCCGGGCCCGCACAGCTCTCGGGTGGCGCTGATGCCGTCCTGGCCGGGCATCCGGATGTCCATGCAGACCACGTCCGGGCGCAGCGCGCGGGCGGCGTCCACCGCCTCGTGGCCGTCCGCGGCGACGGCGACGACCTCGAGGTCGGCCTCGGCGTCCAGCAAGGTCCGCAACCCGGCGCGCACCAGCGCCTGGTCGTCGGCGATCACCACCCGGATCATGCGTCCTCCGCGGCGAGCGCATCCGCCCGGTGCGGCTCCCGGGGCATCCGGAGGCTCACCCGCCACCCGCCGTCGGCGGTGGCGCCGACGTCGAGGCTCGCCCCGGTGAGCTCGGCGCGCTCCCGCATCCCGACGATGCCGAACCCGGCACGCCGCCCGTCGGCCGGGGCCGGGGCCGGGCCTGCCGGGCCGTTGTGCGCCGTCACCAGCACGGAGTCGGGGTCGCGGTTGTCGATGGTGACCTCGGTGCGTGCACCGGGGGCGTGCCGCGCGGCGTTGGCGAGGGCCTCCTGCGCCATCCGGTAGGCCCCCAGCTGGGCGAGCGGGCCGACGCCCTCACCCAGCGGCCGCGTCCCGGCCAGCACCGTCAGTCCCACGTCCCGGCCCGCGGTGGTGACGTCGTCGACGAGCGCGGCGATGCCCGCCAGCGACTCGGGCCGCACTCGGCCGGGGTCGGCTGCGGGGGCGTCGTCCTCGCGGAGCAGGCCGACCAGGCTGCGCAGGTCCCGCAGCACGGCGGTGCTCTGCGCCCGCACCTGCGCCACCGCGGCCTTGGCGCCAGCGGGGTCGGAGTCGATCTGGGTGCCGATCGCCGCGGTCATGACGGCGATGCCGGAGAGGTGGTGGGCGGCGATGTCGTGCAGCTCGCGGGCCATCGCCGTGCGCTCGCGGGCGACAGCGGCCTGCACCAGCGCGCCGTGCTCCCGCTCGAGGGCGGCCGCCCGGCTCTCCCGGGCCAGGCGAGCCTCGCGGCGCGCCGCCACCACCACCGCGACCCCCAGGGGGAGGGCCACGGTGCTGAGGCCCTGCAGCAGCCCCAGGCCCACCGACGGCGCCACCGGCTCGCCGCTGCCCAGGCTGCTGGCCAGCGTGCCGGCACCGGCGAGCAGCGCCGCCGCGACGAAGGTGGGCCAGGACCGGGACAGCGGCTGGGCGAGCCCGAGGGTGTAGGCCGCGACCAGGGTGGCCAGCTGGGCCAGCCCGACCGCGTCACCGAGGCCGCAGAGCCCGCACAGCAACATCCCGAGGGCGACGACGAGCAGGACGGCTCGCGGTGCCACCTGACGCCACAGCAGTGCGGTGGCCTGCAGCGCCAGCGTGACCGCACCCAGCAACCACACGGTCGTCGACGGAACGGGCAGCACCACGCCGGCCTCGGGGGCGACGGTGGTGGCGACGGCAGCAGCGACCAGCGCGGTGAGCGCGAGCGCCCCGGTGCCCAGCGCGACCCGCCGGTCGAGGGTGGCACTGCCTCGGCGACTCACGAGCGGCACGCTACCGCGAGGACCAGCCGACCTGGCCCTGCCTAGCGCAGCGGACGGCCGCGGCGGTCGGAGACGAACCCGGTGAGCATGAGGATGCCGTCGATGACGCCCCACAAGATGACCAGCGGCGCCAGGGTGCCCTGCGACAGCACCGTGATGAGCAGCTGGGCCGTGCCCACGCCGTAGTGGCCGGTGTAGAAGCGGCCGATGCCCAGGCAGCCCAGCACGATCTGCAGCGTTCCCGCCGTCACCCGCACCTTGTCGGAGCGGGGGCGGCCGGTGCGCGGGTCCACGCCGTAGGGGGCGCTGGGCTGCCCGCCGTGGCCCGGCACGGGGTACCCGTAGGCGCCGCTTCCCGCCGGGGGCGCCGCGAAGCCGGGGAAGCGCGGTGGCGCGGGGGGTGCCGGCGCGGCGGCAGGGGCGCCCCAGTAGGGCGGCGCGAGCTCGCCGTGGCCCAGGTGGTCCGGCCCGCCGAGCGCACCGAGCACCCGCGGGTGTGGCTCGGGCAGGTCGGAGAACAGCTCCCACAGGTCCTTGCGGGTGCGCGCCGCGGTGGCGGCGTTGAGCCGGTCCTGGTACTCCGCGTAGTCCAGCCGGCCGGCGACGAAGTGCTGGCCGAGCACCTGCTGGGCGTCGTGGCGCTCGGCGTCGTCCGTGCGCATGAGCCCGGGGTCCGGCGAAGCACTCATGCCTGCACTCTAGGCGCGCCGACAAGCCCAGGCCGGTCAAACGGCTCAGCCGCGCAGCGGGCGTCCCTGCGGGTCGGTGACCTTGCCGGTGAGCATCAGGATGCCGTCGACCAGGCTCCAGACGCCGCAGCCGCCGCAGGTGAGCAGCTGGGCCACCGCGATGCCGGTGTGGCCGGTGTAGAAGCGGCCCACGCCGAAGCCGCCCAGGAACAGCTGGAGCAGGCCGGCGGTGAGCTTCTCCTTGTCGGAGAACGGGACTCCGCTGAGCGGATCGACGCCGTAGGGGGCGCCCGCCGCGGGTCGCGGGTAGCCGGCCGGTGCCGGCTGGCCGTAGGGACCGGGCTGGCCGTAGGGACCGGGCTGACCGTAGGGACCCGGCTGGGCCGGACCGGGCTGGCCGTAAGGGCCCGGCTGGGCCGGACCGGGCTGGCCGTAAGGACCCGGTTGCGCCGGCCCGGGCTTGTTGTAGGGGCCGGGCTGTGCAGGCCCCGGCTGACCAGGTCCCGGCTGGCCGGGGGAGTGCTGGCCGCCCAGGGAGATCGGGTAGGGGTGCGGCAGGTCGTTGAACAGCTCCCGCAGCTCGTCCACCGTGGCCGCGGTGGCGGCGGTGCCCATCCGGTCGGAGTACTGGTCGGCGGTCATCCGCCCCTGGGCGTAGTGCTGGCCCAGCAGGGCGCGCGTCTCGTCTCGCTGGTTGTTGGTGACTGGGGACGAACCGTCGTTGCCTGGCTGGGTCATGTGCGCACAATATCGTGGTCAAAGCCACTGAGGGGGTTGCAGTTCCGACGCGCGCAGGGTGGGTCGCCCCAGGTGAGCCAGGTGGAGAGGATGCTGAGCGCCGTGCCCGAACCGTCCGCTCCCCTCACCGTCCAGGTGCAGACCTACCTGGACCACCTGGCGGTGGAGCGCGGCAGCGCCCGCAACACCTTGGAGTCCTACCGCCGCGACCTGCGCCGGTACTGCCAGCACCTGGCCAACCGCGACGTCACCGACCTCGCCGCGGTGCAGGAGCAGGACGTCACCGCCTTCGTCCGCGCGCTGCGCACCGGCGACGCCGAGCACGGGGTGCCGCCGCTGGCCGCCTCCTCCGCCGCCCGGGCGCTGGTGGCCGCCCGGGGGCTGCACCGCTTCGCCGCCAGCGAGGGCATCACCACCGTGGACGTGGCCCGGGAGGTGCGCCCGCCCAGCGGGCCCAAGCGGCTGCCCAAGGCGCTGGCGGTGGACCAGGTGCTGGCCCTGCTGGACGCCGCGAGTGGCTCGGGGGAGGCGGCCGGACCCCGCCAGCTGCGCGACCGGGCGCTGCTGGAGCTGCTGTACTCCACCGGCGCCCGCATCTCCGAGGCGGTGGGCCTGGACGTGGACGACGTGGACACCGAGTCGCGCACCGTGGTGCTGGCGGGCAAGGGCGGCAAGCAGCGGCTGGTGCCGGTGGGCCGCCCTGCCCTGGACGCGCTGCAGTCCTACCTGGTGCGGGGGCGCCCGGCGCTGATCTCCCGGGCCGGGCCCGCGCTGTTCCTCAACGCCCGCGGCGGCCGGCTGTCCCGGCAGAGCGCGTGGCAGGTGCTGCAGACCGCCGCCGAGCGCGCCGGCATCACCACCGACGTCTCCCCGCACACCCTGCGGCACTCCTTCGCCACCCACCTGCTCGACGGCGGCGCCGACGTCCGGGTGGTGCAGGAGCTGCTGGGTCACGCCTCGGTGACCACCACGCAGGTCTACACGATGGTGACGGTGGACGGGCTGCGCGAGGTGTGGGCCGGCGCGCACCCCCGCGCCCGCTAGGCCCGGCAGGGCAGCCCGCAACCTCCGCCAGGGCTCCAGAGCGCGGTGTACCGGCACGAATGCGGCGTCCCGTGGGCGGGGCGCGTTGCTTGCGCACACCATCGACTCCTAGGCTCGTGCCGGCAACAACGCCGCACTGCAACAGCGAAGGGCAGGCACCCCACCGTGTCGACACCGCAGGCCAACCCCCCGGGGGCAGCTCCTCAGGCGTCCGACGCGACGGGCGCCGACGTCCCGCTCGGTCCCACCGGCCGCCCGCGCCGCGAGATCCCCGAGCCGCCGCCGCTGAGCAGCCACGGCCCGGCCACCGTGCTGGCCATGTGCAACCAGAAGGGTGGCGTCGGCAAGACCACGTCCACCATCAACCTGGGTGCTGCGCTGGCGGAGTGTGGCCGCAAGGTGCTGCTGGTGGACCTCGATCCGCAGGGCGCGCTGTCGGCGGGCCTCGGCCTGGCCCACCACGACCTCGACCTCACCGTGCACAACCTGCTGGTGGAGCCGCGCGCCGCCGTGGACGACGTGCTGGTGCAGACCAAGATCGAGGGCGTCGACCTGCTGCCCAGCAACATCGACCTCTCCGCCGCGGAGATCCAGCTGGTCAACGAGGTGGGCCGCGAGCAGACCCTGGGCCGCGTGATGCGCCAGGTGGTCGACCGCTACGACTACATCCTCATCGACTGCCAGCCCTCGCTGGGCCTGCTCACCGTGAACGCGCTGGCCTGCGCCGACGGCGTGGTCATCCCGATGGAGTGCGCGTACTTCAGCCTGCGCGGGCTGGCGCTGCTCAACGACACCATGGAGAAGGTCCGCGACCGGCTCAACCCGCGGCTGGTGCTGTCCGGGATCTTGGTGACCATGTTCGACGCCCGCACCCTGCACGCCCGGGAGATCATGTCCCGCGTGGTGGAGGTGTTCGGTGACACCGTCTACGACACGGTGATCAACCGGACGGTCAAGTTCCCGGAGACCTCGGTGGCGGGGGAGTCCATCCTCACCTGGGCCTCCAGCTCGCCCGGCGCGGCGGCCTACCGCCAGCTGGCCCGCGAGGTCATCGCTCGGTGAGACCGTGAGCACCGACCTCGGGCAGCTGCGGGACGTGGCGCCCGAGCCCGGCGTCGGTGCTCGGCCCGGCTCCACCGCCCCGTTCACGGTGCGGCTGACCAACTTCGAGGGCCCGTTCGACCTGCTGCTGCAGCTGATCACGCAGCGGCGGATGGACGTCACCGAGGTGGCGCTGCACCAGGTGACCGACGACTTCATCGCCCACACCCGGCTGCTCGGCGAGCGGGCCGGGCTGGAGGAGACCACCGAGTTCCTGGTGGTGGCCGCCACGCTGCTGGACCTCAAGACCGCCCGGCTGCTGCCCGCCGGTGACGTGGAGAACGCTGAGGACCTGGCCCTGCTGGAGGCCCGCGACCTGATCTTCGCCCGGCTGCTGCAGTACCGCGCCTACAAGCAGGTCGCCGCGATGTTCGCCGAGCTGGAGCGGGCCGCGCTGCGCCGCTACCCCCGCTCGGTGGCGCTGGAGGACCGCTTCTCGGCGCTGCTGCCGGAGGTGCTGCTGGGCGTGGACCCGCAGCGCTTCGCCGAGGTGGCCGCCGCGGTGTTCCGCCCCGCACCACCGCCGCCGGAGGTCAGCCTGGCGCACCTGCACACCCCGCAGGTGTCGGTGCCCGAGCAGGCGGCGCTGCTGCTGGAGCGCCTGCGCGCGGCGGGCGGGCAGCGGTGGACGGCGTTCGGGGAGCTGGTGGCCGACTGCGAGTCCACGGTGCAGGTGGTGGCCCGGTTCCTGGCGCTGCTGGAGCTGTACCGGGAGGCGGCGGTGATCTTCGACCAGGACGAGGCGCTGGGCCCGCTGCTGGTGCAGTGGTCGGGGCAGGCCGTGGTGACCGTGGACGAGCTGGGAGAGGACTACGGGTGAGCACCCCCGAGCACGACGATCTGTCCGAGGACCAGGGCCTGGACGAGCAGGGCCTGGACGAGCAGGAGCTGGAGTCGGCGCTGGAGGCGCTGCTGCTGGTGGTGGACGCCCCGGCGTCGGAGCAGGTGCTGGCCTCGGCGGTGCAGGAGCCGGCCGAGCGGGTGCGCGCGAGCCTGGAGCGGATGGCGGCGGCGCTCACCGCCCGGGGCAGCGGGATGGACCTCCGTAGAATCGGAGATGGATGGCGACTGTTCACCCGCGACGTGCACGCCCCCTACGTGGAGCGGCTGCTGCTCGACGGTGCCCGCAGCCGCCTGACTCGAGCGGCTTTGGAGACCTTGGCAGTGGTGGCATACCGTCAACCCCTGACCCGTGCCCGCATCGCTGCGGTGCGGGGGGTGAACGTGGACGGTGTGGTACGTACCTTGCTGGCGCGCGGTCTGCTGACCGAGGCCGGCATCGACGCGGACACCCACGCGACCCTGTACTCGACGACCGAGCTGTTCCTGGAGCGACTCGGGCTGTCGTCGCTGGCGGAGCTGCCTCCGCTGGCGCCATTGCTTCCCGAAGTGGACCTGATCGACATGGATGAGAATGCCTGAGCACGAGAACGACCAGATCGACCCCCGCGGCATCCGGCTGCAGAAGGTGCTGGCCCAGGCCGGTATTGCCTCCCGACGCGCGGCCGAGGAGATGATCGCCGAGGGGCGCGTCGAGGTCGACGGCAAGACCGTGACCACGCAGGGCCGCCGCATCGATCCCCGCAACGCCATCGTGAAGGTGGACGGCGAGCGGGTGATGGTCACCGAGGACCTGGTGCACCTGGCGCTGAACAAGCCCAAGGGCATGCAGTCGACCATGAGCGACGACCTGGGCCGCCCCTGCGTGGGCGACCTGGTGGCCGAGCGGGTGGCCGCCGGGCAGCGGCTGTTCCACGTCGGGCGCCTGGACGCCGACACCGAGGGCCTGCTGCTGCTCACCAACGACGGTGACCTTGCGCACAGGCTGATGCACCCGTCCTACGAGGTGCCCAAGACCTACCTGGCCGACATCGACGCCCCCATCGCCAAGGACGTGGGCAAGCGCCTGCGCGAGGGCGTGGAGCTGGAGGACGGTCCGGCCAAGGTCGACTACTTCGGCGTGGTGGACGTGTGGGAGGGCAAGGCGCTGGTGAAGGTGGTCCTGCACGAGGGCCGCAAGCACATCGTCCGCAACATGCTGGAGGCCGTGGGCCACCCGGTGCGCCGCCTGGTGCGCACCGACATCGGCCCGCTCAAGCTGGGTGAGCAGCGCCCCGGCTCGCTGCGCGTGCTCAACCGCGGCGAGGTCGCCGGCCTGTACAAGGTGGTCGGCCTGTGAGCGGTCCCGTCATCGCCATGGACGGCCCCTCCGGCACCGGCAAGTCCACCGTGGCGCGGCGCCTGGCCACCGACCTGGGTGCGCAGTACCTGGACACCGGGGCGATGTACCGCACGGCCACCCTGCAGGTGCTGCGCGCGCACGTCGACCTGGGTGACCCGGACGCGATCGACGCCGCCACCACCACGCTGGCGCTGCGCTCGGGCACCGACCCCGCCCACCCCACGGTGCAGCTCGGTGACGAGGACGTCTCCGCGGAGATTCGCGGTGCCGCGGTGACGCAGGCGGTGTCGGCGGTCTCCGCCGTGCCCGCGCTGCGCGTGCGGCTGGTGGCGCTGCAGCGGGAGATCGTCCGCCAGGCCCCGCACGGCATGGTGGTGGAGGGCCGCGACATCGGCACCGTGGTGCTGCCCGACGCCGACCTGAAGGTGTACCTGACCGCCTCGGCGGAGGACCGCGCGCAGCGCCGGGCCAAGCAGGACGCCGCCGAGGGCCGGCCCAGCGACTACGAGGCGGTGCTGGCCGACGTCCAGCGCCGCGACCACCTGGACTCCACCCGGGCCACGTCGCCGCTGCGTCCCGCCGAGGACGCCGTCACCGTGGACACCAGTGGACACAGCATCGACGAGGTACTCACCCGGCTCCGTGCCCTGGTGGCATCGACGAGCCGAACAGAAGGAGCAACACAGTGAGCGAGGAGGGCCTGGTCTCCGGAGACGGCATCTGGCTGGACGAGACCGACTGGGAGGTGGCCGCCGAGGACTTCGGCGACGAGCACGGCCCAGACGAGGCAGTCCCCACCCTGGCGGTGGTCGGACGGCCGAACGTCGGCAAGTCCACGCTGGTCAACCGCATCATCGGCCGCCGTGAGGCCGTGGTGCAGGACGTGCCCGGCGTCACCCGCGACCGGGTGTCCTACGACGCCAGCTGGAACGGCCGGCGCTTCACCGTGCAGGACACCGGCGGCTGGGAGCCCGACGCCAAGGGGCTGCAGAAGTCGGTGGCCGCGCAGGCCGAGATGGCCATGAAGACCGCCGACGCGGTGCTGCTGGTGGTGGACGCCGTTGTCGGCGCCACCGCTACCGACGAGGCCGTGGCCCGGGTGCTGCGGCGCGGCAAGATCCCCGTGCTGCTGGCCGCCAACAAGGTGGACGACGAGCGCACCGAGAGCGAGGCGGCCGCACTGTGGTCGCTGGGGCTGGGCCAGCCGTACCCGGTGAGCGCCACGCACGGCCGCGGCACCGGTGACCTGCTGGACGAGATCCTGGCGGTGCTGCCGCACACCCCGCGGGAGAGCGACCCCGTGGTGGGCCCGCGCCGGGTGGCGCTGGTGGGCAAGCCCAACGTGGGCAAGTCCAGCCTGATCAACAAGCTCTCCGGCGACGAGCGCGCGGTGGTGCACGACGTCGCCGGCACCACGGTGGACCCGGTGGACTCGCTGGTGGAGCTGGGCGGGCAGGTGTGGCGCTTCGTGGACACCGCGGGGCTGCGCAAGCGCGTGAGCCACGCCAGCGGCGCGGAGTTCTACGCCTCGCTGCGCACCCGCTCGGCCATCGAGGCGGCTGAGGTGGCGGTGCTGCTGATCGACGCCTCCGAGCCCATCAGCGAACAGGACCTGCGGGTGCTGAGCATGGTCTCCGACGCCGGGCGCGCGCTGGTGCTGGCGTTCAACAAGTGGGACCTGGTGGACGAGGACCGCCGGCACATGCTGGAGCGGGAGATCGACCGCGACCTGGCCCGGGTGCCGTGGGCGCAGCGGGTGAACATCTCCGCGATGACCGGGCGCAGCATCGCCAAGCTGGTGCCGGCGCTGCGGCAGTCGCTGGAGTCGTGGGACAAGCGCATCCCCACCGGGCAGCTGAACACCTGGCTGTCGGAGGTGGTGGCCGCGACGCCGCCGCCGATGCGCGGGGGACGGCTGCCCCGGGTGCTGTTCGCGACGCAGGCGGCCACCCGGCCGCCGACGTTCGTGCTGTTCACCACGGGCTTCCTGGAGGCCGGCTACCGCCGCTTCCTGGAGCGCAAGCTGCGCGAGACGTTCGACTTCACGGGGAGCCCGGTGCGGGTGAACGTGCGCGTGCGGGAGAAGCGCGACCGCAAGAAGCGCTGACCTCGCTGGTTCACCCTGTTGCTGGCCCGTGCTGCTTCGACCTGACTACAGGCCGGAGCTGGTGCGGGCCAGCAGCTCACCCAGCAGGGTGTAGTCGACGTCGTCGCCCTGGTGGATCTCGGCGGCCTTGCGCTCGCCGCTGCCCAGCGGCTGGGTGACCCCCTCGATGACCTCCACGTCCTGGGCGTTGTAGAGGGTGAAGCGCACCGCGTCGGCCAAGGCCTCGATGTCGGCGGCCTCCCAGCCGTTCTTGATGTAGTACGGCTTGCCGTGCCAGAGGCGCTCCTCCGCCTGCGGGATGACCTCCTGCACGAGGTAGCGCAGGCGCTCGCAGATCTCGGACTGCCAGGCCGCCCGCTGCTGGACGTACTCGGTGACCTCGGGGTTCATCCCGACCTCTCTTCCGCTGTCGCACAATGGCTTTGCTCGCAGTGACGAGTGCGACGGATCGTAAGGCGGTTGACGACGCGGTGGTGAACAACTACGCAGCGCTACCTTCTGGGCGGCTGCTGGGGCCGCCCGCGGGCCTGTGACCAGCCGGTTCGTTGTCTGGGGGAGGGCTGCGGTAACCTTCTCTACGGCGCTCGCAAGAGCGTGTTCGGGCTGTGGCGCAGCTTGGTAGCGCACTTGACTGGGGGTCAAGGGGTCGCAGGTTCAAATCCTGTCAGCCCGACCGAGATAACCGGCTCTGACCAGCGGAAACGCTGCGTCGGAGCCGGTTTGCGTGAACCGCAAAGGCCTCATCCCGCACTCCTTCTATCTGGACTCGCGTCGAACGCGGCTCGATTGTCTTTGGTACGAGCCAATTCATCGAGCACGTGGTCATAGCCCGCGCATCAGGTCTGACCGCCGCTAACGACCGGAGGGTTGCTTAGCGGAGGATCGTTGACCTGCTGCCAGGCGCACGCGCAGAGCATCCCAGGGGCAGGCTGGGGGCCGGGAAGTTCCCGCAGCGCGCGCACATGTGACTCGCCTACCCGGACCAGGAAGGCGCGCGCATGCCCAGCGCTCAGCGCTCTTAGGACGCAGCCCGCGGCTGCGCCCCGTCCGTGGCGCCCCGACCGTGGCGCACCGCTACGGTCAGGCGTCCGACTATTGCGAGCACGACGTCTGAGGAACACATGAACGAGCCCATTGCGCCAGACGATGCCGTTGGATCCAAAGGGGAAGGGACGCCTGCGTCAGTTGCTGCTCAGGATGCGGGCGGCATGGCCGGCGTAGTGGCCGCCGGTGAGACCGAGCGGGGTTCGAGCACCTACGCGACTGGCGGTGGAGGAGTTTCGTTCGCGCATCGCGTGGCGACGGTCTACCTGGCCAGCATGTTGGCCGGGGACCGGCGCGCCGAGGGATCTGAGCTACCGGTGCGAAGGGTGTCATTTCAGACGGGTCCGTCACACCCGGTCGATGATCTTCTAGTCGAGTGTGGTGACGAGACAGCCGAGGTGACGCTTGCCGTGGCGTGTCGAGCAACGCCGAACTTCGTCCAAAGCGATGAAAAGACGGTAAAGCTCGTCGGGTCGCTGCTCGCCGAGGTCGAGAAGTTCGACACAGGCACTCATCAGGTCGCCGTCGCGACTTCCGGGAGGTCCAATCAGTGGGACCAGCTTGCGTCGCTCTGCGACATCGCGCGTGCTCATGTCGACCCGGAGGCGTTCCAACAGTCCATTGACGTCGATGGCCGCTGGCCCAAGGCGGTGCGTGATCGCCAGAAACAATTCTTGAAGATGGTCGCGAAGGTCGTCGAAGCCGACGCCTCGCCGGGAAAGGTCCTGCGGCTGGCGTGGCGGCTGCTTTGCCGGCTGCACGTGCTTTGTTTCGCGGTTCAGAGCCCGGACGAGGGTGACCGCGCGAGGGCTGCGACATTGCTGGACAGCGTGGCCTGGGCTGCCGCCAGCGGGGTGGCTGTTCGGAACCGGCTCGAGATCGAGGCAACCCGCTACGACGCTACTGGCGCCGTAGTGGACCTCAAGGTGCTTCGCCGTGACCTCCACGGGGTCTTGGGTGCGGCCGCAATTCGAAGCAGGATCGCTTGGTCGATGCTTGGTGAACACCGTGAGGTGGCCGTCGCAGGTGTGCGGACCACCATCGGTGACGAGTCCTCCGGTGCGTCGGCCGAGATCGCGTTCGCCGACCGTCGCGAGAAGCTCGCTAATGCCGTGCGCGAGGCGGGTACCCATGCGTCGGCTCTGTTGGTATCGGGTGAGTCCGGCATCGGTAAGAGCGCACTGACGTTGGCGGCTATAGCAGAGTTAGAAGCCTCGAACCCCGCGGAGTTCGAAGCGGTGGTGGTGAACTTCCGTGGTCTGCCTCAGTCGGGCTTGGACCTGCGTGCTGCCCTCGGGATGTCCATGGAGGACGTGCTCTCAGAACTGTCGGCACCTAGTCGGATCTTAGCAATCGACGCGGCTGATGCTGCTCTGGAGCAGTCTGCCGGTCTGTTGAGGGACTTGGTGCTCGCGGCGGCCGCGGCGGGTGTCGGGCTTGTCGCGGTGACGTCTGACGTGGCATCGAGCTTCGTGCGGGAACAAGTGGAACTGGGGTTCGCGAAGTCGGTCTCATCGTTCATGATGAGGCCACTGGGGGACGAGGACATCTCCCTCGTCTCGGACCGAATCCCCCTTCTGCGTGCGGTCCTGCGGAATCTACCTGCGAACTCGCTATTGCGACGGCCCGTTGTGCTGGATTTGCTTGCACGCACCGGATTGGAGCCCGTCAGCTCACTGGGTGAGTGGGAATGCCTGCAATTGGTGTGGAGCAGAGTTGTCCGGGGCGATGGTCGCCCCGGTGTCGGTTCGGCGGAGGCTCGTGAACAGACTTTGCTTGCCATGGCCGCGTCAACGATGCGACTACCCAAGGACCGAGGACCTGCGGCAGGAGTCGACCCTGCAGCGGTCGATGCGCTGCGGCGGGACCACCTCGTCGCGCCAGCGAGTCCATATCGGGACCGTCCCGAGTTCGCCCATGAGGAAGTCCGGCGGTACGCGACTGCCATCCTTCTCGTTCGCGGGCAGAGCCCCACCGAGTTGCTGGAGGCAGGCGGCGTTCCTCGGTGGGCGCTATCGGCCGCCACTCTCGCGTGCAATGGACTGCTGAAAGCGCCGGATGCTCGACCTGCGCCAAAATTCGTCGAATTGCTCTCGCAATTCAAGCCGTTCGCGACAGCGCACGGTCCCCGGTGGAGTGACGTCCCCGTGGAGGCCGTCCTGGAAACACCGTTCGCGTACGACTGCCTGAAGGCAGCATTCGCGGACGAGTCGGCCGGCTTCGCCCTTGGTGACGTGGTGCGCGTTGTTCAACAGACGCATAAGGTCAACGGGCTCGTGGACCCTGTCATCTCGAATCCCGTCATTCAGGTGCTTCTCGATTACGAAAAGCCATGGGATGTGTCGAAGGAATCGTTCGAGTTGCTCGCGGACTGGTTGCAAACCTTGTCTCTTGCTGACGTTCCAGCCAAAGACTCGCTTCGCACTCGGCTACGGGTCCAGCTCCTTGCCTACTGGCAGGCGCACCCCCCACTCGACACCAGTGGGGACGATCTGCCCCAATGGACGACCCAGCGTCGTCGACGGCGACGCGAGCTGGATTATCATCTGACCAAGGAAAAGTTCGTTGAAACGCTGGCGCTGCTCGGACCGGACATCGACGATGCAGTCGAAGCATGCTTCCAAGCTATCGCGGTCGACGCGCCGGCGTTCCTGGCTCCGGCCGTGGACTCGCCGCTAAGCGCACGGGCCTTGGCGCAGAAAAGCCCGGACCTATTGGCGACGTTGATGGAGGCCTATTACATCGACGACGAGCACAGCTGGCACCTAGACGAGGGCGTCCGAGAGCATCAAGGCCGCTGGAGCGGTATCGGAGCACCGTTCTTTCGGTACGACTTCGGTGGATTCTGGCAACTGTTCCGGACGGCGCCGGTGCGGACGTCGGTGCGGGTATTAAACAACATTCTGAATAGCGGTGCGCAAGCCCGGATAGCAACGCTGTCACGGCTCGTTCCGCGAGACCTTTTCGCCGGACCCGTCGACATCTTGGACAATGATGCCGGTGGCGAAATCGAGAACGGGGCGGACGAAGAACGCGGTGCGGTACTGAACCTTGACGGAAACGCGCGCTTCTATGTCGGTGACAGCGCCGTGTGGAGCTGGTACCGAGGCACATCGATCGGCCCATACGCGGCGATGAGCGCTCTGCAGGCAATGGAGCGCCTCGCTGACTCATGGCTGAGCCAGGGCGCGTCGCCGAGAGGAGTCGTAGAGGAACTCCTCACCGGCTGCGAGAACCTGGCCATTCCGGGGATGCTGTTCGGTCTGCTCACGCGCCACGTGGAGAACGTTGGCTCGGAGCTTGACCCGTTTCTTGCCGAACCTGCCGTATGGAAACTCGAGTTCGCCCGCAGGACGGGTGAATATTCCGGGCCGCGTGCAATGACTCCAGGGCTTGCGAACCTTGGACGTCGGAACTGGACAGCACGTGAGGTAGCCGCGTGGCTCATCATCAACGGAGGGGAGGAGCGTACCGAGGCTTTGAAGGAAGTCGCCGAAAAGCTCGTCGAGAACGGCGACCGACTCGGTTTTAGCGAGGAGCTCACGAAAAACTGGGCCGTCTGCCTGGACGCTGACCGGTATCGAATCGCCCAGCATGGCGAGGAGTACTACATCGAGGTCGAACAGCCACCCGAGCTGCAAGCTATACAAGAATCACGTGTGGCCTACCAGCAGCTCGTGCAGACCAGCATGCGCCTGCAAAACCGCTACTGGGGCTCGGCCAAGCATGACGCCAAGTACGTGCCCCCCACTTCGGAAGAGATCGCCGCGGACTTGGCGGCTGGCCGTGCCTTGCTCGAGTCCGACGGAGACCCGATACCGAGTGGGTCCGTGGACGCGGTGGCTCATGTCGTCCGCGCAGCGGTTGAACGCGCCGCCGCCGGCGACATGGACGCGCTCGGCGACGAGGCGAGCTTCGCGACCAACCTCGTAATCGACATCGCATTATCGTTCGAGGAAGCCGAAGACCAGCGCCGCGAGGATCAGTACTTCGAAATCGGCGCCGACCGGGCCGTGGCCAAAGCCCTGCCGGCGTTCCTCACACAAGCACTGGCTGCACCGCTTGAGGTAGCCGGCAGATCCGCCGAGGAGGTTGTCAAAGCTGGGCTTGCGATGGCTAGCAAGGCACCCCTGGAGTCACGACTGCACCTGGCCCGTGGATGCGATGTCGTATGGGCGGCGCCATGTGTTGGTGCTCCGTGCATTCACCGGATCGCATTGAACTGGTTGCTCCAGACCGCCCGAATCGCGGAAATCGGACCATGGGACCAGGACGCCCAGCGGCGATCGAACGTCCGGATTCTGGGAAACGTTGCCGAACGACTCCAGGAACTACCGGGTGACTCCATCGACATCGCTGTTCTCGACGCAGCCGTTCGCGGATTCGGTGCCGCCGCGTCGACTGACCACTGTTGCTCCCACGACGCGGCCAAGTTCCTCGCAGTCTTTCTCGATATCGAGCGACGCGCCATGGTCACGCAGGCTGGCGAGGGTTGGACTGCGGACAATCGCGGGGCACACACGCTCGTCGCCGCACGAGCCTTGCTTGAAGGGTTCGCGGCGAACGGTAACGCTGGACCGGTGCTCGAACAGCTCGACGTCCTGCGCGCTGACGTGGGACTGATGTCGAACTTCCTACACGGTCTGGCCGCGGTGGGCGCAGAGAACGAACGCTTGGCCGAAGCCGCCCGTGGCGTGTGGCCAACGTTGTTGCGCCATGCCGTCGGTTACGCGAATGACGACCCGAGCCCTTACCGCGACCATCACTGGGGTGATTGGGCTGCAGCTGCCTTGCTGCCAGACCCTCTTCCGTGGACGCAGGGCCTGTATAACGAAATCGTCGACGAACCCATCAACTGGGTTCGCGCTGAAGATCTCATTGAGGCGGTCGACGATTGGCTGTCGATCGCTCGCGGGGAGGCCAAGTGCGTCGACGCGCTCGTCGCCACGCTGCGAAAGCTCCCCGCGGAAGTGCAGGTGACCAAAGGGATTCGCTGGGTGGCTGACCTGTGCATAGAGGACGGACTAGTAACGGTCAATCAGTCGTGGCTATCAAATTCCTGGCTCAAGGAGACATATAGTGCGGCTGATGAACATGGCAAGTTGGATGATTGGCAGAGGCTCGTCGACTCCTTGGTCGTTGCGGGGAACGAGGGATTGGCGCCATACAGCCGGTGACCCGTCCAGCCCTTATGTCAACTACGAGCCCATTCGGTGCTCCCTAGGCCGAATCATGCAGCGAGAGTTCGCTCACTTAGGAGTAGCGCGAGCACGACGACCACGTGAGCGCGCGGCCAGTGCTTTCCAGTCGTCGAATGTTCGAGCACCGGACCGCCCAGCACCGCCGGTTTCCCCCAGCTCGGCCGCCACCGTGATCCCGCGTCCGGTGGCCAGCACGAACAGCGGCACTGCCTGCTCGGCCACCGGCTGGGAGGTGACGGGCGCCGTGTGGTCGAGGTAGCTGCGCAGCTCGGCGTTGTCGTCGCAGTACTGGGTGAAGGACCGCAGGAACACGCCGTGCTTGTCGCCGAACGCGCCGTACAAGCTGCTGCGGCTCAAGCCGATCGCCGCCGTGAGTGCTCCACTGAAGTCGCGGCACAGCCGTGGCTGGTCCTTCAGGGTGTGGCTGCCGGTCGTGGCGGGATGGCGAACGTGGAGATCACGGCGGCGACAGCGGCGGCGATGGCACCGAACAGGAATGCCTGCTGGAAGCCCGTGTCACCCCCGCCGGTGACGAGACTGAGCGCGGCGATGCTGGAGACGGTGGCCACGCCAAGGGACGCGCCGAGCTCGTGAAAGGTGCTCAACAAGCCTGAGGCGATGCCGGCTTCCTCGGGGCCGATCTGGCCCAGCGCGGTGGCCGAGGCCACCACGAACAGCGCGCCGACGCCGAAGGCACCGAAGCTCACCCCGACCGTGGTCGCCACGGTGGTCGCCCACAAGGCAGGCGCCAGCAGCCCGGCGGCCGCGATGATCATTCCGGTGGCACCAAGAGCGCGCGCTCCCACGCGTCCGACGAGGCGTCCACCCAGGTTCGCGCCGGCCATGGTGGCCAGGGCGATCGGCAGGAACAGCAGGCCAGTCGCCAGCGGGCCGTGGCCGGCGGACTGCTGGAAGTAGAAGGTGCCCAGGAAGAACACCGCGACCATCAGCGCGGTGGCGATCATGATCACGAACACCCCAGCCCCCACGGGGCGTCGCGCCACCAGGCTGAGATTCATCAGCGGTGATGCGGCGGTCTGCTGTCGCCAGCCGAACAGCAGGTAGAGCACCAGCGCAGCGCCCGCGGCGACGAGCGTGGTGGGGCTGGTCCAACCGACCTCACCAGCGACGGTCAGCGAGTAGATCGCCGAGCCCGTGGCCGCCGTGACCAGCAGCGCACCGAGCACGTCCAGCGAGGGCCGCGGCCCCGGCGCCGGGGGCAGCGGTGGCAGCACGCGCAGCAGGCCGAACAGGACGATCAGGCCGACCGGGATGTTGAGGAAGAACACCCACGGCCACCCCGGTCCAGCGGTGATCAGCCCGCCGAGGAGCACGCCGACCGCCGCGCCTCCGCCACCGAGAGCGGACCAGATACCCAAGGCGCGGTTGCGCTCGTCGCCGGTGAACATTCGCACCACCACCGACAAGGCCGCCGGTGAGAGCGCCGCCGCACCAAGGCCCTGCGTCACCCGGCCACCGAGCAACAACCCGCCGGTCTCGGCGACCCCGGCCAGCAGGGAGCCGGCGGTGAAGACGAACAGGCCAGCAAAGACGACGGGCTTGGAGCCGAACAGGTCCGCACTGCGCCCACCCAGCAGCATCAAGCCACCGAAGGTCAGCGTGTACGCGGCGACCACCCACGTCACCGCCTCGCGCGACAGGAGCAGGTCCGCACCCATTTGCGGCAGCGCGATCGCCACCACCGTGACGTCCAGGATGAGCATGAACTGCGCCGTGCCCAACAGCGCCAGCGCGAGCCACCTCGTCGGGTACACCGCCTCGCCAGCTTCCAGCGACTTCTTCGCGGTCGTCATCACAGGCCCCCTAAGTCGTACATAGATGTTCGGGTTAGTCGCTGGTACGGTAACTCAAACATTCGTGTTCGGGAAGCGGGGGATTTCATGGCGACCAGCACGGCGGGGCCCAGCACCAAGCGGGCCGACGCAGTACGCAACGTCGAGCGCATCCTCGACGCTGCGATCGTGTGCCTGTCGCAGCGGCAGAACGCGACGATGGCTGACATCGCCAAGGAAGCGGGGCTCGGCCGGGTGACGCTCTACGGCCACTTCGCCTCTCGTCCCGCACTCGTCGACGCCGTGGTGACTCGGGTGATCGAGCGTGGCGAGCAGACGCTGGCCGCGGTCGACCTCGACGGAGACCCCCGCGAGGCGCTGACCCGGCTCATCCACAGCAGCTGGGAGCTCGTGGACCAGTCGCGCTCGGTCATCGCAGCGGCCGAAGGCGAGCTCCCGCCAGAACGCATCCGCCAGCTCCACGACAACCCAGCGGCCAGGGTCGAGTCACTGATCGAACGCGGCCGCGACGCAGGGTTGTTTCGCACCGACATGCCGACCTCGTGGCAGGTCGCCGTGCTCCACCAGGTTCTCCACGGCGCAGGAGCCGAGATCGCCAGTGGCCGCCTCCAGCCCGCCGACGCACCTCAGCTCATCACCGCGACCGTCTTCGCCCTGCTCGACGCCCGCTGACGTCCTCGGGCGGAGTCGCCGCGTGGCCCGTCGCGGCTACCCGCCCAGTAGCCTCCCGTCCGTGACCGATCGCGGCGAACACGTCCGGCGTCGCAGCGGCGTTGCAGCGCGGTTCGTTCTGTTCATCGTCCTGAACCTGGCGTGCACCTGGTTCTGCGTCACCCTCGCAGCGGGCATTGTCACCGGCCTGCGGGCGGATGCGAGCGTGGTCGGCACCTTTGACGACCCGGGCGCCAGCTGCCCCGGTCGCGCCTCCTACGTGGTCGACGGTGTCCGCTACCAGCTCGACACCGGCGGCGAGGGCTGGTGCAGCCGTGAGAACGGTGATCTGACGTCACCGCAGCGGGTGTACTACGACTCTGATGACCCGGAGGTGGCCGTCTTCGCCGACCCCGGTGGTCCGACCGGTGTGGTGATCGTGCAGGGCGTCGGCTTGACGCTGCTGGCGACGCTGACCGCCTGGTTGTGGTGGGCGTGGTGGCGGTGGGCCAGGGTGCTGCTGCGGACCCTGCCGGCAGTCACCTGAGCAGGGCAGCCACCTGTTCGTCCGAGGTCGCAAGCGCTGCGCGGTCGTAGGCGGAGCCGGTGACCAGCAGCTCGTCGGCACCGGTGCGCTCGACCAGCTCCTCCAGGCGGCGGCGCACGGTCTCCGCTGAGCCGGCCACCACGGTGTCCAGCCCCTGCTCCACGCGCTCGGTGTCCTGGCCGTCGCGCAGCTGGTCACGGATGACGTGGACCGGTTCCAGCGCGGCGAAGACGCCGGTGCGTCGGGACTGCACCATCGCCCACACCTCGGGCAGCGCCAGCTCGCGGGCCTCGGCGTCGGTGTCGGCCACCAGCACGTCGAGGGAGACCACGATGTACGGGCGGCTGCCGGCGTGCGGGCGGAAGTCGCGGCGGTAGGCGGCCAGCAGCTCGCCCAGCTCCGGCTGGTCGAGCACGGGGCCGCCGAGCACCACCGGCAGTCCCAGCTCGGCCGCCACCGAGATCCCGCGCCCGGTGGCCAGCACGAACAGCGGCACGCCCTGCTCCGGCACGGGATGGGCGGTGACCGGCGCGGTGCGGTCGAGGTAGCTGCGCAGCTCGGCGATGTCGGCGGCGAAGGTGTCGGGCTCGGTGCCCGAGCGCCGCAGCGCCTGCCGCACCGGAGCGGTGAAGCCCAGCGAGCGGCCCACCCCCAGGTCGATGCGCCCCGGGTGCAGCGCGTCGAGCATGAGGAACTGCTCGGCCACGATGAGCGGCTGGTGGTTCGGCAGCATCACCCCGCCCGAGCCGAGCCGGATGGTCGTGGTGTGCGCGCCGACCGCCGCCAGCAGCACCGCGGGTGCACCGGAGGCGATGCCCGCAACGCCGTGGTGCTCGGCCACCCAGAACCGGCGGTAACCCAGCCGCTCCGCGTTGATCGCCCGTTCCACGGTGTGCGCCAACGCATCCCCCTCGGCGTGGCCGGAACGGGTGCGGGAGCGGTCGAGCAGGGAGAGCCTCACGCTCCACTGAACGTCGGGTGACCGGCGCCGCTTCCCGCCCCCGCCGCGGATCGGACCACCGGTCGAAGCAACTACGTTGGATCGTGCCGCGGCACGCCGTCCCCGCGGCCAGGAAGGCAAGGACCGTGCCGGCTCAGCAGCCCCTGTGGGCAGATGCGTACCAACCCGGAGTGCCGCTGCACCTGGACTACGGCGACACCACCGTGCTCGACCTGTGGGAGGACGCCGCACGGCAGTTCCCCGACCGGCCGGCGCTGGACTTCCTGGGCCGCGAGTCCAGCTACGCCCAGGTGGCCGAGCAGGTGAACCGGGTGGCCGGGGGCCTGCACCGTCTCGGTGTGCGCCCCGGCGCCAACGTCGCGGTCCTGCTGCCCAACTGTCCGCAGGCCATCGTCGCGTTCTTCGCGGTGCTGCGCCTCGGCGCGACCGTGGTGGAGCACAACCCGCTGTACACCGCCTCCGAGCTGCGCCACCCCTTCGCCGACCACGAGGCCCGGGTGGCGATCGTCTGGGACAAGGCGGTCCCGGTGGTGGAGGACCTGCGCGCCGACTCGGCGCTGGAGCACGTGGTGGCCGTGGACATGACCACCGAGCTGCCGTGGACCAAGCGACTGGCCCTGCGGCTGCCGATCAGCAAGGCCCGCAATTCTCGTGCGCAGCTGACCTCCCCGGCGCCGGGGGCGATGCCGTGGTCGGAGCTGGCCTCCGGGCCGGCCCTGGACGAGGCGCACCCGCGTCCGGGCACCGACGACGTCGCGCTGCTGCTCTACACGTCCGGGACCACCGGCGTGCCCAAGGGCGTGCCGCTGCGCCACCGCAACCTGGCCGCCAACGTCCGCCAGGGGCGGGCCTGGGTGCCGGGCCTGGAAGAGGGCAGCGAGTCGGTGCTGGTGGCGCTGCCGCTGTTCCACGCCTACGGGGTCACCGTCAGCGTGCTGCTGGGGGTGGCGCTCGCCGCCAAGCTGGTGCTGCTGCCCAAGCCCGAGATCGGGCTGATCATGGACGCCGTCAAGCGCCAGGTGCCCAGCTTCGTGCCCGCCGTCCCGCCGCTCTACCAGCGCATCGTGGACGAGGCCGAGCGCCGCGACATCTCCATCCGGGGCATCCGCTACGCCCTGTCCGGGGCGATGCCGCTGCCCAGCGCGCTGGTGCAGCGCTGGGAGGCTGCCACTGGCGGGCTGCTGGTGGAGGGCTACGGGCTCACCGAGACCTCCCCGGTGATCGTGGGCAACCCGATGAGCTCGGCCCGCCGGCCGGGCTCCATCGGAGTGCCGTTCCCGGACACGGAGATCCGCATCGCCGACCCGGACAACCTGGACCGCGACGTGCCCCAGGGCGAGCGCGGCGAGCTGCTGGTGCGTGGTCCCCAGGTGTTCTCCGGCTACCGAGGTGCACCCGAGGAGACCGCGGCCGCCTTCCACGACGGCTGGTTCCGCACCGGGGACATGGTGACCATGGCGCCCGACGGGTTCCTCACCGTGGTGGACCGGCTCAAGGAGGTCATCATCACCGGCGGGTTCAACGTCTACCCCTCGGAGGTGGAGGCGATGATCCGCACCCACGGCGGGGTCCTGGACGTCGCGGTGGTGGGCCTGCCGCAGGGCAACGGCGGCGAGGAGGTGGTGGCCGCGGTGGTCCTGGTCGACGGTGTCCCGGTGCTGCCCGAGGAGCTGCAGGCGCACGCCCGCCAGGGCCTGACGCCCTACAAGGTGCCGCGGCGCATCATCTTCGTCGACGAGCTGCCGACCAACCCGATGGGCAAGGTGCTGCGCCGCGAGGTGTCGGTGCAGATCCAGGAGCGCTGACCAGCCGCCGCCCACCTCAGGCGGGCGCCGGCGTCACCGGGAGATGGTGATGTTGAACGCCGCGGTCTGCAGGGCCCGGACGGTCGCGAAGAACAGCGGGGCGGCGTGCTCGGTGGCCAGCGCGGTGTCGATGCCACCCAGGTCGAGGATGGCGCGGCTGGGCCAGCCCAGGTCGGCGAGCAAGCCAGTGACCACCGTTTTGGCCGCCGCGTCGTCGCCGCTGACGAAGACGGTCGCGTCCGGAACGGTGTCCAGCGGGTTGACCATGACAGCGAAGTTCATGGTGTTGAGCGTCTTGACCACGCGCGCCCGCGGGAAGCTCGCCTGTGCCCGCTGGGCCACGCTGGCGCCCGGGTAGGCCATGGCCATCTCCGGGGTGAAGGCGGCCGAGGGGTCCAGCACGATCTTGTCGGCCAGGACGTCCGCCCCGACGTCGCGCAGGGTGTCGGCCAGTGCCGTGCCGGGGACCGCGGTGATGACCACCTCGGCGACAGTGACGGCGTCCTGCTGGCTGAGCGTGCCCGCCTCGATCGAGGGGGTCCGTGAGCCGTAGGTCACCTGGTGACCGGCGGCGGCCAGGCCTGTCCCGAGGGCGGTTCCGACCTTGCCGGTGCCAAGCACTGCGATCTTCATGGGGGTACTTCCTTCGGGCAGGCGGGAGTGTCCGCGAGTGCGGTGGGGGTGCTTCGCTCCAGCGTCGTCGCTGAGCGGTGGGCCGTCCAAGACCGACTGGGTCGCCACCGATACCCCGGGGGTATCGACCGAGGCCAGCCGGGGTGTCAGCTCCTCGGACTCAGTGACCCGGCGTGGCCAGGACCGCCATGGCGGTGTCGACCAACGACTGCAGCGTCGCAGGCGGATGTCCGGCGCGGCCGAGCGCCTCGATGCCCCGCAGCACCGACAGCAGCAGCGCCCCAGCCCCGGCGGGGTCGAGGTCGGCGCGGACGTCGCCCGCGGTCTGGGCGCTGCGGACGCACGCGCTCAACGCGCGCTCGTACCGCTCGTAGAAGTCGGTGGCGGTGCGGACGACATCGGCGTCCTCGCCGGCGAGCTCGGCGGTCGCCTTCGCCAGCAGACACCCCCGCTGCGGCGCCCCGGGGACAGGGATCGTCGACCGCAGGTGGCGCTCGAGTCGCCCACGTGCGCCGCGCTCGTCACCGGCGAGCGCGCCCTCGACGGCCTCGGCGTTGTCCTCGCAGTACTGGGTGAAGGACCGCAGGAACACGCCGTGCTTGTCGCCGAACGCACCGTACAAGCTGCTGCGACTCAGGCCGGTCGCCGCCGTCAGGTGTTCCACGGAGGTCGCGGCATAGCCGTGGTCGTGAAAGGCCTCGCGGGCCTGCCGAATGACGTGCGGTTCGTCGAAGGACCGGGGCCGTGCCATGCCGACAGCGTACTTGGTTCTGGACCGGATGTTCCGCTACATTGCCGAAGTCCAGTTATGGATCGAACATTCCACAATTCGAGCAAGGGGTTCACATGACGCAGGTTCTGGCCGGCAAGGTCGCCGTGGTTACCGGTGGCACGAGTGGCATCGGCCTGGCGATCGCCCAGCGCTACGCCGCCGAGGGCGCGCGCCTCTTCGTGACCGGCCGTCGGCAGGAGGCGCTCGACGCCGCGGTGACCCAGATCGGCGGCGACGTGACCGGCGTGCGAGCCGACTCCTCCAGCGCGGCAGACGTCGACGCGCTCTACGCCGCCGTCCGCGAGTCGGTCGGGAGGATTGACGTCCTGGTGGCCAACGCCGGCGGCGGCTCGTTCGCCCCGCTCGGCGAGATCACCGAGGAGCAGTACCACGACACGTTCGACTCGAACGTCAAGGGCACGCTGCTCACCGTGCAGGGTGCGCTGCCCCTGCTCGTGGACGGGGCATCGGTCGTGCTCCTGAGCTCGACGACGTCGGCGCTCGGCGGCGCCGCGTTCAGCATCTACGCCGCGTCCAAGGCGGCCATCCGCAACTTCGCTCGCAGCTGGGCGCTGGACCTCAAGGACCGCGGCATCCGCGTCAACGCACTGGCCCCCGGCCCCACGCACACGCCCGGGGTAATCGGCCTCGTCCCCGACGGCGAGGGCCAGGGCCTCCTCGACACGCTCGCTGCCGACGTGCCCCTCGGTCGTGTCGCGGACCCCTCCGAGATCGCCGGCGCAGCGCTCTTCCTCGCCTCCGCGGACGCGAGCTTCGTCAACGGCTCGGAGCTGTTCGCCGACGGCGGGCAGGCGCAGGTCTGACGCCACCGCCACGGGGTACCTCCGGGGGGCAGCACCTCGGTGCTGGCCGGGCTCCTGTCGCGTTTCTTCAATCCGTGCCGGTCGGTGCCTGGCTACGTTTCCCGACATGAACGCAACCTCGACCTTCACGGTCTCCGACTGGACCCCGGCCGGCTCCCCGACGCAGGTGGGCGGGCTGCCCGTGCCCGTGACGGCGGCGCCGGCCGGGTTGGCGCACATGGTGAAGACGTTTGAGGGCGACCTCACGGGGCGGTCGGTCACCTGGTTCCTGGGCAGCCTGAACTCCGAGACTGGCCACGGCTCCTACGCCGCGCTCGAGGCGGTGCAGGGCGAGCTGGGTGGACGCCCCGGCACGTTCAACCTGGTGCACGCGGCGTCGACGCACGGCGCGGACCGCTACGACGAGCACCTGGTGATCGTTCCGGACAGCGGCACCGGTGAGCTCGGCGGTATCGCCGGCGCGGGACGAATCGTCGTCGACGCCGACGGCACGCACTGCCTCGAGCTGGACTACTCCCTGGGGGAGTGAGGCGGGGTCAGGAGAACGAGTCCGGAACGGGCGGAGTCGACGTCACCTTCCCGCGGTGGTGTCCGAGACGCCGGTGCGGGGTGGGGCCGGTCGTCCGGCGCTTCGCGAGCTTCGCTGCGTCAGGAGGTTGGAGTGCCCCAGTGCGCCTGGGGGGCGTCGAGCTGTCGCATCGGGTCGGCCGGGGCGCTTTGACTTAGCGGTCGCAGCGAAGGAGCTGGCAACGTGTTCTGCTGCCAGGTTGGATCGAAGTCGGTGTTCTCCCACTTCCACTTGGTGATCCGTGGGGCGATCCAGAAGAGATACACGCCGAGGGTGAGGAACGACAGGAGGAGCCACTTCACCCAGGTGCCGAAGAGGCCCATAGCAGAGCCAGTAAATGTCAGCCGCTTGCCATCGATGTACGAGTGCTTGGCCTTCCATCGCTCCCTCAGCACGAGCGCAAAGGGGTAGCAGAAGCCTAGGGTGCAGACGGTGACGATCGCCCCGAGGATGGCGGTGCCGAAATATGTACCGGCGCCACCATCGAAGTGAAAGCGTCCTGAGTTTCTTGCCACTGAGTTGCCTTTCGTGGGACTGAACTGGGCTGGCGGCGCGGACACTGCCCGCAGCAGGAGAACGGTAGGGCTCTCCGGCAGCCATGGCATGCGATGGAGAAATCTGCGCTGGCGGGGTGGCGGGCCCCGATCATGTGCCGGTGACAACTGCGATAATTCGCCTGGCGGTAGCGGCGCGAATGGTGGCCGAGTTGGGAGTGATCATGGAGTGCTAACTCAGAGGCTTCTGGTCTCCGCGGAGCGAAGCCCAAGTCGGCAGCCTTACGTGGTACCTCCTCGACCCTGATCTGAACCTGGTCGGATCGCCGCGCAGAGACGGTGTAGGACTACTTCTGGTGCTCGCTGTTCCTGGCGCCTCGTATCCGCTTGGAGGAGCCTGCAAGGGTCTGCCGCAAGTTCGTGCTGCTCAGTTCGTTGTCCGAGCGCTGGTGGCCCGTCCGTGGTGATTGGTTCGAAGCCGCTGGGGAGCGTGCATCGATGCGTTGATCGATGCTTGTTCGGCGTGCATGGCAAACCGTGCTGCTGTCGCCGGGGAGTGGGCGGTGCAGGAGGCGCCTACTAGTGCGGTGATCGCGGACCTCAAGTCGGGTGTGTGGGCGGGGCGTCCTGGACAGATCAGCCCATCGCTGTCGATGGTTACGTATCCCCATTCGAAGAGCGCATCACAGCCAATGACGCAGGCGAGCATCGCGATCGACCCAAAGTCGCGGCGCTCAGCGTCAGTGATCTGTCGTCGAGGGACGATGTGCGCTGCCACCAGCAATCCTGCCGGGAGAGTCTTGCCGCACAGGGCGCACGCAGCGCTCCCTCTTCCGCCCAGCAGGTGTCGGCGAAGCTCGGCTTGTTCGCGCCGGACCTTGACGATGGCGGCCTCATCGGTGACATCTCCGCCCCAGAATGCCTGCGGTAGTCCGAGGAGACTCTCCTCGCCCCCGTCATGGCTGATTCCGGCCTCGGCGAGAAGCGCCTGGCCGTCGTCCTCGCTCAGCGGCGACAGGTACTTCTGTGCGGGGACGCCATTGCGGCTCAACGGACCGCCGTTGCCGGACCGGATCAGCTCGGCCGCACGCTGGTAGGGGATGCGCACGTCTGTCGTGATTGGCTCGACCAGCACCAGCCAGCCCTCATCAGGATCATCAGGGTTCATCGTCGGGTAGCCGTCCGGTCGCGGCGCTTTCTGCCACGGCGTCGTGACGACGCTGACCGCTTCGATGCGTTTCGCCCCTGAGTAGTGGAACACGTAGTCGCCGACGCTCAGCTTCTTGAGCATGACCCGGTCCTGTCGTTCCTGCCCTGTGGGGCTCGGGCATGACCAGAGTGTTCCCTGCTGGATCGCTGTCGGAAAGTTTCTGGTCTGACTTGCCCACCAGTACGCCACCACGTCACCCCTGCTCGCATCCCCACCTGACTATGACGATCGAACGTTACTGAGGCGCAGTGCATTTCGTGGGGAATTCGGGAAACTCTGCGACGTCGCGGACGGGCGAACGCTGGGCGAGTGCTAGGTCAGCTGCGCGAGTCGAGGGCCACGTCGATGATCTCCCGGCTGGGCACGTGCAGCGCCTCGGCTGCGCTGGTGCCGGTCGCGGCGAGGTAGGCGTCGACCAGCCGGTTGCCGACGGCGTAGCCCGCCCCCGTGGGCACCCCGACCGGTGCGGCGCCGAACCGGGTGGCGGCGGCGTCGCCGTGCACCCACGCGGCGAAGTTCTGCATCCCGCCCACGTCGAGCCCCGACACCACCTTCGCGAAGACGGCGTTGTCGGCCAGGTGCGCGCCACCGATGGGGGTGTAGCCCAGCGCGTCGCCGTAGAGCTGGCGGGCGAAGGCGTCGGCCAGGCCTTCCGAGACGACCTGTTCACCCACCACCACCGACGCCGGGTCCCAGACCACCCCGCCGGGGGCGTACCGCAGGTTGTGGTTGAGCTCGTGGACGGCCGCCGCCTCCAGCCGACCCAGATTCTCCTCGGTCGGCCAGAGCGTGAGCGAGAGGTAGCCCGTGGCGCTTCCGTTGCCGCTGAACCCGCGCGCCGGCCCCATGAAGTACTCGTCGTCAGGGTCGCCGAGCACCAGGAGCACCGAGATGTCCGGCACCTGCACCTGTGGGGTGGCGCGGGTCTGGATGTCGACCGCCTCAGCCAGCGCCCGCTCGATCCGCCGCCACGCGTCCGCGGCCTGCAACCGGGAGAGGGCCTCCCGCACCTCGTCCCCGCGTCGATCCAGCGGGAACCCGAAGCTCATGGCGTGCATGGCCACCAGGTCGACCTCACCCGGGAAGTACCGGAACATGCCCGCCATCGGCGCCAGCGCCCTGCGCAGGAGCTCCGGGCGCGCGGACGCCTCAGCGCGCAGCACCGCGTCCATGGCCGTCGCGGTGTCCAGCACGGTGATCGTCATGCCGGGGACGGTAAGCCCTCCCGCCGCGGCACTGTCCACTGAGGTCGCACGGTCGGCAGGCATACCTGAGGCCGCACCGCTGTTGCCCGAGGTGAGAGCGGTTCTGCGGTGGACGCAGCGGGAGGTTGTCATGACGGGTACAGCAACACCACTCGACCGGATGACGCGCGTGCTGGTGACCGGGGTGCGCGGCAAGACCGGCGTGGCGCTGGCGGAGCAGCTCGTCGCGCGCGGTGACGTCGAGGTGCTCGGCGGCAGCAGCGACCCGTCCGCGGTGACCCTGCACGGGGTGCGTCCGACCGCCTTCTCCTGGGACGAGCCGGCGGGGTGGGCTGCGGCGACCGGCGGCGTCGACGCGGTGTACCTGGTGCGCCCGGACCGTGCGGACGCCCCCGAGCTGATCGGAGCGTTCCTGGCGGAGACGGCGCCCGAGACGCGGGTGGTGCTGCTGTCGGAGAAGGACGCGCCGGAGGGCTGGGCGGTGCGGGCCGAGCAGGCGGTGCGCACCAGCTCTCGCGCCTGGACGATCCTGCGGCCGAGCTGGTTCATGCAGGTGCTCACCGACTCCCGCTTCTACCTCGACCAGGTCGTCGACGCCGGCGAGCTGGCGTTCGCCAGCGGCGGGGCGAGCGTGGCCTGGATCGATGCCCGCGACATCGCCGCCGTGGCCGCACAGGCGCTGCTCGACTCGCGGCACGTCGGTGAGGTCTACGAGCTCTCCGGCCCGGAGGCAGTCTCGTTACCGCGCACCGCCGACCTGCTCTCCGCGGCGACCGGACGCCCGGTGACCCACCGAGAGGTGACGATCGAGGACGCGGTGGCCGGGATGGCGGGCTTTGAGCGCGACCTCACGGCGCTGACGTTCCAGCGCGTGCAGGCCGGCACCTTCGCGGTGCTGACCGACGACGTCGCGCGGGCGACCGGGCAGCCGGCCCGGACGCTGCAGACGTTCCTCACCGACTCCAGGGCGCTGCTGCAGCACCGCAGCTAGGGAGCGGGGGTGACGCCGCTGGCTGAGCGCGCCACCGCCTGCAGCGTGAAGGAGCCGGCGGGGGAGCCCAGGCGGGAGAACAGCTCGCTGCGCAGCGCCTGCCGACGGCCCTCTGGCTGCGCGACCAGGTAGGACCCGGCCGGCCCGATGCCCGCCATCAGCCCGGCCAGCACCTCCTCGAAGCTGGCGTACGTGGTCTGCACCGTCATGGTCTGCTCGCTGACCTGCTCGAGGCCCCGGTCCTCGAGCAGCTGCACCACCTCGCCGGGCCGGCCGAACCGCCGGGCGTAGAGCTCGGCGGGCGCCTGCGGGTCGACCGCCACCGCCGCCTCCCAGAAGGCGTGGAACAGCTGCATGCCTCGGTCGAAGTCCCACACGCACGCCGCGACCTGGCCGCCGGGCACCACCACGCGCCGCATCTCGTCGATGCCCCGTGCGGGGTCGGACATGAAGTGCAGCACCAGCGAGGCCACGGCCAGGTCGACGGAGTGGTCGGCGAAGGGCAGCGCCTCCGCCCGGCCCTCGCGCACGTCCGCGCCGGGGTTGCGGTCGCGGCAGGCGGCCACGAACGGCACCGACGGGTCGCAGGCGGCCACCGAGCTGGCGCCGAGGCGGCGCACGAGCTCGGCGGTCAGCGCGCCGGGGCCGCAGCCCACGTCCAGCGCCCGTTGGCCGCGGCTCACCCCGCACGCGTCGGCGAGCTGGACGGCCAGGGGGCCGGAGTAGCGGCCCATGAAGGCGTCGTAGATCTCGCCGCTGACCTGGAACGTGCTGGCACCGTCGGGCTGACTCATCGCGATTCCTCCCAAAAACCTGTGCCCAGGCTACGGCCGCGGCCGTGCCCTGGCAGGCCTAGCGAGAAGGGTTGGGCGTGACCAGGTCCGGCGAGATCGCGCTGGCGTGCGTGGCCCCGGTCAGGCCCATGGTCAGGTCGAGCTCGGCGACGATGTTGGCGATCACCTCCTCGACCCCCTGCTGCCCGCCGACGGCGAGGCCGTACATGTAGGGGCGGCCGAGCAGGCAGGCGTCGGCCCCGTGCGCCAGTGCGACGAAGACGTCCGCGCCGGTGCGGATGCCGCTGTCGAACAGGACGGTGGGGTCGGGACCGATGGCCTCGCGCACGGCGATGAGCGCATCCAGCGAGGCGATCGACCGGTCTACCTGCCGCCCACCGTGGTTGGACACCACGATGGCGTCCACGCCCAGCTCGACGGCACGGCGCGCGTCGTCGGGATGCAGGATGCCCTTCAGCACGATCGGCAGCCGGGTGCGCTCCCGCAGGGTCTCCAGGTGGCTCCAGCTCAGGCCGGGGTTGGAGTAGATGTCCAGGAACGTCTCCACCGACGCCCGCGGCGCGGCGGAGCGCAGGTTGGTCCAGAACGACCCGGGGTGCTGGCGGGTGATGGACAGCAGCGACTTGATGGCACCGAGGGTGACCTGGACGTCGGCGGAGGTGCCCAGGCGCTTGGCTGCGGCGATGCGCTCGGCCACGATCTCGCGGAACCGTGGGTCGGAGGTGTACTGGCCGATGCCCTTGCCCTGGGCGAACGGCAGCGACCCCAGGTTGAGGTCCTGGGGGCGCCAGCCCAGCAGCGTGGTGTCGAGGGTGACCACCAGCGCCTCGGCGCCGCTGGCCTCCGCGCGACCGATGAGGCTGTCGACCAGGGCCTCGTCGGTGCTCCAGTAGAGCTGCATCCAGTGCGGGGCGCCGTCCATCGCGGCCGCGGTCTCCTCCATCGGGGTGCCGCCCTGGTTGGTGAAGATGTAGGGCACTCCGGTGGCCGCGGCGGCCCTCGCGACGTGCAGGTCGCAGTCGGGGTCGATCAGCTGACCGGCCCCGACGGGGGCCAGCAGCAGCGGCGTCGGCAGCGTCGAGCCCAGCAGGGTGACCGAGAGGTCGCGGGTCGCCTGGCCGTGCGCCATCCGCGGGACGATCGCCCAGCGGTCGAAGGCAGCCCGGTTGTTGCGCATCGTCTGACCCTCGCCAGCCCCGCCGGCGACGTAGGCCCACGCCTTGGCGGAGCTGGCCTTGCGCGCTCGGCGCTCCAGCTCGGCGAAGTCGGTCGGTACCGCGGGTCGTCGCCCCAGGACACCGTCACGGTAGATCGCCGACTGCCGGGCCCGGCCGCGGCTCTCGGTCGTCGTCGGGGAGGAGGCTGCGGGCGATGGCTGCTCTGGCACGGAACCACTCTAGGCAGCAGGCGGATCGGCGCACGGCGAGATCTGGGGCGGCCCTGCGGTGGTGCCCTGTCGCACGGGGCGGAGCAGGTCCCTGAGCGACGATGCAGACACGGCTCCTAGCCTCGCGTCGTGACGGTTGACGAGGTGCTGCAGGCGTACGGGGAACGAGCGGTGGAGTACGCCGACAGGCTGGGCGCCATGGGCGCGGTGCACCCAGAGGATCGTGACCTGGTGCTGCGCTGGGCGCTGCACCGCCCCGGCCCGATCATCGACGCCGGCTGCGGACCCGGGCACTGGACCGACTTCCTCACCCGCGCGGGCGTGGAGGTGGAGGGGACCGACCTGGTGCCTGCGTTCGTGGCGCAGGCACGGGACCGCTTTCCGGCCGCGCGGTTCCGGGAGGCGGCGTCGGACGACCTCGGGGTGCCCGACGGGTCGCTGGCCGGTGTGCTCGCCTGGTACTCGACAATCCACACCCCACCCGAGCAGCTCGCGGCTGTGCTGGCGGAGCTTGCCCGGTGCCTCGCCCCGGGCGGGAGCCTGCTGCTGGGGTTCTTCGAGGGACCGGCGGTGGAGGCCTTCGCGCACGCGGTGGTCACGGCCTACCGCTGGCCGGTCGAGAGGCTGGCCGGCCACCTGCAGGATGCGGGTTTTGCGGTCCGGGAGATCCACACCCGCACCGATCCTGGTGCTCGTCCGCACGGGGCGATCGTGGCCGAGAAGCGCCGGCTCGGTGGAGACCCCTCCACCGAGCCGGCGTCCGCGCCCTGGCCCTGCTAGGAGCCGGCGCCCGCGGCCAGCACCCGGGCCGCCTCGCGGTCGGCGGCGGTGTTGGCCACCCCGGCACGCGAGCCGGCCAGCTTGGCCTGGATGTGCTCGCCCACGGTGATCGGCGGGTAGGCCGAGCCGTCCCCGACGCAGGTGGGCAGGGTGTCGATCACCGCGTCCACGTTGCCGTCGTGGAAGAACGCCGCACTGCGGCGCTGCCGGATGGTGCCGTCCACGATCGGCGGCTTCACCCGGTGCACGGTGGACATCCACCGGTCGTTGGTCCAGCGGGCCATCAGGTCACCGAGGTTGATCAGCAGCGCGCCCTCCGCCGGCATCACGTCGTTCCAGGACCCGTCGTGGCCCAGCACCTGCAACCCCGCGACGCGGTCGGCCCAGAGCACGGTGACGATGCCGTAGTCGGTGTGCGCCCCCATCCCGGTCAGCTCGCCGTCGAGCTCGATGGTGCCCTCGTCCAGGGCGTAGTTGTTCATCCGCAGCACGTCCAGGCTGTGGTCGGTGTAGCGCTGGAAGAACCCGGCCGGCAGCCCGAGCGCGTCGGCGAACAGGCTGGTGAGGGTGCGGGCGACGCGCGCAGCCTCGTCGTAGTACGCCGACACCGCCGCGCTGAAGGTCACCTCCTCGGCCGGCCACACGTTCTCCGGGTAGTCGGCCAGGGGCAGGTCCAGGCCCGGGTAGTCCGAGACGGCGGCACCGACGTTGAACGCCTCGAAGAAGTCGTGCATCCGGTTGGACGGGGCCAGGCCCAGGCTGAGGCTGAGCGACTCCGTCTTGGGCGGGGCGTACCCGCGGTTGACCTCCGGCGGCGTGCGGTAGCTCTTCTTCACCTCCAGCGGCAGCCCGAAGAACCCGTCCAGCGCGGCGGCGAAGGCGTCGGTGACCTCGGTGGGCACCCCGTGCCCGGTGATCTGCACGAAGCCGACCGTGCGCGCGGCCTCGTCGAAGGCTGCGGCGGCAGCTGCGCGCTCCTGCGGTGTGCCGTCGCCCACGTAGGCGGAGATGTCGACGACCGGGACGTGGAAGCGGGGGGTGGTCATGAGGGGTCCTCCAGGGTGGTGTGGCGGTCGGGGACGCCGGCGACGACGGTGTCTGCCCGGGCGCGCAGGTCGCGCCGGTCGGACTCGTCGAGCCAGCAGGCGTCGATGGCGTTGAACGTGAGCTGGGCGAGCTGGTCGCGGCCGTAGCCGAGGGCGTGGGAGAGCACCCGGAAGTCGTGCGTCGGGTCGGTGCCGAACATCGGCGGGTCGTCGGAGTCGATGGTGACGCACAGCCCGGCGTCGACCATCTCGCGGATGCGGTGGTGCGTGCCGTCGCCGCTGCCGGAGTAGCGGCCGATGTCCGAGCTCACCGGGGTGCAGGTGAACGGCACCCGCTCGGCCACGCAGCGCGCGGTGATGTCGGGGTCGTCCACCACGTGGTAGCCGTGGTCGACGCGGCTGCAGCCGAGGTCGTCGAGCAGGGTGCGGATGTGCGCCGGGGGACCGGACTCCGAGTGCGCGGTGCGCTCCAGCCCGTGCCGGGCGGCCAGCTGAAAGGCCTCCACGAAGCGGCCGGGCGGGCCGTTGACCTCGGCGTAGTCCAGCCCGATGCCCACCACCTCGTCGATGCGGTGGGCCACCACCTCCTCCACCAGCGCCACCGCGTCGGCTCCGCTGCGCTCCCGGTTGATGCCCACCACCAGGCGGGAGTCGATGCCGGTGTCGGCGCGGGCCGCGCGCATGCCGGACACCACCCCGGCCAGCAGCCGCGGGTAGGGCACGTCGGGGTGCCCGGGCGGGCTGAGCTGGATCTCCCGGTAGAGCACTCCGTGCGCAGCCCCACCAGCGGTGAGCGACTCGTAGGTCACCCGGTGGAAGTCGTCGACGTCGCGGATCACCGAGCCCACCACGTCGAGCACCCGGAGGAACTCACCGAGGTCGGCGTAGCTGTGGTGGTCGTAGAGGTCCTCGGCGGTGCGCCCCGCCAGGGACACCCCGTGCTTGGCCGCCAGCTCGACGACCGTCTGCGCCGCGACGCTGCCGATCAGGTGGCAGTGCAGGCTGACCTTGGGCAGCGCCGCCACCATCGCGTCGATGGCCGGGTCGTGCGGGGTGGGGGTGGAGAAGGCGAACGGGGCCAGCGTCATCGGCGACCCGCCTCCGTGCCGAAGCGCGCCAGCACCAGGCTCTCGACGAGCTGGGCGAGCAGGTACAGCAGCAGCGAGGCCAGCGTGATCACCACGACCAGCGCCCACACCCGGTTGATCTGCGAGCGGGCCGCGGCCGAGACGACGGCGTAGCCGATGCCCTGCCCGGTGGCCAGCCACTCCGCCAGCAGGGCGCCGGTGATGGCGCCGGGCACGGAGATGCGGATGGAGGCGAACAGTGCCGGCAGCGCCGACGGGAAGGCCACCTTGCGCAGCACCGACCACGAGCTGCCGCCGTAGACCATGACGACGTCGCGCATCTGGGCGGACACTGAGCGCAGCCCGAGGACGATGCTCACCAGCGCGGGGAAGAGCACCACGATCCCGCTCATCACCGCCACGGCGGTGAATCCCCGTCCCACCAGCAGGATGATGATGGGCGCCAGGGCGATCAGCGGCACCGCGCGCAGGATCATCGCCACCGGCATCACCGCGCTCTCCACGGCGCGGGAGAGCACGATGCCCGCGGCCAGGGCGACGGCGGCGAGCATGCCGGCGACGAACCCGATGGCGGAGTCGGTGAGCGTGTGGCGCAGCAGCGGCCAGATCTCGGCGCGGGCCTCGGCGGCGTCGGAGTCGGTGACCAGGTAGGCCCACACGTCGGTGGGGCCCTTGCCGACGTAGGAGGAGACGTCGAACAGGCGCAGCCCGGCGACCCAGAGCAGCAGGACCACGGCCAGCACGAACACCAGGGTGAGCACGGTGCGGCCGAGCCCGCGCAGGACGTGGGTCATTCGGGTGCTCCCTTCGACCAGGGGGTGACGAAGCGGGCGACGAGGCCGAAGGCGGCGTAGGCCGTGCCGGCGAGGACGGCGCAGCCGAAGCCCAGTCCCCAGGCCTGCTCCACGTTGATGTTCTGCTGGGAGATCTTCAGGGCCAGGCCGACTCCGCGGTCGATGCCGCCGGCGTACTCGCCCAGGATCGCGCCCAGGAACGCGGCGGGGGCGGCGATCTGCAGGGAGGCGAGGACCGCGGGCAGCGCGGAGATCAGCTGCACCCGGCGCAGCCGCTGCCAGGCGCCGCCGCCGTAGACGGTGACCACGTCCAGGCTGGCCTTGTCGGCCGAGCGCAGCCCGAGCACGGTGCCCACCACGGTGGTGAAGAAGACCGAGAGGGCGGCCAGGGCCACGGCGGTGCCGGAGCGGTCACCCGGGTCGGGCACGCCGATGACGATGTAGAGCACCGGGGCGATGGCCACGATGGGGACGCAGTAGCTGATCACCGCCACCTGCATGATCACCGGCTCCGCCAGCGGCAGCAGCAGCACCAGCGAGGCCAGCACCAGCGCGGCGACGTTGCCGTAGAGGAACCCGACCGCAGCCTCCTCCAGGGTGATGCCGAAGTGCAGGGAGTAGAAGCCCCAGCCGTCGGCGCGCACCGAGCGCACCACCTCGTGCGGGGCGGGGATGCGGGCGTCGGCCAGCACCGTGACGGTGGCGATCCACCACACGGCCAGCACCGACACCAGCCCGGCCAGCCCGGTCAGCGCAGGGCGCAGCCGTTCTCGGCTCAGCACGGGATCACTGCCCGGACCCGGCGGAGTCGCCACCGAAGAGCAGCTCGGAGGCGTGGTCGTGCAGGGCGTGGAACTCCGGGGTCCGCATCATCGCGGGCAGCCGGGGGCGCGGGAGGTCGACCTCGATGATCTCCTTGATCCGTCCCGGGCGTGGGCTCATGACCGCCACCCGGTCGCTGAGGAAGATGGCCTCGGAGATGCCGTGGGTGACCATCAGCGTGGTCGCGGGCTTCTCGGTCCAGATGCGCAGCAGCTCCAGGTTCAGCCGCTGGCGGGTCATGTCGTCCAGGGCCCCGAACGGCTCGTCCAGCAGCAGCACCGACGGCTTGACCACCAGCGACCGCGCGATGGAGACCCGCTGGCGCATGCCGCCGGAGAGCTGGGCAGGCTTGGCCTTCTCGAAGCCCTGCAGCCCGACGAGGTTGATCAGCTCGGCCACCAGGGCGTCGTCCGGCTTCTGCCCGGAGACCTCGAAGGGCAGCCGGATGTTGGAGAGCACCGAGCGCCAGGGCAGCAGCGCGGAGTCCTGGAAGGCGATGCCGAGCTCGTGGTCACGGCGCAGCTCCAGCGGCGACTTGCCCTCCACCAGCGCGGTGCCCTCGGTCGGCTTCTCCAGACCGGCGAGGATGCGCAGGATGGTGGACTTGCCGCACCCGGACGGGCCGAGCAGCGACAGGAAGCTGCCCTTGTCGGTGAAGAGGGTGACGTCGTCCAGGGCGGTCACGCTCTTGCGACCGACGCGGAAGGTCTTGGTCAGGTTCTGGATCCGCACGCCGGTGCCCAGGGAGCGAGCTGCTCCCGAGGCACCGGCGGTGGTGAGGGTCTCCGACACGATTGCCCTTTCGGTGCGGGGGATGACTCAGGGCAGCTTGGCCAGCTCGGGCTTGTCCTTGAGCAGCTCGGTGAGCAGCGAGAGGTCGAAGAGCTCGTCGGCCTTGACGTTGATGTCGGCAGCGGCGAGCGTGGTGAGGGTCTGGCCGATCAGCGCGTCGGTGATGGTGAAGAGCCCGTTCTTGGTCACGTCGGGGGTGACGATCAGGTCCTTCTGCACCTCCGACTGCTTGAGCTCCTTGGCCATGCTCAGGTTGAGGTCCTTGCCGTACTTCTCCACGGCCAGCCGGGCGCCCTCGGTGGGGTTGGCCAGGGCGTCCTGCCAGCCGCGGATCTCCGCCTCCAGGAACGCCTTCACCTTGGCCGGCTCCTCGGCGATCATCTTGTCGGTGGTGATGACGCTCTCCGCGACGAAGGGCAGGCCGTTGTCGGCGAAGGGCAGGTTGGTGATCTCGTGGCCAGACATCGACACCGTGAGCGACTCGTTGGTGACGTAGGCGAAGAAGCCGTCCACCTCACCGTCGATGACGGGCGACGGGTCGTACTCCACCGGCACCTTCTTGACGTCGGAGGCCTTGATGTTGTTGATCTTGAGCAGGGCGTCGAAGAGGGCCTCGTTGCCGCCGGCCTGGACGCCGATGGTCTTGCCCACCAGGTCCTGGGGCTTGGCGATGTTGGCCTTGTTCTTCAGCGAGAGAATGGTGAAGGGGTTCTTCTGGAACTTGGTGCCGACGATCTTCAGCGGCGCCTTCTCCTTCTCGATCACCTGGGCGGCCGCCACGGCGTTGCTCAGGGCGAAGTCGGCCTGGCCGGAGGCGACCATCGTCTCGATCGGACCGGGGCCCGGGTTGAGCGTCACCGAGCTGAAGCCGGCGTTGCGGTAGTGGCCGTTGGTGTCGGCGAAGTACTCGCCGGCGAACTCGGCGTTCTTCACCCAGGACAGCTGCAGGGTGATGGCGCCGTGGTCGGCTGCCCCTGAGCTGCTGGCGCCGGCGGACCCCTCGTCGTCGGAGCCGCAGGCCACCAGGCTGAGGGTGGCAGCGGCGACGAGCGCGGTGAGGCGGAGCCCGTGGCGCCGGCTTCTCGTGGGCAGCGACAGGGTCATGTGGTTCTCCTTGAATCAGTGACACAGGATGTGGTGGCACAAGACGGAATGGGCGCAGAGTGCTCGTTCTCCGAGCACGAGGTGACCGTAGGAACGCCATGTTGCGAACCTGCGCGGCGCAGGTTTCGCGGGCGTTAAAACATTCGTTTCAGCACCGGACGACCGTTGCTCAGTAGTGCGTGCGGGCGACGTTGCTCAGCCAGGCGTCGAACGGGGCCACGGCGGTGGGGGTGCGCACCGCGTCCACGCGGGTGGGCCAGGTGGCGCGGTCCTGGGCGAACAGCTCGTAGAAGGCACGGTCGTCGAAGCCACCACGAGCGGCGTCGTCGCGGTCGGCGGCGTACACCACCCGGTCGACGCGTGCCCAGAGCGAGGCCGCCAGGCACAGCGGGCACGGCTCGCAGGAGGTGTAGAGAACGGCGCCGGTCAGCGCGAAGTCGCCCAGCCCGGCGCACGCGGCGCGGATGGCCTGCACCTCGGCGTGCGCGGTGGGGTCGTTGTCGCGGGTGACGCGGTTCTGGCCGGTGGCCAGCAGCTGCCCGTCCCGGACCACGAGCGCGCCGAAGGGTCCGCCGCCGGCGGCCACGTTGGCCACCGCCAGCTCCACGGCCTCGGCGAGCCAGCGCTGGTCGTGCTCGCTGGTGTCGGGCTGGCTGGTGAAGTCGATAGTCATGGTGTCTCCTCGGTGGTGAAACTGTCGTTGCGGGCCAGCCGCCACAGGCGGTCGCGGCTCATCGGGATCTCGTGGGGTCGCACGCCGAGGGCGTCGCGGACAGCGTTGGCCAGGGCCGGGGCGACGGGGTTGTACGGCGCCTCGCTCATCGACTTCGCCCCTCGTGGGCCGAGCACGTCGTAGGTGTCGGCGAAGAGCACCTCGGTGACGGGCACGTCGCCCATCTGCGGCACCCGGTAGCTGCGGAAGGTGCGGGTGAGCACCTCGCCCTCGGCCAGCAGCATCTCCTCGTAGAGCGCGCTGCCGATGCCCTGCGCCACCCCGCCCTCCACCTGGCCGCGCAGCTGCTCGGGGTTGATCACCGTGCCGGCGTCGGCGGCCTGCACCGACTTGAGGATGCGGAGCTCGCCGGTGGCCGGGTTCACCGCCACCCGGAAGCCGTGCACGTTGAAGGCGACCGAGCGGCGGGCGCCGTCGTGGCTGCCGCTGGCGGTGAGCGGGGCGTGGAGCAGCTCGCACCAGGGGACGAGCGTGCCGTCGCTGCGGCGGACACCGTCCGGCTCGGTGCTGCCGCCGCCGGCGAGCTCCTCCAGCCGGGCGCGCAGGGCGGCGGCCGCCGCTGCCACCGCCACCCCGGCCACCACCGAGCCGGTGGAGCCGTAGGCGCCGGTGTCGTAGCCGACGTGGTCGGTGTCGGAGGCGCGCAGCCGCACCCGGTCGGTGCTGGTGCACAGCTCCTCGGCGACGAGCTGCACGTGCACGGTGGCCGTGCCGTTGCCGAACTCGGCCGTGCCGCACGCGATGGTGACCGACCCGTCGGGGTCGATGGTCACCGACGCCTCGGCGTGGTGTCCGCGTGGGGGGATGGTGGCGATCATCGACAGCGCGATGCCCTCGCCGGTGCGCCACCCTCGTGGTGCCGGCTCGCCGTCGCCGCCGGCCAGCGCCTTCTCCACCAGGTCCAGGCACTGGTCGGCGCCGTAGCTGCCGTACTCCAGGTCGTCGCCCGGCGGGCCGTTGACCACGAAGGCGTCACCGGGGACCACCACGTTGCGCCGCCGGATCTCGGTGGCGGACAGCCCGACCTCGCGGGCCAGCTCGTCCATCGCCGACTCGATCGCGAAGATCACCTGGCCCAGCCCGTAGCCGCGGAACGCCCCGGAGGGCACGTTGTTGGTGTAGACCGCCTCGGCGTCCACCCGCTTGTTGGGGCAGCGGTAGACCGCCACCGACTCGTGGCAGCCGTGGAACATCACGCCGGGGGCGTGGTTGCCGTAGGCACCGGTGTCGCTGAGCACGTCCACCGTCATGGCGGTGAGCACGCCGTCGGCGTCGGCGCCCAGCGTCACGCTCACCCGCATGGGGTGCCGGCACGGGACGGAGGTGAACTGCTCCTCGCGGGTGAGCTCCAGCTGCACCGGCTGCCCCAGCGCCAGCACGGCGCGGGCCACGACGTCCTCGACGAGCATCTCCTGCTTGCCGCCGAAGCCCCCGCCGACGCGGGCGGCGATCACCCGCACCCGCTCCGGCGGCAGGCCGAGGACGTGCGCGAGCTCGTCGCGGACCAGGAACGGCACCTGGGTGCTGGTGCGGATCACCAGCCGGCCGTCGTCGTCCAGCCAGCCGCGGGCGCCGTGGGTCTCCAGCGAGGCGTGCGTGACGCGGGCGGTGCGCCAGGTGCCGGACACCGTCGCGGCGGCGCCGGCCAGCCCGGCGGCGACGTCGCCGACCTCGCCGTGGGTCTGGGCGACGACGTTGCGGCCGGGCTCGGCGATGCGGGCGACGTCTGGGTCCTTGTCGCCGTGCAGCAGCGGGGCCCCGGGCGAGCGCGCCAGCTCGGGGTCGACGACGGCGGGCAGCAGCTGGTAGTCCACGCCGATCAGCCCGACCGCCTGCTCGGCCAGGGCCACCGAGTCCGCCACCACGGCGGCGATGCGCTGCCCGCGGAAGCGCACGACGTCGTCGAGCATGCGGGTGTCGTCGGGGTCGTCCAGGCGGTCCTGGTGGCGGCCGGTGGAGTAGAGCACGTCGGGGGCGTCGCGGTGGGTCAGCACGAGGTGGACCCCGGGCAGCGCCTCGGCCCGGGAGGTGTCGATGCTGGTGATCCGGGCGTGGGCGTGCGGGCTGGTGAGCAGCCGCATGTGCAGCACGCCGGCGTCGGGCAGGTCCAGCGTGTACGGCTCGGTGCCGGTGACGACGCGGGCACCGGCCGGCGCCGGCACGGAGCGGCCGAACGCCGCCGGGCCGGTGGCGTGGGTGTTGCCGCGGCCGGCGAGGGCGTCGCGGATGGAGCGGTACCCGGTGCAGCGGCACAGGTTGCCCTTGAACAACCGGCCCAGCTCCTGGTCGTCGGCGTGCACGTGCCCGTCGGCGTCGGCGAGCGCGGCGGCGGTGACCACGTAGCCGGCGGTGCAGAAGCCGCACTGGAAGCCACCGGCCGCGGTGAAGCAGCGCTGGACCGGGTGCAGCTGGTCCGGGGTGCCGAGCCCGGCCGCGGTGGTGACCTCGCGGCCCTCGCCGCGGACCGCCGGGTAGACGCAGGAGTGCACGGGTGTGCCGTCGACCAGCACCGAGCACGCCCCGCAGTCGCCGGCGTCGCAGCCCTTCTTGACGCTGAGCTCGCCCTGCTCGCGCAGGAAGGTGCGCAGGCACTGGCCCGGGCGGGGCTCGGCCGCCACCGGGGAACCGTTCACCGACATGGTCATGACGCCAGCTCCTCGCAGATCTCCGTGGCCAGGGTGGTGGTGACCGCCCGGCGCCAGTCCGCGGCGCCGTGGGCGTCGGCGTACCAGCAGTCGACGGTGCCCAGCGCACGCTCGAGCTCGCCGTCGGCAGGGACGCCGGCAAAGCGCAGCTGCACCGGTCGGCGGGTGGCCGCGGTGACCGTGAGCGTGGTGGCGCCGTCGGCGTCGCTCCGACCGATCACCAGCGCGGAGGAGCGACCGAGCGGGGCCAGCCCGATCCGGCGGAACGCGGTGCGGCTGTGCAGGTGCGCCAGCGGGACGTCGACGGCGCGCAGCACCTCACCCGGTTGCAGGGAGGAGCGGCCGGCGTCCCGGACGAACGACGCCACCGCCTCGCGCCGCGCGCCGCCGTCGGGGGTCCACACCAGCACCTCGGCGTCCAGGGCACTGGCCAGCGAGATCATCGCCCCGGCGGGCAGGGCCAGGCAGAGGTTGCCGCCCACGGTGGCCACCGACTGGATCTTGAAGGACATGAGGAACGCCTCGGCGCAGCTGCGGACCAGGCCCGCCGCGGCGCCCAGGACCTCCGCCGGTGCCGCCGCCAGCTCGGCCACCGTGCAGGTGGCGCCGATCCGCAACACCCTGGGCACCTCGGGACCCAGCTCCTCGGGAGGCAGCTCCCAGGCGGGCCAGCCCAGCGTGGTGAGGTCCACCAGGCCAGTGGTGGCGGGCTGCGGCTCGGAGAACAGCCAGGAGCCGCCGCCGAGCAGCGCCTCGCCGGGGCTGAGCCGCAGGTCGTCGCGGTGGGTGGCGCGGCGGTAGCCGGTCACGATGTTCAGATCCATCAGGCGGCCCTCACCGTTCGACCTCGACGAGCCGGTCGTAGGTCCGGCTGATGGCGGTGACCCGGGCGCTGCCCGGGCGGCCCAGCTCGGAGAGCACGCCGTCGGCGAGCACGCTGACCAGGCTCATCGCGGCGGCGTAGCTGTCGAAGGCGAGCAGCCCCTGCACCGGGCACTCCAGCCAGGTGCTGGCCGCGGCGGCGTGCTCGATGCCGGTGGGGTCGGCGATCAGCACCACAGTGGCGCCAGTGGCGGCGGCCTCGCGCAGGAACGCGCCGAACCCGGCCGGGCGGCGGCGAAAGCCCATCACCAGCACGGCGTCGCCGGCGGCGAGGTCGGCGAGCTCCTCGCCCATCACCTGCCCCGGCAGCGGGGCCAGGCGCACGTCGCCGCGGGCGTGGGCCAGCTGCTGGCGCAGGTGCAGGGCCACCGGGTGGCTGTTGCGCCAGCCCACCACGGTCACCCGGCGGGCGGCGGCGAGGAGCCGGACCACCTCGTCCACGCCGGGCTGGGCGATGGTGCGCTGCACCGCCCGGTGCTCCTGGGTGGCGTGGGCGGCGAGGTCGGGGGTGCCGTCCACGCGGTGCGGCTCGCCGGGGGTCCGCAGGCTGCGCAGGTGGTCGCGCACCTCGTCGAAGTCGGCGTAGCCCAGGCTGCGGAACAGCCGGCTCATGGTGGCCTTGGAGACTCCGGCCAGGGCGGCGAGCTCGGAGGCCCGGTAGGTGGCGAGGTCGTCCAGGTGCTCGAGCAGGGACGCCGCGGCCTTGCGCTCCTGGGGAGACAGCTCGCCGTGGTGCTGGGCGATGCGCTCGTCGATCCTCACTGGACCACTCCCTGCTGTGTCTCGGCCACCCGCGCGTCCAGGCGGGCGGCGACGGCGAGCACGGCCTGCTCCAGGGCGTCGATGCCGTGGGCGACGTCGTCCTCGCGGACGTCCTCGGCCGGGTGGTGGCTGATGCCGTCGTGGCAGCGCAGGAACAGCATCGCCACGTCGGTGGTGGCGGCCAGCACCATCGCGTCGTGGCCCGCCCGGCTCCACAGGCCCAGCGGCTGCGAGTCACCGGTGGAGCGGATCCCGGCGACCACCGCCTGCTGCAGCCACTCCGCACACGGAGCGGCGGGGGCGCAGTGCGTCTCGACCACCTCCAGCCCCAGCCCGCGGCGCTGACAGATCGCCGCGATCTCGGTGTGCAGCACCGCCCACATGGCGTCGCGCTCGGCGTCGGTGGCGGCGCGCAGGTCGAGGCTGAGCTCGGCGCGGCCGGCGATGACGTTGACCGCCCCGGGCTGCACCTCCACCCGGCCGACCGTGGCGATGCACTCCGAGGCGCGGGCGATCCGCTCGATGGTGGTGATCACCTCGCTGGCCCCGGCCAGGGCGTCGCGGCGGCGGGGGTACGGCGTGCCGCCGGCGTGCCGGGCCTGCCCGAGCACCGTGACGGTGAAGCGCCGCGCCCCGGCGATGGTGGTGACGTAGCCGAGCGCGGCGTCCGCCTCCTCCAGGTAGGGGCCCTGCTCGATGTGCGCCTCCAGGTAGCCGACGAGCTCCTCCGGTCGCCGGGTGGCCTCGGGCAACCGGTGCGGGTCCAGCCCGAACTGCTGGAACGCCTCGTGCAGCGTGGTGCCGTCGCGGTCGCGCAGCGCCCAGAACGACTCCTCCCAGCCGCCGACCACCGCCCGGCTGCCCAGCAGCGCGGTGCCGAAGCGGGTGCCCTCCTCGTCGCTGAACCCGATCACCTCGAGCGCGAACGGCAGCTGGTCCGCCCGGTCGCGGAGCCGCTCGGCCACGGCGATGGCCATCACCACGCCGAGCATCCCGTCGTAGCTGCCGGCGTCGGGCACGGTGTCCAGGTGCGAGCCGAGCAGCAGGGCGGGCATCCCGGCCCGGCGACCCTCGACGCGTCCGCACTGGTTGCCGGCGGCGTCCTGCCACGTGCGCAGCCCGGCCTCCTGCATCCAGCGGGCGGCCAGCGCGTTGGCGCCGGCGTGCTCCGGCGACAGGTAGACCCGCTCGAGCGCCCCGCTCTGGGCGGAGAACTGGTTCAGCTCGGCGCAGCGGGCGATCGCCTCGGCGGCACTGGTGCGCGCGCTCATCCGGCGTACACCTCCCGGGCCGCGCCGACGCCCCCGCCGGCGGTGACCGCCGCACCGCAGGCCCGCAGCACCTGCTCCAGGGCGGCCAGGGTGGTGAGCACCGCGTCGCGGCGGGCGTTGTAGCCCATGGTTCCGATCCGCCAGACCCGGCCGTGCAGCGGCCCGAACGACGTCCCGATCTCGATGCCGAAGTCCGCCAGCAGCGCTGCCCGCAGCCCCTCGCCGTCCACGCCGTCGGGGATCTCCACCGCCACGACGTTGTTCATCTTGTGCGCCAGGTCGCCGAAGACGCCCAGGCCCAGGCCCTGGACGCCGGCGAGCATGGCCGCCCCGTGCAGCCGGTGGCGCTCGACGGCATTGTCGATGCCCTCCGCCACCAGCAGCCGGGCGCACTCGCGGGCGCCGTAGAGCATGGTGGTGGCCTCGGTGTGGTGGTTGAGCCGCCGCGGGCCCCAGTAGTCCATGACCATGGCCAGGTCGAAGTAGTTCGACTGGATCCGCCGGCCCCGGGGCTGGTCACCGGCGTCCCGGATGCCCGCCTCCACGTGCCTGCGGGCCTCGATCACCGCCACCGCGCGCGGGGAGAGGGTGATGGGTGCGCTGCCCGAGGGACCGCCCAGGCACTTCTGCAGACCGGCCGTGGTGACGTCGATGCCCCAGGCGTCGGCGGGGTAGGGGTTGCCGCCCAGGGAGGCGGTGGCGTCGCAGTAGAGCAGCACGTCGTGGCGACGGCAGATCTCGCCGAGGTCGGCCAGCGGCTGGCACATGGTGGTGGAGGTGTCGCCCTGCACCACGGCCAGCAGCTTGGGCCGCACGGCGAGCACCGCCTCCTCCACCTGCTCCGGGCGGAAGACCTCGCCCCAGGGCACGGTGATGGTGTGCACCTCGGCGCCGCAGCGCTCCGCGATCTCCACCAGCAGGTGGCCGAAGCGGCCGAGCACCGGCACCAGCATCCGGTCGCCCGGCTCCAGCAGGGAGACCAGTGCCGCCTCGATGCCGGCCCGGGAGGTGCCGTCGACCAGGAACGTCTGCTCGTTGCGCGTGCTGAACACCTCGCGGTAGAGCTCCATGGTCTCGTTCATCAGGTCCGTCATCGCGGGGTCGTACTGCCCGACGAGCTGGGCCGACATCGCACGCAGCACCCGGGGATCGGCCGTGCTCGGGCCGGGGCCCATCAGCAGCCGCGGCGGCGGGTTGATCTGGTTCATGACGGCCTTCCTGGCGGGCGGGTGAGCAGGCGGCCACGGGAGTGATCAGGGCTTGCCGCGACCACGGCGCCGGCGACCACGGTGTGCACGACGGAGCCGGCGTAGCGCAGCCCGTCGTAGGCCGAGAGGGGGTTGCGGTGGGCGAGGCGGTCCACGTCCACGTGCAGCTCGGTGGCGGTGTCGTAGACCGCGAGGTCGGCGTCGGCGCCCGGGGCGATGCGACCCTTCCCGCCGAGGCCGACCAGCTCGGCGGTGCTGCGCGACATCCAGCGGCTCACCTCGGCCAGCCCGATGCCGCGCTCGCGGGCCTCGTGGGCCACGGCGGTGAACCCCACCTGCAGGCCGGACACCCCGCCCCAGGCCTGCTGCAGCTCGCCGTCGCCGCGGAGCTTCTCCTGCGCGGTGGCGGGGGAGTGGTCGCTGACCACGACGTCGATCACGCCGTCGCACAGGGCTTGCCACAGCTGCTCGCGGTTGCCGGCGTCGCGGATCGGCGGGCAGCACTTGAACTGCGGTGCGGCGTCGGGGATGGCCTCGGCGGTGAAGCAGAGGTAGTGCGGGCAGGTCTCCACGGTGATGGGCAGGCCCTCGGCGCGGGCGTCGGCGAGCAGGTCCAGGGCGCGGGCGCTGGACAGGTGCAGCACGTGCACCCGGGCGCCGGTGCGGCGGGCGCCGTCGATCACCCGGGCGATGGCGGTGGTCTCGGCGGTGTCCGGGCGGGAGAGCAGGAAGTCGGCGTAGGCGCGGCTGGGGACGGCCGGGGCGGCCTCGAGCACCGCGGCGTCCTCGGCGTGCACCACCATGAGCGCGTCGATCCGGGCCACCTCGGTGAGGGCGGCGGTGAAGTCGGCGGGCGACAGCGGCGGGAACTCCTCGACGCCCGACGGTGACAGGAAGCACTTGAAGCCCAGCACCCCGGCGTCCCACAGCGGCTCGAGGTGGGCCAGGTTGCCGGGGACCGCGCCGCCCCAGAACGCCACGTCCACCGCGAGCTGACCGGCTGCGGCCTGCTGCTTGGCTCGCAGGTGCGCCACGGTGGTGGTGGGCGGCAGGGAGTTCAGCGGCATGTCGACGAGGGTGGTGACGCCGCCGAGCGCAGCGGCGGTGGTGGCGGAGGTGAACCCCTCCCACTCGGTGCGGCCGGGCTCGTTGACGTGCACGTGGGTGTCCACCACGCCGGGCAGCACGTAGGCGGTGTCGGGTGCGTCCAGGACGGTGCCGGTCAGCTGGTGGTCGAAGGGGGCGACGGTGCTGATGGTGCCGTCGGTGATGGTCACCGTGGCCGGGACGAACGCGCCGTCGACGAGGACGTGCCGTGCGCGGACGGCGTCGACGAGCATCAGCAGAACCCGGCGATGGTCGCCCATGCCCGTGGCTCCTCGGCGGCGCCCTCGCGCTGGACCGTCGCCTGGATCAGCCCGTAGGGGCGGTCGGCGGCGAAGAACACCTCGCCGGGGTTGTCCATGTCGAACGGCGCCAGGTCGACGAGGAAGTGGTGCTTGTTGGGGCAGGACAGCTTGACCTCGGCGATGCCCGGGAAGCGGGTGAGGATCGCCTTGCCCACCGCGAAGATGGTCTGCTGCAGGGCCAGGGAGTGCACGCTCGCGAAGGTCTCCAGCAGCGTGGCGCGGACGGCGTCGTAGCAGGCGTTGAAGTCGTCGCTGTCCATCGAGGCCGGGTCGGTGTAGCGCCACCACGCCGTCACCGACGTGGCGAGGATCCGGTCGTCGGTCTCTCCGAGCGTGGTGAACCGGTCACGCGGGAAGCCATGGAACTCCGACCCGGTGGACTTCAGGACGGTGCAGTCCTTGAGGCCGGCCACCACGAAGGTCTCGTCCCCGTCGCGCTGCACCACCGCGGTGCGCACCTCCTGGCCGGCCCGGACGAAGGCGTGGTCGTGGGGCGCACCGTCGGCGACGATCCGGCTCCAGCTGTGCTGCTCGGCCTCCCACCGTCCGCCGCTGACCCACTCGAAGCTGTCCACGAAGTGGCGGCCCAGCGTCAGCAGGAACTGCTCGGGCGAGCCGATGCCGTGCTCCCTGGCGAAGGCGTACACGGTGTTCTTCTGGGTGTCGGTGGCCACCACCTGGCTGTTGTCGCCGTCGGTGTGGCACGCCACGAAGTCCCCGCGCAGCTGGGCGGTGACGGTCAGGTCCTCGATCTGGTGCACCTCGGTGTCCCGAGTGATGCGCACGAGGCGGCACTCCGCCTTGCCGTACTGGTTCGCGCCCAAGATCACGTCGCCGTTGGCCACGTCAGCTCCCTTTGTAGGTGGTGTAGGCGAACGGGCTCAGCAGCAGGGCCACGTGGTGGTGCTGCTGGTCCGCAGGCACGGTGAAGGTGAGGCGGACCTCGGGGAAGAAGGTGTCGCGCCCGGCTGCGGCGAACCACGGGCCGGTGGCGAAGGTGAGGGAATGCGGGCCTGAACCGAGGTCGGCGGGGAAGCGGACCCGGCCGTCGGCGTCGGTCACCGCCTCGGCGAGGGTGACCTCCGCGGAGTCCCGCAGCGTCACCGGCAGTCCGGCCGCGGGGACGCCGAGGGCGGCGTCGAGGGCGTGCGTGGAGCAGGTGCTCATGTGAACAGCCCTTCTAGGCGCAGGACGGCGACCTCGGCGAGCTGGCCGGCGGTCACCGCCAGCTCGGTCTCCGGGTCGTGGGTCAGCCGCTCCTCGAGCAGCGCGAGGATGTCCTCGGCGCTGCGCCCGGCGGCGCGGACGAGGTAGATCCGGTCGAAGGTCTCCTCGTAGCGGCGGTTGCCCTCGGCGAGCCGACGCGCGAGGTCGGCATCGTCACCGTCCACAGTGGACTGTTCGCGACGCGACATCGCCGCGCTGGCACCGTCGCCGGAGGGCCGCTCACCGATGCGGGGATGGTCGGCCAGCGCTGCCTGCACCTCCGCGCCGGTCCAGGTGGCGGCCCGGGCGGTCGCGCAGGCGCTGAGCTCGGCCACGCTGGCGTACGGGCGCCCCGCCACCAGCGCCTGCACCCAGCTGTCGATGGCGGCGCACGGGCGGACGGTGGCGCTCGCCGCCGCCTCGCTCATGGTGTTGAAGTCCTCGATCTGCACGTCGCCTCCTTCGGCTGCCGTTGACGTTAGGCAGCGTTTGTGAAGGGGACGGAAACGCTCGTTTCGGCGGCGTTACGGTTGTGCCAGCTCGCACGTCAGCGCCAGCAGGTCCCGGTCGCGGCCAGGGGCGGCCACCAGGCAGACCCCGCACGGCAGGCCGCCGGAGGTGGTCACCGGCAGCGACAGCGCCGGCAGACCGCCGATGCCGGCCAGGCACGTGAGCTGCATGGTGGCGTCACGAACCGCCTGCAGCCCCTCGCCGATCCGGGGCGCCACCGAGGAGGTGGCGGGCAGCACGAGCACCCGATCACCCACGAAGTCTCTGATGGTCGCCCGCGCCGCGGCGACCGTGCTCGCTGCCTGCTCCGCCTGCTCGAGCGTCACCCGGGAGGCGGCCTCGAAGCGCCCACGCACGTCGGGGTCCATCGCCTCGGCGTGCGTGCCGACCCAGCCACCGTGGCTGCGCCACGCCTCGTGCGCCTGCAGGGTCTGGAACGCCGCGAGCCAGGTGGGCAGCTGGGCGAGGTCCCAGTCCTCGGTGGACACGTCGTGCGCTCCGACCCAGCGGCGCACGGCGTCGGCGACGTCGGGCTGGGCGAGGGCCACCAGCTGCGGGACGACGACCAGCGCAGTGCGGCTGGGGGGAGCGGCCGGGGGCAGCAGCGCCTCGCCCACGCGGGCGAGCAGGGCGGCGTCGCGGGCCAGCCAGCCGACGGTGTCGAAGGACGGGGCCAGCGGCAGCACCCCGTCGAGGGGCACGGCACCGTGGGTGCTGCGCAGCCCGAAGAGCCCCTGGTAGGACGCCGGCACGCGGATCGACCCGCCGGTGTCGGTGCCCAGCCCGATGCTCGCGTGGCCGAGGGAGACCGCGCTGGCCGAGCCCGAGGTGGAGCCGCCGGAGATCCGGTGCGGCGCCCGCGGGTTCGGCGGGGTGCCGAAGTGGGCGTTGGTCCCGGCCAGGCTGTAGGCGAGCTCGTCGGTGCGGGCGATGCCGCGGACGTCGGCGCCGGCGTCGAGCAGCCGGGCGACGGCGGTGGCGTGCGCGGGCTCCGGCGTCGCCGCGGCCTCCCAGGCCGGGTTGCCGGCGCCGACGCGGTGGCCCGCGACGGCGAAGAGGTCCTTGACCGCGACGCTCTCCCCGGTGAGCGGGCCGGTGTGGGGGGCGTGGACCAGCGGGTCGCCGACGACGCGCCACACCCGAGTGTCCAGCGCTGGCGCCGGGAGGGAGACGTGGGCGGCGGTGACCGCCCAGCGGCCGTCGGCGCGCCGCCACAGCTGTGTCTGCTGGCCCCGCCCGCCCCGGGCGAGCTCGGTGACGGCGACGACGAGCGCGTGGTCGTCAGCGACGGTCTGCACGTGGGCCTGCACGATCCGCCGGCGCGGGGCGCCGCCACGGGCGCCGCGGAACGCGCTGATCTGCTCGTGGCCGACCAGCAGCCCGTTGGCGTCACCACGCAGGGTGTTGGGGCCGGGGGCGAAGAGCCGGTCGAGGGCGTCGAGGTCGTTGGCCATCAGCGCGCGCTCGTAGGCCCAGAACGCGTCCATCAGCCCTGCGGGCGGGTGGGTCATGGCTGCGGACGCTACGGAACGATTGTTTCGGCCGTGTTCCATTGTGCGAGAGAGGCGTGCCCCCCTTTCGACCCGCATAGGGTGCTGGAGTGCGCGAGCTCGAGGTTCAGCTGGGTCGTCGGACGGTGCTGGTGCGCGACACCGGCCCCAGCGGCGCGTCGCCGATCGTCTACTTCCACGGCACGCCGGGGTCGCGGTTGGACCTCCGCTTTGGGGACGCGGTGGCCGCGTCCCTGGGGGTCCGGGTGGTCAGCTTCGACCGCCCGGGTTACGGCCGCTCCTCGCCCGCCCCGTACAGCCTCACCAGCATCGCGCACGACGTCGCCGCTGTGGCAGACGCAGTGGGCCTGGACCGGTTCGCCACGCTGGGCTGGTCCGGCGGTGGACCCTTCGCGCTGGCTGCTGCCGCCGTGCTGGGTGAGCGGGTGACCCGCGTCGGCGTGGCCGGTGGCCTCGCCCCGCCGCAGCTGATGCCCGGTGGCACGGCTGCCTTCACCGACAACGATCGCCTGGCGCTGTCCTTCCTGCCCGACGAGCCCGAACGTGCCGCAGCGCAGCTCCTCGTCGGTGGAGCAGAGATGCTGCGCGGACTGCTGTCGGTGCGGGACGACGAGGCTGCGCCGTGGATCGACTGGATGTGGGGCGAGACCGACCCGGAGGTGATCGCCGCCCCGGCGCTCCGGGCGAACCTCTTCCTGCTGCTGCACGAGGGCCTGCGTCAGGGTCCGGAGGGCATCGCCTGGGACAACGTCGCCTGGTGTGGTCCGTGGGGCGTCGACCTGGCGGCGGTCCGGTGCCCCGTCCACCTCTGGTACGGCGACCGAGACGAGATGGTGCCCCTCGCCAACGGGTCGTGGCTGCAGGAGCACCTGCCCAGCGCCGAGCTGGTGGTCTGCGGTGGGGAAGGGCACCTGGTGCCGATGCGGCACTGGCGGGAGATGGCGAGCACCCTCGCGGGCTAGACCCGGGTCGCGAGAGAGGCGCCCGCGCCGCTGGTGGATACGCTGGGCGGGTCCGCTGATCGCGGTGTCACCAAACCTGCACAGGAGTGTCCGTGGAGCAGCTCAGCGACATGAACGTGGAGGGCGTCGACCAGGCGGTCTCCACCGGTGACCTGCCCCGGCGGACGCGGGTGGCGTCGCTGGTCGCCGAGGCGCACGAGCGCTACCGGGACCACGCCGAGGGTGCCGTCGCTGACTACATCCCCATCCTGGCGGAGGCGGACCCGTGGCTGTTCGGGGTGTGCATCGCCCAGGTGGACGGTGCCATCCACGCCGCAGGCGACGTCAGCCACCAGTTCTCCATCCAGTCGATCTCCAAGGCCTTCGTCTACGCCCTCGTCGCCGACGCCCTCGGGCACGAGATCATCCGCAAGACGGTGGGCGTGAACAACACCGGCCTGGCCTTCAACTCGGTGATGGCGATCGAGCTGAACAACGGTCACCCGATGAACCCGATGGTCAACGCCGGCGCCCTGGCGACCACCGCCCTCATGCCCGGCGAGGACGCTGACCAGCAGTGGGCGGCGATCCAGGACGGGCTGTCCCGCTTCGCCGGCCGACGCCTGGAGCTGGACCAGCAGGTGTACGACTCCGAGGCGCGCACCCACCAGCGCAACCGGGCCATCGCCCGGCTGCTGGAGAGCTACGGACGCCTGGAGCTGGACCCGCTCGAGGTGGTCGACACCTACACCAAGCAGTGCGCGCTGCTGGTCAGCGCCCGCGACCTCGCCATCATGGGGGGCACCCTCGCCCACGGCGGCGTCAACCCGGTGACCGGCGAGCGCGTGGTGTCCGCCGACGTCTGCCGCGACACCCTCGCGGTGATGGCGGCCAGCGGGATGTACGAGCAGTCCGGCGAGTGGCTCTTCGAGATCGGGCTGCCGGGCAAGTCGGGGGTCAGCGGCGGCATCGTCACCATCGCCCCGGGCAAGGGCGCCCTCGGCGTCTTCTCGCCGCCGCTGGACTCGGCCGGCAACAGCGTCCGCGGGCAGCGGGCCACCGCCTATCTCTCCCGAGCGCTGGGGCTGAACATCTTCGCGTCCGAGGACCCGGCCGACGCGAGCTAGCCGGGAAGCCTCACCGCCCGTACGACGTTGTGCGGGGCATGAAGAACATCGGGTTCCTGTCCTTTGGTCACTGGACGCCCTCGCCACAGTCGCAGACCCGCTCCGCCGCCGACGCGCTGCTGCAGTCGATCGACCTGGCGGTCGCGGCGGAGGAGATCGGCGTGGACGGCGCGTACTTCCGGGTGCACCACTTCGCCCGCCAGCTGGCGTCACCGTTCCCGCTGCTCGCCGCGATCGGGGCCCGCACCAGCCGCATCGAGATCGGCACCGGCGTCATCGACATGCGCTACGAGAACCCGCTGTACATGAGCGAGGACGCCGGCGCGGCCGACCTCATCGCCGGCGGCCGGCTGCAGCTGGGCATCAGCCGGGGATCGCCGGAGCAGGTGATCGAGGGTTACCGCTACTTCGGCTACGCCCCGGCCGAGGGCTCCGACGACGCCGACATGGCCCGCGAGCACACCCGGATCTTCCTGCAGACCCTGGACGGCGAGGGCTTCGCCCAGCCCAACCCGCGGCCGATGTTCCCCAACCCGCCGGGGCTGCTGCGGCTGGAGCCGCACTCGCCTGGTCTGCGTGAGCGCATCTGGTGGGGCGCGGGCACCCGCAGGACCGCGGAGTGGACGGCCGAGCAGGGCATGAACCTGATGAGCTCCACGCTGCTCACCGAGGACACCGGGGTGCCGTTCCACGAGCTGCAGGCCGAGCAGATCCAGCGCTTCCGGGACGCCTGGAAGGTCGCCGGCCACCAGTGGGAGCCGCGAGTCTCGGTCAGCCGCAGCATCTTCCCCGTGGTCACCGACACCGACCGTGCCTACTTCGGCCGCGAGTCCGGCAGCCAGGACCAGGTCGGCCACCTCGAGGGCGGGGTGGCCCGGTTCGGCAAGACCTACGCGGGCGAGCCGGATCGGCTGGTGGCGGAGCTGGCCCAGGACGAGGCGGTGGCCGCGGCGGACACCCTGCTGCTCACCATCCCGAACCAGCTGGGCGTGGACTACAACGTGCACGTGCTGGAGACGGTGCTGCGCGACCTGGCACCCGCCCTCGGCTGGCGCTGAGAAACCACACCGGCCCCGTCGAGCGACCTGTGGGTCGCCCGGCGGGGCCGGTGCGGTGAGCGGGAGCGGCTAGCGGGCGACCGCCACCGGCTCGTCGTGCTCGATGTGGTCCTCCGCCGCCAGGCTGGCGCGCTTGGGGATGGCCAGCGCGATGACCGCGGCCACCGCGGCCACTCCGGCCCCGATGAGCAGACCGGTCTGGAACCCGGCCTCGCTGGGCAGCGCGCGCCCGCCGAAGTCGGTGGTCATCTGCGCCAGCACCACGCCGACCACAGCGGCCGAGACCGAGGTGCCGATGGAGCGCATCAGCGTGTTGAAGCTGTTGGCCGACCCGGTCTCCGACAGCGGGACCGAGCCCATGATCAGGGCAGGCATGGCGCCGTAGGCCATGCCGACGCCGCCGCTGATGATGCACACCGAGATCAGCAGGCCCCAGGTGGTGCCCATCATCAGCACGGCGCTGACGTAGCCGATCGCCACCACCGCGGAGCCCAGCGCCAGGGTGATCTTGGGTCCGCGCAGGTGGGACAGCTTCGCGCCCAGCGGGGAGATGGCCATCATCATGAAGCCACCCGGCAGCATCCACAGACCCATGTTCACCATGCTCTGGCCCAGGCCGTAGCCGGTCTCCCTGGGCAGCTGCAGCAGCTGCGGGATGATCAGCGACTGGGCGTACATCGCGAAGCCGATGACCACCGAGGCGAGGTTGGTCAGCAGCACCACGGGGCGGGCGGTGACGCGCAGGTCGACCAGCGGGTCGGAGCTGCGCAGCTCGAACCAGCCCCACGCCAGCAGCACGACCACTGCGGCGACCAGCAGGCCGATGGTGTTGGCGCTGTCCCAGCCCCAGTCGCCACCCTTGGAGACGCCGAGCAGCAGGCACACCAGGCCGATGCCCAGCCCGATCGCGCCCACCGGGTCGAACCGCCCACCACCGGTGACCGGGGTGGTGGGGACGAACTTGAAGATCAGCACCGCGACCAGCGCGGCGAGGGCGGTGGCGCCCCAGAAGAGCACCCGCCAGCTGGTGTGCTCGGCCACTGCGGCCGAGATCGGCAGGCCCAGTGCGCCACCGACGCCCATCGAGGCACTCATCAGGGCGATGGACGAGCCGAGCTTCTCGCGGGGAAGCACGTCGCGCATGGCGCTGATGCCGAGCGGGATCAGGCCCATGCCGGCGCCCTGCAGGCCGCGACCGATGATCATCGGCAGGACCGCGGAGGAGAGTGCGCAGACCACCGAGCCCACCACCAGCGAGCCGGAGCAGATCAGCATGATCCGGCGCTTGCCGTAGAGGTCGCCGAGCCGGCCGCTGACCGGGGTGCAGACCGCGGCGGTCAGCAGCGTCGCGGTGATCACCCAGTAGGCGTTCGACGTGGAGGTGTGCAGCAGCGTGGGCAGGTCGCCGATGAGCGGGACCACCAGGGTCTGCATGATGGCCGCGGTGATGCCGGCGACGGCAAGCACCACGACGATCGCGTTCGAGTGGACGGGAGGCGTCGGGACCGAGCGCGCCGAAGCGGGAGCGGAGTTGGCAGTAGGCACGAGCGGGGACTCTACTCGTTCGTATGCATCATGCATATCTCGCGCGCGTTACGATCTGCGGAGTGCAAAGATCTCCCCAAGCTGTGGTCAGAGAGGCTGGACGGGTGACGGACCCGGTCGAGGCGATCGAGCTCGAGACGATGATTCTCGGGCGCTACGTGCTGCAGCAGGCGCGCGGCGGCGCCGCCCAGGGGCAGCTCGACCGCAGCGCCTACCTGCTGCTGAGCCGGCTGGAGGCTGAGGGGCCGATGTCGATCGGCCAGCTCAGCGACGCCTTCGGCCTGGACTCCTCCACCCTGAACCGGCAGACGGCGGCCATGGTCCGCTCGGGCGTCGCCGAGCGAATCCCGGACCCCGACGGCGGCCTGGCCCGCAAGTTCCGGGTGACCGAGCTCGGCCGGCAACGCCTGGCGGTGGTGCGCGACGCCAACGTCGCGGGCCTGCGCCAGGTGATGGAGGACTGGTCCGCGGAGGACGTGGAGCTGCTGGGGACGATGCTGCGCCGGTTCAACCGCGACATCGCTGATCGCGACGGGCGGCCCTGGCCGCGGTCCTGAGCCGCCACCGGCCCGGCAGTCCGCGAGTACATTGCCGAGGTGTGTTCCTCCTCGAGCTGACCTACGTGGCCCCGACCGACCAGGTGGACACCGTCCGCGCCGAGCACATGGCCTGGGTGGACGCCCAGTTCCAGACCGGGGTGTTCCTGCTGTCCGGCCGCAAGCAGGCGCAGGACGGTGGGGTGATCCTGGCGGCCGGCGACGACCGCGCCGCGGTCGAGGCGCTCGTCGCCAGCGACCCCTTCACCGTGGCCGGCGTCGCCGAGTACCGCATCACCCAGTTCAGCGCCACCCGCGCCGCGCCAGTGCTGCAGGCGGTCCTGGGCCCGCCGACCGCCTAGCCCTGGTTGTCCTCCGTCCTAATACCCGCCAATGGCGAAACCGGACCGTGGCACCGTGGCGCAACCACGCTGCGCGCATGTGGACACCGGCGGGTGCGTGCTGCCTCTCCCCGATGCCGAAGTGTCGTCTGCTCCAGAATGGCTTTCTCTCGGGGAGCAGGCCCTAGGCTGGTCGCGATCAACGCGCCTTCCGATCGGCAGCAGCGCACCGTCTTTTCATGTCGAGAAGGGCCACCGCAATGGCAGAAAGAACGTCCGGCACGAGCGCCGCCGCAGCCGCGTTTAAGACGCCTCAGGCGGATTCTTAGCATGGACCGCAGTTCGGTGGCTCGAATAGTGGGTTTAGCGGTCGCAATCGTGTTTGGTGCAGGCTCGCTCGCCCTAGGTTTGACTGGGAGTGGCCTATCTGACCTAAGCACCGCGGACGTTGTCGGTATCCTACTTGTAGTTATGGCAGTGGCTTCGTGTGTTCGCACCATAGTGTTGGAAGTCAAAAAGAATCGACGTTAGCTCGCCCCATGGGCAGCTACCGTGGTCGGCGCCGGAAAGCGGGTCTCATGCCAGGGCCCCATCGGGGCAGCGCTGCTGGCGCCGCGACGACCGCAGCGCTCAACACCGTGGGTTGGGTCAGGTCGCTGAGCTGAGAGACTTGCGGCACTGCGCCACCATCTCACGTACCGCGGCGGTGGGGTCCGGCCTCCACACCAGGGCCAGCACGGCGCTGACCGGGTTGTCGCTGATCGGCAGCGCATGCAGGCGGTCCTGGTAGCTGGCCGCCATGGAGGTGCTGAGGATCCCGACCCCCAAGCCCTGTGCGGCCAGGTCGGCAATGGCGTCGGCGGCCGCGGCCTGCAGGCTGACGTGCAGACGCACCCCACGGGTCGCAGCCGCCCCGTCGAGCACGGCCCGCAGCCCAGTGCCCACCGGCATGCTCAGCAGCCGGTGCTCCGCCAGTTGCGCGAGGGTGACGCTGGCGTGGAAGCGGCCCAGGGCGTCGAACAGCGGCGTGACGGTGCAGCCGTTGACCATGAGGACGCGGTGCTGGCCTGCCCGCCGGGTGCGCAGACGGTGGGCTGAGCGAGGATCCGCGACCTGTGGGCCGGGGTGCTGGCGCAGTGGCCGTACTTCGAGCCTGAGCCGCCGCTGCCCAGCCTGGTCAGCGGCGACCTGGCGCTGACCTCGACCCCGCCCAAGGACGGTGCCGGCGCTCGGGCTCCGGCGGCGGGTTCCCACCCCACGGGAACCAGCCGCCACCGCCCCCTGGCGGTGGATACGTTCGAGGCTCCACGAGGAACAGGAGCGCGCGGCATGAGCACAATCGCGATCGTCACCGGGGCCAGCAGGGGAATCGGCCGGGCCATGGCCCGCCGGCTCGCCGCGGAGGGAATCGCCGTGGCCGCGGTGTCGCGGACGCTGCGTCCCGGCGACGGCAACCTGGAGGGCTCGCTGGAGGAGACCGTCGCCCTGATCCGCGCGGACGGCGGCACCGCTGAGCCGTTCGTGGTCGACCTGGGCGCCCCGGAGCTCGACCGAGCGGCGCTGGTGGCCGAGATCAGCGCCACGATGGGCGGACCGGTGGACATCCTCATCAACAACGCGGCCGCGGCCCGGCGCTACGAGACCCTGTTCGTGGACATGCCCCGCGAGTGGTTCCTGGACTCCGTGGAGACCAACGTGTGGAACACCTGGGACCTGATGAAGGCCGTCATCCCCGGCATGCGCGCCCAGGGCGCCGGGTGGATCCTGAACATCTCCTCCCGCCAGTCCGGTCCCCGGGTGGGCCCGCCGTTCGCGCCGCACCCGCTGGCCGGCTCGGTGCTCTACGGCGGCACCAAGGCGATGATCGACCGCATCACCACCGGCGCGGCCATGGAGCTCTACGACGACCACATCGCCGTCAACGCCCTCGCCCCCAACCGCGGGGTGGCCACCGCACACGCCGCCGCGGCGGTGCCGGGCTGGCCGTCGGAGCCGGAGGAGACCATGGCCGAGGCGGCGCTGCTGCTGTGCACCGCCGACCCCGCCGAGATGACCGGCCGGGTGGCCTACAGCCTGCCGCTGCTCAAGGAGCTCAACCGCCCGGTGCGCACCCTCGACGGCACGCAGCTGCTGTCGGGCTGGCAGCCCGAGGACCTGGACGAGGGCGGCTTCCTGCCCGACTACCTGCGCTTCAACCCGGCACCGCCGGTGCCCGAGGGGCTGTTGTCCGCGAAGGTCTCCGGGTGATCGCCGATCTGCTCGGACTCGCCGGGCGCACCGCGCTGGTGACCGGCGGGGGCAACGGCATCGCCCGCGCCACCTGCCTGCAGCTGGCCGAGGCCGGCTGCGACGTCGCGGTGGTCGACCTGGACCTGGCCGCCGCCGAGGGCACTGCGGCCGAGGTGCGGGCGCTCGGTCGGCGCGCGGTGGCGATCGCCCGCGACCTCACCGACCGCGCCGCGCCGCGGTCGATGGTCGCCGAGGCGGTGGACGCCCTGGGGTCGATCTCGGTGGCGGTGAACGTCTGCGGCGGCACGGCCGGGGTGAACAAGCCGTTCCTGGACCTGGACGTGGCCGACTGGCAGCGGCCGATGGACCTGAACCTGGTGTCCACCTTCCTGTCCTGCCAGGCGGAGGCGATCGCCATGGTGCAGGCCGGGCTAGCCGGCGCCATCGTCAACGTGGGCTCCAGCAGCGGGATGACCGCCGCGCCCAACCTCGCCGCCTACGGAGCGGCCAACGCGGGGATCATCCACTTCACCAAGACCGCCGCCGTCGAGCTCGCCCCGTACGGCATCCGGGTCAACTGCCTGGTGCCGGGCACGCACTGGAGCAAGAAGACCCGCGAGCACGCCACCAGCCCGGACTCCCCGCCGCAGGTGCGCCAGTTCTTCGCCGACGCGGCCACGGCAACCCCGCTGGGTCGCCTGGGTGAGCCGGCAGACAGCGCCGGGGTGGCGCTGTTCCTGGCCTCGCAGCTGTCCGCCTACCTGACCGGGCACTCCGTGGTGTCCGACGGCGGGATCCTGCACACCACCGCCCGGCCGGCCTTCGGCGGGCAGCAGGTGCCGGAGGCGATCCGGTCCTGGGTGGACGGGTCCGCACGGCCCACCGGCCCACACGAGGGGACATCCGCATGAGCGAGCTGCCGATCATCGACATGCACACCCACGTGCAGCGCGACGACGCGCACGGGCACGAGATGCGCGACTACTTCCTCACCCCGCACCTGGTGAAGCCCGGGGCGCCCAACCTCGGCACCCTCCCCGAGCTGCTGGAGATGATGGACCAGGTGGGCATCAGCGCGATGAACATGCTGATGTTCACCTGGAGCGGGCGCTACCTCCGGCACGGCACCTACCTGCTGCCCGACGACGCCGCCGAGCGCGACCGCGCCAGCGCCGAGCTGCGCGCGCGGGTGACCCGCCGTGTCAGCGACAACAACACCTGGGCGTCGGCGATCGCGGCGGAGAACCCCCGGGTGGGCTACTTCGCCGGGGTGAACCCGGTGGTGATGGGCGCCGAGGGGGCCGTGCAGGAGGTGGTGGCCCAGCGCGAGCGCGGGGCCCTCGGGGTGAAGCTGGTGCCCTCGGACATGGGCGTGCCGGGGGAGGACCCCGTGCTGTTCCCGCTCTACGACTACTGCGTGGAGCAGGGCGTCCCGGTGCTCACCGAGACGGGCGGGCACAGCCCGCACAGCGCACCCGCGGGGTTCGCCGGCGCGCTGGCCGCGTTTCCCCAGCTGCAGCTGGTCTTCGCCCACTGCGGGCACGACCGGGAGCTGGGCCACGGCCTGGACGAGCAGGTGCTGGAGCTGGCGGCGCGCTACGACGGGGTGCACGGCGACACCTCGCTGCGGCTGCACGAGGTGGCCGACGGCACCGTGGCGCCGGAGGAGATGGTCGCCTTCCTGCGCAAGATCGGCACCGAGCGGGTGATGTTCGGGACCAACTACGTCTTCTCCGACCTGCTGCCCGAGCGGCCGGGCCACCGCCCGGCACCCGAGCACGTCGACCCCCGGTTCACCCAGGTGTGGAAGTCGGTGGACGTGCTCCAGACGCTGCCGCTCTCCGACACCGAGCGCCTCGCCCTGGCGTCGGGCAACTTCACCCGCCTGACGGGGTTCGCCCCGCCCCGCTGACCCTCGCTATCGCGGTGCGGCACCGGCCCAGTCGGGGTAGAGGTTGCGCGAGATGGAGCGGGCCACCCGGTGCACCAGCGGTGCGATCCGGCTGGCCGGCAGCTCCCCGCGGGCGGCGACCGACACGGCGGCCACCAGGCCCCGCGGTCCCAGCACGGGCACGGCCAGCGAGCTGATGCCGCTGGTGCTCGACGCCGCGGTCATGGCCGCCACCCCCTGGCGTCGCCGGATGTCGGAGAGCTGCCGGTGCAGCGTGTCCATGCTGGCCCCGGCCGGGTAGGAGCCGGCCAGGGCACGGTCCACCTGCTCCGGGGTCAGGCACGCCAGCATCGCCCGCCCGCTGACGGTGTCGGGGGCGAGGATCCGCGCTCCCACCCGGGACGGCACCGATGCTGCAGCCGCACCACCGATCTTGTCCAGGTAGCGCACCACCGCGCCCTCCAGCACCGACAGGTGCACCACCGTACGGGTGGCTAGCTGCAGCTCGGTGAGCGCGGCGCTGCCGGCCGCCCGGATCTCCTCGTAGCTGGAGTGCTGCGTGCTGAGCAGGGCGGTGCGCGGACCGAGCGAGTAGCCCTCGCCCTCGTGCTCGATCCACTGCAGGTCGACCAGCTGGCCGAGCAGGCGGAACGCCGTGGACCGGGGCAGCCCGGTGATCTGCCCGACCTGCTCCAGCTTCAGCCGGCCGGGTGCTTCGGTGAACGCGTCGAGGATGCGGATGACGCGTTCCACCACACCGCCCCGCGAGCCCCGTTCCGGGTCCTCGGTGAGCGCAGCAGGGGCGTCGGCAGTGACGGTCATGGCGGTCCTTTCCACGTCGCGGAAGCGATAGTTGACCAAACGCACGTATTAGTGCTGGAGTGACTGTAGTCACGTCGGGTGACCGGTGTCACGTACCCCTCATCAACGAAGTTCCTGCTCAGGAGGAAACCCATGCACCTCGCGGAGACGACCGAGCAGGCGCAGCTGCGCGCCGAGCTGCGCGACTACTTCGCCGAGGTGATGACCCCGCAGATCCGGCACGACCTGCGGGAGAGCCACTACGCACCCGGCACCACCGAGGCCTACCGCGCCGTCATCCGTCGCCTCGGCGCGGACGGCTGGCTGGGGATCGGGTGGCCGCGCAACATCGGCGGGCAGGGGCTGTCGATGGTGGAGCAGGCGATCTTCAGCGACGAGGCGGCGCTGGCCGACGTGCCCACCCCGCTGCTCACCATCAACAGCGTGGGACCCGCGATCGCCGCCTACGGCACCGCCGAGCAGCGTGAAACCCTGCTGCCGGCCATCCTCCGCGGCGAGCTGCACTTCGCCATCGGCTACTCCGAGCCCGGCGCCGGCACCGACCTCGCGGCCCTGCAGACGCGGGCGGTGCGCGACGGCGACTCCTACGTCATCAACGGGCAGAAGCTGTGGACCGGGATGATGGAGGCCGCCGACTACATCTGGCTGGCCGTGCGCACCGACACCGGCGCCGCCAAGCACGCCGGTGTCTCCGTGCTGCTGGTGCCACGCCACGCCGAGGGCATCTCCTCCACCCGGCTGGACACCCTCGGTGGGCACTCCGTGGCCGCGGTCGGCTTCGACGACGTGCGGGTTCCGCTGGAGGCCTGCATCGGAGGGGAGAACAACGGCTGGCGGGTGATCACCGGCCAGCTCAACTCCGAGCGGGTCGCACTGGTCTCCTCGGCGCCGGTCGAGCGAGCGCTGGCCCAGGTCACCGCGTGGGCCCAGCACGCCCACCGCAGCGACGGCACGGCCGTCATCGACCAGCCCTGGGTGCGCACGCACCTGGCCCGCGTGCGCGCCGACGTGGAGTTCCTCCGGCTGCTCAACGCCAAGCTAGCCACCGAGGTGGACGCCGGCCAGCTGAAGGCGGCCGACGCCTCGGCGGCCAAGGTGTTCGGCTCCGAGCTGTTCGGTCGCTCGCGCCTGCTGCTCAACGAGGTGGTGGGGCTGGACGTGGGCCTGGACGCCGACTCACCCGGACACGTCGCCGGTGGCGTGCTGGCCAAGGCAGCCAGCCACTCCAACGTCATGACCTTCATCGGCGGGGTCAACGAGATCCAGCGCGACATCGTCGCCCAGATGGGCCTGGGCCTGCCCCGCAGCAAGCGCTGACCAGCCCCGAGAGCTGTGCAGCCAAACCCGAACCAGAGACCGGAGACCGGAGTGGACTACGTCCTCAACGAGCAGGAGCGCGACGTGCGCGACCTCGCCGAGCAGATCATCAGCAAGCGTCGCTCAGCCCCGCCGACCGTGCTGGTGGCCCCCGAGGACTGGCTCGACCAGGCACTCTGGCAGGACCTGGCTGACGCCGGGCTGCTGGGCATCGCCGTCGGCGAGGAGCACGGCGGCAGCGGCGCCGGGTTCGTGGAGCTCTGCCTGGTGGTGGAGCAGGCCGCTCGCGCCGGCGCCCGGCTGTTCCTGCTGGAGTCGGTGGTGCACGCGGCGGGCGCGCTGGCCCGGCTGGGCACTCCCGCCCAGCAGCGGCTGCTCGCCCCGTTCTGCGCGGGCACGCTGGTGCTGTCCTCGGCGCTGCGCACCGAGCCCGGCCACGTGCCCAGCCTGCGGGTCCACCGCGACGGCGACGGCTGGCGGCTGGACGGCGCGGTGGGGCACGTGCCGCTGGCCGACGTCGCCGAGCGGGTGCTGGTGGAGGCGGTGGACGACGACGGGGGCCGGGGGCTGTTCCTGCTCGACCCCGCCGCTGCCGCGGTGCGCCGGCAGCCCCAGTCCTCCGTCGACCGACGACCGCGCTGGCACCTGCAGGTGGAGGGCTGGCGGGTGCCCGCCGACGACGTGCTGGTGGCACCGGGGGCCCACGCGGCCGGGGTGCGCTGGGTGCGCGAGCGCGCCGTGGCCGCCGCCTGCATCAGCCTGCTGGGCAGCTGCGAGGCCGCGCTGGCGCTCACTGCCAGCCACGTCACCGAGCGCACCCAGTTCGGGCGGGCGCTGGGCAGCTTCCAGGCGGTGGCCCACCGGGTGGCCGACGCCTACCTGGACGTGACCGCCGTGCGGCTCACCGCCTGGCGCGCGGTGTGGCTGCTGGACCAGCAGCACGCCGACGAGCAGGAGGTGACCGAGGCGCTGGCCATCGCCGCGTGCTGGGCCACCGAGGCGCCGCCGCGGGTGGGGGAGGCGACCATGCACCTGCACGGCGGCACCAGCGTCGACCTCGGATACCCGCTGCACGTGCACTACCTGGCGCTGCGGCAGGGCGCGCTCGCCCTCGGCGGCGGTCCACAGCGGCTGGCCGAGCTGGGCGACCTCGTGGCGGTGGCGCAGTGAGCGCGCCGGCCGTGCCCCCGCTGGTCGCGCCGCTGGCTGGTCTCCGGGTGCTGGAGTGGTCGGACTCCATCGCCGGGGCCTACGCCGGCCGGCTGCTGCGTGACGTCGGCGCGTCAGTCACCCGGGTGGGCGGTGCGGCGTCGCTGGGCAAGGGCGCCGAGATGGACCTCTTCCTGCACCACGGCAAGGACACGGCCACGGCCGAGCTCGCCGAGCTGCCCGCGCTCGCCGCCGCCCGCGGCGTCGACGTCGTCGTGCTGGAGCTGCCCGACGCCCCGGTCGGGGAGCTGCTCAGCCGGTTCGGTGACGCGGTGGTCGTGGTCATCACCCCGTGGGGACTGGACGGGCCGTGGTCGGGCACCGGGCGTCCGTGGAGCGAGTTCACCCTGCAGGTGGACTCCGGCTCGATGAGCATGCGGGGCTCGATGGCCTCGCACCCGATCATGACCGGCAGCTCCGAGCCGCTGTGGGTGGCCGGGGCGATGGCCGCCGGTGCCGCCACCGCAGCGCTGCAGGGTGGGCCGCAGGGCCGGCTGATCGACGTCTGCCTGCTCGAGGTCACCTCCTACGCGATGAACCTCTTCCAGGACATCGCCGCCGCCGTGGTGAAGACGCCGCAGGAGCCCTTCACCCACCGCGTCCGGCTCTCGCCCAGCGTGGAGCCCGCCGCGGACGGCTGGGTGGGCTTCAACCTGGCGTCGGCGCAGAACCACCAGGACTTCCTCGTGCTCATCGAGCGGCCGGAGTGGCTGGCCGACGAGCAGATGAGCACCTTCATCGGCCGCTACCTGCGCTACGACGAGTGGACCGCCGCGGTGCGCGCGTGGACGGTGCAGCACACGGTGGCCGAGATCGTGGCGCTGGCGGGGCAGTTCCGCATCCCCTGCGCTCCCGTCCACAACGGACAGACCGTGCTGGCCGACGAGCAGGTGGTGCAGCGCGGCTTCTACGCGCCGCTGCCCGGGCAGACGTTCCTGGTGCCGCAACCGCCCATGCTCTTCGGCGGGCAGCGTCCCGCCCGCAGCACCGACCCGGCCCCAGCGGCGGGGCCGGCCCCGGTGGCCATGGGCAGCGGAGCGCCGTTCGCCGGGCTGCGGGTGCTCGACCTGGGCACCTGGTGGGTGGGTGCCTACGTCGGGTCCACCCTGGGCGCGTTCGGCGCCGACGTGGTCAAGGTGGAGAGCACCCGCCGCATCGACGGCTCCCGCACCCTCGGCGGGGTGCCGCAGAGCCAGGACCACTGGTGGGAGTGCGGCAACTTCTACCTCGGCGTGAACTTCGACAAGCGCAACGTCAGCATCGACTTCTCCCACGCCGAGGGTCGCGAGCTGCTGGTGCGGCTGATCAGCGAGGCCGACGTGCTCATCGAGAACTACGCCCCGCGGGTGCTGGAGTCGGTGGGCCTGGACTGGGAGGCTGTGCACGCGCTGAACCCCCGGCTGGTGATGCTGCGGATGCCGGCCTTCGGCCTCTCCGGGCCGCGCCGCGACATGGTGGGCTACGCCCAGACGGTGGAGCAGTTCTCCGGGTTGTGCTGGCGCACCGGCTACCCCGGCGGCGACCCCACCAACCCGCAGGGTCCGGCAGATCCGATGGGCGGGGCCAGCTGCTTCTTCGCCCTGGCCGCGGCGCTGCGCCGCTCCCGCGCCACGGGGGAGGGCGTGCTGGTGGAGTCCGCGCTCGCCGAGGGGGCGCTGACCATGAGCGCCGAGCAGGTGATCCGCTGGTCGGCGCACCAGGAGCTGCTCGAGCGCCGGGGCAACCGCGCCGACGACGTCGACCTGCAGGGCATCTTCGCCGCCCGTGGCGAGCAGCGGTGGGTAGGCGTGACGGTGAGCTCCGACGTCCAGTGGCACGCCCTGCTGGAGGTCACCGGGCTGACCGCGCTGGCCGAGGACCCACAGCTGGGCACCCGGGCCGGGCGCCAGGCCCGCGCCGAGGAGCTGGAGAAGCTGGTGGCCGGCTGGGTCGCCGACCGCGACGCGGCCGAGGCGGTGGAGCGGCTGCTGGCCCGGGGGGTCCCGGCGGCCCTGCTGCGCGACCTGCGGTTCGTGCACACGCACCCACACCTGGCCGCCCGCGGCTCCTTCGAGCTGACCGAGGTGCCGCACGCCGGCGTGGTCCCGCTGCCCACGCTGCCCTTCCGACGAGCCGACCAGCCCAGCTGGCTCACCCGCCGCCCTCCGCTGCTGGGTGAGCACAACGAGGAGATCCTCACGGGCGAGCTGGGACTCGGGCCGACCGAGCTGGCCCGGCTGGCCGAGCTCGGCGTCATCGGCACCGCCCCGCACGGATCCTGACCACCAGAGGAAGAGGAGCGCCGCACGATGGCCCGCATCACCACGCTCGAGGAGTTCGAGCAGCGCTACACCGAGGGGCTGCACCAACCGCTGCCGCTGAAGGCCTGGCGGGAGGTGACCACCGAGTGGCTGGCCCGCCACAGCGAGGGGTCCGGCGACTACAACCCGCTGCACCGCGACGCCGAGTACGCCCGCGACGCCCGCCACCACAGCCTGGTGGCCTCGCCGTCGTTCCTGTTCTCCATCGACTTCGGCGCCAACGCCTCCATCTGGGGCCACCTCCCGCAGCAGGAGGTGTCCATGAACGACCTGAGCATCCTCTACCTCGGTGCGGACGTCACCTGGCACCGGCCGGTGTGGCTGGGCGACCGGGTGCGCAGCATCCAGACCCCGGTGGGCGTGCGCCGCACCGCCAGCCGCCAGCTGGGCGAGGCGCTGGTGTGCACCGGCCGCACCGACTACTACAACCACCGCGCCGAGCTGGTCGCGTCCATGACCAACCACATGCTCCGCTTCGCCAACCCCGGACAGGGCGTGGAGTCCGCCCGCACCACCGATGCACCCCAGGTGGCCCCGGACCCGCTGGTGTGGCAGCGCACCCGTCGCGGCGCGCAGCCGCTGTGCTGGGAGGACGTCGCTGTCGGCGACGAGCTGCCCGCACTGCCCAAGGGCACCTACACCACCACCGAGCTGTATCTGTTCAGCCTGGGCACACTGACCATGAGCCGCTCCCGGGCGGTGGACGAGGGCACCATCGACATGGGCGCCGGCGGTCGCGCCGACCCGGAGTACGCCCGCCGCAGCCGCGCCCAGTCCACGTCCTTCGACTACGGCCCGCAGCGGATCACCTGGCTGGCCCAGATCGTGGCGGACTGGATGGGCGACGCCGGCGACCTGCTGAGCATGAGTGCGCAGCTGCGCCGCCCCAACCTCATCGGCGACACCAACACCGTGGTGGGCCGGGTGCTGCGCACCTACGACCACGAGGGCGAGGGACGCGTGGACGTCCGCGTCGCGGTGGTCAACCAGGACGAGCAGGAGACCGCGACCGCCAGGGCCACGGTGCGCCTGCCCCGTGCCGGCGCGACCGACCCGCACGCGGTGCTCTTCAGCCCCACCGTGCCGGACCTCGGCGCGTCCCCCTACGGCTGAGCCCGCGCCCCCTACCCACTGCGCCACCTACCCCGCTCCTGGAGGAACTCCCATGCAGCTCAAGCCCGGACTGAAGCTGGTGTCGGCGGTGTCGCCCGCCCAGCTGATCGTGATCAGGGCACCCGGCGGTGACGTCGAGCTCGCCTGCGCCGGCGCCCCGATGACCACCGACGGTGCCAGCGGCACCAGCGCCACCGAGGGCGGCGAGTCGCTGGTGGTGGGCAAGCGCTACCGCGACGAGGCAGGCTCGGTGGAGCTGCTGTGCACGGTGGCCGGCGCGGGCCCGCTGTCGGTGGACGGGGAACCGCTGTCGGAGCAGGCGGCCAAGCCGCTGCCCTCCTCGGACTGATGGGCAGGACACCGTGAACCTGGTGACGCTGCTGGACATGGTGGCTGGGGTGGACCCCGACCGCGTGGCGATCGGCGACCGCGACACCGGCCTGAGCCTGCACCAGCTGCGGACGCTGGCCGGGGGAGCGGCCACCCTGCTCGCCGACCAGCCCCACCGCCCGCTGCTGTTCGCCGGCACCGCCACCCCGGCCTTCCCGGTGGCGCTGTTCGGCGCTGCGCTGGCCGGGCGCAGCTTCGCCCCGATCAGCTACCGGCTCGCCGCGGACCCCTTCGCCGCGCTGGTGGCCGACCAGGCGCCGAGCACGCTGCTGCACGACGAGCCCGGTGCACACCCCGCGCTGCCGGACGACGTGGCCGTCGTCGGTGCCGCGGCTTTCCTGCAACGTGCCGGCGGAGCCGCGGAGTGGACCCGCGACGCCGACCAGGACCCCGAGCAGGCGGCGGTGCTGCTGCACACCAGCGGCACCACCGGCAAGCCCAAGGTGGCTGTGCTGCGCCATCGCCACCTGGTCTCCTACGTGCTCAACACCACCGAGCTGCTCTCCGCCGGGCCCGAGGAGGCCGCGCTGGTCAGCGTGCCGCCGTACCACGTGGCGGGCGTGGCCGGGCTGCTCACCGGTGTCTACTGCGGACGCCGCATCGTCCAGCTGCCCAACTTCGAGGCTGCCGCCTGGGTGGACCTGGCCCTGGCCCAGGACGTCACGCACGCCATGGTCGTGCCCACCATGCTCGCCCGGATCGTCGAGGTGCTCGAGGCGCGCGGCTCCGGCCTGCCCGCGCTGCGCCACCTCTCCTACGGCGGTGGCCGGATGCCGCGCCCGGTGATCGAGCGGGCGCTGCGCCTGCTGCCCGACGTCAGCTTCGTCAACGCCTACGGGCTCACCGAGACCACTTCCTCGGTGGCGGTGCTGGGGCCGGACGACCACCGCGCCGCGCTGGCCTCGGCGGACCCCGCGGTGCGGCGGCGGCTGGAGTCGGTGGGGCGTCCGCTGCCCGGCGTGGAGATCGTGGTGCGCGACCCGCACGGGGCCCCCGTGGCCGCCACCGCCGCGGGGGAGCTGTGGGTGCGGGGCGAGCAGGTCTCCGGCGAGTACTCCGCTGCCTCGGTCACCGACGACGCGGGCTGGTTCCCCACCCGCGACGGCGGCTGGATCGACGACCAGGGCTACGTCTTCGTGGCGGGCCGCCTGGACGACGTGATCGTCCGTGGTGGGGAGAACCTCTCACCCGGGGAGATCGAGGACGTGCTGGCTCGCCACCCCGCGGTCGGGGAGGTCGCCGTCTACGGCGTCCCGGACGAGCAGTGGGGCGAGGTCCCGGTGGCAGCGGTGGTGCTGCGGGCGGGCGCGGCCCTCGACGCCGAGCAGGCGCAGCGCTGGGTGGCCGAGCACCTGCGCTCCAGCCGCGTGCCCGCCCGCATCCACTTCCTGGCCGGCCTGCCCCGCAACGACATGGGCAAGCTGCTGCGCCGGGTGCTGAAGGCGGAGTCGGCTGCTCCCACTTCCGCCGCAATTACTTGACCAAACGCACGCAAGATGTAACGTCCGTCACAACCTGACCTGACCCCACGAAGGAGAACCATGGAGCTCGCTGACGCAGTCGCGCAGGCACGGGAGGTGCCGGCGCAGAAGGTGGCCTCCGGCTACTCCTGGACGGAGATCCCGCGCTGGCACGACGACACCTTCTGGTTCGGCGACATGTACAACCACCAGGTGCTCCGGCAGGGCAGCGACGGCGGCTTCGAGGTGGTCCTCGACGTCAGCGACCGCAAGGCGCTCGGTGCCCAGCCCGGCGCCGGACCCGTGGACGAGGAAGTCGTCCTCGGTGGGATGGGGTGGCTGCCCGACGGGCGCCTGGTCGTCACCTCGATGTACGAGCGGGTGGTGCTGGTCTGGGACGGCCAGTCGGTGGACCTCTACGCCGACCTCCGCGAGGTCGCGGTCGGCCCGGTCAACGACATGGTCGTCGACGCCGACGGGCGCGCCTACGTCACCCAGCTGGGCTTCGACATGCTGCACGGCGAGGACGCCCGCAACAGCGCCCTGCTGGTCGTCGAGCCGGACGGGTCGGTGCGGGCGCTGTCCGAGCTCGGCGAGCTGGCCTCCGGCAACGGCATCACCATCACCGCCGACGGCACCCGGGTGGTCGTGGCCGAGGTGTTGGCCAACTGCCTCACCGTGCTGGACCGCGGCCCCGACGGCGCGCTGAGCAACCGACGCGTGTTCGCCCCCACCCCGTGGCTGCCCGACGGCATCTGCCTGGACGCCCAGGGCGGGGTCTGGACCGCCATGCCCGGCTCCGGCGTGGTCGCCCGGTTCGTCGAGGGCGGCGAGATGACCGACGCCATCACGCTGCCGATGGAGGAGGCCATGGGGGTGGCCTGTGTCCTCGGCGGCGCCGACCGCAGCAGGCTCTACGTCTGCGCCGGCATGGAGGTCTTCGACCGGGACAAGTCCCGCGCCGAGGGCCAGGGATCGATCTGGACCGCCAAGACCACCTACAGCGCCGGCACCAGCCGTCCCTGACCCGAGAGGAGCCACGTCGTGGACAACCTGACTTTCACCGGACGCAGCGTCGTCGTCACCGGGGCGGGACGTGGCATCGGCCGGGAGTACGCCCTGCTGCTCGCCTCCCGCGGTGCCCAGGTGGCCGTGGTCGACCTGGGTGCCACCGTGGACGGGTCTGGAGTGGACGGTGACGACCCGGCGGCCGCGGTGGTCGAGGAGATCACCCGCGCCGGCGGCACCGCCATCGCCCTGCGCGAGGACGTCGCCGACGAGCGGGGCGCCGCCCGCATCGTGGACGCCGTCGCCGACGCCTTCGGTGGGGTGGACAGCGTGATCAACAACGCGGGCGTGCTGCACCTGGCGTCCTTCGAGGCGCTCACCCGCGAGGAGTACCAGCGCCACCTGGACGTGCACTTCTATGGCTCGGTGTGGCTGGCCAAGCACGCCTGGCCGCACCTGCGCGCCAGCGGCACCGGACGCGTCGTGAACTCCATCTCCGCAGCCATGCTGGGCAACCCGCAGATGGTGCACTACGGCAGCTCCAAGGGCGCGGTGCTCGGGCTCACCCGCAACCTGGCCCTGGAGGGTGCCGCCGCCGGCATCAAGGTCAACGCGGTGGCCCCCGGCGCCGGCGGCACGCGGCTGTCCGAGGCGTCCAACGACTCGCTGGCACCGGAGGTGGTGGAGTACATGCGCACCGCCCTGCTGCCCCGCCTGGTCGCCCCGGTGGGGGCCTACCTGGTGCACCCCAGCTGCGCGGTCACCGGCGAGGTGTTCAACGTCGCGGGCGGGTTCGTCAACCGGATGGCGATCGTGAACTCCGCGGGCTTCCACGACCCCGAGCTGTCGATCGAGAGCGTCGCCGCCAACGTCGACCAGGTGATGACCCTGCCCGAGGGCTCCCTCGTGCAGACCGTGCCGGTGCCGGAGCCGGCCGCATGAGCAACCAGGAGACTCCCGTGAGCACCTCAGCTGCACCCAGCGTGCCCCTCGACTACCCGTTCGCGCCGGTCGCGGCCAGCGAGGCCGCCGAGCGCTACCGCCAGATCGCCGCCGACCGGCCGATGACCAAGGTGACCATGCCCTTCGGCGGCGAGGCCTGGGTCATCCACCGCACCGCGGCCGCGCGGAGCATGCTGCGCGACCGGCGCTTCGTCCGGGAGCCGTTCCGCACCGGCGAGCGGGTGGTGCCCTACTTCGTGGAGTTCCCCGACTTCCTCAAGGCCACCCTGCAGTTCGAGGACCCGCCGGAGCACACCAAGCTGCGCCGCCTGGTGCAGCAGGCGACCTCGCCTCGGGCCGTGCAGGCCATGCGCGACGCGGCCGTGGTCTACGCCAACGAGCTGATCGACACGATGGTGGCTGCGGGAACCAGCGCCAACCTGGTGCACGACTACGCGGTGCCGCTGCCCATGCAGATGCTGAGCAACCTGCTCGGCGTGCCGATGGCCGACCGGGTGAAGTTCGAGCGGTGGAGCTCGTCGATGCTCGCGGTGGCCGGCATGACCGAGGAGGAGGTGATGACCAACATGATCGAGCTCGGCGGGTACATGGCGGCGCTCATCGAGACCCGCCGCAACGACCCGGCGGAGGACCTGCTCAGCGTGCTGGCGCACGCCACCGACACCGACGACTCCCTGTCCGACCAGGAGATCCTCTCCATCGCGCTGCTGCTGATCATCGCCGGCTTCGACAACACCGCCAACTTCATCTGCCTGGGCGTGCTGTCCCTGCTCAACCACGCCGGTGCCCGCGAGCTGCTGATGACCGACGTGGACGGGCTGGCGCCCACCGCGGTGGAGGAGATCCTGCGCCGCGGCCGCTTCGAGATGGGCCTGGACGTGCCTGGCGGGGGTGGGCTGGTGCCGCTGCTGGCCACCGAGGACGTGGAGATCGACGGCCAGCTGGTGGCCCAGGGCGAGGCCGTGCTGGTGGACCCCGCGGCCACCGCCCACGACGGGATCGCGCTGCCCGACCCGAGCACCTTCGACATCACCCGGGAGCACAACCCGCACCTGACGCTCAGCTACGGGCTGCACCACTGCCTGGGCGCCCCGCTGGCCCGGATGGAGATGCAGGTGGCCATCGCCGAGCTGTTCAAGCGGCTGCCGCAGCTGCGGCTGGCGGGCACCCCGACGATCAACTACGACCACCTGAGCCAGCCGATCTCGGTGCTGCCCGTCTCCTGGTAGGGGCGCTCAGACCGCGGCGCCGTCCAGGGCAGCCTCGGGCAGGGCGGGCGTCTCGGTGAGCAGGCGCGTCACGTACCGGCTGGTGAGCGGGGTGAGGCGGGTGCGCTGGGTGTCCGACACCGGCTCCAGCACCCACCGGAACAGGCTGAGCTGACGGCTGCGCACCCGCCGCTCCAGGTCGGCGCCGGCGGCGGAGACCTGCACCAGGTTGCTGCGCCGGTCGCGGGCGTTCACCGCGCGGGTGACCAGGCCCAGCTCGGTGAGCCGACGCGCGCGGCGGCTGGCCTGCGAGGGGTCGATGGCCATGCGCTCGGCCACGTCGATGAGGGAGAGCGGCCCGAACCGGGAGATCAGCCGCATGGTCAGGTAGTCGTGCTGGGTGATCGGGGCGTCCAGGGTGGCGAGCAGTTCGCTGTAGCCGCCGGACTGCGCCACCCAGGAGACCAGGCCGATGGTGGCGGCGAGCAGCTCACGAGTGGCCGGTGGGTAGGCATCGGTGGAGATGAGCGAGCGCCAGTGCTCAGCGGCGTTGGAGCTGGCGACCTGGGGCAGCGACCGGGCGAGGCAGCGGTGCACCAGGGTGAACCACGCCGCCAGGTCGGTGCGGTCCGCCTCGGGCCAGTCCGCCACCGGGCGGGCGTAGTCGGCCGCCCAGGTCAGCAGCCAGCGGTCGAGCACCGCGGAGGTCTCCGCGGACAGCGCCACCAGCGTGCGCCGGCGGTCGGCCGGGTCGGCGGTGCGCACCACGTGGCCGAGGGCCTCCAGCCGGCTGGCCTGCCGGCTGGCCTGGGAGATGTCGATGCCGATGGCGGTGGCGATGCTGCTGGTGGCCACCTGTCCGCGGCCGCGCAGGTGCTCCAGGAAGCGGATGTCGGCGCTGGGCAGCACCAGGTTGGTGGCGCTGCTGAAGAGCCGGGCGTGGAAGCGGCTGCTGGAGGAGTAGGCGACCGCGTTCACCAGGCCGATGGTGATCCGCTCCAGCTCAGGTCCGTCGACGCGAGAGGGCTGGGCCACGCACGGCTCCTTCTCTGGTGACGACGCTGCACGGGTGCAGCGCTCTGCTGTGCGCGAATTATGACAGCGCGCAGCCGCCAGGGAACGCACTGGCCACGGGGGTGGGAGTGGTCCGGCTACCGGGCGTGCGCCAGCCCGGGGTGCGGGCGGTGGCAGCTCCCGTGGTGCTCGTGCGGGTGCGCAGCGAGCGCCCGGTGCGCGTGCGCGTGCCCGTGGTGCGTGCCCGGTGCGGCGTCGAGCAGCAGGCCCAGCCCGATGCCCAGCATCCAGACGTCCTTGGCCACGGCGATCCCGTCCTGGCTGGGCCAGATGCTGTCCTCCTGGCGCAGCGCGGGGGTGCGCAGGTACATCGTCACCAGCCCGGCGGAGAACCCGGTGAGCGCCGCGCCGGCCACCGCGGCGGGCACGAACGGGGCGAGCAGCAGCCCACCCACCGCCACCTCGGCGCAGGCCAGCGCGCGGACGAACGTTGGTGCCTCCACCTTGCCGAGGAAGGGAAAGGCCCCCACGGCCATCCCGTGGTAGCCCGCGGCCCCCTCGGGCGGGAGGTTCCACTTCTCCAGGCCCGAGTGGAGGATGAAACCGCCGGTGGCCAGTCGGGTGGGCAGGTTCCGCAGCTTCATGGCGCAGCTCCTCACGACGGTGGTTCTCCAGAGTAGACGCGCTCTCTCAGCAGGTCAGGGGGCTGCGGGCCAGACTGGAACCGGCGGGTGCCGCACCCGTCCACGGCCAGGGAGGGCTGAATCGTGAACCTGCACGGCAACACCATCTTCATGACCGGCGGCACCTCGGGGATCGGCCTGGGGCTTGCCCTGCGGCTGCGCGACCGTGGCAACCGGGTGATCATCAGCGGCCGCCGCCAGCACCTGCTGGACCAGCTTGCTGCGCGGCACGACGGCATCGAGACCGTTGTGCTGGACGTGCAGGACCCGGAGTCCATCCGCAGCGTCGTCGACTCGGTGACCAGGGAGCACCCGGACCTCAACGTGGTGATCACCATGGCCGGCATCATGCAGCCGGAGAACCTGCTGGACCCCGGTCACCTGGCCATCGCCGAGGCCACCGTCGCCACCAACCTGCTGGGACCCATCCGCACCCTCACCCCGCTGATCCCGTTCCTGGCGCGCCAGGAGCAGGCCGCGATCATCACGGTCTCCTCCGGGCTCGCCTTCGTCCCGCTGCCGGCCACGCCCACCTACGACGCGACCAAGGCCGCGATGCACTCCTACACCGAGAGCCTGCGCGTGCAGCTGGCCGACACCTCGATCCAGGTGATCGAGCTGGTGCCCCCGGCGGTGCGCACCACGCTGAACGGCCAGCAGGACAGCGAGCGGGCGATGCCGCTGGAGGACTTCCTCAGCGAGACCATGCGGCTGCTGCAGGAGCAGCCCGACGCCAAGGAGATCCTGGTGGACCGGGTGAAGCCGCTGCGCTTCGCCACCCGGGACGGCCACTACGACCAGCTGCTCACCGCCATGTCCACCCGCACCAGCTGAGGCGACCGCGCTACGGGCGCCGCAGGGTCTTGCGGGCTGGCTGGGGGCCGGTCAGCTGCTCCCGCAGCGCCGCCAGCGCGGCCTTGCGCCCTGCCAGCTCCGTCGAGCCCGCCTCCTCCCACAGCTGGAGCCCCTCGCCCGAGTCGATGACGTCGAGGGCGCGGCGCCGTACCTCCTCGTCCAGGCGTCCGACCTGGTGCTGCGCGGCCGCCAGTGCCAGCCACAGCACGTGCGCCTGGTCCTGGTCGAGGTACTGGTACTCGGCGACGACCCGGCGGGTGGCCTCCTCGTCGGGCACCTCGTCCTCCAGGAGCTCGCGGTAGTCACCGCGCACGTCCGCTGCGGTGTCGTCCGAGAAGATTTCCGTTCCCCATGCGCCCATGGCGGGCCATGATGCCCGATTGCCTTGCGCCACAAGCGTTGGGGCCGAGCCTCAGCTGAGGTGGTGCACCGGCTGCAGGCCGAACACCGGGGTGGAGATGCCCTCCAGCCGGGCCTTGAGCTGCAGCGCGAGGTAGAGCGAGTAGTGCCGCGACTGGTGCAGGTTGCCGCCGTGGAACCACAGCGCCTCCTGCTGGGTGGGCTTCCACATGTTGCGCTGCTCGCCCTCCCACGGCCCGGGGTCCTTGGTGGTGTCCGAGCCCAGCCCCCACACCTTGCCCACCCGGTCGGCCACCTCCTGGCTGATCAGGTCGGCCGCCCAGCCGTTCATCGAGCCGTAGCCGGTGGCGTAGACGACGACGTCGGCGGGCAGCTCGGTGCCGTCGGCCAGCACCACGGCGTCGGTGGTGAGGTGGTCCACCTGTCCCTTGGCCAGCCGCACGTCACCGTTGGCCACCAGGTCGGCCGCGCCCACGTCGATGTAGTAGCCCGAGCCGCGGCGCAGGTACTTCATGAACAGCCCCGAGCCGTCCTCGCCCCAGTCGTGGTCGAAGCCGGCGGCCTCCAGTCGGGCGTAGAAGTCCTGGTCGCGCTCGGCCATCTGCTGGTACAGCGGGATCTGGAACTCGTGCATGATCCGGTAGGGCAGCGAGGCGAAGATCAGGTCGGCCTTCTCCGTGGTGATCCCGTTGGCCAGCGCCTGCTCGGAGTACAGCGCCCCCAGCCCGATCTCCATCAGGCTGGCGCTCTTGACGATGTGGGTGGACGAGCGCTGCACCATGGTGACGTCGACGCCGTTCTCCCACAGCGCCCCGCAGATGTCGAAGGCGGAGTTGTTGCTGCCGACCACCACCACCCGCTTGCCCACGAACGGGTCCGGTCCGGGGTGCGCCGAGGAGTGGTGCTGCGCGCCCCGGAAGACGTCCTGGCCCGGCAGCGTCGGGACGTTGGGCTTGCCGGACATGCCGGTGGCCAGCACCAGGTGCTTCGGGCGCAGGGTGAGCGGGGCGCCGTCGCGCTCCACCTCCACCGTCCACTCGCCGGCCTCGGGGGAGTAGGACGCGCTCAGCGCCCGGGTGCTGGTCCAGTAGGGCACCTCCATCACCCGCGTGTAGGACTCCAGCCAGTCGCCGATCTTGTCCTTGGGCGCGAACACCGGCCAGCTGTCCGGGAACTTCAGGTAGGGCAGGTGGTCGTACCAGACCGGGTCGTGCAGGCACAGCGACTTGTAGCGCCCGCGCCACTGGTCGCCCGGGCGGGGGTGCTTGTCGATCACCAGAGCAGGCACGTCCAGGTGGCGCAGCCGCGCGCCCAGGGCGATGCCGCCCTGCCCGCCGCCGACCACCAGCACGTAGGGCTGGGTGACGGTGCCCAGCTCGGCGTCCTCCTTCTGCCGCCGCTCCAGCCAGGTCAGCCGCTCCTTGTTGGCCCCGTGCTCGGCGCCCATCGGCCGCTGGGTGCCGCGCGGCTCCTCGAAGCCGGTCAGCTCGTAGAGGGTGGTGAGCAGGGTGAACGCCTTGGGCCCGTCCTCCTCCACCAGGCGCAGCAGCCCGCGGCCGCGGCCCACCGCGGTGGCGAAGGTGATCCAGGCGGTGGTGACGCCGTCGGCGTCCTCGGGCGGCTCCTCGGTGGCGAAGCCGTGCGGGTCGGTGTCCGCCAGCGTGGCGCGCAGCAGGTCGGCCACCCCGTCCGGGTTCTCCACCGTGGTGAGGTTCCAGGAGAAGGCGACGAGGTCGCGCCAGAAGCTGGTGGCGGCGAACATCCCGGCCGCCCGGTCCACGTCCCGGTCGTGCAGGGCCTGGTCGAAGTCGGCGAGCCAGGCGTCCACCCGCTGTTGCGGGTCGGTGGTGGCGGTGCCGAGCGGGGCGGTGTCGGTGCTCATGGGGACCTCCCAGCGGGTTCAGCCCTGCGAGCATAGGACCGCCGTTGTGACTCACGCCACAAGAGCGGGACTAGTCGCCGAGGCCCGCCGTGGCGAGCTGGGCGGCCACCTCGGCCGGGGTCCAGGGCGGGCTGTCGGAGTGGTCGCGCCAGCCGAGCAGGGTCTCCGCCGGCGGGGCGAAGCGGCCCAGGTAGCAGCCCGCCGCGGAGAGCACCTCGCCGCTCACGCCGGCGGAGAGGTCGCTGGCCAGGTAGGTGTACAGCGGCGCCACGTACTCCGGTGGCGCCGGGGCGAGCGACGCCGCCAGGGTCACCTCGTCCAGCAGCCCCCGCTGGTGCAGCCGCTGCACGTGCTGGGTGTAGTCGTCGCCGGTGGACAACCGGGTGCGGGCGCCGGGGCACACGGCGTTCACCCGGATGCCGTGCTCGCGCAGCTCCCGGGCCAGGGCCAGCGTCAGGCTGTTCACCCCGCCCTTGCCCGCGGCGTAGCCAGTGCCGCCGTACATCCCGGTGAAGGCGTGCGAGCTGGTGTTCACGATGACGCCACCGCCCCGCTCCCGCAGCACCGGCGCCGCCGCGCGACAGGTGGCGAAGGTGGAGGTGAGGTGGCTGTCCAGCAGCTCCTGCCAGTCGGCGGGGGAGATGTCCAGGATGGACGAGCCCGCCGGCTCCGCAGCTCCGGCGCAGTTGACCAGCACGTCCAGCCCGCCGTGCACCGCCACCGCGGTGTCCACCAGCTGGGCGGCCACGGCGTGGTCGGCAGCCGACCCGGGCACCGCCACGGCACCGCCACCCACCTGGGCGGCAGCTCGCTCGGCGGTCGCCGCGTCGCGGCCGTTGAGCACCACTCGCGCCCCCTCGGCGGCCAGGGCGTGCGCCACCGCCAACCCGATGCCACGGCTGGATCCGGTGACGACGGCGACCTTCCCGGCGAGCAGCTGTGCGTGGTCGGTGCTCATCGGCGTCCTCCTGGCGCGGGCGGGGCAACCCTGGTGAACCTGCCTTCGGCGCAGCGTGAGCGCAAGGTCCGCTCAGTGGAAGAAGACACCGCACGAGGCATCGGCGCAGGTCAGCGCACCGACCGGTGGTCCCGGCCCGGTGGCCGCGCCACGCGTGCCCGGGCGCGGGCGCTGGCGGCGTGTACTTTCCGCGGGTGACGGGGAGCGCCCCCGCGGACCGCTGGAGGAGCGCATGGCCATCAGGCCGGGCAAGGACAACGCTGTGGTGCTCGACGTCGAGGGGGTGGTCGAGCACGGGGACAAGCGTGGCCGGCTGCTGGGCTTTCCCACCGCCAACGTCGCCGTGCCCGACCACGCGCTGAGCGACGGCGTGTGGGCCGGCACCGTGCAGATCGACCCGGCCAACGACGGCCCGGTGCACGTGGCCGCGGTGTCGGTGGGCCACCGCCCGACGTACTACGGCAAGGACGGCGAGCGCCTGCTGGAGGCCTTCCTGCTGGACTTCACCGGCGACCTGTACGGGGCCACCGTGCTGGTGCGCCTGCACGCCCACCTGCGGCCGCAGGTGCGCTTCGTCGGCTCCACCGAGCTCATCGAGCAGCTGCGCCTGGACGTGCTGGACGCCCGCGCCTGGGCCGCCGAGCAGGGCATCACCATCACCGAGGAGCGCTCCGCCCAGGCGGGCTGAGCCCACCCTCGCGCCACTGGTGCGACCTACGATCGAGAGGGTGCCCCGCCGCTGCGGGCCACTGGCGATCGGAGGACGCCGTGCCGCGACCACGAGACATCCTGCGGCGCTTCCAGGCGGCCGCCGCCCCCGGTGCCGCTACCGCCAGCGGAGTCCCCGCCGACCGGGCCGTCGAGATCGCCGCCGAGCTGGCACCGGTGCTGGCCCGGCTGCAGCCGGAGCAGCAGCAGGCCGACGCGCTGCGCCGCCAGGCTCACGAGCAGGCCGAGCAGCTGCGCACCGAGTCCGCCGAGCGCGCCCGGGCCACCGCGGCCGCCGCCCAGCGCGACGCCGCTGCCGCCCGGGCCGCGGCCGTGCAGCAGGGCACCCGTCAGGCTGAGCAGGAGGCCGCCACCGAGCTGGCCGCCGCGCAGCAGCAGGCCGCCCAGATCCGCGCCATCGCCGCGCAGCGCATGCCCGAGCACGTGCACCGGGTGCTGGCGGGCACCCGCGCCGCGCTGCGGGAGCAGACCACCGGATGAGCACCGCCTGGGTGGCCGGGGTGGTGCGGGGCCGGGCGCTGGCCCAGCGACGGCTCGGTGCCGGCGGGGCGCGGCACCTGGCCGAGCAGCCCAGCCTGGACGCCGCGCTGGGGGTGCTGCACGAGGCCTCCTACGGCCACGACGTGTCGGTGGGCCAGGACCTGCGCACCGCCCAGCGTGGGGTGGCTGCCGCGGTGCTGTGGAACCTGCGGGTGCTCGCCGGCTGGCTGCCCCGCGACGGCGCTGAGGTGGTGCGCACCCTCGCCGGTGGCTTCGAGGTGGCCAACGTCGAGGCGCACCTGGCCCGGCTGCAGGGCTCGGCGACGACAGCGGAGCCCTTCGCGCTGGGCACCCTGGACGTCGCCGGGCAGCGGCTGGCCGCCGCCACCAGCGTGCCCTCCGCGCAGGCAGTGCTGGAGGCGTCACCGTGGCGGGTGCGGGCCGGCGCCGCGGTGGACGAGCTGCAGCTGGCGCTGCGCCTGGCCTGGGCCGATGCGGTGGCCGCGCGGGTGCCCGAGGCGGCCACCTGGGCGCGGGCGGCGGCGGTGCTGCAGGTGCTGCGCCGCGTGGCCGTCGCGGGCGAGCCGGTGCCGCCCAGCGTGCTGACGCAGGCGTCCGCGGTGGTGAGCCCCGCGTTCGCCGCGACCGTCACCACGGCGCCGGAGGACCTGGACGCCGTGCGGGCGAGCCTGCCCAGTGCTATCGCCTGGGTGCTCGAGGGGGTGGCGGAGCCGGCTGAGCTGTGGCGGGCCGAGGCGCGCTGGTGGCTGCGGGTGGAGGACGAGGCTTTCGCGCTGCTGCGCGGCTCCGGCTACGGCCGCCGGCCGGTGGTGGGGGTGATCGGGGTGCTGGCCGTGGACGCCTGGCGGGTGCGCGCGGCCCTGGAGTGCGCCGCGCGTGGCGGCAGCGGCGCGGTGCTGGAGGCCTTCGATGCCGTCGCGTGAGCGGGTCCGGCCCCAGCGGGCGAGCGGGCAGGTGCCGGTGCGGATGGAGCGGGTGGCCCTGCTCGCTCCGCACGAGCAGCTGCCGGAGGTGCTGCTACACGTGCGGGCCGCAGGCACGGTGGAGCTGGAGCTGCCCGGGGAGGGGCGAGACGCGGGCGCGCAGGCCCAGCCCCACCTGGACACCGTGGCCGCCGGCGCGGTGCGGCGCGGGGAGGTGGACGGGTTGCTGGGCTGGATGCCGGCGGCCGCGGTGCCCGCTCTGGCCGATGACCTCGCCGACCTCGGCGGCGCCGTGGTGCCGCTGCGCCGGCCCCGCGGTGTGGACCCGCCCACCATGCTGCAGCCCGGCAGCACGGTGCGACAGTCGATGAGCCCGCTGGTGCAGGTGTACGGCACGGTGCCCTACGCCGACCTCGACCCCAGCCTGCTCGCCGGCGGTGCCTACGTCTTCATGTTCGGGATGATGTTCGGCGACGTCGGCCACGGCGCGCTGCTGGTGCTCCTCGGCTTGCTGATGGCCGCCGGCAAGCCCCGTCAGCTCGCCCGCTTCCGGGTGGTGTGGCCGCTGGTGGTGGGCTGCGGCCTCGCGGCGGCGGTGTTCGGGCTGCTCTACGGGGAGTGCTTCGGCCCCACCGGCGTGGTGCCCACGCTGTGGCTGCAGCCGCTGGAGGAGCCGATCACCCTGCTGGTGGTTGCCCTGGGCATCGGCGCGGTGCTGCTGGCTGGCGCCCAGGTGTTGGGCATCGTCAACCGCTGGCGGGAGGGCGGCTGGCCGCTGGCGCTGTCCTCGGCCACCGGCATCGCCGGAGCCGCCCTGCTGGCCGGGCTCGGGCTGGTCGTGCTGGCGCTGTGGGCGGACCTGACCTGGTTGGTGGTGGTGGGCGCGGTGGTGATCGTGGCCGGGGTGGCGCTGGCGTTCCTGGGCTTCGTGGCCACCGCGGGCGGCGGCGCCGCGGGCCTCACCCAGGCCGCGGTGGAGGTGTTCGACGCGGTGATGCGAGTGGGCACCAACCTCATCTCGTTCGCCCGGCTGGCCGCGTTCGGGCTCACCCACGCCGCGCTGGGCGAGGTGGTGTGGGACGGCACCACCAGCCTGTGGGACCTGGGTGGGGTGGCGGTGCTCGCCGCCGTGGTCGTCTTCGCGCTGGGCAACGCGGTGGCCTTCGCCCTGGAGGCGCTGGTGGCCGGGGTGCAGGCGCTGCGGCTGGAGTACTACGAGCTGTTCTCCCGGGTGTTCACCACCGAGGGGCGACCGTTTCGTCCCTGGCGCCCGGAGCCGGGCTCCGACGGAATGGCCCGACCTACCATCGACAGGGACGCCGCCCCGCCCGCGAGCGTCTGATCGGAGGACGCCGTGCTGCGACCACCAGACCCTCGCGCATGATCGCCTGGCTGCTGGCCCTGCCCGTCCTGCTCGGCGGGTTCGCCGCCACCCGGCTGCTGCTGCGCCGGCGCGGACGAGCGGCGGTGCGGGTGCTGGTGGCGGCCAACGCGGTGCTGTTCGTGCTGGGGCTGGTGGCGCTGACCGTGCTGGCCGCGATCGGACCCGGCGCCGCCCAGGCCTCCACCGTCACCGCCCAGGCCGCCGCCGACGGCGACACCTGGGCGGCCCTGCTGGGTGCCGCCATCGCGGTGGCCGGGTCGTCGCTGGGCGCCGCGGTGGCGGTGGCCTACACAGGGGCGGCGGCGCTGGCCGCGATGAGCGAGCGTCCTGAGCTGTTCGGCCGCTCCATGGTGATCGTCGGGCTGGCCGAGGGCATCGCCATTTACGGGCTGATCATCGCCATCATCCTCATCGGGCAGGCGTGAGCGGTGGGCCGCGTCGCTGTGATCGGCCAGCGCACGGCCTGCGTGGGCTACGCGCTGGCCGGCGCCACCGTGCTGGCCGCCGAGGACGACGCGGCCGTGCGGCACGCCTGGCGGCAGCTGCCCGCCGACGTGGAGCTGGTGTTGCTCACCGCGGCCGCCGCGGCCGCCCTGGCCGAGCTCCGGCCGGTGGGCCGGCCACCGCTGACGGCGGTGCTGCCCGGATGAGCACCCCGGTGCGCGACCCGCTGGAGCCGGTGCGCCGCGCGGTGCTCGACCACGCCCGCGCCGAGGCCGAGACGCAGCTGGCCGCAGCCCGCGAGCACGCCGCGCAGGTGGACGCCCAGGCCCGCCGCGACGCCGAGGCGGTGGTGGCCGCCGCCCGCCGCGAGGGCGAGGCCGAGGCGGCGGCGCTGCAGGCCACGGCCCGCTCCCGCGCCCGGCGCGACGCCCGCGAGGTGGTGCTCGCCGCCCGCCAGCAGGCCTACGACGACCTGCGTGCGCAGGTCCGCGCCGCGCTGCCGGCCCTGCGCGAGGACCCCGCCTTCCCGGCCTGGCGGCAGCGGCTGGTCGCCCACGCCCGGCAGGTGCTCGGCGAGCACGCCCGCATCAGCGAGCCACCGGAGGGCGGGGTGCGGGCGGAGGCGGACGGTCGGCTGCTGGTGCTCACCCTGGACGACGTCGCCGCGCAGGTGCTCGAGGGCCTGGGCAGCGAGGTCGAGGGGCTGTGGGCCACGGACTCCGCTGGGGCTGGTGAATCACCGTGAGCGCAAGAGTGTTTCGGGTCGCCGGCTCGCTCGTCGGGGTGCAGGACGAGCCCGGCTCGGCGGTGGCGATGAACGAGGTGCTGCTGCTGGGGGAGCACCGGCTGCCCGGTGAGGTGGTGGCCATCGCCGACGACGAGCTCACCGTGCAGGCCTACGAGGAGACCGGCGGCCTGGGCCCGGGTGCCCCCGTGCAGCCGCAGGGCGCACCGCTGTCGGCGCGGCTCGGACCGGGGCTGCTGGGCGCGGTGTTCGACGGGCTGCTGCGCCCGCTGGCCGACGCCGGCACCTGGCTCACCCCGGGGCAGGCCAGCGCCCCGCCGCCGGCGCGCACCTGGGCGTTCACCCCCACCGTCGCGGTGGGCGACGTGGTGGGCTCCGGCGACGAGCTGGGCACCGTGGCCACCGCCGGACCGCTGCGGGTGAGCGTGCTCGCGCCTCCGGGGGTGGCGGGCACGGTGGAGCAGGTCGCCGCGCCGGGTGCGCACCCCGACGACGCGGTGCTGGCCACGGTGGCCGGGGTGGGGGTGCCGATGAGCCCGCAGTGGCCGGTGCGCCAGGCCCGCCCGTACCGCGAGCGGATCTACCACCCGGAGGGCCTGCACACCGGGCAGCGCGTGCTGGACCTGCTCTTCCCGGTCGCCCGGGGCAGCAGCGCGGCGGTGCCCGGCGGCTTCGGCACCGGCAAGACCATGCTGCTGCAGCAGGTGGCCAAGTGGTGCGACGCCGACGTCATCGTCTACGTCGGCTGCGGCGAGCGCGGCAACGAGATGGCCGACGTGGTGGCCGAGCTGTCGGCGCTGGAGGATCCGCGCACCGGCGACCGGCTGATCCTGCGCACCGTGGTCATCGCCAACACCTCCAACATGCCGATGATGGCCCGCGAGGCCAGCGTCTACAGCGGCGTCACCGTGGCGGAGTACTTCCGGGACATGGGCTACCACGTGGTGCTCATCGCCGACTCCACCTCGCGGTGGGCCGAGGCGCTGCGCGAGCTCGCCTCCCGCACCGGCGAGCTGCCTGCCGAGGAGGGTTACCCCGCGCACCTCGCCTCGGCGCTGGCGGCCTTCTACGAGCGGGCCGGGCACGTGCGCACCCTCGGCGGGCGTACCGGGTCGGTCACCATCCTGGGCGCGGTCTCACCCGCCGGTGGGGACATGACCGAGCCGGTCACCGCGCACACCGAGCGGTTCGTGCGCGAGGTGTGGACGCTCGACCGCGACCTGGCCTACGCCCGGCACTACCCGGCGGTGGCCTGGGCGGGGTCGTTCTCCCGCGACGCCGCGGCGCTGGGCGGGTGGCACGCCGCCGGCGGTGACCCGGGCTGGGCGCAGCGCCGGGAGCGGGCACTGGGCTACCTCGCCGACGCCGACCGCCTCACCGCCCTGGCCGAGCTGGTGGGCGCGGCCTCGCTGCCCGGGGCGGAGCGGATGGTGATGTTGGCCGGCTCGCTGCTGCGCCAGGGGGTGCTGCAGCAGAGCGCGCTCAGCCGGAACGACGCGTTCTGCTCCACGGCCAAGGGTGCGGCACTGCTGGCGGCGGTGCTGACGGTGGTGGACCGCTGCCAGGCGCTGGTGGCCGCCGGGGTGCCGCCGGGCCGGGTGGAGGAGCTGGACTACGGGCCGCTGCTGCGGGCGGCACAGGAGACCGGCCCCACCGACGCCGCCGGGGTGCAGGCCCACCTGGACGAGGTGCTGGCCCGGCTGGACGGGCTGCAACAGGACGGGCTGGGCCAGGACGGCGACGCATGAGCGCCGCCGAGCACGCCGCCACCGACCTGGGGACGGTGCAGTACACCGACGTCGCCGAGGTGCGTGGCCCGCTGCTGGTGGTGCGCGGCGTGCGCGGCGTCGGCTGGGACGAGGCGGCGCGGATCGAGCTGGGCAGCGGCGAGACCCGCAACGGCCTGGTGCTGGAGGTGGACCGCGACCGGGTGGTGGTGCAGGTGCTCGAGGGCACCCGCGGCATCCTGCCCGGGCGCACCCGGGTGGCGTTCACCGGTGCGGCCTTCCGCATCCCGGTGGGCACCGACTGGCTGGGGCGGGTGTGCAACGGGCGCGGTCGCCCCATCGACGGCGGGCCGCCCATCTTCGGCACCACCACCGCGCCCATCTCGGGGGCGCCGCTCAACCCCACGTGGCGCGACCCGCCGGCCGACGCCGTGCTCACCGGGGTCTCCGCCATCGACGCGCTGGACACCGTGGTGCGCGGGCAGAAGCTGCCGGTGTTCTCCGTGGCCGGCCTGCCGCACCTGGAGCTGGCCACCCAGATCGCCGCCCAGGCCACCGTGGGTGACGAGCCGTTCTCGGTGGTCTTCGCCGGGATGGGGCTGACCAACACCGACGCGGCCGCGGTGCGCGACGCGCTGGAGGCCCGCTCGGCGGAGAGCGAGCTGGTGCTGCTGCTCAACACCGCCGACGACCCGGTGATCGAGCGCATCCAGACCCCGCGCATCGCGCTCACCGTGGCCGAGCACCTGGCCTTCGACACCGGCCGGCACGTGCTGGTGGTGATGAGCGACATGACCGCCTACGCCGAGGCGCTGCGCGAGGTGTCGGCCGCCCGCGGGGAGATCCCTGGGCGCCGCGCCTACCCCGGCTACCTCTACAGCGACCTCGCCTCGCTGTACGAGCGCTGCGGCCGGATCCGGGGCACGGCCGGCTCGGTGACGGTGCTGCCGGTGCTGACCATGCCCGCCGGCGACATCACCCACCCCGTCGCCGACCTCACCGGCTACATCACCGAGGGCCAGGTGGTGCTCTCCCGGGAGGTGCAGGCGGCCGGGGTGTACCCGCCGGTGGACCCGCTGAGCTCGCTGTCCCGGCTGATGCGCAAGGGCGCCGGCCCCGGGCGCACCCGCGCTGACCACCTGGACGTGGCGGCGCAGGTGATGTCGGCCCTGGCCCGCGCCCGCCAGGTGCGCGAGCTGGCCGAGCTGGTGGGCGAGGACGCGCTCAGCGACACCGACCACGCCTACCTGCGCTACCAGACGCGGGTGGAGCAGCACCTGCTGAACCAGCGCCGGGACGAGGCCCGCAGCCTGGACGACACCCTGGACCGGGCCTGGGACGCACTGGGCGTGCTGCCCCGGCGGGAGCTGACCATGCTGCCGGTGGCCCTGCTGGACGAGCACTACCGACCCGCCGGCGAGCAGGGCTGAGGGGTGCCGCGGCCGGTGCGGGTGCCGCCGGGGCGGGCCGGTCGCCTGGCCCTGCAGCGGCGGCTGGGCGCGGCCCGGCAGGGTGCGCTGCTGCTGGACCAGCAGCTGCGGGTGCTGCTCACCGAGCGCGAGCGCATCGCCGCCCAGCGCGACTCCTCCGCGGCCGGCTGGGCGGAGCTGCACCGCGACGCCGAGCGGTGGCTGCTGCACGGGGTGCTGCTCAGCGGGGAGCAGGCGGTGGACGCCGCCGCGGCACCGGTGACCGCGCAGGTGACGGTGCACTGGCGCCAGCTGATGGGGGTGCGCTACCCCGACGACGCGCAGCTGCGGGTGGATGGTCCGCCCGCCGACGCACCGCTGCCGGCCAACAGCGCACTGGTGCTGGCCCGCCGCCGCTACCAGGACGCGCTGCGGGCGGCAGTGCGCCAGGCGGCGCTGGAGACGGCGCTGGCGGTGCTGGACGGGCGGGTGGTGGCCACCCGGCGGCGGCTGCGGGCGCTGGAGCAGGGCTGGGTGCCGCGGCTGGCGGAGGCGCTGCACGAGCTGGAGCTGGTGCTGGCCGAGCAGGAGCAGGCCGACAACGTCCGGCTGCGCTGGGCTGCAGCGCGGCGCTGATTCTAGTGTGGTCAGCACCGCAGAGCGCCACTGCTCGCCGGCCAGGAAGAGGGGCACCCCATGGGCTACGTCACCGTCGGCACCGAGAACTCCACCCCCGTCGAGCTGTACTACGAGGACCACGGCAGCGGCCAGCCCGTGGTGCTCATCCACGGCTACCCGCTGGACGGGTCGTCGTGGGAGAAGCAGGTGGAGGCCCTGCTGGCGGCCGGCTACCGCACCATCACCTACGACCGGCGTGGCTTCGGGCGCTCCAGCAAGCCCGCCACCGGCTTTGACTACGACACCTTCGCCGCCGACCTCAAGGCCGTGCTGGACGAGCTGGACCTGACCGACGTGGTGCTGGTCGGCTTCTCCATGGGCAGCGGCGAGGTGATGCGCTACCTGGGCACCCACGGGTCGGGCCGGGTGGCCAAGGCCGCGGTGCTCGGGGGGTTCGGCCCGTTCCTGCTGCAGACGCCAGACAACCCCGACGGCGTGCCGCAGTCGGTGTTCGACCCGCTGCTGGCGGGGGTGAAGGCCGATCGCTACGCCTTCTTCACCCAGTTCTTCCAGGGCTTCTTCAACACCGACGAGAACCTCGGCACCCGGCTGAGCCAGGAGGCGCTGGACGCCAACACCGAGCTGGCCTACAACGCCTCCGGGCACGCCTCCATCTGGGCGCAGCCGACCTGGCTCACCGACTTCCGCGCCGACATCCCCCAGATCGACGTGCCGGTGCTGATCGTGCACGGCACCAAGGACAACATCCTGCCGATCGACAACACCGCCCGGCGGCTGCGCACCGAGCTCCCCGAGGCCACCTACGTGGAGATCGACGGCGCGCCGCACGGCATGGGCTGGACCTACGCCGAGGAGGTCAACGCCGCGCTGCTGAGCTTTCTCGCTGGTTAGCGGGATTTCGCCGCCGAATCAACCCCTGGGCAGGGCCTCCGTGGGCCGCTACATTGCAGCGGACAGTGAGACGTGTATCACAGGGGGAGTCTTCGGTGACCGAGACCGTTCAGCAGATGTTGCGCCAACGCACCGAGGACGACACCCCGGGGGTGAAGTTCGGCGACCAGCAGTGGAGCTGGCGCGAGCACCTCGCCGAGGCCGCCGCCGAGGCCGCCGTGCTCATCGCCGGCGCGCAGCCCGACCGTCCGCTGCACGTGGGCACGCTCCTGGGCAACACCCCGGACATGCTGCGCGCCATGGCCGCCGCGGGCCTCGGTGGCTACGTGCTGTGCGGCATCAACAACACCCGCCGCGGTGCCGGGCTGGCCGCCGACGTGCTGCGCGCGGACTGCCAGGTGCTGCTCACCGACGCCGAGCACCGGCCGCTGCTGGCCGGGCTGGAGCTGCCCGGGGTGCAGGTGATCGACACCTCCGACCCGGAGTGGGCGCAGCGCCGCGCGGGTGCCGGAGCGCTGGTCCCGCACCGCGAGGCCGAGGCCATGGACACCTTCATGATGATCTTCACCTCCGGCACCAGCGGCGACCCCAAGGCCGTGCAGGTGCCGCACGTGATGGCCGTGTTCGCCGCGCAGACGCTGGCGGAGAAGTACGGGCTCGGCCCGGCCGACACCTGCTACCTGTCCATGCCGCTGTTCCACTCCAACGCCGTGCTCGGCGGCTGGAGCGTGGCGGTGGCCAGCGGTGCGGCGATGGCCCCGGCGAAGTTCTCCGCCTCGCACTTCCTGGCCGACCTGCGCCACTACGACGCCACCTACCTCAACTACGTGGGCAAGCCGCTGGCCTACGTGCTGGCCACCCCCGAGCAGCCCGACGACGCCGACAACCCACTGCGGGTGGCGTTCGGCAACGAGGCCAGCGACCGCGACATCGAGGACTTCAGCCGCCGCTTCGACTGCACCGTGTGGGACGGCTTCGGCTCCACCGAGAGCGCGGTGATCGTCACCCGCGAGCCGGGCACCCCCACCGGGTCGATCGGCAAGGGCTTCGAGGGGGTGGCGATCTACCACTCCGACACCGTCGCCGAGTGCGCCACGGCCCGCTTCGACGACACCGGCGCGCTGGCCAACCCGGAGGAGGCGATCGGCGAGCTGGTCAACACCGCCGGTGCCGGCTTCTTCTCCGGCTACTACGGCGACGAGCAGGCTAGCGCCGAGCGGATGCGCCACGGCATGTACTGGTCCGGCGACCTCGCCTACCGCGACGCCGACGGCTGGATCTACCTGGCCGGACGCACCTCGGACTGGATGCGGGTGGACGGGGAGAACCTCGCCGCCGCACCCATCGAGCGGATCCTGCAGCGGCTGCCCGCCGCCAACCGGGTGGCGGTGTACGCGGTGCCCGACGAGCACATCGGTGACCAGGTGATGGCCGCGGTGGTGCTCGGCGACGAGGACACGCTCACCCCAGGCGGCCTGCAGGAGTTCCTCTCCGCCCAGGGCGACCTGTCCACCAAGGCGTGGCCCCGCTACGTCCGCATCGCACCAGACCTGCCCAGCACCGCCACCAACAAGATCCTCAAGCGCGAGCTGGTCAAGCAGGGCCCCACCGCCGGCGACGGCCAGCTGTGGGTGCGCGAGGCCGGTGGTCACCGCTACGTCCAGGCCACCTAGGTCCACGCCACCTAGGTCCACAGTGGCTCGAATGGCTGGGTGCGGCTGCGGTGTCTAGCGTCGTGGCTGCGTCAAGTCGAGGCGCACCACGGCACGCGTCGACAACCGCAAGAGAAGGGTGTTCATGATGTCCGCACCGCAGTCGCAAGCTCGATCGCTGGTTCAGTACGGTGCCCTCGTGGTGGGCGTGGTCTTCCTGCTCGTGGGGATCCTGGGCTTCATCCCCGGCGTCACCACCGACTACGACATGCTCGACTTCGCCGGGCACGAGTCCGGTGCCAAGTTGCTGGGGATCTTCGAGGTCTCGATCCTGCACAACATCGTGCATCTGCTGTTCGGCGTCGCCGGGGTGGCGCTGGCTCGCGCCGCCAACACCGCCAAGCTCTACCTGATCGTCGGCGGGATCATCTACCTGGTGCTGTGGATCTACGGTCTCGTCATCGACAAGGACAGCGGCGCCAACTTCATCCCGGTGAACACCGCAGATGACTGGCTGCACTTCGGCCTCGGGGTCGGCATGATCGCCCTGGGCTTCCTGCTGCCCTACCTCGACGCCAAGCGGCGCGCCGACGTGCGGACGAGCCCCACCGCCTGAGCTCCCCACTGATCCGTCCACGGGCCTGCACCTCGGTGTGGGCCCGTGGCGTGTGCGCAACACGTAACCCAGACGTTTCGCTGCGTAACGGGTGAGCATTCCGACGGTGACCAACCGGCAATAGTCGGGGTCTGTACTTGCCTCCAGGCCAGAGCGGATCTGGCTTCCCGCGCACCCAGGAGGCACTCGTGTCGGACATCGACCAGACCATCGCCGAGAACATGCAGCGCTCGCTGGAGGAGATCCCGCACCCGGCACTGCCCAAGGGCACCAACATCTACGGCTCCACCAAGATCTTCCCCGACTACCAGGCTGAGAACGGCGAGAGCTACTTCACCCTGGTGCACGGCATCGCCCACGAGTCCTCGGTGAGCTTCGTGGCGGTGCTGCAGGCCACCCGGGCGCTGCGCAAGGGCTTCGAGTCGGCCATCTACTTCTACGGACCGGGCGCGATGAACGCCATCGCCACCCGCGGCTTCCCCACGGCCGGCGACAGCGGCTTCCCGGGCGAGCAGAACATCAACGACGCGCTCTGCAGCTTCATCAAGGAGGGCGGCACGGTGTTCGCCTGCCGCTTCGGCCTCGCCCTGCACGGCCTGCGCGAGGAGGACCTCATCGAGGGCGTCATTCCGGCGCACCCGCTGGACGTGCAGGACGCCCTCATCCACTACGCCCGCAAGGGCGCCATCATCAACTCGACCTACATGGTCTGAGGCGGTGGCACCCCGTGAGCCTCTCCACCCGAGCTGACCTCGCCGTCCGCGGGGTCCGGCTGCTGGACGCGCCGGTGCGCCGGCGCTCCGGAGCCGGGCCCAGCGACGACGGGCACGTCCTCATCGGCGGCGTGGGCGGCGCCATCCCGATCCGCTCCGACAGCCCCTACGAGGTGAGCGGCAACCGCCTGCTGCTCGACGGCACCGACATGGGCGTGGACATCACCCCCGTGCAGCGGCCGCGCTTCTACGACCTGGCCACCGCCGAGGGGGTCTCCTACGAGCAGATCGCCCGGCTGCACGGCACCAACGTGCTGGCCACCACGGTGGTGCAGACCTGCATCCGCTACGACCCGTCGCAGCGCTGCCGGTTCTGCTCCATCGAGGAGTCGCTCAACGCCGGCTCCACCATCGCGGTGAAGCGGCCGGAGCAGCTGGCCGAGGTGGCCGAGGCCGCGGTCCGCCTGGACGGGGTGCGCCAGATGATCATGACCACCGGCACCTCCGCGGCCACTGACCGCGGGGCGCGTCACCTGGCCCGCTGCGTGCGAGCGGTGAAGGCGGCGGTGCCGGACATGGCGATCCAGGTGCAGTGCGAGCCGCCGGGGGACCTGCACACCATCACCGAGCTGCACGAGGCCGGGGCGGTGTCCATCGGCATCCACGTGGAGTCCCTGGACGACGAGGTGCGCCGCCGGTGGATGCCGGGCAAGTCCACCGTGGCGCTGGCGGAGTACCGGCGGGCGTGGGCGGAGGCGGTGCGGGTGTTCGGCCGCAACCAGGTCAGCACCTACCTGCTGATCGGGCTGGGCGAGGACCCCGACGAGCTGGTGGCCGGGGCCGCCGAGCTCATCGCGCTCGGGGTGTACCCGTTCGTGGTGCCGTTCCGCCCGCTGGCCGGCACCCTCGCCGTCGCGGACGGGGCCCAGGCGCCCTCGGCCGAGCTGGTGGAGGACGTCACCCGGCGGGTGGCCAAGGAGCTGCAGGCCGCCGGGATGCTCGGGGCCGACCAGAAGGCCGGCTGCGCGGCCTGCGGGGCGTGCAGCGTGCTGCAGAACGCGGGCGGCTGAGATGACCGTGCTGGACGTGGCGCTGCTGGCCGGGGTGCAGCCCAGCCCGCTGCCGGCCTTCCTCCTCGCCCCGGCAGAGACTCCACAGGCGCTGGCCGCCTACCGGGCGCTGCGGCGGGAGACCTTCGTGGCCGAGCAGGGCCTGTTCACCGGCACCGACCGCGACGACGTGGACGACGACCCGCGCGCGGTGGTGCTGGTGGCCACCGACGGTGCGGGCCGGGTGCTGGGCGGGGTGCGGCTGGCGCCGAGCACCGCCGTGGACCTGGGCTGGTGGGCGGGCAGCCGGCTGGTGGTGGCCGCCGGTGCCCGCCACGGCAGCAGCATCGGCAAGGCGCTGGTGCGGGCGGCGTGTGCGCACGCCGAGACCCACGGGGTGCTGCGCTTCGACGCCACCGTGCAGCCCCAGCACGAGGCGATGTTCGCCCGGCTGGGCTGGACGCGGGTGGGCGACACCGTGCTGCAGGGACGTCCGCACGTGCAGATGCTGTGGCCCATCGACCGGGTGCAGCGGCTGGTGGAGGGCACCAAGGCGGTGCTGGCCGACGCGCTGGCTCCGCTGGGGCAGGTGCCGATGGGACTGGGCGGCAGCGGCTTCCGCGGTGACGACGGGGTGCCGGTGCCGGGCAGCGACCTGGTGGCTGCCTGCGACGCCATCGTGCCCGCGATGGTGCAGCGCGACCCGGAGTGGGCGGGCTGGTGCGCGGCGCTGGTCAACCTCAACGACCTCTCCGCCATGGGCGCCACCCCGGTGGGGCTGCTCGACGCGGTCGGCGCGCCCAACCGCTCGGTGCTCACCCGGGTGATCCGCGGCCTGGCCCGCGCCGCCCAGACCTGGGGCGTGCCGGTGCTGGGCGGGCACACCCAGCTGGGGGTGCCCGCGGCGCTGTCGGTCACCGCGCTGGGGCGCACCACGCACCCGGTGCCCGCCGGTGGGGGACGCCTGGGCGACGTGCTGCGGCTGACCGCCGACCTGGGCGGGCAGTGGCGCCCGGGCTACCAGGGCCAGCAGTGGGACTCCACCTCCGGACGCACCGGCGAGGAGCTCACCACGATGGGCTCCTTCGTGGCCCGGGCTCGGCCGGCCGCGGCCAAGGACGTCAGCATGGCGGGTCTCGCCGGCACCACCGGGATGCTGGCCGAGGCCAGCGGGCTGGGCGCGGTGCTCGACGTCGCGGCGCTGCCCCGTCCCCGCGGGGCAGCCATGGGCGACTGGATGACCTGTTTTCCCGGCTTCGCCATGGTGACCGCCGACCGTCCTGGTCGTGCCGTGCCACCGGCGGGGCCGGCCACCTCCGCGGTGTGCGGAGAGCTCACGACCGAACCCGGGGTCAGCCTGCGCTGGCCCGACGGGATGACCACCCGCGCGGTGCACAGCACCGTCACAGGACTGGGAGCAGCATGAGCACCACCGGAATCTCCGTCGCCGCCGCCGAGTTCGGCCGCGACCTGGAGCAGAGCTACGCCACCATCGCCGCGCTGATGGAGCAGGCCCGCGCCGCCGGCAGCCAGCTGCTGGTGCTGCCCGAGGCCTGCCTCGGCGGGTACCTGCCCAGCCTGGGCGGGGGCACCGAGGACGAGGAAGCCCGGCAGCGCCGGCTGGCCAACCTGCCGCCCGCGCTGGAGCTGGGCGGGCCGGAGCTGCGCCGGGTGCGGGAGCTGGCCGGGGACCTGGTGGTCACGCTCGGCTTCTGCGAGGCCGACGGCGACACCCGCTACAACGCCGCGGTCACCCTCACCGGCGACGGCATCCTCGGCTCCTACCGCAAGGTGCACCAGCCGCTGGGGGAGAACCTCTGCTACGCCGCCGGCACCGGCTTCGCCGCCTTCGACACTCCGGTCGGCCGGATGGGCATGCAGATCTGCTACGACAAGGCCTTCCCCGAGGCCGCCCGCGCGCTGGCCCTGGACGGGGCGGAGATCATCACCTCGCTGTCGGCCTGGCCCACGGCGCGGACCTCGCCGGCGGAGACCCTGGAGGCCGACCGCTGGAAGCAGCGCTTCGACATCTACGACCGGGCTCGGGCCACCGAGAACCAGGTGGTGTGGGTGGCGTCCAACCAGGCGGGCACCTTCGGCTCGCTGCGCTTCGTGTGCAGCGCCAAGATCGTCGGCCCCGGCGGGGAGGTGCTCGCCGACACCGGAACCGCACCCGGGCTGGCGTCGGCGCGCCTCGACGTGCAGGCCGAGCTGGCGGCCATCCGCGGCGGCGGCATGTACAACCTGCGCGACCGCCGCCCCGAGCTCTACGGCGACGTGGTGGAGGCCAACCGGGTGGCGCAGGAGGTGCTCGCCCATGCCTGAGATGACCTTCACCGTGCAGTGGCCCGACGGCACCTGCCAGTCCTGCTACTCCCCGTCGCTGGTGATGCACGACCACCTCACCGCGGGCGAGACCTACGCGGTGGCGGAGTTCCTGGCCCGCAGCCGGACCGCGCTCAACGAGGCCAGCGAGCGGGTGCGCGCCAAGTTCGGCACGTACTGCACCTCGGCGATGCAGCAGGTGGCCGAGCTGGAGGCCGCAGCTGCCCAGCACGACCCCAGTGCCCCGGTGCGGGTGCTGGCCATGAACCCGGCGAGCGTCCCCGGAGGTGTGCGATGACCGAGCAGCGCGAGGTGGTGGTGGTCGGCGGCGGCCAGGCCGGGCTGAGCATCAGCTGGCACCTGGTGCAGCAGGGGGTGGACCACGTGGTGCTCGAGCGCGACACCGTGGCGCACGAGTGGCGGGACAGCCGCTGGGACAGCTTCACCCTGGTGACGCCGAACTGGCAGTGCACCTTGCCCGGTTACTCCTACGCCGGCGACGACCCCGACGGGTTCATGACCCGCGAGCAGACCTACGACTTCGTCCGCGGCTACGCGGAGAGCTTCCCGGTGCCGCTGCGCGAGGGCGTGACGGTGACCTCGGTGCACCAGGCGGCCGACGGCGGCTTCGACGTGGACACCACCGCGGGGCCGATCCACTGCCGGCAGGTGGTGGTGGCCACCGGCGGCTACCACCTGCCGGTGATCCCGCGGTTGGCCGAGCGGCTGCCTGCCTCGCTCGTGCAGCTGCACTCCTCGCAGTACAAGTCCGCGGACGCGCTGCCGCCGGGAGAGGTGCTGGTGGTGGGCAACGGCCAGTCCGGTGCCCAGATCGCCGAGGACCTGATGCTCTCCGGACGCACCGTGCACCTGGTGACCGGCAGCGCCCCGCGGGTAGCGCGGTTCTACCGCGGCCGGGACTGCGTGGCGTGGCTGCACGACATGGGCACCTACGACGTATCCATCGCCGAGCACCCCGGCGGGCTGGCCAAGCGGGAGAACACCAACCACTACGTCACCGGCCGCGACGGCGGGCGCGACATCGACCTGCGCGACTTCGCCCGGCGGGGGATGAAGCTGTACGGGCGGCTGCTGGAGGTCACCGACGACACCCTGCAGCTGGCGCCCACGCTGGGCCGCTCGCTGGACGCCGCCGACCAGGTGATGGAGTCCATCAAGGACTCCATCGACGCCCACATCGAGCGCGCGGGAATCGACGCACCGACGGAGCCGCGCTACCAACCGGTGTGGACCCCGGAGCGCGAGGTGACCGAGCTGCGCCTGGACGAGGTCGGCGTCACCTCGGTCGTCTGGTCCATCGGCTTCCGCACCGACTACCGGTGGCTGCACGCCGGGGTCTTCGACGGCGAGGGGCGGCCCTGCCACCAGCGCGGGGTGACGGCCGTGGACGGGCTGTACTTCCTGGGGCTGCCCTGGCAGCACACCTGGGGCTCCGGCCGCTTCGCCGGCGTGGCCCGCGACGCCGCGCACCTGGCCGAGCAGATCCTCGCCGCCGCGCCGGTCAGCGCCGCGCCGGTCAGCCCGTTGCACGCGGCGCTGGCCTAGGCCACCGTGCGGCTGGCCGCGCTGGCGGGGCACTTCGGCCGCGACGTGGGGCGGGCGATGGTCAAGCTGGAGACCATCCTGGCGGCGGCGGTCGACAGCGGCATCGACCTGCTGGTGCTGCCGGACGCCTGCCTGGGTGGCTACCTCTCGGACCTGCGGCGCCCGGATCCCGACGAGCTGCCACCTCCGCTGCGTGCCGACGGCCCTGAGCTGGCAGCCATCAGTGCGATGGCCGGCGCCATGACGGTGTGCATCGGCTACACCGAGCTGCACGAAGGGCGCCGCTACAACGCGGCGGCCTGCGTCACCGGCGACGGCGTCCTGGGCAGCCACCGCAAGGTGCACCAGCCGGCCGGGGAGTTCCTGGCCTACAGCGCGGGCGACAGCTTCTCGGCGTTCGACACCCCGGTGGGGCGCATGGGGATGCTGATCGACTACGACAAGACCTTCCCCGAGGCGGCCCGCACCCTGGCGCTGGACGGCGCGCGGATCATCGCGGCGCTGTCGGCGTGGCCGGCCAACGTCACCGACCGCACGGAGCGGTTGCCGCAGGACCGGCAGTCGCGACTGTTCGACCTGTACGACTCGGCGCGGGCGGCGGAGAACCAGGTGGTGCTGGTGTCGTCCAACCAGACCGGCGTGCAGGGCGGTCTGCGGTTCCTCGGCCAGGCCAAGGTGGTGGGTCCGGGTGGGGACGTGCTGGCCCGAACCGGGACGAAGGGCGGGATGGCGGTGGCGGAGGTGGACGTGGACACCGAGGTGGACCGGGCCCGGCGGGTGCTGCGACACCTGGACGAGCGGCGGGTGGACACCTACCGGAACCTGCTGGACGAGAAGGAAGGCTGAGCTGTGCGCATCGCGCTGATCACCTACTCCACCAAGCCGCGCGGCGGTGTGGTGCACACCTTGGCGCTGGCCGAGGCGCTGGCCCGTGCCGGTGCGGAGGTGTGGGTGTGGACGCTGGGCCGCGGCGGCGATGACGCCTTCTTCCGCCCGGTGGATCCGGCGGTGCACGTGCGGGTGGTGCCCTTTGCCCCCATCGACGGCGAGGACGTCGGCGATCGCATCCTGCGCTCCATCACGGTGCTGGGGGAGGCGTTCACGCCTGCGGACTACGACGTGGTGCACGCGCAGGACTGCATCAGCGCCAACGCCGTGGGCCGGTGCGTGCGCACCATCCACCACCTCGACGAGTTCGCCACACCCGAGCTGGCCGCCTGCCACGAGCGGGCAGTGGTCGAGCCCTTCGCGCGGGTCTGCGTCTCGGCGGCGGTGGCCCGCGAGGTGCAGGACGGGTGGGACCTGACGCCCACGGTGATCCCGAATGGTGTTGACGCGCAACGCTTTTCCGCTGGAGCCGCGGATGTTGCCGGCCGGCGGCGGTGGGCGGAGGAGCTGGGCGAGTACGTGCTGGCGGTGGGCGGCATCGAGCCCCGCAAGGGCAGCATCGACCTGGTGGAGGCGTACGCGCTGCTCGCGCGGGAGCGGCCGGGGCTGAACCTGGTGTTCGCCGGCGGGGAGACGTTGTTCGACTACCGCTGGTACCGGGAGGCGTTCGACAAGCGCTGCGCCGAGCTGGGGGTGCAGCCGCGGGTGCTGGGCACGGTGGCCGAGGAGGAGCTGCCGTCGCTGGTGGCGCAGGCGTCGGTGTTCGCGTTCCTGTCCACGAAGGAGGGTTTCGGGATGGCGGCGATGGAGGCCCTGGCCGCGGGCGTGCCGGTGGTGGCGCGTGATCTGCCCGTGCTGCGGGAGGTGTTCGGCACCACCGTGGCCTTTGCCTCGACCCACGCGGAGATGGCCGCTGCCCTGGCCTGGCCGGGCGGAGATCGCGCGGCCGGGCGCGAGCTGGCCCTGCGACACAGCTGGGACGACGCGGCGCGGGCGCACCTGGACTTCTACGCCGCGCTCGAGCCGCACGAGGCCACCTCGAGGTGAGCCAGTTCGGGAGCTGGGGGCGCTGGCCGTCGGCGGTGGGCAGGTCTCGGTTGTTGGGCAGGATCGATCCAGGCCGGTGGGGTGAACCAGGGTTGGCGGTCGTCACCGGTGGCTACCGACCAGCCTTGGTGGTGCACGACCCGGTGGTGGTGGCCGCAGAGGAGAACCAGGTTGTCTAGCGCGGTGTCGCCGTTGTCCGCCCAGTGGATGATGTGGTGGGCGTGGCACCAGCCGGGGGGTCGGCCGCAGCCGGGGAAGGCGCAGCCGCGATCCCGGGCGATCAGTGCTCGCCTCAAGCCGCCGGAGACGGTGTAGGTGGTGCGGCCGACGTCGAGCGGTACGCCGTGCTCGTCCAGGGTCATGGGGGTGATCTCGGCGTCACACGCCAGCCGTCGGGCGGAGGCGATGGACAGCGGTCCGAGGAACGTCAGCTCTGCGGCCGGGCCATGGCCGGTGGCGAGGGCGTTGGCGCGCACGTGCAGGGTGAGGTGCGGGCGGGCGTAGCCCTCGCCGGGCACGCAGGCGTGGTCAGCCGCCCGGCCGAGCAGGTCCACGAAGGCGTCGCCCAGTCGCTTCGCGGGACTCCGGGCGTCTCGCTCCCCGTTGTCTTCCGGCCGTGGCTTGGCCAGCGGCGACAACACGGCCTTGGCGAGCTCGGCGGCTTCGGTGTCCAGCCAGCCGGTCACCTTGTGCAGCCCGTCGCCGCAGTCATTGATCCGCAGCTCCCGCCGGGCCACGGCGTGTTCCTCGGTGAGCTCAGCATCGTCGGGGGAGATGCGGGCGAGCAGCTCGCGACCGCGGCGATTCAGGGCCTGCGGGTCCTCGGCCAACGCCGCTTCCAATAGGTAGGTGCGGCAGGCATCGACACCGTCGTCGGGCAGGTCGTCGGGCAGCTGCTGCAACACCCGCACGATCACCTCCGCGTGGTCCACCGTGATGGCACCGGTGCCCAGGGCCGCAGCCACGTCCGGCAGCCGGCTCAACGCCAGCCCGAGCCGCACCATCCGCGACGCTGCGGCAGGGGCCACCCGGGCCGCGTCGGTCAACCACCGCGCCGAGCTCGACGCCCCCTGCTCGATGGCCACACCTCGGCGGTCGATCTCTGCCACCGTGCGCAGCTGCAACCCCTGCAACGCCGACACCCGCCCGCTCAGCGCCACCGCGAACGACACCAGCTCGTCGGACCCCATGCGCCACAGCTCCATCCCAGCGGGGTCTGCGAGCGCACGGGCCATGTCCATGAGCCGAACACTAGTTCGAACCACCGACAAGTTCGGCGGTTCCGCAGATGTGGCCGAGAAACCCGCCCCGGCCCGCGGCGTACGGTCGAGTGCGCCGGCCAGGCGCGGCTGCGGCGGCGCCGGGAGAACCTCCGGGGCGAGGTGGGAACCGATGGTCACCTACATCCAGTCGTTGCTCGCGGGCGTGCTGATCGGTGCGCTCTACGCCCTGCTGCGGGTGAAGTCGCCGGCCCCACCGATGGTCGCGCTGGTCGGGCTGGGCGGGATGCTCGTCGGCTACAGCTTCTGGGACCAGGTGGCATGACCAGCGTTGCCGCGCGGGCCGGGCAGTCCGTGCTCACCCGCCTCTCCCTCGTCCGCACCGGCGAGTTCTGGCGCGGCACCGCGGTGCGCTACGTCGGCTCCGCCCTGGTCGGCATCCTGGCCGGGATCATCTACCGCTCGCTGGACATCAGGTCCCCGGCCCCGCCCTGGGTGGCACTGGTGGGTCTGGTCGGGATCCTGCTGGGTGAGTACTGGATGGGTACGGCGCTGAGGCGCACGTGGCCGTGGCGTCGCGGCAGGCGAATCGAGGTGCCGACTGACGAGAGCTAGTCCCCGAACCGCCACCGCGCGGCGCTCAGCACCACCCGGCCGTCGCGGATCGGGGCTCCCTCCGCGCGCAGCCGCTGCAGCTGTTCCTCGCTCTTGTGCGGCGCCGGCCGGCCTGCGGCGTTGACCACCCGGTGCCACGCCAGGTCGGCGGAGTCCTCGGCCAGGATGCGTCCGGCCAGCCGCGGTGAGCTCAGCCCGGCAGCATCGGCCAGGTCGCCATAGGTGGTCACCCGACCCGGTGGCACCTGCTGGAGCAGCTCCCGCACCCGTTCCACCTGCTCCTCGTTCACCGGCTCACTGCTCCACCAGCGCCGCGCGCACCAGCTCGGCCACCACCGCCGGCTGCTCCTGCTCCACCATGTGCCCTGCGTCGAGCACCTGCAGGCGCAGCGCGTCGCCGAGCACCTCGCGCCAGCCCTCGAGCGTGGCGTCGGTGAGGTAGGGCGGGTGCACCTGCCCGGCCCGCAGCACCACCGTCGGCAGCCCGGCCGGCGGGGCGACGCTCGGCCGGGCCAGCTCGCTCCACGACGCCACCATCGCCGGGGTGGACAACCGCCAGGTCAGGCCGCCCTCGGCCCGCTCCACCAGGTGCTGGTCCACCTCTGCGTCCACCGCCGCCTGCGGGGCCGCCGCCCAGTCCTTGCGCTGCTGCGCCCGGGCCTGCTCGGCGTCGGCGAACACCGGCGGCGCGCACGCGGCCTGGGCGCACTCCAGCGCGACGCCGGCGGGCACGGCCATCGCCGGGTCCAGCAACAGCAGCGCGCGGATGCGGTGCGGCACCGCGCGGGCCAGGTGCACCGCGATGGCGCCGCCGTAGGAGTGCCCCACCAGCACCACCGGGTCGGGGTCCAGCTCCGCCAGCACGGCGCACAGGTCGGCCACGTGCTGGTCCATGGTCCACGGTGGCCGGGCGGGGGAGCGGCCGTGCCCGCGCAGGTCGGGTGCGACCAGGTTCACCTCGGGCAGGTGCTCGGCCACCCCCCACCAGCGCCCGCCGTGACCGGTGACCCCGTGCAGGGCAAGGACGGTGGGGCCGGACGGGCTTCCGTGGTGGTGCAGGTGCAGCGGCGAGGACATCCCCGGAGTCTGGCAGCCCGCCCCAGCCCGGCGGCGAAGCTGTCGGGGGTCCGTGTTTACCTAGCCGCGTGGTCAGGACGGGGGAGCGGCAGCGCAGCCGCCTGGTGCGGGCACCCGCCGTGGCGCACCCCGTCCGGCACTGGGACGGGGAGGCGGCCCAGCTGCTCGACGGGTTGCCGGCGCCGCGGGCGGCGTGGGCGCCGGTCTCGGTGCTGGGTGGTCCGGGCACCGGCAAGACGTCCCTGCTGGTCGACCTGGCGGTGCGGCGGCTGCGCACCCCGGGGGTCGACCCGGAGTCGGTGCTGGTGCTCACCGCCTCCCGCCGCGCCGCGCGGGACATCCGGGTGCAGGTCACCGCCGGGCTGGCCGCCGCCGGCGTGGGCGGTGCAGGCGCGCACACCGTGCGCGAGCCCCTGGTGCGCACCGTGCACTCCTACGCCTTCGCGGTGCTGCGCCTGCAGTCGGCCGCACACGACAACCCCCCGCCCCGCCTCATCACCGGCGCCGAGCAGGACGCGGTGATCCGGGAGCTGCTGCGCGGGGAGATCGCCGACGGCGCCCCCGGCTGGCCGGACTCGCTGCGCCCGGCCCTGGGGATGACCGGGTTCGCCCGCGAGCTGCGCGACCTGTTGCTGCGGGCCGCCGAGCGCGGGCTGGCCCCGGAGGACCTCGTCAAGCTGGGGCGCACGCACAAGCGCAAGGAGTGGGTGGCCGCCGGGCGCTTCGGGCTGCTGTACGAGCAGGTGCTGCTGCTGCGCAGCTCGGTGGGCATGGAGGCGCCGCAGGCCAGCGCCCCCGCGGTGGACGCCGCGGGCCTGGTCTCCGGGGCGCTGGACGCCTTCGCGGGTGATCCGGAGCTGCTGGCCGACCAGCGCGCCCGGGTGCGGCACCTGTTGGTGGACGACGCCCAGCACCTCGACCCGCACGCCGCCGAGCTGGTGCGCCAGCTGGGCGCCGGGGCCCGCGAGGTGGTGGTGGCCGGCGACACCGACCAGGCGATCTACGGCTTCCGCGGCGCCGACCCCACCTTCCTGGCCGACCTGCCCGCCCGGCACCGGGTGCTGCTCACCACCAGCCACCGCTGCGCCCCCGCGGTGGCCGACGTGGTGGCCCGGATCAGCTCGCGGCTGCCCGGCGCCGCCCCGCAGCGCGGCCCCGCCGCCCGCACGGACGGCCCCGCCGGCCGGGTGCAGGTGCGGCTGCTGCGCACCGTGGCCCAGGAGGCGGCGCACGTCGCCGACACCCTGCGCCGCGCCCACCTGATGGACGGCGTTCCCTACGCCGAGATGGCCGTCATCGTGCGCTCCACCACCCGTGCCCTGCCCGCGCTGCGCCGGGCGCTGCTCTCCGCCGGGGTGCCGGTGCAGGTGCCCACCACCGACCTGCCCCTGGCCCGGCAGCAGGCGGCGCAGGGGCTGCTGCTGGCCCTCACCGCCCTCACCGCCGACGACGACTCGGTCACCTTCGACGACGAGGCGGCCCTGGCCCTGCTCACCTCCCCGTTCGGGGGCGCCGACCCGGTGTCGCTGCGCCGGCTGCGTCGGGGCCTGCGGCGGGTGGAGCTGGCCGCCGGCGGTCACCGCGACTCCGCCGAGCTGATCCGGGAGCTGCTGCTGGCACCCTCCGCCGACTCCACCGCGCGCAACCGTGCCGACGACCCCCTCACCGCGCTCACCGCCGCCGAGGCCGAGCCGCTGCGCCGGGTGCAGCGGGTGCTGGCCGCCGCCCGTGCCGTGCTCACCGACGGCCGCGGGGTGGAGGAGGTGTTGTGGGCCGCCTGGCAGGCCAGTGCCCTGGAGCGCCGCTGGGTGGCCGCGGCCGCCCGCGGGGGAGCAGCCGGTGCGCAGGCCGACCGTGACCTCGACGCGGTGGTGGCCCTGTTCGACGCCGCCGCCCGCTACGTCGACCGGCTGCCCGCGGGGAGCGTGGCCGGGTTCGTGGAGTACCTCAGCGAGCAGGAGCTGGCCACCGGCGGCACCGACGCGCTCACCGCGGCCGGCACCACCGACGCGGTCACCGTGCTCACCGCGCACTCCGCGGCGGGGCGGCAGTGGCACACCGTGGCGGTGTCCGGGGTGCAGGAGGGGCTGTGGCCGGCGCTGCGCAGCAAGGGCAGCCTGCTGGGCACCGAGCAGCTGGTGGACATCGTCGCCGGCACCGACCCGGCGCTGTTCGACACCCTCTCGCGCACCGCGCCGCTGCTGGCCGAGGAGCGACGACTGTTCCTGGTGGCGTGCAGCCGCGCCGCGCACACCCTGCTGGTCACCGCGGTGAACAGCGCCGCCGGCGACACCGACCTGCTGGCCTCCCGGTTCGTGGACGAGGTGTCCGGCCTGGACGCCGACTCGGTGGACCCCGACGAGCCCGACCCGCGGGCGGCGCCGGTGGGCCGGGCGCTGGTGCTCGGTGAGCTGGTGGCCGACCTGCGGGCCGTGGTGTGCGACCCGGAGGCCGACGTCGAGCGCCGCGACCGGGCCGCCGCACAGCTGGCCCGCCTGGCCGCCGCCGGAGTGCGCGGGGCCCACCCGGACAGCTGGTACGGGCTCGGCGAGACCAGCACCGCCGCGCAGCTGTGGCAGCCGGGCGACGGACCCGTCCCGGTGTCACCCTCCACCGTGGACCTGCTCAGCACCTGCCCGCTGCGCTGGCTGCTGGAGCGCCACGGCGGCCAGGACGGCTCCGCCACCTCGGCGGTCACCGGCACCCTGGTGCACGCCCTGGTGCAGGCCATCGCCGAGAAGGCCAGCCCGGACGAGGTGGACGCCGCCCTGGAGCGGGCCTGGACCGCCGTGGACGTGGGCGCGCCGTGGTACTCGCGACTGGAGCTGGAGCGCACCCGCGGGATGCTGGAGACCTTCCGGCAGTGGTGGCAGCGCAGCCGCGCCGACCTCACCGAGGTGGCGGTGGAGGTGGACGTCGACGTGCTGCTGCGCGGACGCCCTGGCACCGGCACGGAGAGCAGCCCAGCAGAGCCCGAAGCGCCACACGAACCTGAAGCAGCAGCCGAAGCAGACCAGGACGCGGCCGAGCTCGAGGTCCGCGTCCGCGGCCGCATCGACCGCCTGGAGCGTGACGCCCTGGGCCGCCTGGTGGTGGTGGACGTCAAGACCTCCAAGAACCCGGTCACCGCCGACGCCGCCGCAGAGCACGCCCAGCTGGCCACCTACCAGGTCGCCGCGGCCGAGGGCGGTGTCGCCGACGTCAGCCCGGACGCGCCCTCCGGTGGGGCCCGGCTGGTCTACGTGGCCAAGGCGCACGCCAAGCAGGGCGCCACCCAGCGCAGCCAGCCCGCGCTCACCGACGAGACCCGGGCCCAGTGGCGCGGCCGGGTGATCGACGCGGCCGCCGCCACCCAGGGACCGGAGTTCCTCGCCGTGGTCAACGACGGCTGCACGCACTGCCCGGTCAACGGCTCCTGCCCGGCCCAGGACTCCGGCCGCCAGGTGGGTGGGTCATGACCAGCACGCTCACCCGCACGCCGCGCATCGGCCCCGCCGAGCTCACCGCTGCCCTGGGCCTGCCGCCGCCCACCGACGAGCAGGAGACGGTCATCGCCGCGCCGCTCGGTCCGGCGCTGGTGGTGGCCGGTGCCGGGGCCGGCAAGACCGAGACCATGGCCGCCCGCGTGGTGTGGCTGGTGGCCAACGGGATCCTGCCGCCCGACCAGGTGCTCGGCCTCACCTTCACCCGCAAGGCCGCCCAACAGCTGGCCTCGCGCATCCGCACCCGGCTGCACCGCCTGGCCGGCACCGACCTGCTGCAGCGGGTGGACCCCAGTGGCGAGCTCACCGCCCGGGTCCGCGCCGCCGAGCCCGAGGTCAGCACCTACCACGCCTACGCGGGTCGGCTGCTGGCCGAGCACGGGCTGCGGCTGCCGGTGGAGCCCTCCGCCACGCTGCTCAGCGAGACTGCCTCCTGGCAGCTGGCACACCGCGTGGTCAGCACCTGGGGCCACGACCTGGAGACCACCGCCGTGCCCGGCACCATCACCGCCCGGCTGCGCGAGCTCGCGGGTCAGCTCGCCGAGCACCTGGTGGAGCCGGAGGCGCTGCTGGACAGCCGCACCGAGCTCGACCGGCTCATCCACACCCTCCCGCCCGGGCCCAAGCAGCGGGGCGGGCCCACCAAGCCCCTGCTGCGGGTGCTCGAGGCGCAGGACCAGCGGCTGATCCTGCTGCCCCTGCTGGAGCGGCTCGCCGAGACCATGCAGCGGGAGTCCGCCCTGGACTTCGGCAGCCAGATGTCGCTGGCCGCCCGCCTGGCCCGCGAGCACCCCGAGGTGGGGGCCGCCGAGCGCCAGCGCTTCCGGGCGGTGCTGCTGGACGAGTACCAGGACACCGGCCACGCCCAGCGGGTGCTGCTCACCTCGCTGTTCGGGGGCGGGCGCGACCCAGAGCTGGCGCTCACCGCGGTGGGTGACCCCATCCAGTCGATCTACGGCTGGCGCGGGGCGTCGGCGGCCAACCTGCCCCGCTTCGCCACCGACTTCCCGCGCAACCGGGCCGGCAGCCCCGCCCCGCGCAGCGAGCTGCTCACCAGCTGGCGCAACCCCGCCGAGGCGCTGTACCTGGCCAACGGCATCTCCGCCGAGCTGCGCGCCACCGGGGTGCCCGTGTCCGAGCTGCGGGCCCGCCCCGGTGCGCCCGCCGGCGACGTGCGCGCCGCGCTGCTGCCCGACGTGGCCACCGAGCTCGGCTGGGTGGCCGGGCACGTCGCCCGCACCTACCGCGAGGCCCGCGCCGCCGGCGAGCCCGTGCCCACCGCCGCCGTGCTGGTCCGCCGCCGCGCCGACATGGCCGGGGTGGCCGACGCGCTGCGCGCTGAGGGGCTGCCGGTGGAGGTGGTCGGCGTCGGAGGACTGCTGGACACCCCCGAGGTGCGCGACGTGGTGAGCGTGCTGCGGCTGCTGGCCGACCCGCTGGCCGGCAGCGCCGCGGTGCGGGTGCTCACCGGCGCTCGCTGGCGCATCGGCGCCGCTGACCTGCTCACCCTGTGGCGCCGCGCCACCGAGCTGGCCGTCCGCGGCGGCGGACCGGCGGAGGAGGGGCCGAGCACCCTCACCCACGTGCTGGAGTCGGCGATGCCGGTGGAGGACGCCGAGGTCGCCGGGCTGGTGGACGCCCTGGCCGACCCTGGCCCCGCACACCGCTACTCCACCCACGGCTATGCCCGCGTCGCGGCGCTCGGCGACGAGCTGGCCGCCCTGCGCGAGCGGCTGAGCCAGCCGCTGCCCGAGCTGGTCGCCGACGTGGAGCGGGTGCTCGCGGTGGACATCGAGGTGGGGGTGCACGGGGCCGGTGGCCGAGCCAACCTCGACGCCTTCGCCGACGTGGTCACCGGCTACGCCAGCAACACCCCCACCGCCACCATCGAGGGACTGCTCAGCTACCTCGCCGCCGCCGAGGACGCCGAGGACGGGCTCACCCCCGGCGAGGTGGAGGTCGACCCCGACCGCGTCCAGGTGCTCACGGTGCACGCCGCCAAGGGCCTGGAGTGGCAGGTGGTGGCCGTTCCGCACTTGAGCGACAAGGTCTTTCCCACCACCAAGCGCTCGTCGTCGTGGCTGCTCAACCCCACCGAGCTGCCCTCCCACCTGCGCGGCGACGCCGCCGAGGAGGACGGTGGCGAGGGTGTGCCGGTGCTCGACCTCAGCCGCTGCTTCGACCGCAAGGAGCTGGAGGACACCTTCGCCGCCCACGAGAAGGCGGTGGACGCCCGGCGGCTGCAGGAGGAGCGGCGCCTGCTGTACGTGGCGCTCACCCGCACCGAGCACACCCTGCTGGTGTCCGGGCACCAGTGGGGCAACACCGGCAAGGACCCGCGCGGACCGTCGGAGTTCCTCACCGCGCTGCACGACCTGGTGGCCGAGGTCGGCACCGTCGAGCACTGGGCACCTGCCCCGGAGGAGGACGCGGAGAACCCGGTGCTCAGCCAGGTCCGCAGCGCCGTGTGGCCGGCCGACCCGCTCGGCGCGCGCCGTGGGGCGGTGCAGGCCGGGGCCGCACGGGTGCTCGACGCCCTGGCCGCCCAGCCGGTCGCCGAGCAGCAGGCCAGCGCCGCACCCGCCGGCGACGACCCGGACGGAACCACCGAGCGCGACGACCCCGACGGGTGGATCGCCGACGTGGACGCGCTGCTGGCCGAGCGCAACCGGCGCCAGGCCACGGTGAGCGACGTGGCCCTGCCCACCCAGCTGTCGGTCAGCCAGCTGGTGGAGCTGGCCGCCGATCCCGACGCGCTGGCCCAGCGGCTGCGCCGGCCGCTGCCGTTCCCGCCCAACCCGCTGGCCCGCCGAGGCACCGCGTTCCACGCCTGGGTGGAGCGCCGCTACGGCGCCACCCGGCTGCTGGACATGGAGGACCTGCCCGGCTCCGCCGACGCCGACGCCGTGCCCGAGGCCGACCTGCAGCAGCTGCAGGACGCCTTCCTCGCCTCCAGCTGGGCGCAGCGCCGCCCGGTGGAGGTGGAGGTGCCCTTCGAGACGGTGCTGGCGGGCACCGTGCTGCGCGGGCGGATCGACGCGGTGTTCGCCGATGCCGACGGCGGGTTCACCGTGGTGGACTGGAAGACCGGCGCGGTCCCCGAGCCCGCCCGCCGCCACGCGCTACAGGTGCAGCTGGCGGCCTACCGGGTGGCGTGGGCCGAGCTGGCCGACGTGCCGCTGGAGCGGGTGCGGGCGGCGTTCCACTACGTCCGCCACGACGAGACGCTGGCGCCGACCGACCTGATGGACGCCGACGACCTGGCCCACCTGCTCGCCGGCAGCTAGCTCGCGTCCGTCTCCTTGGCGTCCGAGCCTGAGTCGTCCGAGCCCGAGGAGTCCGACTCCTCAGAGTCCGAGGAGCCCGACCCCTCGACGTCGTCGGCGAACGCCGTCCCGGCCACCGTCCCGCCGGTGCCCGGCACCACCACCGTCGGTCGCGCCCCCGGCTCGTAGCGGTCCTGCAGGTTGGCCACCTTCTTCTCGGCGTCCTTCAGCGTCTCCGGGTCCACCTCGGTCTCGGCACTGCCGGACTCGCCGTCCGACTCGTCGCCGGAGTCGCTGCCCGAATCCTCGGACGACGACGCGCCATTCTTCGAATTGCCGGACTTGTCCGAGTCAGTGGCCGTGTTCGGCTCACTCGTCGCGGCGGAGCTGATCACCGCGCCGCGCTCCCGATCGCTTTCCCCGGACTCGGATCCATCACTGCTCTGCGACATTTCCGATTGCGTCTCGCTGCTCATCGCAAACCTCCACCCCGTCGTGGCGGGCACGGGCGGCAGTGCCCGGCGTGTGCCGCATCACAGGGTGCGCCTGCAACGCCGAGAGCGCCACGCCAGACAGCTGGCGGGGCGCTCTCGGTGCAGGTCAGGAGGTCAGGAGGCGGCGGAGATCAGCGCCTCACGCTGCCGGGCGCCCAGGCCACCCACGCGGCGGGTGTCCACGATCTGCGCCTGCTCGAGCATCTGGCTGGCCCGCACCGCGCCGACGCCGGGCAGGGCCTTGACCACGGCGAGCACCTTGGTCTTCTTCACCAGCTCGTCGGTGTCGGACTTGGCGAGCACGTCGGCCAGGCTCAGCTTGCCTGCTTTCACCTGGTCCAGCAGCTCCTTGCGGGCGGTGCGGGCAGCGGCGGCCTTGGCCAGCGCCTCGCTGCGCTGCTCGGGGGTCATGGTGGGAAGGGCCATGGGTATCGCTCTCCAAAGATGTGTGGGGGACTGAAACTCCGCCTCCACCATGCACTAGTACCTGCGCGAATCGTTGCGCGACACACAAAATGGCGAGTTTTCGGCGTGTCCAGGGGCCGAAACAACCCGATCAGGGCCGGTGCGTGAAAACTGGGCACCATGTCAAGACGCTCCCTGCCGCCCGAGGAGCAGAGTGCCCTCAGCGCGGTGACGGTTCCGGGAGTCACCTACGGACCCACCCGCGCCATCCTGCTGCGCATCGCCGGCGCGCTCACCGCGCTGATCGCCACGGTCGGTCTGGTCTACCTCGACCGCAACGGCTACCGCGACGTCACCGAGACGCCGCTGTCGCTCGCCGACTGCTTCTACTACGCCACCGTGACGTTGTCCACCACCGGTTACGGCGACATCACGCCCTACACTCCGAGCGCTCGGATGATCAACGGCCTGGTGATCACGCCGCTGCGCGTGATCTTCCTGATCGTGCTCATCGGGACGACGCTGGAAGTCCTGACCGAGCGGTCTCGCCAGGCATTCAAGATCAACAGGTGGAGCAAAAAAGTGCGTGGACACACGGTCGTCATCGGCTTCGGCACCAAGGGGCGCTCCGCCGTGGCCGCCCTGCTCGGTGACGGGGTCGAGCCCAGCTCCATCGTGGTGGTGGACACCGACGCCACCATGCTGTCCGAGGCCACCGCGCTGGGGGTGGTGACGGTGCACGGCTCGGCCACTCGCTCCGACATCCTCCGCCTGGCCAACGTCCCGCGCGCCGCCTCCATCATCGTCGCGGCCAACCGCGACGACACCGCGGTGCTGGCCACCCTGTCGGCCCGCGAGCTGGCCCCCAAGGCCAAGATCATCGCCGCGGTGCGCGAGGCCGACAACGTGCACTCGGTGCGCCAGTCCGGCGCCGACCAGGTGGTGGTGTCCTCGGAGACCGCCGGACGGCTGCTGGGCATCGCCACCACGGCACCCACCATCGTGCAGATGATGGCCGACCTGCTCACCCCGGACGCCGGCTTCGCCATCGCCGAGCGCGACGTGGAGCCCCGCGAGGTCGGCGGGTCACCGCGGCACCTGTCCGACATCGTGCTCGGCGTGGTGCGCAACGACATCCTCTACCGGGTGGACGAGCCCGCCGTGGACGCCATCGAGAACGGTGACCGGCTGCTCTACATCCGCAATGCCGACTAGCCCAGGGCCGACCGCTGCAGCAGCGTGGGCGCGCCACCGCGACGTGTACCTGCTGCTGGCCGTCGCACTGGGCGCCATCGCCACCGCCGCCGTCGTGCTGCTCACCACCCCGGTGCCCCCGGGCGCGGACGTGGTCGCCAGCGCCGAGGTCACCGCCACCGCCAGCTGTACTGGCGGCGGGTCGGACACCGTCCTGGTCGCCGGACCCGGCGGGCCGGTGAGCAGGGACCTCGACGGCTGCGGCAGCCCGGTGGGCACCCGGGTGCTGGTGAACCTGGCCCCGGGCGGCGCCGTCCCCGCCCGGGTTGCCCTGGCCGGCACCAGGGCCGGGGAGGCCAGCCCCACCACGGCGGTGCTCGCCCTGGCGGTGGCTGCGTTGCTCGCGGGCGGCCTGGCGGCCGCGGCGGTGCGGGCCCGCTCCCGCCGAGACCCCGAGGCGCCGCAGGGATAGGGTCGGCGCGTGGCTCACGTTCCCGCAGTGCACCGGCTCACCCTCGACAACGGCCTGCGAGTTCTGCTCGCACCCGACCCGACCAGTCCCGTGGTGGCGGTCTCCGTCCACTACGACGTCGGGTTCCGCTCGGAGCCGGAGGGACGCACCGGCTTCGCCCACCTCTTCGAGCACCTGATGTTCCAGGGCAGCGAGAGCCTGCCCAAGCTGGAGCACTTCCGGGTGGTGCAGAGCTCGGGCGGGGTGTTCAACGGCTCCACCCACCCCGACTACACCGACTACTTCCAGGTGCTGCCCTCCGCCGCGCTGGAGCGGGCCCTGTTCCTGGAGGGCGACCGCATGCGCGCGCCCAAGATCACCCCGGAGAACCTGGCCAACCAGGTGGAGGTGGTCAAGGAGGAGATCCGGCTCAACGTGCACAACCGCCCCTACGGCGGCCTGCCCTGGATCCTGCTGCCGCCGGTGCTGTTCGACACCTTCCCCAACGCCCACAACGGCTACGGCGACTTCAGCCACCTGGAGGAGGCGACGGTCGAGGACTGCGCGGCCTTCTTCGACACCTACTACGCCCCGGCCAACGCGGTGCTCACCGTGGCCGGCGACTTCGAGGTGGAGCGCGCCACCGAGCTGGTGCACAAGCACCTCGGCGACGTCCCCGCCCGCCCCCGCCCGCAGCGCCCCAGCTTCGCCGAGCCGGCGCTGACCGCCGAGGAGTGGGCCGTGCACGAGGACCGCCACGCTCCGCTGCCCGCCCTGGCCGTGGGCTACCGGCTGCCCGACCCGGCCACCGACCTGGACGGCTACCTGGCCGCAGTGGTGCTGGGTGCGGTGCTCACCGACGGAGACTCCGCCCGGCTGCAGCGCACCCTGGTGCAGCGCGACGGCCTGGTCGCCGACATCTCCGCCGGCTGCGGCCTCTTCGGTGACCCGCTGGACGCCCGCGACCCCGACCCGTTCGTCATCACCGCGGTGCACGCCCCGGAGGCCAGCACCCGCCAGGTGCTCGACGCGGTGGACACCGAGGTCGCCGAGCTGGCCCGCACCGGTCCGTCGGCGCCCGAGCTGGCCGGGGTGCAGGCGCGCTGGCGAGCCGGCGCGCACCGCGAGCGCGACCGCCTGGTCTCCCGCACCCTCGACCTCGGCTCCACCGAGCTGCTGTTCGCCCGCCCCGAGCTGGCCGCCGAGCTGCCCGACCTGATCGCCGCGGTCACCGCCGAGCAGGTGGCCGCCGCCGCCGCGGCACTGACCCCCGGCGCGCGCGCCGTCCTCGAAGTGAAGCCAGGAGCCGACCAGTGACCAGCCCCGCCCGCACCGCCGAGCAGATCGCCACCACCGCGCTGGGTCCCCGCGCGCTGCCCGAGCTGGGCGAGCAGCGCGCCGCCGCCGAGCGCGCGCAGGTCGAGACCGTGCTGGACAACGGCCTGCGGGTGCTCGCCGTGCAGAACACCTCGGTGCCGATGGTGGAGATCCGCCTCGGCGTGCCCTTCGCCGGCAGCGAGCCCACCCACCCGGCGCGGGCCGAGGTGCTCAGCGCCGCGCTGTTCGCCGGCACCGACCGCCGCGACCGCTACCAGGTGGACACCGAGCTGGCCGCCGTCGGTGCCGACCTCTCCGCCGGTGTGGACCCCGAGCACCTCGCGGTGGACGGCTCCGTGCTGGCCGAGGGGCTGCCGGTGCTGCTGGACGTGCTCGCCGACGTGCTCACCGGCGCCACCTACCCCGACCGCGAGGTCGACGGCGAGCGCAGCCGGCTGGTGGAGCGGCTGGAGGTCGCCCGCTCCCAGCCCGGCGTCCTCGCGCGGGAAGCGCTGCTGCACCGGGCCTTCGGTGATCACCCGTCGGCCAACGAGGTGCCCCAGGCCGAGGACGTCGCCGCGGTCACCGCCGAGCAGGTGCGCCAGCTGCACGCCCAGGCCGTGGTGCCCCGGGGGTCGCTGCTGGTGCTGGTGGGTGACCTCGACCCGGAGGACGCGGTGGCGCAGGTGCGCAGCGCGCTGGCCGGCTGGACCTCCGAGGCCACCGCCGCGGTGCTGCCGCCGTGGCCGGCCATCGCCCCGGCCGACGTGCTGCTGGTGGACCGCCCGGGCGCGGTGCAGTCGCAGATCCGGCTGGTCACGCAGGGCGTGTCCCGGCTGGACGAGACCTACCCGGCCGCGCAGCTGGCCAACCTGGTCTTCGGCGGCTACTTCTCCTCCCGGCTGATGGAGAACGTCCGCGAGGACAAGGGCTACACCTACGGCGCCTCCTCGGGCATGGAGACCTCCTCGGCCGGGGCCATCCTGTCGGTGTCGCTGGACACGTCGCGGGAGACCACTGCCGCCGCGCTGATGGAGACCACCTACGAGCTCGGCCGCGTGGTGCACGTGCCGCCGACGGACGCCGAGATCGCCTCCGCCCGGCAGTACGCCATCGGGGCGCTGTCCATCTCGCTGTCCACCCAGAGCGGGCTGGCCTCCACGCTGGCCCGGCTGCTGCCGCTGGGCGTGGACGCCGACTGGGTGCGCACCCACCCGCTGCGCCTGGCCGAGGTGAGCAACGACGACGTGCGGGCGGCTGCCGCGCGGATGTTCGGCCCCGGCCGCTTCACCGGCATCGTGCAGTGCGACGTGGCCACCATCGGCGCCGACCTCGGCACGCTGGGCTCGGTCGAGCTGCCCGCTGCTCGATGAGCGACTTCCAGCTGAGCGAGCCGCCGATGCTCGCCCGCGACACGCTGGTGCGCGACGAGCTGGTGCGGGTGGACGACGAGCGGCTGCGGTCGGGCTGGCAGAGCGCGGCGCTGCTACGGGTGGATCCCCGCGGGCACGCCGCGGTGCACGACGGGGCGCTGCAGCTCGGTCGCGCCACCGAGATCGCCGCCCAGCCCCCGGCGGACGCGGTGCTGCTGGGCAGCGGGATGGTCACCGACGGACGGGTGGTGGCCGGCTCATCAGCGCTTGCTGCCGGGGACGCTGCCGCGGCGACCGACGTCTGGGCGGTGACAGTGCCGTACCTGCCCGCCCCCGCCGGTGGTGGCCGGGTGGAGACGGTGGACCTGCGGATGGGCGGGGCCGACCTGGCGCCCACCGAGGCGAGCATGCTGGCCACGGCCACCGCGCTGCTCGGCTGGCACGCCCGCACCAGCTTCTGCGCAGTGTGCGGAGCGACCATGCTGGCCCACGCTGCCGGGTGGGCGCGCCGCTGCGAGGCGCACGGGCACGAGGAGTACCCGCGCACCGACCCGGCCGTCATCTGCCTGGTGCACGACGGCGCCGACCAGGTGCTGCTGGGCCGGCAGCCGTCCTGGCCCGAGGGTCGGTTCTCGGTGCTCGCCGGGTTCGTGGAGGCGGGGGAGTCGCTGGAGGCGTGCGTGCGCCGCGAGGTGTGCGAGGAGGTGGGCGCCACGGTCAGCGACGTGCGCTACCTGGGCAGCCAGCCGTGGCCGTTCCCGCGCTCGATCATGCTGGGCTTCGCCGCGGTGGCCGACTCCGCGCAGCCGGTGGTGCCGCGGGAGGGGGAGATCGCCGAGGCCGCCTGGTTCACCCGGGACGAGATCAAGGCCGCGCTGGCGGCCGGGCACTGGGCCAGCGCCCCGACGGCCGAGCTGCCGCTGCTGCTGCCGGGCGCGGTGTCCATCGCCCGCGGGATGCTGGAGTCCTGGGCCGAGGCATGAAAAACCCGGCGCCTGGTGATCAGGCGCCGGGCTTCTCGGGAGGCGAGGGTCAGGCTGCGCTGGATCAGGCGGCGGCGAGCTTGGCCTGCACCTCGGCGAAGGACGGGTTGGTCGCGGCAGTGCCGTCAGGGAACACCACGGTGGGCACCACCTGGTTGCCGCCGTTGACGCCCTCCACGAACTCCGCGGCCGCGGGGTCGGCCTCGATGTCGATCTCGGTGTAGCCCACCCCCGCCTCGTCCAGCTGCATCTTCAGTCGGCGGCAGTAGCCGCACCACGCGGTCGAGTACATCGTCAGTTCACCCATGGCCGGAACAACACCGGCAGACGGCATTTGCTTCCCGGCCCGCACCGCCGCCCGGTACCGGAGCCTGCGCCACCGCCTCAGCCACCTCACCCGGGCACGGTAGCGCGCCGAGGCGGACACCCGGAGGGGTGAGGTGCGTGTCGGTGCGGGCTGAGAGGATGGCAGGCATGCCAGACAGTGCCCAGCCCGCCACCTCCGCCCAGCCCAGCGACGTCGCGGCGGTGCTGGACGGCCTGGACGAGCAGCAGCAGGCGGCCGTTGCGGCGCCCCGCGGGCCGGTGTGCGTGCTGGCAGGCGCGGGTACCGGCAAGACCCGCACCATCACCCGCCGCATCGCGCACCTGGTGGAGCACGGGCACACCTCCCCGGGGCAGGTGCTGGCCGTCACGTTCACCTCCCGCGCCGCCGGCGAGATGCGCACCCGCCTGCGCGGGCTGGGCATCGGCGGGGTGCAGGCGCGCACCTTCCACGCCGCCGCGCTGCGCCAGCTGCGCTACTTCTGGCCGCAGGTGGTGGGCGACACCCCGTGGGAGCTGCTGGACCGCAAGTTCTCCCTGGTCGGGCAGGCCGCCAGCCGGGTCGGCGCCAAGACCAGCACCGAGAACGTGCGCGACCTGGCCGGGGAGATCGAGTGGGCCAAGGCCACGCTGATCGCGCCGGAGGACTACCCGGCCGCGGCCGTGCGCGCCCGCCGCGACCCACCAGGCTCGGCCGAGCAGGTTTCCGCGGTCTACGCCGGCTACGAGGCGCTCAAGGCCCGCAGCGGACAGCTGGACTTCGACGACCTGCTGCTGCACACCGCCGCCGCCCTGGAGGAGCACTCCGCGGTGGCCGAGGAGTTCCGCGACCGCTACCGCTGCTTCGTGGTGGACGAGTACCAGGACGTCACCCCGCTGCAGCAGCGCGTGCTCGACGCGTGGCTGGGCGAGCGCGACGACCTCACCGTGGTGGGCGACGCCAACCAGACCATCTACTCCTTCACCGGCGCCACCCCGCGCTACCTGCTGGACTTCTCCCGGCGCTTCCCCGAGGCCACCGTGGTGCGCCTGGAGCGCGACTACCGCTCCACCCCGCAGGTGGTCTCGCTGGCCAACCGGGTGATCGGCGCGGCCAAGGGGCGGGTGGCCGGCAGCCGGCTGCAGCTGATCGGGCAGCGACCCAACGGGGTGGAGCCGCACTTCTCCGAGCACGACGACGAGTCCGCCGAGGCCACCGCGGTGGCGGCGCGCATCAAGAAGCTGATCGAGGCAGGCACCCCGGCCGCGGAGATCGCGGTGCTCTACCGCATCAACGCCCAGTCGGAGGTGCACGAGCAGGCGCTCACCGAGCTGGGCATCCCGTACCAGGTGCGCGGCGGTGACCGCTTCTTCGAGCGGCCCGAGGTGCGCCAGGCGGTGCAGGTGCTGCGCAAGGCCGAGCAGAACGGGGTGGGCCAGGCCGGCGGCGGGGGCGAGGCAGGAGACGACCCGGTGGACCTCATCGCCCTGGTGCGCGCCCTGCTGGAGCCGGTGGGCCTCACCGCGCAGGCCCCCTCGGGTGGCAACGCCCGCGACCGGTGGGAGTCGCTGCTGGCGCTGGTGCAGGTGGCCGAGGAGCTGGTGGCCCACGAGCCCCGGGCCGGGCTGGCGCGGCTGATCAGCGAGCTGGCCAGCCGCGCGGAGTCCCGGCACCCCCCGGTGGTGCAGGGCGTGACGCTGTCCTCGCTGCACGCCGCCAAGGGCTTGGAGTGGGACGCGGTGTTCCTGGTGGGCCTGGTGGAGGGCACGCTGCCCATCCAGCACGCCCTGGGCGAGGGCGGCGCGGCCGAGGAGGCCGCGGTGGAGGAGGAGCGGCGGCTGCTCTACGTGGGCGTCACCCGCGCCCGCGAGGTGCTCTGCCTGTCCTGGGCGCTGTCCCGCAACCCCGGTGGGCGCAAGAGCCGGCGCCGCTCCCGCTTCCTGCAGGGCCTGGTGCCTGCCGACTCCCCGGCGGCGCGCACGCCGAGTCGTCCCGAGCAGGGCTCGCGCAGCAACCGCAAGCGCGCGGTGTGCCGGGTGTGCAACGCCGTGCTCACCGGCACCCTGTCGGTCAAGCTGGGCCGGTGCGAGGACTGCCCCTCCGACCTCGACGACGAGCTGCTCGAGGCGCTGAAGGACTGGCGGCGCGAGCGGTCGGCAGAGCTGAAGGTGCCTGCCTACGTGGTGTTCACCGACGCCACCCTCACCGCCATCGCCGAGCAGCAGCCCACCACCGACGCCGCGCTGGTGGCCATCCCCGGCATCGGCGCGGCCAAGCTGGAGCGCTTCGGCGCCGAGGTGCTGGGCCTGGTCAAGGCCGACCGCTCCACCAGCGACGCCTGACCGGGCAAAACCGCAGGTCATAAATGGGTTGTGAGCCCGCGCGCCCCTGGCATAGCCTTCTCCGCAGCACCACGGCACGACAGCACCAGAACGAGACAGCGCCAGGACAAGACCCAGCGCGAACGACCAGCAGCGATGAGCAGGACGAGGGAGGTGGCGACGATGGACAACACCACGATGGCCCGCACCCGTGGGGCAGCGGCACGCGTCGGCGCCGCGTTCCCGTGCGCCGCACCGTCCGCCAACCGGCGCAACCGTCGCGCGCCCGTCGCCTGGAGTGACTCCTAGCAGTCTCCCTGCTCCTCCAGACCACGGTCCCGCAGCGCGCGGACCGTGGTCTTCTTTGTGCACCGCACTCGGTGACGACCCCGGCCGCACCCACTCGCCGCCCCGTCCCGACAGCACTGGCTAGTGCTCACTGAAGAGAAGGACTCCTCAGGTGTCTCCCGTCAGCACCCCCACCCGCCCCCGCAGCCGACAGCGGTCCCTGCCGCCGCCGGAGGCCCGACAGGAGGAGATCGACACCCTGCCGTTGCCGTGCCGCCACGCCGACGCCGACCTCTGGTTCGCCGAGAGCCCCACCGACGTCGAGCACGCCAAGACCCTGTGCGGGCACTGCCCACTGCGGCAGCGCTGCCTGGCCGACGCGCTCGACCGGGCCGAGCCCTGGGGCGTCTGGGGCGGCGAGCTGCTCCAGCACGGCTGCGTCGTCAGCCGCAAGCGGCCCCGTGGCCGCCCCCGCAAGCATCCCGTGCCGAGAGAGGCGTCGTGAACATCGTCGCGGGCACCGAGATCCCCACCGTGCGGACTCGTGCGGAGCAGCACAACGCGCTGCACCTGGTGGAGCTGCGCCACCAGGCGAGCCAGCTGCGGCAGGAGGCGCGGCAGCTGCGCCGGCAGGCCCGGGCGCTGCGCAGGCAGGCGCGCCAGCTCAACCGGGCGCCCTGGCTGGGCGCGGTCGGCCGCCTGGGCTAGCGCGGGGCTAGTCCTCAGCGGCGCCGGGCTGCCACTCCTGCACGATGGCCCGGAAGGGGGCCTCGGCGTCGAGCTGGCAGAGGATGCCGATGGAGCCCAGCGTCACGCGGTGGATCAGCAGGTACTGCGGGGGCAGGTTGAGCGAGCGGGCCAGCTGGAACTCGTCGCTGTGCACGTCGCTCACCCGCTCGGCCTGGCCCTGCATCCAGCGCCGGGTGAAGTGGAACGTCTCCTCCTGCATGGGCTCCACGAACGGCCGCAGGTAGCCGAGCACCTCGGCGGGGTCGAGGTCGGCGCTGCGCGGCACGAAGCGCTCCTCGCGGAGCATCTCCATCAGCTCATCGGGCTTGTCGTCGATGGCCAGGCGGATCATCCGCCCGAAGGTCACGGGCAGGCCGTCGGGCAGGCGGGCCACCGCGCCGAAGTCGATGACGCCCATCCGGTTGTCCGGCAGCAGCAGGTAGTTGCCCGGGTGCGGGTCGGAGTGCAGCAGCCCGGCGCGGGCGGGGGAGGAGAAGTGGAACAGCGCCAGCAGCCGGCCCATCTCGTTGCGCTGCTCGGGGGTGCCCTCGGCGATGACGGTGGACAGCCCGGTGCCCTCCACCCACTCGGAGACGATCACCTTGGGGGCGCTGGCCACCACCTTGGGCACCATGAAGTCGGGGTCGCCGTCGTAGGCGGCGGCGAAGGCGCGCTGGTTGTCGGCCTCGGCCCGGTAGTCGAGCTCCTCCTCCATGCGCTCGCGGAGCTCGTCGATGAGCGGCCGCACCTGCATGCCGGGGATCACCGACTGGAACATCCGGCCGAAGCGCTGCAGCTGGCGCAGGTCCGAGCGCAGGGCCACGTCGGCACCGGGGTACTGGATCTTGACGGCGACCTCGCGGCCGTCGTGCCACACCCCGCGGTGCACCTGGCCGATGCTGGCGGCGGCGGCGGCGACGTCGTCGAAGGACTGGAAGCGCTCCCGCCAGCCGGTGCCCAGCTGCTCGGCCAGCACCTTGTGCACGGTGGCGGCGGGCATCGGCGGCGCGCTGGCCTGCAGCTTGGTCAGCGCCTCCCGGTAGGGCCCGGCCATCTCGTCGGGCACCGCGGCCTCGAAGACGCTGAGTGCCTGGCCGAACTTCATCGCCCCGCCCTTGAGCTCGCCCAGCACGGCGAACAGCTGCTCGGCGGTCTTGGCGCTCAGCTCGGCGCCGACGTCCTCGCTGCTCCGACCGGCCAGCCGCTTTCCCCATCCTGCGGCGGTTCGTCCGGCAAAGCCGATGGGCAAGCTGGCCAGCTTCGCGGTGCGGGCAGCGCTGCTACGAGGGATGTCGGACACCGTCACATTGTCGCCGATTGCCGTCCGGCGTGTGGGCTTCGGGCTCGGCAAGTCTTTATTCATGTGCGCCACAAGGGCAATCGGGGTGCGGACGCCACACGCGGCGGGTGGTTTCGGCCCGGTGGACGTCCACGGTGATGGTGGCGCCGAGCGTCGGGGGCGGGCCGGTGGCGGCGGTGGCCGGCTCGGTGAGGTGCTCCAGCTGACCCAGCGCCACCCCCGCGGTGGCCCGCACCGCGGCCGGGCTGCCGTGCCCGGCCTGGCCGTGCAGCTGTGCTGCCAGGGCGGGCCAGTGCTGGTCCCGGTCGGTGCGGTGCAGGTCGGCGCACCGCAGGCAGCTGGTGCGTCCCGGCAGCACCAGCGGTCCCACCAGGCCGCGCCCGTCGCGCAGCCGCACCGACAGGTGCGCCACCTGGGCCTGCACCAGCTCCGCGGCCAGGCACGGGTCGGCCACCAGGGTGTCGGCCAGCACCACCACCCCAGCGGTGCGGGTCCAGCCGCGGGGCAGCCCGGGCCAGCGGGTCGAGCGGCTGGGCGGGTGCCCGGCCAGCGCGAGCGCGTCGGCCACGGCGTCGCTGAGCGGGCCCTGGCCGTGCACGTGCACCGGGACGGGGTTGGCCGCGCTCGGGCGACCGGTGACAGTGAGCATCCCGGCGTGGTCGAGCTCGTCCAGCAGCCGGTGCAGCTCGGGCTCGGTCAGGCCCGCGTGCGCGGCGGCCTCGCCCAGCTCGGCCACGGTGCGGCTGCCGTCCAGGCCGTTGAGCAGCTCCGCCAGCGGCTGGGCGTCGGACGATCGGCTGGCCTGCACCAGCACCGCGCGCTCGGGGTCCCAGCCCAGCTGCACCTGGCCGCCGGGGCGGGTGAGCACCCGCACGGTGAGGTCGAGCACGGGCCGGGCGGTACGGGTGATGGCGCTGTGGGTGATGGCGGTGGTCGTCATGACGGCCACTCTGCGCTGCTCAGCCCCCGCCTCGGGCCGGGTTCGCGCAGCTGTGGACAGCGGTCAGGGCTGGGCGGGGGAGACGCTGACACTCACCTCGGTGGCTCCCGGCTCGGCGGCCACCTCCAGCACCGCGGCGTTGGGGGCGGAGACCACCCGCGCGCCCACCGCGCTCACCCGGTAGCCGGTCGGGTACTGCCCGGCCGGGGTGGCCACCGTGCTGCGGGCGCCGGCGGCGAAGGTGCCGGCGCCGTCGGCGCGGGCGGTGCTGTAGCGCAGCGACAGGGTGTGGCGGGCGCGGTCGAAGGAGTAGCCCAGCGGCGTGCCGGCGACGGACCGGGGGTGCGGCACCGACAGCAGCGCCAGCTTCTCCGCCCGCACGTTGGTGCCGGTGGGTGGCTCGGCGGGGTCCTCCACCACCCCCTGCTCGGCCAGGTCGGCGGTGGTGGGGTCGTTGCAGCCGCAGTAGGCCCAGTACTGCCAGCCCACCATCGCCGCCGCCGCCCGGTCGACCACCCCGGCCAGCACGTCGGGCTTGCTGGTGGCGCCGAACTCGGTGACCAGCAGCGCGGCCCCGGTGGCCCGGGAGTACGCGTCGGCGTTGGCGTGCACCAGGGGGTCGAAGTACCCGCAGCCGGCGTCGGCACCGGTGACGAAGGTGACCGGGCAGTACAGGTGGTACGACAGCCCCTGGTTGGCCACCCCGGCGTTGCCGGTGACCATCGGTGCGCCCGCGCTGGCCAGCGAGAACGGCTCGGTGAACACCAGGGTGTGCGGGTCCTGGGCGCGGATGGCCGCCCCCACCCGCTGGTGCAGGGCGGTGAGCCCGGCCGCCGAGGTGGGGCAGGTGGCCAGCACGCAGCCCAACCACTGCGAGCCGGGCCAGGGCTCGTTGAGCACGTCGTAGCCCAGCACCCCGGGGCGTCCGGCGAAGCGCGCCGCCACGTGCCCCCACGCCGCGGCGAAGCGGTCCTGCAGACCCACGCCGCCGGGGCCGGGGTCGTTGGCCAGGAAGTGGTCGTAGGCGCGGATGAGCGCCGGCTGCAGGAACTGGTTGGTGGGAAAGCCCAGCTGCGGCCAGGCGGGCAGCCCGTCGTCGAGCACCGCCCAGTCGGGGGCGAACTCACCCTGGAAGCGCTCGTTGTACATGTCCTGGTGCATGTCCAGCAGCGAGGTGACGCCGTGCCGGGCCAGGGTGTCCACGGTGGCGGCGATGCGATCGAGGTAGGCGTCGTCGTAGCGGCCGGGCTCGGGCTCCACGGCCTTCCAGATCACCCCGACTCGGACGCTGTCGAAGCCGTGGGCGGCGAGGAAGGCGGCGTCGGCGTCGTCGAAGCCCACCGCGTCCGGGGCGTAGGGGGCCCGCTTGTTCACCATGTTCACGCCGCTGGTGATGAGCACCCGGCCGTCGGCGTCCACGATCCAGCGGCCCGCCGCGCCGTAGGGGCCGGGGCCGGGCAGGGTCGTCGCGGCGCCTGGTTCGGGTGCCGCGTCCGCGGGCGTGCCGGTACCCACCAGTGCGGCGGAGGCCAGCCCGAGGGCCAGCAGCGTCGCTGCGGATCGGCGCAATCCGGGGCGACGCACCGGAGTCAGGCTTTGCCGAGGATGCGGTTCATCTTGGTGCCGCACACCGGGCAGGTGCCCTTGGCCATGCGACGACCGTTGGTCTCGGTGACCTCGCCCTGGAAGTCCCGCTTCTCCCGACACTTGACGCAGTACCCGTTGTAGGTGTCGGCCATTGCGGCGCTCCTTCGTGGACCCTGGGTTGCACGGTCAGTAGCTGCGCACCTCGGAGAGTGTGGGTCTCTGAGCTGCGGGAACCGACGGTACCCACCACTCGTGGGCTCCGCACGGCGTAGCGGCGCCGGAGGTCCTGCCTGGGGACCTCGCTACGGTGGCACCCGTGCCAGCCGACCCCCACAGCTCCCCAGCACCGGCCGCCGGGTCAACCGCACCGAAGGTGGAGGTGCGCCGCAGCGCCAAGCGTCGCCGCACCGTCAGCGTCCGCCGGGAGGGCGACACCGTGGTGGTGCTGGTGCCGGCGCGGCTGAGCAAGGCCGAGGAGGCCCGCTGGGTGGCCACCATGCTGGAGAAGCTGGAGCGCTCCGAGCGCCGCCGCGCCACCGGTACCCGACGCTCCGACGCTGACCTGGTGCGCCGCGCGGAGCAGCTCTCCGCGCGGTGGCTGGCGGGGACGGCGCGGCCGGCGGTGGTGCGCTGGGTTCCGGCGATGCGCACCCGGTGGGCGTCGTGCACCCCGGCCGATGCGTCCATCCGGGTGAGCGAGCGGCTGCGCACCGCCCCGGCCTGGGTGCTGGACTACGTGCTGGTGCACGAGCTGGCGCACCTGCTGGAGTCCGGCCACACGCCGCGCTTCTGGTCGCTGGTGCACCAGTACCCGCTCACCGAGCGGGCCATCGGCTACCTGCAGGGCCTCTCCGCCGCCGAGCACGCCCCCGCCAGCCACCAGGGCGGGAGCCAGCCGGGCGGGGGCGAGCCGGAGGACAGCGAGCCGGACGACGACGTGGCTGCGGCGCCGCCCGACGCGCTGGACTGAGCGGGGCCGGACCTACTTCTGCAGGTTCGGCCCGTCGCCGGCGTCGCCGTCGTCCTCGCCGGGCTCGTCCTTGCGGGCGGCCTCCTCGCTCTCCCGTGCCATGGTGCGCTCGAGCTCCTCCATGGGGTTGTCCGAGCCGGAGGTGCGGCTCATCAGGAAGCGCTCGGCGAAGGCCACCGGGTCGTCCAGGTCGTCGGAGCTGGGCAGCAGGTCAGGGTGCGCCCACACCGCGTCGCGGGTGGCGGCGTCGCTGCGCTCGGCGAGCACGCGCCACAGCTCGGCGGCCTCGCGCAGCCGCCGTGGCCGCAGCTCCAGGCCCACCAGGGTGGCGAAGGTCTGCTCGGCGGGGCCCCCGCTGGCGCGGCGGCGGCGCAGGGTCTCGCGCAGCGCGTCGGCGCCGGGCAGCCGGTTGTGCACCGCGTCGGACACCACGTGGTCCACCCAGCCCTCCACCAGCGCGAGCAGGGTCTCCAGCCGCTGCAGCGCGGCCTTCTGCGCGGGGGAGGTGGTGGGGCCGAAGGTGCCCTGGCTCAGCGCCTGCTCCAGCGCGGCCGGGTCGCCCAGGGTGGCCGGGTCGAGGTTGCGGGCCATCTCCTCCATCGCGGAGAAGTCCACGGTGATGCCGTTGGCGTACTCCTCCACGGTGGCGAGCATGCGCTGGCGCAGCCACGGCACGTGCGCGAAGAGGCGGTGGTGGGCGGCCTCGCGGGCGGCGAGGTAGACCATCACCTCGTGGTCGGGGCGGTCCAGTCCCTCGGTGAACGTGGCGATGGCCTGGGGCAGCAGCGCCGCGGTGCCCTCCGGGCCGAGCGGCAGCCCGATGTCGGTGGAGCTGAGGACCTCCTTGGACAGCTGGCCCAGGGCCTGGCCCAGCTGGGAGCCGAAGGCCATCCCGCCCATCTGGCTCATCATGCCCATCATCGGGCCGAGCATCTGCTTGGCCTCGTCGGGCAGCCCCTCCACCCAGGCGCCGGCCATCTTGGTGGCCACCGGGTCGCACAGCCGCTGCCAGGTGGGCATGGTGTTGCTCAGCCAGTCCTTGGCCGTCCACGCCGCGCCCTGGCGGAAGCCGGCGGGCAGCGGGGTGACGTCGTCCAGCCACAGCTCGGCCAGGCGCAGCGCGTCCCGGACGGCGTCGGACTCACCGGACTTGAGCGCGGGGACCGGGCCCAGCTGCTGCTCGGCGAGCTGGCGGGCGAGGTCGTAGTTGACCGGGCCGCTGGAGCTGCCGGCGTTGGAGAGCATCTGGCCGAACTGCGTCAGCATCTGTCCCAGGGCCGCGGGGTCGAAGCCACCCGCGCCGCCGCCACCGAAGCCGAAGGGGTTGTCCGAGGATCGCTTGCCGCGCTCGTCGTCGTCGCCCGAGTCGTCACCGGAGCCGGAGAAGCCGAAGGGGAGATTACTCATGGGTCAACGGTACCCGGCAGCAGTCGCCGGTTCCGCACCATCGGGGCACGCTCTGGGCGAACACGACCCCTGACCACACCGGCGCGCGGACCGGACGGGCTTGCCGGAGCGGGCCGGCCAGGACCGGGCTCTACGCTGACCCCCGTGACGCGTCGGACAACCACCCTCATCGTGGGGCTCGTGCTCATCGTCGTGCTGGGCGGGTTCGGGGGAGCGGTGCAGGTGCCCTACGTCGCGCTGGGCCCCGGACCGACGTTCAACACCCTCGGCGAGGTGGACGGCAAGCCGGTGGTGGAGGTGCAGGGCCGGGAGACCGCGCCCACCGAGGGCAACCTGAACATGACCACGGTGGCCGTCAACGACGGCATCAGCCTGTTCGGCGCGATCGGGCTGTGGGTGAGCGGGCGCTACGCGCTGGTGCCGCGCGACCAGATCTACCCGCCGGAGAAGACCCGGGAGCAGGTGTCGCAGGAGAATGCCCAGGACTTCGCCGAGTCGGAGAACAACGCGGAGGCCGCGGCGCTGCTGTACCTGCAGGTGCCGACCAAGGTGACGGTGGGCGCGCTGACCCAGGGCTCACCGGCGGACGGGGTGCTGGCCGCGGGTGACCAGCTGCTGTCGGTCAACGGCAAGCCCGTGAGCACCGCCTACGAGACCCTGCAGGCGTTGAAGAACACCAAGGCAGGCGAGCGTGTGAGCGTCACCTACCGCCACGACGGCGGCCCGGAGACCTCGGCCACCATCACCCTGGCGCAGGGATCGGAGGACGAGGACCGCGGCTACATCGGGATCACTCCCGACACCACGCCGGACGCGCCCTTCACCATCGAGTTCAACCTCGCCGACATCGGCGGTCCCTCGGCGGGGCTGATGTTCGCCCTCGCCCTGGTGGACAAGCTGACCACCGGCACCCTCAACGGCGGCAAGTTCGTGGCCGGGACCGGCACCATCGACGGCGTCGGCAAGGTCGGTCCCATCGGTGGCATCCCGTTCAAGATGATCAAGGCCAAGGAGGCCGGGGCGACCACCTTCCTGGTGCCCCAGGCCAACTGCGCCGAGGCGCTGCAGCGGGTGCCCGAGGGCCTCGAGCTGATCAAGGTGGACACCCTGCGCACCGCGGTGGACGCGCTGAACACGGTCAACGCCGGCGGCCAGCCGCCCCGCTGCTGAGCGCCTTACTCCTCCAGGGTCGCCTGCAGGGCGGCCACCAGGTTCGGGGCCAGCTCGGGGTGCTCCAGCAGCTCGGGCTCGGCGTCGGGGTCGGCGGCCAGCTGGGCGGCGTCGGGACGCAGCTGCAGCAGGCACAGCGACTCCCCGCCGCGCAGCACTGCCGCCACCAGCCGGGCCTCCTGCCGCTCGGGGTGCTCGGCGGCCAGCTGCAGGGCCACCCGCTCGGCCTCGGCCTCGTCGGCGGTCTGCTCGGTCACCTGGTCCAGCTCGGCCTCGGCCTCCGGCGGCAGGATGAGGATCTCCTGCACCAGCACGCAGCCGGCGACGGCATCCGGCCAGGTGATCCCGGCGAGCGCCTCGTCCAGCTCGGGGGAGCCGCCCTCGGTGCCGCCGGGCAGGGGCTCCTGGGCCACCGGGGTCAGCTCGGAGTCGCTGGAGAGTCCCTCGGCCAGGTCAGGCTCGCGCTCCAGGAGCTCGGCGGTGGGCACCAGGGCGAACAGCTGCGGCGGCTGGTCCCACCCGGCGTCGTCCACGAAGGCGACGACCTCGCGCACGCAGGTGGACAGGGCGGACGGTGACAGCAGGCTCATGGCTCCATGGTCCCAGGGTCGGCACGGGGCGGTCCCACGGGCTGCTGCTGGGCCGGCTGCTGGCAGGGGACGCATCCGGCGCCGGGGCCGCCGGAGGCTGGGGACAAATCGGGCACTGTGCAGCCCAGGGGCTTGCGCTGAGGGCGAAGCGGGCGGCTGAGACGCAGCATCGTCAGTAGACTGCGCGATATCACCGAATTGTCAGACCGGTGACACCACCCAGCGGCGCCCAGCGCCGTGCGACTGCTTGGAGTGTGGCTTCGTGGCCGTGCGCCCACCCACTGGTATGTCCGGATTGTCGAGAAGGAGTCGGTGGCTGTTGGCCGCCGGCGTCGTGCTGCTGGTGCTCGTCTTCGGTGGCTCCCGCTTCCTCAACACCTACATCGACTGGGAGTGGTTCGGGGCCCTCGGTTTCCGTGGGGTGTTCACCAAGGTCCTCATCACCAAGCTGGTGCTCTTCCTCGTCGTCGGGTTGTTCATCGGCGCGGTGACGTTCGGGGCGCTGTACCTGGCCTACCGCACTCGGCCGGTGTTCGTGCCGGTGTCCGGGCCGGACGACCCGATCGCCCGCTACCGCACCGCGGTGATGAGCCGGCTGAAGCTGTTCGGCATCGGCATTCCCGTGGTGGTCGGCGTCATCGCCGGTGCCGTGGGGCAGTCCGACTGGGCGCTGGTGCAGCTGTTCCTCAACGGCACCAGCTTCGGTCAGACCGACCCGCAGTTCGGGCTCGACCTCGGCTTCTACGCCTTCGACCTGCCCTTCTACCGCTTCCTCATCGACTGGGTCTTCGTCGCGGTGGTGCTCGCCTTCCTGGCCAGCCTGGTCACCCACTACCTGTTCGGCGGGCTGCGCCTGGCCGGCCGGGGTGGGCGGCTGACCACGGCGGCGCGGGTGCAGCTGGCGGTGCTGGCCGGCACCTTCGTGCTGGTCAAGGCCGTCGCCTACTTCTTCGACCGCTACGAGCTGCTCTCCAGCGACCGCAACCCGCAGTTCACCGGTGCCTCCTACACCGACCTGCACGCGGTGCTGCCGGCCAAGCTGATCCTGCTGTGCATCGCGGTGATCTGTGCCGCGGCGTTCTTCGCCGGCGTGGTGCTGCGCGACCTGCGGGTGCCGGCGCTGGCCACCGCCCTTCTGGTGTTCTCCTCCATCCTGGTGGGCGCGGCGTGGCCGGCCATCCTGCAGCAGTTCTCGGTCAACCCCAACGGCCCCGACCGGGAGGCGCAGTCGATCCAGCGCAACATCGACTCCACCCGGGCCGCCTACGGCATCACCGACGAGCAGGTGAACTACGTCGACTACCCGGGCACGGCCACGGTGGCGCCGTCGGACGTGGCCACCGACACCGCCACCATCTCCAACGTGCGCCTGCTCGACCCCACGGTGCTCTCCCGCACCTTCACCCAGCAGCAGCAGCTGAAGAACTTCTACGGCTTCCCGGACACGCTGTCGGTGGACCGCTACGAGACCGACGGCGAGCTGCGCGACTACATCGTGGCCGCCCGGGAGCTGGCGCCGAACGCGCTGACCGGCAACCAGGTCAACTGGGTGAACAAGCACACCGTCTACACCCACGGCAACGGCTTCGTGGCCGCGCAGGCCAACAAGGTCAACGCCGCGCTGACCGACGCCGGCACCGGCACCGGGGGCTACCCGGTGTACTCGGTGAGCGACCTCAACTCCAAGTCGCAGACCATCCCGGTGGACCAGCCGCGCATCTACTACGGCGAGCTGATCGGCAAGTCCAACCCTGACTACGCCATCGTCGGCGACGTCGAGGGTGCGGCGCCGCGGGAGTACGACACCGACTCCTCCAGCTTCACCTACGACGGCAAGGGCGGGGTGGACATCGGCAGCTGGGTGAACCGGCTGGCCTTCGCCGCCAAGTACGGCGAGCGCAACATCCTGTTCTCCAGCGCCGTCACCGACGAGTCCAAGATCATCTTCAACCGCGACCCCCGCGACCGCGTGCACGCCGTGGCGCCGTGGCTGACCACCAACAGCGAGACCTACCCGGCGGTGGTGGACGGGCGCATCCAGTGGATCGTGGACGGCTTCACCACGCTGGACTCCCTGCCCTACGCCCAGCGCACCTCCCTGGAGGCGGCGACGGCGGACAGCCTGGCGGCCTCGCCGGGCGTGCGGCAGGCGCCGGACAAGCAGGTGTCCTACATCCGCAACTCGGTGAAGGCCACCGTGGACGCCTACGACGGCACGGTGACGCTGTACGCCAACGACGACAAGGACCCCGTGCTCAAGGCTTGGCAGGGGGTGTTCCCGGGCGTGGTCAAGCCGGCCAGCGAGGTCTCCGACGAGCTGCGCTCGCACTTCCGCTACCCGGAGGACCTGTTCAAGGTGCAGCGCGACCTGCTCACCCGCTACAACGTGAGCGACCCCAAGGAGTTCTTCCAGAACAACGGCTTCTGGTCGGTTCCGGACGACCCGACGGTGGACAACAACAACGGCAAGGCGCCGCAGCCGCCGTACTACGTGCAGGCGGCCGACCCGCAGACCGGCAAGTCCTCGTTCCAGCTGACCAGCGCGCTGGTGGGGCTGAAGCGGGAGTTCCTGTCCGCGTACATGACGGCCAGCTCGGATCCGGACACTTACGGGCAGATCACCGTGCTCAAGCTGCCCACGGACACCCAGACGCAGGGTCCGCAGCAGGTGCAGAACTCGATGCTCTCGGCGCCGTCGGTGTCCAAGGAGCGCAACCTGCTGGGGCAGCAGTCCACCAAGATCGAGTACGGCAACCTGCTGACCCTGCCGGTGGGCCAGGGTGGCCTGCTGTACGTGGAGCCGCTGTACATCGAGCGGTCGGCGCAGAGCTCGTCCTTCCCGCAGCTGGCCCGCGTGCTGGTCAGCTACAACGGGCAGGTGGGCTACGCGTCCACGCTGTCGGAGGCGCTGGACCAGGTGTTCGGGGCCGGGGCCGGCTCGGGCACCACGGCACCGGCCAGCCCGGCGCCCGGGGGCTCGACCGCCACACCGACCGCGCCGCAGGCACCGTCGGCGGGCACTCCTGCGCCCTCGGGGCAGAGCGTGGAGCAGGCGGTGACCAACCTGAACAACGCGCTGGCCGAGCTGAAGACGGCGCAGTCCAGCGGTGACTTCGGCCAGTTCGGGCAGGCGCTGACCAAGCTGGACGCGGCCGTGAAGGCGTACCAGCAGGCCAACGGCCAGGCGGCCACCGGGAGCGGGACCAGCGGCAACGGGACGTCGTCCGGCAACGGAGCGAGCGCTCCGGCCACCTCGGCGCCCGCGCCGGCGCCCCAGCCCGGCGGCTAACTACACAGAGTGACGCAAGACATACTGGTTTGCCGGGTGCGGGATTTGCACCCGCACCCGGCGGCCCGGTAGTGTTCCTCTTGTCAGCAAGGAACGAATCAACACGCTGACAGCGACGCGGGGTGGAGCAGCTCGGTAGCTCGCTGGGCTCATAACCCAGAGGTCGCAGGTTCAAATCCTGCCCCCGCTACAAAGTTCAGGCTCGGAATCTACGGATTTCGAGCCTGAACGCTTTTGAAGACTTACCGATCGTCCACTCTTGTCCGGGAACCGGTCTAGGAGCTAGCTCTTGGCCAGTGGCCCGAGCTGGGTGGGAGTCCCCCCGTCCAGCACGGACGGCACTCTATGAGTATCTCCGCGTGCTGGCCAAGGACGGTGTACGACTGGCGTCTAGCCGGCTAAGGATCGTGTTCGGTCACATCGGTCGCCAGATCCGCTACTTCGTCAGCGACGCCCACTGATAGCTGAAGCAGAATCGCGAGACCTAACCAGGGTGAACGCCCGAAGGCGGTGACACGTCGTGGGCAGCCACGTCGATCGGACATCACAGTGGACGAGTTCGTGCGCGTACAGGTACCGCGACCACGACGGCCAGGTCCGCCGCGTCTCGGCCAAGGGGGCCACCAACAAGGATGCCGAGCAAACCTCAAGGAGGTGCCCGCGCGGCGGGCGAGGCACGGCGCGACAGGCGAGCTGACAGGCGAGACCTCATTCGGCAACATCATCGAAGTCTGGCGGGAAGACCTCGACTTTGGAACCCGCCCGGGTGCGGGAGCCGCGAACGGCGCGTCGCCGGACACTGGCATCAGGGAGCTGCCGGTCACCCAACTCAAATTGAGGGCCGCGGCCTGGCGACCGTGACAGCCGGCGAGGACGCGGGAGCAAGAAGCGCGCTCACGTGAGCGTGTCGTCGGCATGAACGGCCCCGTGGACCCGCACCGACATGCTCGTCCGCTGTACCCGCGCGCCGCTCGCGAAGTCGCGCGGCTCAACCCCCGAGCCACCTAGCGCCGCTCACGATGTGCCGCGACACGAGGCACGCGACACGAGGCGACTGTAAGCCCGGCGGCGGCCTCGCAGAGCCCTGGGTAACGCAGGGCAAGCAACGGCGATGCGCGACCCAACAGCGAAGGCGTTGCGCCAGGCCAAACATCCTGCATGATGGTCAACGACCTCTAACCCAACGGCGATGCGGACCAATGTCTACGGTTTCGAACGACCCAATCCCGAGCGACGGCGAGCGGAACGCGCTGGTCGGGTTTACCGCTCAGTTCGCGCTTGCCGCTAAGGTCGTGCAGCGCCACCTGCCCCTACTCGAGTGGATCCGAGTCGCGGATCCTGATGCCGGTGTTGCTGACGACTTTCAGTTTCTCGCTTCAGGTCGCCGGCACGCTCTACAGGTCAAGTGGTCGCAGTTTCCCGGGTCTTTCACGTGGAGCGACTTAGCAGGGGCTTCCGGGCAGGGCCAGTCATTGCTGGGTGAGCTCGCCAACGCATGGCGGCGCCTTCGCGGGGGCTGGGACGGCCCGCTCACCATCCACCTGTGTACCAATAACTTTCCATCGTCTTCGACGCCTCCGGCGGGAACGGCGCTTGCATCTGCCTCCAGTGCGCCTCGGCACCTCGCAGCATTCTTGAGCCGCTCGTTGTCGCCGCTGGCCAGGTACCTACGGTTGAATCCAGGTCACGGTTGGGCCGACGTCAGCGGACTCGACCTTGTCGCATCATGGTCGGATGCTTGGACGGCGCTGTTGGTCTCGTCCGGGCTGACAGTGGACCAGTTCCCACACTTCCTTCGAGACTTCGAGTTCACATTCGTCCCGCTCGACCATTCAGAACTCGTTTCGACCCGCGAATCGGCTGACCTGAGCCACGTAGCCGGCGTGCTGCAGTCAGTCGTCGTAGATCCTGCTCGGCCCGTCGAACTGACTCGCACCGAGCTAATGCAGCGGCTCGGATGGGCGGACCGCGTCAAGTACCAGAACCCGCATAGGTTTCCAGTCCCGGAGACATACACCGCCAACATCGCGGCGCGGACCGCGCTCGAGCATGCGCTTGAGCGTCATACGAACGGCTACCTGGCGCTCATCGGCCCGCCGGGTTCGGGGAAGTCCACGCTCGTCGAGAGTTTGGCGGTGCCAGGTCGACTCGTCAGGTATTACGCGTTCGTCCCCGACGCCCCCGATCCTTTTAGCGGTCGTGGCGAAGCGCAGAGTTTCATGCATGATCTCTCATTGGCTCTCGAAGAGGCCGGCTTACACCGAAACGGCTTCGGCAGCGAGCTGCTCGGCCAGCGGGAGGTCTTGTTCGATCAGCTCGCTCGTGCTGGCGACCGCTTCGCGGAGGACGGTGTTCGCACGACAATCATCGTTGACGGCCTGGATCACATCCCGCGTGAGCAGAATCCAACGCGCTCGCTGTTGGACGAGTTGCCGAGTCCGGCCGCGCTGCGCGACGGTGTTTGCATTCTGATTGGGTCACAAACAACCTCGATTCTTCCACTTTCGATCCGCGATGCTCTAGATGACGATGAGCGGATCGTCGAGGTGCCGCCGCTTTCCAGCAGGGAAGTTGAGGCGATCGCGACTTTGGCTGGAGTCGCCGACTGGCTTGCTCCTGGCCAAGTGAGCAGCCTCGTTGACAGGAGTGAAGGTCACCCGCTGGTCCTGACTTACATGATTCAGGATCTGCGCGCTCTCGAGAGCGCGGCCGACGTTGATGCGCGTCGAGAGCAAGCCGAGCAAATGCTTATGGATGCATTGGACTACCGCGGCAGTATCGATCTCCGGTACACGCACTACTTGGGCTCACTGCTCAACGATCACGATGTTCTGTCGGTACTAGGCACTGTGTGCCGGTTGCGTATTCCAGTTGACCTCGCGTGGCTGGAAACGTGGGTCAGCCCAGCGGCGGTGTCGCGGTTCGCGGAGCGCACGCATACCTTTTTTCGCCGTAGAGGCAACGAGTGGACCTTTATCCACAACAGCTTCCGTCGATTCCTTGTTGAGCAAACAGCAATGGTTGGCGGTGAACTTCGCGAGTGGCGTTCTCGGGAACTTCACAAACAGTTGGCTGATCGGTGCGCTGCAAGCACCGATTGGCCTCAGTACCGAGACGAGGAGCTCGCTCAGCGGTATCTCGCGGGTCAGTTTAAGCTAGTGCTGGAAGCAGCGGTCCCAGGAACGCTGCGCCAGAATCTCTTTGACGGTAGGCCATACGGAGTCGTTCGTGATCAGGCACTGGTTGCCGTCCGGGCTGCGGCTGGAGCTGGTGACCACCGAGCCTTGCTTCGCTCGCTGATGCTCCTGAATGAGCTGAACCAGCGGAGTTACGTGCTCAGCGCCGAAGAGATCGCAAAGGCCATGTCTGAGGTAGATCCCGGCAGTGCCCTCGAGCACACGGTCCAGGGCCGGAGCCTCCGGATCGAGACAGGGCCTGCTCTTAAGGTTGCCGCTGCCTTGGCTGCCTCGAATGCCCTGGAGGACGCTAATGCGATTGTTCGAGCGATTGGCGGACTCCAAGGACTCGTCGGAGAACGCAACCATAGGCAACGGGAGTGGGTTGAGAGTGTTACAGATTGGGCTGAGGTCACGTGGCACCGCTCGGGCATAGGCCGAGTGCTTGACGAACTTGACCACCTACTGCCCGTCCCGGCCGCTGAAGTCGAATCCGACGAGGCGGCGCCGTCCTCTGGTGATGAGGAGGCGGGGTGGAAGGCGGCTAGGGAAGAGCGCGAAGCCCGAGAGGAACGAGTCGCAGCTATCGCCGCGCGAAATGCCGTCCACGCTCGATGCTTCGACTTGGCGGATGCCGTCCGAGATCCAGCGACTACGTCACTGGTCGCTGATCGGGTTGATGTTGAATCTGACATCGACTGGCGTGCGCGCAAGCACGTCATTAGTGCCCGGTCAGCACAAGTAGACGGGGAAACTTCAGAAGTGTTGCGGCAGGTCCAGATGATGCTGGCGCTCGAGGCATCGCAAGCGGAAGTCTTGGCACCGATATCTGGGAGTCCCTTGGCCGTTGGCCTAGACGATGATGACGAGGAAGTCGCACCCTCACCTAGGCGAATCGCACTCTCACTCCGGGTCGCTTCGGCGGACGTACTAGCTAGGGCAGGGCTCGCCGAGAGCGAGGAGTTCGCTCGTCTCCTCCCGCCCGAGACAAAGGCCGCCTGGCCGACCTCAGTCTCCGGTTCGGAAGGGCTGGCTCCGTACAGCACAATGCTCGGGGTGTTCCGCATGCGGGCTCTCGCACAGTGGATCAAGGTCTACGACGACCTGCCCGCGGAGGGGCTCACCGCGCCCGGGTCGGACCAGGGGCCCGCACGACGCCGGTTTACCGATGCGATCACCCGCGTGGCGGAACTCGAAGCGCAAGCGATTGCGTTCACGCTGGGTATGGCGGATGCTCCTGACGTTCCCGCGCTCGCCGATCCTGTGGTTCGCCTGCTGGACGTTCCTTACCAAACGACGCAAGACTGGACCGGTTGGTACCTATTCACTGATGCGGCGCCTGACATGTACGCCCGGCTGATCGAACTCTCATACCGATGCGGAGGTTACGCCCAGCTCGAACGGCTCGTCGGCCAGTTCAAGCTGGCTTGGGACAGCCCTGAACGAGGCGCCTACTGGCCGACTAGTAGGCGCGTTGGCGTTGTTCGCGCTGCCGCCCATTTCGCCGAGGCAGCAGGGTGGTGTGCGGCCGAGCTCCAGTCGGTGGAGTCTCTGATCGGGGAGGGGGACGACCCCCACGGTAGCGCCACCGCGTGGCTTGAGATCGCGAAGGTGCGATCTCAGATCGGCGACCGGGCCGAGGCAATCAGTGCCGTTGGCAACGCACATCGATACGGTTGGGGCCCGGCGCAGCATCACGATGACTACCAGCTCGTGACTTGGTTGGCATGGCTGGTCGACGCCGCGAAGATCGGGGATATCGATCAGGATACGTTCTTGAACGAAGCCCGGACGTATGCCCGAAGACTTGTGGTGGCCGCTGACGGGGCAGAGGGCCAAGCTTCTGAGGCTGCCGGCGACCTAGTAAAGGCGGTTTTCGCCTACGACCCTGGGCTCGCTACCGACATGGGTGAGGCTCTGTGCAATCACGGGGTGTTGTCCGAGGTCGAGATGGTGCTTTCGATCGTCAAGGGTGCAGCGGAGAGCTCGGAGGTGGAACCCGAGTTGGTGGCGTCGGTGCTGACCGAGCTCCTGATGCCGTTGAGTACTGATACGCCCGTGAGCATCGAGGACCTTCTGGTCGGCCGAAGCGCCAACCCAGTCGAACTTACTGAGCGGTTCGCGCGGGCGAAAAGTCTTTGGTTTGCTCCCGACAGCAGAAGGTCGGACGCCTCTGCGGAGTCGAAGCCGCCGGAGTCCTCTCCAGAATCTGGAGATGTGGGTGTGATTCAACTGCCAACGATGTTGAGGCAGATGCGCACCAAGATGATCGCGGAGGCGACCCCGGAGGAGATCGACCTGTGGTCTCGGACGATCGCCGGCTTTGACGGCGTGGCGCCGCGACTACTTGGGATCGAACTCTTGAGCGAGGCAGAGCGCCTCGCACTCGAGCCGACCGCCGTCGCATCGTTCGCCGGTCTAGCGGCGCGCGCCGGAGCGGTTGAGCAAGCACGCGCAGCTCTGAGTCGCATTCTTGCTCGGACGAAGGCGTATGGGTGGATGCGTCACTATGACGGGGGCAGCCGGGTGACCCTGTTCGAGGCAGCGATACAGCAAGCCGGTGACGAACTCGTTGACCTTGCTGCTCGCGATCTGGCCGGTCTGGTTGCTTCCGGAGCTATCGGCGGTGACTTCAATCCCAAGGATCTGAGGCGCTTCGCAGAGCTCTTCGGTGGCAAGAACCTGGTCGCGCAGTGCTGGTCGGAGGTACGGGCCTACCTTGACGTGTTTGCGCCGGCGGCCGACGCCTTGCCTGAGTTGGTCATGCGCACCTCAAAGGCTCCTGAGGTGGAAGTGCTGGAGTGGGTGGGTCGCCAACTCGGGCATCCGGTTCGGATCGTGGATTTCGGAGCACGCCGTGTTCTCGCAGCGGCTCACCAGTCGCATCGGTCCGTGGTCGAGGAACTTCTTGCTGAGATGCTTGGTCGCGGAGGTTGGGCTGCCGAAGCTGCACTTCACGTACTGATCGAGCTTCGCAACCACGCCGGGCTTGATCCGCACCCGAACCTGGAGTCGGCGCTTCTTGCAAGCGCATCGGATAAGGACGCGATCGTTCGAGTGTTGGCGCGTCGGCTCTTGGCGCTTGAGCATCTCGAGGCACCTGCGCTGGCGCCAATCGACCTTCCAGCGTTCTACGACCTGGACCTGCCGCCCCTACCGGCACGCGGCATTCCCGAGTTGGACAGGCACGGGGTGCCGCACGTCGACATGACCGACCCGCAGCAGGTCATCGGCCCGTTTGACCAGCATCTCGACGCCATTGCCGACGAGCTCGGCATCGATGTCGCGTCGCTCGTCCATCGCGCCGCAGCTCTCGGCAAGGCAGATACCGATAGATGGACCGAGGGTGGTCATCGTGATCACTCGGACCGGTTGAGGGTGCGGGGGAATCTTCACACCTATCGACCCTGGGCGTACATGGTCGGCCGTCGGGGCTGTGCGCAGGTGTTGGCCGAACTGATCGATGCGCGAGCCCTGCCGGGCGGTGCAGGCTCGTTCTTCCTCGACTTGATGATCGACGAGGCGACACACTGGATGTCTCCGCTCCCTCTGGACGGGACAACGCCGATGCCGTGGAGGGATCCCGGAAACAAGGACTATCCATCGGAGGACTGGTGCAGCGAGGCATCGGACGCGGCTGATTCATACGCCTCTGAGTTCTCGAGCAACAACGTTCTTGCGGAGCAATCGAGCTGGCGATGGCTCGCCTGGGGAGTCCCCGAGGAGGATCGCTGGATCGGCACCCGCCATGGTGAACGACCGGCGCTTCCACTCATCGCTCCAGCTGCGGGTTCGGCGTGGGAGATCACAGTGGACGTTGCGTCGAGATACCCGGAGCTCCGCGGCCTCAGTTGGGCGGATCGCGAGCTTGTCGTTCAAGCACACCGGCTCTACTCCGACGCAGAGCGTCTGCAGTGGCTTGCCCTGCATCCGGCAGTTGCACACGAACTTGGATGGACTAACGGTCAACGCCAGTTTGAGTGGGTCGGCGCGGACGGTGGCTGGCGCGCTCGCACCGTATTGCGAGTCCGAGGCCAGTTAAGTCACAGACCGCCATCCGACGCAGTCTGCGCGGAGGTCTGGCAGGTCGTTCTCAGTGAGCAGGGGTGGGTGGAACTCACCGCGGCCTTCCCTGGATTAGAGCGCACGGTGTCCGTGCGAAGAGTTCTGCCCGAGAACCGGAGAGAGGGGCGGAACAGCCTCAGCAAGACCGGGAAGGCAACCATCGTTGACGACAAGGCGTGACCAGGGGCACATCAGGCGCTCGGGCTCGTTCTGGCGCTCGGGCTTAGGCAATTTACGTCCGTGAAGACAAGTTGCCTCGTCGCCAAGTCGACTGTGCGATGGTGGGCGCGCCGTACCACCCGAGCATGTCTGGTCTGCGCTTGAGCAGATCATGGGTCGTCGAAGGCGACGACCGCAGTACGGGCCGGCCGTGGGGGCCGCCATAAGAAGGTGGCTAACGTCCCCGTCCATGAACGGGGAGCTGGCTGCGCTGATTGCTGTTGTCCTGCACGGCAATGCGTGGCTCGCGGATCCGTCCGGCCCGCCACCGTCGCTGGAGCGTGACAGCTCCACCCTGCGCTACGTCCAGTCGCTCACCTTCACCCAGCCCAAGCAGGGGCTGTTCCGGCCCGAGCGGGCGTTCGAGGGCACGGGCGGGTGGCTTGCCGCCCAGCAGCGCGCGGGGGTGCGGCGCCTGTCTCTCTTCGCCCCCACCATGAACACGGGCCGGCTGGCCCCGCACCTCGCGGCCGCGTTCTCCAACGGAGTGCCACGCGGCCTGGTCGCGAGAGGCAAGTCACAGGTGCTGTGGTGGGCGCACTGGGACACCGACGGCACCAAGGACGCCCGCGGCGCGATCTGGCGGGTGAGCCTGAGCGCGTCGGAGCTGCCCGCATCGTTCGAGCCGGCCGCTCCCTCGGTGCCCGCGGCCACGCAGGAGCTGCTGGCCGCGCTGGGTGCCGCTCGGTCGTTCGCTGCCGCCCACGACCTGCAGGGCTGGGCCGACGTGTTCGCCGGGGCGGTCGCCGCGGGGGAGTCCGACCACCCCGAGATCGCCTACCACTCCGACCTCGCCCCGGACGGGTTGCTCACGCCACAGCAGCGGCGCCTGCTCGCCGCCGCGATGCAGGGCTGGGTCTTCGGCGGCATGGGCTCGTGGAACGACGTCTACCTCGAGGGTGACGCCGAAACCACCCAGCTGAACCAGGTGAGCCACCGGCTGTACGCGGCCGTCACCGGCGCCCTCGTGGCTGTGGCCAACGCGACGTAGCCGGTCCGCGGTCGCAGGTGCCACATGCGCACGGCCTAGCCTCGGATGAATGACTTCTCCCGCTCAGAACACCGCCCTGGTCGTGGGCGCCACCGGCATCGCCGGACAGGCCCTGTCCCGTCTCCTGGTCGACGAGGGCTGGGACGTCCTGGGCCTGTCGCGGCGCGCCGCGAGCGACGTTCCTGGCGTCGTGTCCGTCCAGGCCGACCTGACCGACGCCGCCGGTCTTCGAACAGCCCTCGCTGAGCACCGGCCGACGCACGTCTTCCTCACCGCCTGGGCCCGCCAGGAGACTGAGGAGGACAACATCCGCGTCAACAGCGCCATGGTCCGCGACGTCCTGGAGGCTGTCCGGCCCGCGGCGTCGGTGCGTCACGTCGCGCTGGTGACCGGGCTCAAGCACTACCTCGGTCCCTTCGAGGCCTACGGCAAAGGCGAGCTCCCCGACACTCCCTTCCACGAGGATGAGGACCGGCTGCCCTACCCGAACTTCTACTACGCCCAGGAGGACGAGCTCTTCGCAGCCGCCGAGCGCGATGGCTTCACCTGGAGCGTGCACCGGGCGCACACGATCATCGGCTACGCCCTGGGCAACGCGATGAACATGGGCCAGACCCTCGCCGCGCAGGCCGCCGTGTGCCGCGAGCAGGGGCTGCCCTTCGTGTTCCCGGGGTCGGAGACCCAGTGGAACGGCGTGACCGACATGACCGACGCGGGGCTGCTGGCCGAGCAGATGCACTGGGCGGCCGTCACCCCCGCCGCCGCCGACACCGCCTTCAACACCGCCAACGGGGACGTCTTCCGGTGGCGCTGGATGTGGCCGCGCCTCGCCGAGCGCCTGGGCGTCGACCCCGTGGGGTACGAGGGCCACCCGCGCCCCCTGGAGGAGCAGATGGCCGACGCCGCACCGGTGTGGGCCGAGCTCGCCGCACGCGAGCGGCTGCGCGAGCACGACCTGCACCGCGTCGCGTCGTGGTGGCACACCGATGCCGACCTCGGCCGTGACATGGAGTGCTTCACCGACTTGGCTCGCAGCCGGGCCGCTGGGTTCACCGGCTACCGCTCGACGCTCGCCAGCTTCCTCGAGCTGTTCGACCGGCTCGAGGCGGATGGGGTCGTGCCCAAGCCCCGGTGATGAACCCGGCGAGCCGGCAGGTCAGGCAGTGACGGGGACCGCCTCGGCGAGGAACGCGAGCTGGTCGGCGATGACGGGCTCGAACAGGGGCGGCACGTAGGGGTCGAAGTGCCCGCCCGGGTAGCTGTGGATGGTGACGTGGGGGATGCGTCGCGCTGCCCGCTGCGCGACGCCGGTGGGGGTGATCGCGTCCTCCGTCGCCAGCTGGAACAGGACGGGGCAGGTGATCGCCCCCGCGCGTCGGCCGGGGGAGTAGAAGGGCAGCGTCGTCAACACCCGTGCCACCACCGTCTGGGGGTAGTCGCCGTCGACGAGCCCGGACGCGGCGGTCAGTCGCTCGAGGGCAGGGGCCGCGTCCGGGGAGGTCATCACGGCGCGCTCGCCTGGGGTGCCGACCGACTCGAGGTACCGGGGCGGGCGGCCGACGAGGGCGCCGAGCTGGTCGAGGACCGCCGTCGGCAGGAGCCGCGCGGCCTGCCGCAACCCGGTGGAGCGGACGGCGGCCGGTCCGCTCACGTGGGGCACCTGGGCGATCACCGCGGCGAGTGGCTCGCCGGAAGCCGCGATGGTGAGCACGTGGCCGCCGGCGAAGGACGTGCCCCAGGCCACGATCCGGGCCGGGTCCACCCGGTCCAGGCCGCGGGCGAAGCGCAGCGCCGCCCGCCAGTCGTCCAGCTGGGCCTTGATGTCCAGCAGCTGGCGGGGCTCACCGGCGCTGTCGCCGAAGTATCGGTAGTCGAACACCACCACCACGTAGCCGGCCGCGGCGAGGCGCTCGGCGTAGGCGGGCAGGCGCAGCTTGCGGGGGCTGCCGAAGCCGTGGGCCATCACGATCGCGGGGGCGGGGCTCTCACCGGCGGGCAGCCAGACGTCGGCTGCGCACTGCAGCCCCGCCGAGGTGAACGATTCCGTGCGGGAGGTGGGGGCGTGCATGGTGCTCCTCAGCGTGCAGGTCCTGGCGGCGACCAGGCTCGAAGCGGTTGGCCAGCAACCTACCCCGCTTCTTGAACGCAGTTCAATACCGGCCTGGAGCCGCTGGCGCCAGCGCGGCACCAGCGGCTCCGTCGCCGCGCTCAGGCGCCGTCGTATGAGGCTGCCACGTCGAGCACCCAGGTGATGCCGAACTTGTCGGTGAGCATCCCGTACAGCGGCGCCCACCCGGCCGGGGCGAGCGGAACCACCACGGTGGCGTGCTCGGCCAGCTTCTTCCAGTAGGTGGTGATCTCCTCGGCGTCGCTGCCGCGGACGGAGACGAAGAACGGGGCCTCGCCCTGGCTCCACGGCATGGAGGACGGCACGTCGTAGGCCATCACGTGGAAGCCGTCGGGGGAGGCCACCTGGCCCCACATGAGCTGGTCGGCCTCGTCGCGGTTCTGCACGTTGTGCGCGTCGGCGTTGGTGATGGCGACCAGGTCGCCGCCGAACACCGACTGGTAGAGCTCCAGAGCCGCTCGGGCGTCGCCGCGAAGGTTGAGGTGGGTGACGGTGCTGATGCTCATGTCGACTCCTGGGTGAGCGGTGGTTGCGGGCCTGCTGGCCTGCACTGCCCACGCTGCTCCCAGTAGCGGACAGGTTGTGTCCTGTACTCGTGGCATCCTCAGCTCCATGGCGACGACGTCGGCGCGGTTGCTCTCTCTGCTGTCCCTGCTGCAGACCCGCCGGGACTGGCCGGGACAGCTGCTGGCCGAACGGCTCGACGTCAGCGAGCGGACCGTGCGCCGCGACGTGGAACGGCTGCGGGACCTCGGCTACCCCATCGGGGCGGTGAAGGGCCCGGACGGCGGCTATCGGTTGCAGGCCGGCGCTGAGCTTCCGCCGCTGCTGTTCGACGACGGACAGGCGGTGGCGCTGGCCGTGGCCCTGCGCACCGCCGCCAGCTCGGGCGCGGGGATCGGCGAGGACGCCGCACGGGCGCTGGCCACGGTGCGCCAGGTGATGCCCTCGCGGCTGCGCCACCGCATCGATGCCCTGCAGGTCTCCGCGGTGGGTGATCGTCGTGGTGCCCAGGCGGATCCGCAGGCGCTGGTGGCGCTCGCCGCAGCGGTGCGCGAGCACGAGGTGGTCCGGTTCGACTACGCCGGCGGCAGCTCTGAATCGGGTCTGGCTCGACGGGTGGAGCCGCACCACGTAGTCACTCGGGCCGGGCGCTGGTACCTGGTGGGCTGGGACCTCGACCGCGCTGACTGGCGGGTGTTCCGCGTCGACCGGCTCACCCTGCGCACCCCCAACGGGCCCCGGTTCACCCCCCGCGAGCTGCCCGGTGGCGTCAGCGTCGACGCCTACCTCGCCGGCACCCTGCGCGGGGCGACCACGGGGGAGGAGTGGCCCTGCCAGGGGGAGGTGGTCCTGGCCCTGCCCGCCGCCGCGGTGTCACCGTTCGCCCAGGACTGGACGGTGGAGGACCTCGGCGCCGACCGCTGCCGGCTGGTGGTGGGGTCGTGGTCGTGGGCCGGCGTGGTGGCCCTGCTCGGGCGGTACGAGGCTGACTTCGAGGTGGTCGGTCCGCCCGAGCTGCGCGTCGAGCTGCAGCGGACCGCCGAGCGGTTCAGCCGGGCCGCGGCGCAGTGACGGACCACGTCACGCCACGGTCGGGGGGTGCACGCAGAACTCGTGGCCGTCGGGGTCGGCCAGCACCACCCAGCTGACGTCTCCCTGGCCGATGTCCACCCGGGTGGCGCCGAGGGAGAGCAGGCGGTCGACCTCGGCCTGCTGGTTGCCGCCAGCCAGGGGAGCGAGGTCGAGGTGGAGGCGGTGCTTGCCGGTCTTGGGCAGCAGCGGGGGACCGCCCCAGGTGAGCTTGGGGCCGCCGTGCGGTGAGCGGATTGCGGTCTCCTGGTCCTGGTCCCACACCAGCGGCCAGCCCAGCGCCTCGCTCCAGAAGTAGCCGCAGGCCTGCGAGCCGTCACCGGCGAGTGCCCCGACGAACCCGCAGTCGGCGAGGAAGCTGTTGCCGGGCCCGATGACGCAGAACTCGTTGCCCTCCGGGTCGGCCAGCACCACGTGGCCCTCCTCCGGGCGCTGGCCGATATCGAGGTGGCGCGCACCCAGCTCCAGCGCCCGGGCCACGGTGCGCCGCTGGTCCTCCAGGGAGGTGCTGGTGAGGTCCAGGTGCAGGTGGTTCTGGCCGACCTTCGGCTCCTCGGTGGGGATGACGTCGATCCGGAAGCCGGTGTCGTCACTAGGCAGGAGCACGGTGCCGTTCTGCGGGTCCTGCACCAGGTCCCAGCCCAGGACGCCGGCCCAGAACTGCGCGAGAGCGGGCGGGTCGTGGGCGTCGACGCAGAGGGAGATCAGCTGGCAGCTCATGCCGGACGCTCCGCCTGCGCCTGGGCGGTGCGGAACCGCGCGTCGCGCTGATAGTCGTCGTGGCGCAGCTGCAGTGCGGCCACCACCTGTCTGGGGGCGTCGTCGCCGACCAGCAGCCGCAGCCGCTCGTCGGCCGGGTCGGCGACGTGACGCACGATCGCGGCCGCGGCGTCCTCAGGAGCGGTGCCACCACCGGTGCCGCCGGTGGCGGGCCACGGGACCTCCGGCGTGCCGAACAGCTCGGTGCGCAGCTCGTCGTAGGCGGGCTCCGGCTTGGCGAAGCGCATGCTCCCGGTCGCCCACTCCGTGTCGATCCCGCCGAGCTCGGCGATGGTCACGCGGATGCCGAACCGGCGCACCTCCCCGGCCAGGGCCTCGCTGAACCCCTCCAGCCCCCACTTCGCCGCGTTGTACAGCCCCAGGGTGGGCATGGTGCCGACCGCGCCGACGGTGGAGATCTGCACGACGTGGCCGCTGCCCTGCTCGCGCATCACCGGCAGCGCGGCCTGGGTGAGCCAGAGGGCGCCCAGCAGGTTGGTGTCGATGACCTGCCGGGCGTCGCTCTCGGACACCTCCTCCACGGTGCCGACCAGCCCGTGGCCGGCGTTGTTCACCAGCACGTCGAGCCGCCCGAAGCGCTCCAGGGTGTGGTCCACCGTCGCGTGCGCCCCGTCGCGGTCGCGGACGTCGAGACGGTGCACCAGCAGGCGGTCGTGCGTCGGCAGCGAGTGCTCACCGCGGACGGTGGCCACCACGCAGTGCCCGGCCTCCAGTGCCGCAGTGGTCAGCGCCCGGCCGAGGCCGCGGCTCGCGCCGGTGACCAGCCAGACCTGTCGAGACGTCATGGCGCTACCGTAGGCCGAGGGGCGGCTGCTCACCCCGCGAGCAGCTTGGCCAGGGTGTCGGTGGGGTGGTAGCCCGCCGGCACGCCCTCCACCACCAGGGCGCGGGAGACGGAGTTGGTGGTCCGCAGGCCCAGGATCTCCTGGTAGGCCGGCGAGTGGTACCAGGCCCGGGCGGCGGCCAGCGACGGGAAGCCGATGACCACCAGGGCGCCCGACCAGCTGCCCTCCAGGATCTCCGGTGGGCTGCCGTGCACCAGCCACTCGCCGCCGAACGGCTGCAGCGTTGCCTCGATGGTCTCCAGGTAGCGCTGGATCTCCGGCCCGAAGCGGACGTCCTCCAGGAAGGCCACGGCGTAGCCGCGCGGGGTGCCCGTGGCGGGCTGGGGGTGGACGGTGTTGGTCATGATCGTTCCTCTCGATCGGACATGCGGACGCCATCGATCGTGGGCGCGTCGGTGCGCAGGCGCCATGACCTCCGAGGTCATGGGAGGGCGGCCCGGTGGTCCCTAGGCTGAATCTCATGACCGTGGTCGGGGACGGCGTCGAGGTGGGTGGGCTGCTGCGCACCTGGCGAGAGCGGCGCCGGTACAGCCAGCAGGAGCTGTCCGACCGCTCGCGGGTGAGCACCCGGCACCTGAGCCGGGTGGAGACCGGCAGGGCGCGGCCGACGTCGGAGATGGTGCTGCACCTGGCCGAGCACCTGGAGGTCCCGCTGCGCGAGCGCAACCGGCTGCTGCTCGCCGCGGGGTACGCGCCGTGCTTCCACGACCACCCGCTGGACGACGCGAGTGTCGCGGTGGTGATGGAGGGTTTGCGGCACCTGCTGGACGCGCACCTGCCGTACCCAGCGCTGCTGCTGGACACCGGCTGGGACGTGGTGGACGCCAACGCCGCCGTCGACCAGCTGCTGGCGGGCTGCGACCCGGGGCTGCTCGAGCCGCCGCTGAACGTGGTGCGACTGTGCCTGCACCCCCGGGGTTTGGCGCCGCGGATCCGCAACCTCGACCAGTGGGCGGCGCACCTGCACCAGCAGGTCAGCCACCGCGCCGAGCACACCCACGACCCGCGGCACCTCGCGCTGGTTGCCGAAATCGAGTCCTACGTGGACGGTCTGCCCCGTCTGCCGGTGACCACTGGCCCGGTGCTCACCCTCGAGCTGCAGACCAACGCCGGGGTGCTGCGGTTCTTCAGCACCTCGGCGCAGCTGGACACCGCCACCGACGCCACCCTGGAGGGGCTGCACCTGGAGACCTTCCTGCCCGCCGACGTCGCCACCCGGCAGGCTTTCGGCCAGGGCTGACGCACGGAAACCCCTAGCCTGACCTGCGGCATCGCGAGTATCTTCCGGGCGATGAGCGAGGACTGGCGCGGTGAGACCGTCGACAAGGTGCGTTCCCTGATCCTGTCGGCCGAGCCCGACATGGCCGAGGAGGCCAAGTGGCGCAAACCGTCGAACCCCGACGGCGTGCCCACGTTCTCCTGCGACGGCCTGGTCTGCACGGTGGAGACCTACAAGGACAAGGTGAAGCTGACCTTCGCCCAAGGCGCGTCGCTGGACGACCCGGCTGGGCTGTTCAACGCCAGCCTGGACGCGGGCACCCGCCGGGCCATCGACCTCCGCGAGAGCGACCCGCTGGACGAGGGCGCCTTTGTCACGCTGGTGCGCGAGGCGGTCGCCCACAACCAGGCGTGAGGCTCAGCGGCGCAGCTCGGTGTTGAGGCGCGCGGCCTGCCGGGTGAGGTGGTCACGCTCGACGACGTTGCTGGCCTGGGTGGCGGCCTTGCCGTAGAGCGCTAGCCCTTCCGGTCGACCTTCTCGACGGCGGCCACGGCCGCGGCGGCGACTTCCTTGGCGAAGACGCCGTCGGGGTCTCGGTTGCCCAGGAGGCCGGCCAGTGCGGTCTCAACGGCCTGCAGGCGCCTGGAGTGCCTGCTCCAGATCAGGGCGGCGAGCTCCTCAGCCTCGACGGGTTCGAAGTTCTCGCAGACGCGATCACCGTCCAGGTAGATGGACACGCGGTCGTCGTCGTCCTCGGGGTGACGCTCAGTCAGGATCTTCATGATTGCGGGATCAGCTCCTCATGCTGGCGAACGTGACTGGGGTTGTCGTCCCGTGATGTGGAAACAGGCTACGGCCTCGAGGTCAGCCCGCGTCCAAGCGAAGTCGTCCCGTCCAGTCGACCGCCATCCATCGGCCATGAAGTCCTGTCGAACGGGCGATCAGTAATCGGGTGCCGTCCCTCGCCGCCATACCGAACATGGGGCCCTCCGGAGTTGCGAGCGCCTGGCTACCCGTGTCCTAGCATTGGCCCCTGGTTAGCGACTAGATTCAGGCTCAGGCGTGTAGCACCTTCGCTTTCGTTGCCACAGCTAGGCCAAAGTCGGACGCGTACTTGCCGTGGTCTCTGACGAGCGCCCGAAGAAACGCATCGCTGCGGTTGCCCCGAAGCATCCGTTCAAGCAGGAGAAGCTCAAAGGCGGCCCCTTCGAGCCACGCGACCTCCTTGGTGTAGCCCACCGCAGCACGGGCGCCGGTGCGCTTGACGAAATCAGTCAGTTGCTTCGGCTCGCCGGCGAGGGTGAGACACGAGCCGAAATAGATGATCCGACCTTCGGCGCGGCCGGCGATCTGCTCTGCAATTTCTTCGATCTCAACCGAAGCTTCACCCCCCAAGCCGATCCCACCTGAACTGCCGTGAGACGCGAGGTAAAGCACGTCGTAGCTCGCATAACGACGTTGGCACCACTTGTCGAGGTAGTAGTCAAACTCCTCACGGGTAGCAACGTCGCGGTGGATAGACCGGGCGTGACCAAGCCGCTCCAACAGATCCAGAAGTGGCAGGACGGAATCCCTGCGCCGTAGGTCGCCGTCCCACTCGCCTTCGAGACAAAAGATTCCGGGAAGTACGGCCATGCGACTCGGCTCCATGTTCTGTTGGTTGGGGCTTTACGCTAACGCACCGTTCCGATCGATTGGTACCGAAACGGTCGAGTTCCGACCAAGTCGGCTTAGTTGACGATCCGCATGAGGCAGTAGCCCTCCAACTAGCCGGCCGAACCTTGCTACGGCCCACGCAAGTGGTCGGCGGCCGGCAGCACGGCCACCATGGAGGGACGCCCCCGCCAGCAGAGAGGTCCACCCATGGAGACCGTGATCCTGAACGACGGTGTCGAGATGCCGATCCTCGGCTTCGGCGTCTACCAGGTCCCGCCCGAGGACACCGAGGAGGTCGTGGCCACCGCGCTGGACGTCGGCTACCGCCACATCGACACGGCCGCGGCGTACGGCAACGAGGAGGCCGTGGGACGGGCCATCGCCACGAGCGGCGTGCCCCGCGATCAGCTGTTCGTCACCACCAAGATGTGGGTGCAGGACAAGGGGCAGGACTACGCCACGCAGCTGTTTGAGGAGTCCCGCACCAAGCTCGGCCTGGACTACCTCGACCTCTACCTCATCCACCAGCCCTACGGCGACTACTACAGCTCCTGGCGGGCGATGGAGCGGCTGCACGCCGACGGCGCCATCCGGGCCATCGGCGTCTCCAACTTCTACCCCGACCGCCTCGTCGACCTGATCAACCACAACGAGATCCCGCCGGCGGTCAACCAGATCGAGACGCACCCGTTCTTCCAGCGCAACCCCGACCAGGAGCTGATGGAGTCCAACGGGGTGCAGATGGAGTCGTGGGGTCCCTTCGCCGAGGGCCGCAACCACCTCTTCACCGACCCCACCCTCACCGAGATCGCCTCCGCCACTGGCAAGTCGGTGGCGCAGGTGGTGCTGCGGTGGCTCATCCAGCGCGAGGTGGTGGTCATCCCCAAGTCGGTGCGGCGCGAGCGGATGGTGGAGAACTTCGACGTGTTCGGCTTCGAGCTGACCCCGGAGCAGATGGACCAGGTGGCCACCCTGGACAAGGGCACCTCGGCGTTCTTCGACCACCGCGACCCCGAGTGGGTCAGCCGCATCGGCGGCGGCCGCAGCTGACCCGAGCGGTGCTGACGTGACCGGCCTCGACGTCACCGTGGTGCTCGGTGCGTCGGTCCTGGCCGGCGCCGTGCTGGCCCCCCGGCTGCGCGTGCCTGCACCGCTGTTCCTGGTGATCCTCGGGCTGCTGCTCGGCTTCGTCCCGCGGCTGCGGCAGATCGAGCTGCCGCCGGAGGTGATGCTGCTGCTGTTCCTGCCGGTGATGCTGTTTTGGGAGAGCCTGACGACGTCGCTGCGCTCGATCCGGCGCGACCTGCGCGGCATCGTCCTCATGAGCACCCTCGCGGTGGTGGCCACCGCCTTCGGGTGGCCGGCATCGCCTCCGCCCTGGGCATGCCCTGGCCCAGTGCGCTCATCCTCGGAGCCGCGCTCGCCCCACCCGATGCCACCGCCGTGGCCGCGCTGGGGCGCACCCTGCCGCGTCGTGACTTCCAGATTCTCAAGGCGGAGAGCTTGACCAACGACGGCACTGCGCTGGTGGTCTACGCCCTGGCCGTGGGGGTCGCGGTCGGTGGGCACTACACGGCGCTGGACGTGACCGGCCGGGTGCTGCTCTCCTACCTGGGCGGCGTCGCGGTGGGGGCGGCGGTGGCCGGGGTGGCGGACCTGGTGATGCGGCCGCTGCGCGAGGCGCCGGCCATCAACCTGGCGCTGCTGCTGGTGCCGTTCGTGGCCTACCTGCTGGCCGAGCAGGTCGAGGCGTCCGGGGTGCTCGCCGTGGTGGTGGCCGGGCTCATCATCGCCTTCCACACCAACCGGCTGAGCACGGCAGCATCGCGCCGCCAGACGGAGTCGGCCTGGCCGCTGGGCTCCTACGTGCTCAACGGGACGCTGTTCGTGCTCATCGGCCTGGAGGTGCAGGCGGTGGCGCGCTACCTGCAGCCCACTGACGTGGCGCGGCTGCTGCTCACCGTGGTGGTCGTCTGGCTCGGGCTGCTGGTGATCCGCTTCGCCTTCATCACCACCTCCGTGATGCTCATCCGGCTGCTCGACCGCCGCCCCTCGCAGCGGCTGCGACGCCGGACCTACCGCTCCCGGGTGGTCTCGGCGGTGGCCGGCTTCCGGGGGGCGGTGTCGCTGGCCATCGCGCTGTCGGTGCCGGTGACGATGAACGACGGACAACCGCTGGCGGCGCGCGAGGAGATCATCTTCGTCACCGCCGGCGTGGTGGTGCTGACGTTGCTGGTGCAGGGCCCGTTGCTGCCGGTGGTGGTCCGCTGGGCCCGGCTGCCCCAGGACGACGCCGGCGGCGAGCTGCGGCTGGCCGAGTACGCGATCGCCGCCACCGCCGTGGCCGCACTGCCCACCGTGATCGCCACGCACGGCGCCAGCGAGGCGGTGCGGGCGCGGCTGGCCCACGACTACCAGCACCAGCTGCACCAGGCCTCAGGCGAGCAGGACGGTGGGGCGCTCGACGGCGCCGAGGTTCTGCCCGGTGCTCATCAGCTGCCGCTCGAGCACGACGAGGAGTACACGCGGCTGCGCCTGGCGCTCATGGAGCACAAGCGCGAGGAGCTCAACCGGCTGCGCCACAGCGGCACCATCGACGACTCGGTGGCGCTGCGCGTGCAGACCCGCCTGGACATCGAGGAGCTGCGGCTGACCGGCATCGACCCGCTGGACTAGCGGTTGGCTCAGGCCCACCAGGGTGTGACCGCGACGCCGTCGAGCGTGGCGAGCTGCAGCTCGGTCGCGCCGGGATCGACCAGCGCCGACACCGGCTCGGTGGCGCCGGGTGGCTCCAGCAGGCACGGGGTGGGGCCGTCGCTGCTGCAGGGGAACCACAGCCCCGCACACTGCAGCACCGTGCCTGCGCGCACGATCTTCACCGCCGGCCCGTGCGCCCCCACGGCGGCGCGCAGCCGCCAGGGGTGGTGGTGCCACCACCGCAGCAGCGAGCCGTCGCGGCACTCGATGAGCACGTGGTCGCCGTCAAAGCCCACCACCGTCGCCCAGCGGCCACGCGAGCGGTACTGCCGCGCCATGATCCAGTGCGGCTGGTGTCCGCTGCGGTACGTCCGGCACGGTCCCACGCCTGGCAGCTCGACGTTGCGCATCGCCGTCATCTCCGATCCCATCCTTGGCCGCGCCGGGTGCGCGGCCCTGTTCTTCCTGCGGAAGCACCCCGGGGGAGAGGGTTGCTGGACAGCCAGCCGCAGGGCTTGGCGCTGTCGCTCGGGAACGGGCTGAACTGTACTGCCGAACGCCGACACAGTGCCGACTTACATGAGCAGCGGTGGGGGAGTGCCGCACACTTCCCACCGGCCTGAGCGGGGAATACCTGTTCTCCGTGCCGAGTTGTCCGCACCATGACCACCATCGGTTTCATCGGCAGCGGCAACATCGGCAGCAACCTCGCGCGACTGGCTCTCACGCGCGGCTACGACGTGGTGCTCAGCAACAGTCGCGGCCCGGAGACGCTGCAGGACCTGGTCGGCACCTTCGGCCCCGGGGCCTGCGCGGCCACCCCGGAGGAGGCCGCCGCGGCCAGCGACCTCGTGGTGGTCACCGTCCCGCTCAAGAGCTACCAGCAGGTGCCGGTGGAGCCGCTGCGCGGCAAGGTCGTCATCGACACCAACAACTACTACCCGCAGCGCGACGGGCAGATCGCCGAGCTGGACGACGAGTCCACCACCGTCTCCGAGCTGCTCCAGGCGCACCTGCCCGACTCGCAGGTGGTCAAGGCGTTCAACAACATCTACTTCGACTTCATCGGCACGCTGGCCCGCCCCGCCGGCAACCCCGGGCGCAGCGCGCTGGCCATCGCCGGCGACGACGCCGGGGCCAAGCAGACCGTCACCGAGCTGCTCGACCAGCTGGGCTACGACGCCCTGGACGCCGGCCCGCTCGCCGAGGGCTGGCGCTACCAGCGCGACACCCCCGCCTACGCCGCCTACTTCGACACCACGGCCGAGAGCCAGACACCCCGGGCGCGTCAGGCGACCGCCGGGCAGCTGCGCGAGCTGCTGGCCCAGGCGAAGCGCTACCGCGACATGTGAGCCCCAGCCAGCCGGGCTAGGAGGAGTCGGCGCTCTTGGTGGCGTCGTCGACGATCCGAGCGGCGATGATGTGCAGCTTCACGTTCTGCTCCTGGGACAGCCGCGAGATGAGGTCGAAGGCAGCCTTGGCGTCCAGCGTGAACCGCTCCATCACGACCCCCTTGGCCTGGCCGATGATGTCGCGGTTGACCAGTGCGTTGGTGAGCGTGCGCTCCTGGCGTGCCCCGGCGATGGCCACCGCAGCATGGGTCGCGAAGATCAGGCCGGTCGCGATCGACTCCTCGGTGAACGCCGACGGTTGCGAGGAGTACAGGTTGAGCACTCCGAGGTTGTCACCCTCGACGTAGAGCTGGAAGCACAGCATCGAGGCGATCCCGGCCGCGCGGCCGGCCGCCACGAAGGCCGGCCACCGGTCCTCGTCGGCGAGGTCGGCGATGTGCAGGGTCTCTTGCTCGTAGATCGCGGTGAGGCAGGGTCCCTCGCCCAGCTCCGTCTGCATCTCGTCCATCCGCCGGGCCAGCTCGTCGGTCGTCGCCTTGGGCAGCACGACCTTGCGGTCCACGACTGTGCTGATGGTTCCGTGCTCGGCGCCGACCACAGACGAGAGCACCGCGGTGAGCACCGCGTCCAAGGTGTCGTCCTCGCTGCCGTGGTCACGGTGCAGCGTTCGGGCAAGCTCGCCCATCACGGTGCTGAACTTCTCCGCCTCCCGGTGTACCGCAGTAGGAGTCCGATCGTTACCGTCCGTGGGCACAGCCATGGAGTGGACCTCTCCTTCGGAAGCTCGGCGCTGGTCACGGCACTGGGCCAGGGGCACTGTGCATGGTAGGGCATCACGTGGACATATCGGGCTAGCTAGTTGACAGGCGCGCTGGGGCACGCTAACTCATTCCGCTCAATCACCTTGCTTGACTGTAGTACTGGCACGAGCGGTGCGCTGGGCGCTGCGGCTGGGCGGTCTAGGGGACCACCACGGCGCGGCCGGTGATCGAGCCCGCGCGCAGGTCCTCATAGGCCTGTGGCGCCTGGTCGATGCCGTAGGTGGTGGTGTGGATCTGGATCTGGCCCCGCCGGGCCATCTCCACCAGCTCCATCAGCTCCTTGCGCCGGCCCCACAGCGAGGTGGACACCGAGATGTTGTACGGCGCACTGGTGAGACCGATCTTGGCGCCGCCGTTGCCGGCCCCCACGATCACCACCGACGACGCCACCCCGGCGCAGGCCACGGCCAGCTCCCCGGTGACGTCGGCGCCCACGAAGTCCAGCACCACGTTGGCACCGCGGCCGCCGGTGAGCTCGCGGATCTTCACTGCCGCCTCCGGGTTGGACTGAAAGGCCTCGTGTGCGCCCTGCTCCCGGGCGAAGGCCAGCTTCTCCTCACCCACGTCCAGGGCCACCACCCGCGAGGCGGTGAGCGTGCGGAGCAGCTGGATGGCCACGTGGCCGAGCCCGCCCGCGCCGATCACCACCACCGTGGAGCCGCCCACCAGCTGGTGCTGCACGCTCTTGATCGCCTGGTAGGGCGTGAGCGCGGCGTCGGTGAGCGAGGCCGCACGCACCGGGTCGAGGTCGCCGATAGGAACCAGGTGGCGCACGGAGTCGACGACCATGTACTCCGCCATGGCCCCGTCGTGGCCGAGGCCCGGTGAGGTCATCCCGTTGAGGCAGAGGTTCTCGTAGCCCTCGGCGCACATCTCGCACACCCCGCAGCCCCAGCAGCCGTAGACGATGACGGAGTCCCCGACGGCCACGCCCTCCACTCCCTCGCCGAGCGCGGCCACCGTGCCGGCGGGCTCGTGGCCCAGCGTCATCGGCATGGGATAGGGGTAGGTCTCCTGCGGCCACGCCATGACGAACTCGTCGGAGTGGCACAACCCGGACGCGGTGATCTTGAGCAGGATCTCCCCGGAGGCGGGGGTTGGCTCGTCGACGTCGACCAGCTCGGGGCGGCAACCGAAGCTGCGGTACTGCACGGCCTTCATGGGCTCTCCTCTGCGCGTGGCTCTTCGGAGAGTCGTGACCGGCCGCGACCGGCAGGACCCACCCTCCATGGTCCACGCGCAGCGACCGAGGCCGACGGCTGCCGGACCGGCTCGACGCAAGCCGGCCGCGGACAGGGCAGAGTGTGCGGGTGGCCGGGACGTCCTGACCGCTTCCGCTGGCGGCAACGCCCCTCTCGAGCAAACCCCTGGAGCGCCGCAGTGACCTTCACCGAGTCCACCGACGTCGCTGCGCCGGTGTCGGTGGTCCGGCGCTGGGCGTCGCTGGCCGTCCTGTCGGCAAGCCTGCTCGTCGTCACCATGGACCTCACCGTCCTCAACGTGGCCCTGCCCGACCTGGCCGCCGACCTGCGCCCCACCGCCAACGAGCAGCTGTGGATCGTGGACATCTACTCGCTGGTGCTGGCCGGGCTGCTGATCTCCATGAGCGGCCTGGCCGACCGGTGGGGCCGCAAGGCCGTGCTGCTGGGCGGCTTCGTGGTCTTCGGCGCGGCCTCGGCGGTGGTGCTGCTGGTGGATTCCTCCGCCGAGCTCATCGCCGCCCGAGCCGCGCTCGGCGTCGGCGGGGCGATGATCATGCCCACCACGCTCTCGCTGCTGCGGTCCGTCTTCACCGACCCCGCCGAGCGCGCCACCGCACTCGGCGTGTGGGCGGGGGTGTCCTCCATCGGCGCTGCCGTCGGCCCCATCGTCGGCGGCGCGCTGCTGGAGCACTTCAGCTGGCACGCCGCGTTCCTGGTCAACGTGCCGCTGATGGTGGTGGCCCTGGTGGCCGGCTGGCTGATCCTGCCCGAGGCCCGCGTGCCCAACCCGGGGCGCTGGGACTTCGTCGCCACCGTGCTGTCCGTTGGCGGGATGGTCGCGCTGATCTGGGGCATCAAGCACTTCGCCAAGGAGACCAGCCTGCTGGCCCCCGCCGGTTGGGCCGCGCTGCTCGCTGCCGTCGTGCTGCTCACCGTGTTCGTCCGCCGCTGCCTGCGCCAGGACGAGCCGCTGCTGGACGTGCGGCTGTTCACCCGCCGCCCCTTCACCGCCGGCGTGGTCGCCGCGCTCGGAGCCATGCTGGCCATCGCCGCGCTGCTGCTGCTGCTCGCACAGTGGCTGCAGCTGGTGCAGGGCCAGAGCCCGCTGCAGTCGGGCGTGCACCTGCTGCCCATCGCCGGTGGCGGGCTGGTCGCCTCGGTGGCGGCTCCGGTGCTGGCCCGCTGGATCGGGGCGCGCACGGTGCTGGCCGTCGGCGTGGCCATCGCCGGGGTGGGTTGCCTGCTCATCTACCTGGTGCCCGGCGAGCTCACCTACACCACCGCCGCCATCGCCATGGCGCTCACCGGCGCCGGTGCCGGGTCGCTGGCCATCGGCTCGGCCATGATCATGGCCGGCACCCCGCCGGAGAAGGCGGGCAACGCCGCCGCCATCGAGGAGACCGCCTACGACCTGGGCAACGTGCTCGGCGTCGCCCTGCTGGGCAGCATCGCCGCGGTGATCTACCGCAACCACCTGGACGTCGGGGCGCTGGCCGAGCAGGGCGTACCGGCGGAGCTGGTGACCGCTGCGGAGGACTCCCTGGGCGGAGCCGCCGCCGTGGCCACCCAGGCGCAGCTGCCGGAGCTGGCCGCGCAGGCCAGGGTGGCGTTCACCGACGCGCTCGCCGACACCAGCCTGGTGGCCGGCGTGTTCATGCTGGTGGTCAGCGTCGTCGTCTTCGCCACTGCGCCCAAGGGGCTGGACATCACCAAGCAGGAGCACTAGCCCCACCCGGTGGCCTGCACGGGATACGTTGCCGCACATGAGCACACCCCTGGTGACCACGACCCGTGAGGGCCGGACGCTGGTGATCCGGCTGGACCGGGAGGCCAAGCGCAACGCCCTCAACCCCGACGTCACCGCCGGGCTGGACGCCGCCCTCAACGAGCTGGACGACGACCCGCAGCTGTGGTGCGGCGTGCTCACCGGCGGCCCCGCGGTGTTCTCCGCCGGCGCCGACTTGGCCACCGGACCGGGTGAGCCCACCGAGCGCGGTGGCATCGCCGGGCTCATCACCCGCCGCCGGGTGAAGCCGCTGATCGCCGCCGTGGAGGGCCTGGCCCTGGGCGGGGGCATGGAGCTGGTGTTCTGCTGCGACCTGGTGGTGGCCTCGCGCACCGCTGCCTTCGGCCTGCCGGAGGTCAAGCGTGGCCTGGTGCCCGACTTCGGCGGCGCGTTCCGGGCGGCGCACCTGCTGCCGGCCAACGTGGCCCGCGAGCTGCTGCTCACCGGCGCCACCCTGGACGCCGAGCGCGCCGAGCGGCTGGGCTTCGTCAACCGGCTCACCGCACCGGGGGAGGCGCTGGCCACCGCGCTGGCGCTGGCCGAGGAGATCAACCGCAACGCGCCGCTGGCCGTGCGGGAGGCGCTGCGCCTGGGCGGCGAAGAGATCAGCGGTGACGAGACGGCGTCCTGGCAGCGCAGCAACGCCGCGCACGCCCGGCTGCTGGCCTCGGCCGACGTCAAGGAGGGCATCGCCGCGTTCTTCGAGCGGCGCGACCCGGACTGGTCCGGCCGCTGAGCGAACCCGGTCAGCGGGGCAGGAACAGGTCCCGCCGCGCCATGGTGCTGGACACCGCCGCCGCGGCGGCCCGGACGGCGTCCACGTGCGCCTCCGGGCGAAACCGCGACGTGGGGCCGGTGACGCTGATCGCCGCCACCGGCCGCTCGTCCGCGCCCAGCACGGGGGCGGCCACGCACTGCAGCCCCACCGCCGACTCCTCGTGCTCAAAGGCCACCCCGCGCTCCACCACCGCGTCCAGCTGGCGCAGCAGCAGTCCCGGCGCCACCACGGTGTGCGGGGTGCGCCGCTCCAGCCGCCCGCTGAGCACCGCCCGCCGCAGCTCGGGCTCCGCGTGCGCCAGCAGCACCTTGCCGATGGCCGTGCAGTGCAACGGCATCCGACCGCCGTGCCGGGACGGCGTGGCGGCCTGGCGGTGCCCGCCGATCTTGGCGACGTAGACCACCTCCCGGCCCTCCGGCACCCCCAGGTGCACCGTCTCGTGGGTGCGCTCGTAGAGGTCCTGCAGGAACGGCATGGCCACCTCCAGCAGGCTGCGCTCCACCGACGCCCGCAGGCCCAGCTCGAACAGCCCGCCGCTGAGCCGGTAGCCGGCGCTGCTCCCGCTCACCCGGTCCAGCAGCCGGGTGGCCACCAGCTCACCGGCCAGGCGGTGCACCGTGGCCTTGTGCAGCCCGGTGCGCCGGACCAGCTCAGCCAGGCTGAGCACCTGGTCGTCCGGGGTGAAGGCGCGCAGGATGGCCACCGCCTTGCCCAGCACGGTGTTCAGGTCTCCGGTTCCCGCCGACTGGTGCACCGACGGGTCCACCGCTGGGTCCACCACCGCGCCCTCCTCGGCCGACTTTCGCCCACCGTATCGCTGAGCGAGACGAAGGGGTGGTCTGTGCCCGCTGGGTGGCGCAGAGTGGCCGGTGAACCAGAACCTGTCGAGAGTGGAGCACCACCATCAGCCAGTACCAAGTTCCGACCGGGCCCGCCGAGGCGCCCAGCACGGACATCGCCGCCGAGACGGTCGCCGCCGCTGCGGACCGCCTGGTGCAGGCGCACTTCAGCGGAGTGGCCTGCGCCCCCGTCCGCGACCTGATCGGCCGCGACGACGTCGCCGCCGCCTACCAGGTGCAGGAGCAGCTCAACGCCGCCCGCACCGACCGCGGCGCCCGGGTCATCGGCCGCAAGATCGGGGCCACGTCGGAGGCTGTGCAGACCCAGCTCGGGGTCGACCAGCCCGACTTCGGGGTGCTCTTCGACGACATGGGCTTCGCCGACGGCGAGGAGATCCCCATCAACCGGCTGATCCAGCCCAAGGCCGAGGCCGAGGTCGCCTTCGTGCTCAGCGAGGACCTCGCCGAGGGGCCGCTGGACGTCGCCCAGGTGCGCGGCGCCATCGCCTACGCCGTCGCCGCGCTGGAGATCGTGGACAGCCGCATCACCAACTGGGACATCTCCTTCGGCGACACCGTGGCCGACAACGCCTCCTCCGGCCTCTACGTGCTGGGCTCCGAGCACCGCACGCTCGCAGAGGTGGAGCCGGTGGACGTCACCATGTCCATGAGCATCGACGGCGAGGAGGTCTCCACCGGCAACGGCGCGGCCTGCCTGGGCGACCCGCTCACCGCAGTGGCGTGGCTGGCCCACCAGGCCCGCACCTTCGGCGAGCCGCTGCGCGCCGGCCAGGTCATCCTCTCCGGTGCCCTCGGCCCCATGCGGCCGGTCGCCGCGGGGTCCGTCGTCACCGCCACCATCTCCGGCCTGGGCACCGTCACCGCCCGGTTCGGCAACCAGTCCACCACCGAGGAGAACCACTGATGAGCGAGAAGAAGACCAAGGTCGCCATCATCGGGTCGGGCAACATCGGCACCGACCTGATGATCAAGGTGATGCGGCACTCCCAGCACCTGGAGATGGGCGCGATGGTCGGCATCGACCCCGACTCCGACGGCCTGGCCCGCGCCAAGCGGATGAAGGTCCCCACCACCCACGAGGGCGTCGACGGCCTCATGGCGATGGACAACTTCGACGAGATCGAGATCGTCTTCGACGCCACCTCGGCCAAGGCGCACGTCGCCAACGACGCCAAGCTGCGTCCGCTGGGCAAGCGGATGATCGACCTCACCCCGGCGGCCATCGGCCCGTTCCTGGTGCCGGCGGTCAACATCGACGAGCACATCGACGAGCCGAACGTGAACATGGTGACCTGCGGCGGGCAGGCGACCATCCCGATCGTCGCCGCCGTCTCCCGCGTGGTCCCGGTGGAGTACGCCGAGATCGTCGCCTCCATCGCGTCCAAGTCGGCCGGTCCGGGCACTCGCGCCAACATCGACGAGTTCACCGAGACCACCTCGCACGCCATCGTCAAGGTCGGCAAGGCCAAGCGCGGCAAGGCGATCATCATCCTCAACCCGGCCGAGCCGCCGCTGATCATGCGCGACACCGTGTTCTGCCTGGTCTCCGCGCCGGACGAGTCGGTGCACGAGCAGATCCGCGCCTCCATCGAGAAGATGGTCGGCGACGTCGCCGCCTACGTGCCCGGCTACCGCCTCAAGCAGAAGGTGCAGATCTCGGAGATCCCGGCCGACCAGCCGGTGGAGACGCTGCTCGCCGAGGGTGAGACCGACCGGCCCACCCACCAGGTGTCGGTGTTCCTCGAGGTCGAGGGCGCCGCGCACTACCTCCCGGCCTACGCCGGCAACCTCGACATCATGACCTCGGCCGGCGTTCAGGTCGCCGAGCGGATCGCGCAGAAGAAGGAGACCGCTCGATGAGCGCCGACCAGAGCACCTCCGACCAGCCCGCGGGCGCCGAGATCTTCGTCCAGGACGTCACCCTGCGCGACGGCATGCACGCCGTGCGGCACCGCATCAAGCCCTCCGACGTCAAGCGGATCGTCTCCGCCCTCGAGGCGGCCGGCGTGGACGCCATCGAGGTGGCCCACGGCGACGGCCTGGCCGGCGGCTCGGTGAACTACGGCCCCGGGTCCAACACCGACTGGGAGTGGATCGAGGCCGCTGCCGAGGTGATCGACAAGGCCCGGCTCACCACCCTGCTGCTGCCCGGCGTCGGCACCATCGAGGAGCTCAAGCACGCCTACAGCCTGGGGGTGCGCTCGGTGCGGGTGGCCACCCACTGCACCGAGGCCGACGTCTCGGCGCAGCACATCGCCACCGCCCGCGAGATGGGCATGGACGTCTCCGGCTTCCTGATGATGAGCCACATGGCCCCCGCCGAGGAGCTGGCCAAGCAGGCCAAGCTGATGGAGTCCTACGGCGCGCACTGCGTGTACGTCACCGACTCCGGTGGCCGGCTCACCCTCAAGGGCGTCGAGGAGCGCGTGCAGGCCTACCGCGAGGTGCTCGACGCCGGCACCGAGATCGGCATCCACGCGCACGAGAACCTCTCGCTGTCGGTGGCCAACTCCGTGGTGGCCGTGGAGAACGGCGTCTACCGGGTGGACGCCTCGCTGGCCGGGCACGGCGCCGGGGCGGGCAACTGCCCCATCGAGGCGTTCATCGCCGTGGCCGACATCTACGGCTACCAGCACCGCTGCGACGTCTTCGCGCTGCAGGACGCCGCCGACGACATCGTCCGTCCGCTGCAGGACCGGCCGGTGCGGGTGGACCGCGAGACGCTGACCCTGGGCTACGCCGGGGTGTACTCCAGCTTCCTGCGCCACGCCGAGACCGCGTCGGAGCGCTACGGCATCGACGTGCGCACCATCCTGATGGAGGCCGGCCGGCGCCGGCTGGTCGGCGGCCAGGAAGACATGATCGTGGACATCGCGCTCAACCTCTCCGCAGAGCGCGACGCCCAGGCCAGCTGACCCACTCGCTCGACCCCGCACCACGCCGCACCGGAGCTTCTCGGTGCGGCGTGGTGTGCGTCGTGGACGGGCTCGCCCCTGCCCGTCGCGCTGCACGGCGGGCAGGGGATGCTGGGGGCGTGCAACTCTCCCAGCCTGAGCTGACCGCGGCCCTGACCGGCGCCGCCAAGACGGTGCTGGCCAGCCAGCGCAAGGACGTCCGGCGCGGCAAGGTCGACGTCGACACCGCGTGGGAGGAGATCGAGCCCTACCGGCGCTTCCAGCTGCTGGAGTCGCTGGGGGAGCAGCTGCTGCCGGTGCTTGCCGCGCTGCCCGAGGTCCCCGTGCCGGTGGGCACGCGTCCGTCGTGGACCACCGCTCAGGTGACCGACGCCGTGGAGGGCTTGTTCACCGAGGACGTGGGCCGGCTGCGCCGCAGGGTGCTGGTGCGGGCCCGCGTGGCCCTGGTGCAGGCCGCCGTGGCCAACCTCCCGCCGCGGCCGGACCCGAAGTGGCTCGACGACCTCCAGCGCTAGCCCAGCACCACTGCTTCTTCCATTGTTTTAGGCACGCAATGGTGAGCGCTGACCGAGACAATTAAGCACTCTACGTAGTAAAAAACTGCGCTGCGTTTCCGCATCGGTACAAATACTCCTTTGTGCCGCGCGCCGGTTCGATCTCTCGTATTGTTCGGCGACCGAGGGGTTTTGAACCGCAGGGGGTGGAGCGTGGAAACACAAGACGCAATGGTGAGCCGACGGCGATTCGTCGCCGGAATGGCGGCGACCGGTGCGGCGCTGACCAGCGTGGGATGGATCTTCTCCGGCGCGGAGGCCGCCGCGTACCCGCTGGAGCCGGCAGTGCGGGACACCACCAACGCCATTCTCGCGTTCGTGGTGCCGGGCAACGACCGGTACTCCCAGCACCAGGGCATGGCCACCGATCGCCCCGGAGGGGTCACCCCGGGCACGGCGGCCTCGCTCGAGCTGACCTTCAACGAGGCCATCCCCGAGCCGATCAAGGGGCTGCTCGGGATCGAGGAGACCGGGTCGATCGCCATCGCCGCGCTGGTCAACCTGTTCACGGTGACGGCGTTTCCCCAGTCCATCCACGGACCGTTCGCCGCGCCCTTCGCCAACCTGAGCCACCAGGCCAAGGCGCACGTGTTCGAGCTGCTGGACACCGACCCGCGGCTGCCGGGGCTGCCCATCGAGTTCGCCATCAACGCCATCCCCACGCTGGCCGCCTTCGCGGCGTTCTCGGAGCACTCGGCGTTCGACCGCCAGCGCCGCGTCCTCACCGGCCGTCCGGTGGGGTGGGAGCTGACCAAGTACCGGGGCGTGAGCAACGGTCGCAACGAATTTCTCGGCTACTACCGCGGCGTCGACCGCGTGGAGGACTGACATGACCGACGTGATCGTCATCGGCTCCGGCGGCGGCGGCCCCGTGGTGGCCAAGGAGCTCGCCGCTCGCGGGCTCGACGTGCTGGTGATCGAGGCCGGGCCGCGCTACGCCGACCCGGAGAAGGAGTGGACGCACTTCGAGGACGACGCCAACAACCCCATCACCGGGTTCCTCCGACAGGGCCCGGGCGACCGGTCCAAGGGACCCTGGCTGCGGGACCTCCCGCAGAACTCCTGGGTGTGGCAGGTGGCCGCAGTGGGTGGCACCACGCTGCACTTCTTCGGCAACTCACCCCGCGCGGCCCCTGGGGCGTTCCTCGGCTACGACGGCGCCGACCGCGACATGTACGATACTGCTCACCTGTTTCCCTTCGGGTACGAGGAGCTGCGCCGCTACTACGAGTGGGTGGAAGCCACCCTCCCCGTCCAGACCGCACCCATGGGCGCGAAGGAGGAGATCTTCCTGCGCGGCGCCGCCGCCATCGGGCTGCCGCACCAGACCACCCTGGACACCACCGGCCCGTCCCACCGCGCCCAGCAGAACGCGATCCTGCAGCCCGGGGGCACCGCGGGACGCACCGACGACGACGCGCGGCTGCACTACCCCGAGGCGCAGGGGTGCACCATGTGCGGTCACTGCTACCAGGGCTGCTACCTGCCGCTCGGGGCACCACGCAACCTCAAGGCCCGGCGCTCGACCGACAACTCCTACGTCCCGATGATGCTCACCGCCGACGCGTGGTCACCGACCGGCAAGCCGGTCACCCTGGTGACCGACGCCATGGTCACCCAGATCCTCTCGCACGACGTCTGGGGCCAGCGCACCGCGCACGGCGTCCGGTTCCGCACCACCGACGGGGTGTTCCACGAGGCGCAGGCGAAGGTGGTGGTGCTGGCAGCAGGCGCCCTCGAGTCGCCCCGGCTGTGGTTCAACTCCGGACTGCCCAACCCCAACGACTGGGTGGGCCGGGGCCTGACCGACCACCACCTGGACGGCGTGGCCGGGGTGTTCGACGAGTACACCGGCCAGACCGGGGGAGCCGGGTCCAACGCCCGGGTCGACCTGCCCGGGTACGGGGGGATCGAGCAGGTGGCGCTGCCGCCCGCGCTGCAGGCGTACTCGGCGAACTACAGCGACTCCGGCATCCACGGCTACGGCCGGGCCGGTGGTGTGGTCGGCTCGGCCGGGGCAGACACGATGGGCCGGCTCGTCGGCCACGACCTGCTCAACACCCTCTCCGACGCCGACCGCACGCTGTGGGCGCTGGTGATCACCGATGACGACGTCGAGCCCGGCAACCGGGTGACGGTGCCCGGGTTCCTGCCCCCGGACGACGGCGGTTGGGTCCCGCGACTCACCATCAACCACCGCGCCCGCTCGGCCCGCACTCGGCGCAACCGCGAGCACTGCACGCGGACGGCCGTCGAGCTGATGCGGGCCGCCGGGGCCAAGTCGGTGCACCGCTCCGACTGGCCGCCGCTGATCCTGCACGTGCAGTCGAGCATGCGCATGGGGATCAGCCACCAGGACTCCGTGCTGGACTCCGACGCCGAGGCCCGCTGGGTGAAGAGCCTCTACATCACCGACAACTCGGCCCTGGCGAACAGCCTCGGTGGTCCCAACCCCACCCTGACCACGCAGGCCATCGCCACCCGCACGGCGGAGAAGATCTTCGCCAAGCACTTCGGCGGCGACTCGTGGGTGGGCAAGGAGAACCCGGTCTCCTCGATCGACGACCGGGTCACCCAGGCGGTGGTGCAGCGGGGGATCTGACTCGGCGCCGCGGTCACCTTCCTGCGCCGCACGGGCGTCAGCGCAGGAAGGTGACCGCCTGGTCGAGCTCGGCGCGGTCGGTGCGGAAGGAGTTGGCCGGGTGCGCAGGATCGGCGTAGCCGAACGACACTGCGCACACCACCGAGCGGTCGTCACCGAGGCCGAGGAAGTCGTGCACGAAGTCGGAGTACAGCGCGATGGCGGCCTGGGCGATGGTGGCCACCCCGAGGCTCTGGGCCACGGTGAGCAGGGTGGCGACGTAGCCGCCGCAGTCCACGGCGCCGTAGGTGCCGAGCGCGCGGGGGCTGCTGATCACCGCCACGTGCGGGGCGCCAAAGAACCGGAAGTTCTCCGCGCCCTGGCGCATCCGGCCCTCCGGGTCGTCCCGGCCGATGCCCATGGCCTGGTACAGCCCGAACCCGGCGCTGCGGCGGCGCTCCAGGTAGGCGCCCTCGTAGCTCGCCGGCGGCTCCAGGTCGGGC